>JAVBVK010000029.1:0-58207 GCA_031554335.1 Desulfarculales bacterium
CTTCCAAAAATTAATCCCCCGCCTAAAAAATTCCCTATTAAAAAAATTTTTACAAAACTAAAACCCCCGGCGCTAAAAACCCCGCGGTTAAAAAAGCGGCCACCACTAAAACCGCGGCCGATAAAAAGCCCGCTGTGAAAAAAGCGGCCACCACTAAAACCGCGGCCGCTAAAAAGCCCGCGGTAAAAAAAGCGGCCACTACTAAAACCGCCGCCGCCAAAAAGCCCGCAGTGAAAAAAGCGGCCACCACCAAAACTGCGGCCGCCAAAAAGCCCGCGGTAAAAAAAGCCACAGTGAAAAAAGCTGCTAAATAAGTAGCCGGCTTTAAAATTTTTTGATGCCTGAACCAACCCGCTTAAGCGGGAGGGTTTGGGCATTTTCTTTTTTAAATAATTGCAATTTGTAACCAAAAGTAGCCATTTTTTTGGCGGCACTTTGAAAAGAAGTGCGATTTGTCATTTTTTTGGCTATAATTTTAGTGAAATTTTGTTTATTTTATGCAAAAAATGCTTTAAATGATAGCTTAAGGTTAGCAATGAATATTAATGTTCAGTTTAACACTATAAAATTATTAATAAAAACAATCGTCAAAAAAATATCGCAAGAGATTTTTGGATGGCAATCGCGTTGTTTTAAGTTTGTTTTAATTAAAACAGTATGTTATCTATAAATTGGCGTTTGGCACAGGCTTTGCTTATTTGTATTGCCAAAATTATGGCATAAAAGGAGCCAGACATGAAACAGTTTGATATCTCATTACACGGTATGACAAAGTTAATTTTCGAATCTTTGCAGCAGATGTTGGACGAGCCCGGACACAATAGTCAAATAATTGATTGCAGGCTGCTGCAAAAGCTGGAAGAACAGTTGCGGCAAAGAATGGTAGTGCGTGAGGATGGAAGCTCCCGCCTGGTGATTGATCTGGTGCTGACACGTTCTATGGATGAAGTGCGTCAGCTTCTCAGCTACGACATCGACATGCAACTGGCGGCCTTGCCGGCTTTAGAAGGCAGGTCTTTTTCACCCCACATGGTCAATTAATTGTGTTGTCAGGTTGTTACAAAGTGGCTAAACTATAGGTTATGCGCACATGGGTTATAGTTTTGCTCA
This sequence comes from Desulfarculales bacterium, assembly GCA_031554335.1. GTDB lineage: Bacteria > Desulfobacterota > Desulfarculia > Desulfarculales > Desulfarculaceae > JAIRYI01. Next base: position 1,111 of record JAVBVK010000029.1, read on the forward strand.
GCTTAATATTTGCCGTTCCCGCCCAGGCCCAGACACCGGCTTGGCAAAGCTTGCAGCCGGGGTTGGAGATGGCTTATTTGGAGGCGCGCACAGCATCTGGCTCAGGTAGTCCTGAACTGCTATTTTTGCGTATAGACCCCTCCCGCTATCGTTTTCAAATTCTTTATAATCCTCCTGAAAGTTTAAGCGCTCATCATTGGCTTGAGCAAAGCCAAGCGCTGGTGGTGTGCAACATTGGGCAGTATGACGAACGCCGTAATTATTTGGGCTTGCTGGTGAAGGATGGCTTTGTCTATTCCCAGTTGGCTGGCAATCAGTCTGGCCTTTTTATGGCGGAAAACGACGACCCCAAGCAACCTCAGGCAAGAGTGCTGGATATACGCTACAGCGCCTTTGACGCCAGGCTCAATCCTTACAAGCAGGTGGCCCAGTCATTAATGCTGCTGGACCGCTATGGGCAAATAAGGGTGAGGCGCAGCACCAAGCTGGCCCACCGCAGCCTGCTAGGACAAGACCAGCAGGGCAATATAATATTGGTTGTTAGCCATGGCCGCCACACTCTGTGGGAACTGGCTGATTGGCTGAAGCAGCTTACCTGGCTTAGAGAGGTAATGTGCATGGACGGCGGGGCGGAAGCCCAGTTGGCCATTAATGTGCAAGGCTATCAGTACAACTGGGCCGGCTCGCCCCAGGCCCTGCCAGATCTGCCCTGGCCCAGCGTGGGGCTGCCCATGGCCCTGGCTGTTTTCAAACGTTAGCTTGCGCTATTTTTCCACATAGGGCGGCTGCGGCGGTATGGTAACCTCTTCAGGCTTCATGTCTCCCGGATAATCACGATAGCCGTAAATATGATACATGGCGCCGTCGCCCATATAGTGCTGATGGGGAGACAGTTGCCGTGGGTTGGCGGAAAACACCGACATGTCGGTTTGCCGGTGGAAAATAGCCGCGTGGCCCGAAGTGTCGTCCACGTCATAAATGGCCTTGGGCGGAACCTGGGAAGCGCCACGTTCGGTAAGAGTTATGGCTGGCGCCGGCGGTGGGGTGCGCCCGTCGGCATAGGCCGCTATCAGTTCCTGTACCCACATGCGCCGGGTGCGCGCGGCTTCGCGTATGGCATTGGTGTATGCCACCATCTCGCAATTGTAATAGGCATTCACCGCTTCACGGTAGCGGCCCTGGTAAAGCAGGTCTTCGGCATAGCGATACAGGGAAGGACCTTCCCCTTCACCCAGGTAAAGTTCTTCCGGGGCTCTGGTATTGGCCTGCACCTGCCCGCTGGTGGCGCCACCGCCAATGCCAAAGGCGGTTCCCATGGCAACAATTTCGCACCCCGTGCTACCTATTAATATAATTGATAAAACCCCTAACCCTAGCCACTTCATTGCCTTAACCTCTTGCTTGTGCTGCTCTTACTGGGCTAACCCCCTAAGCCTTTTTTACTAAAATATAGCAATATTGGTGCCAACTTAATTTTGTGGCGGAGGCGGCATCTGGCTTTCGTCGCTTACCTTAATAAGTCCAAATTCGGCCCATTTTTCCGGCCCGCCGCTCAAGGCATAAATGTGCTCGGCCTTCATAAGGTGTAATTCCGCCAAAAAGGCGCGTATCAGCTCCCGATTGGGTTCTATACTGTAACAAATAATCCAGGGCCAGGGCTCTGGCAGGCTTTGCAGGAAGGCCCGGGCCTGTAGGTTGAGGTCGTCTCGCTTCAGATTACCCACTGCCAGGCTCTGTTTTAACGCCGGTTCCTGGCCTTCATACTGGCTAAGCTCCAGCAAAAGCAGATTACGTCCTTCGTTTATCCATAAACTTACTTGATGTGGGTGCACCAGATAGGGGATATAAGGGGCTTTTACCGCTTTATGGTTGGCGTAAAAGCCGAAGATGATAAAAAATAACGTCATCAGAATGCAGGTTAACACCAGCCAGCCGTAGTAGCGGCGCGGTATTTTATCCAGCCCACTGGTAAAGGGCATACGTTTGGGAGGAGAGCTGTGGCAACTATCTGAAAGCTTTCGCATGGCTCAGGCCGGCCAGAAGCAACGTAATATGCCGGCCAGCACCAGAGACGCGGTTTCAGCGCGCAGAGTGCTTATGGTAAGCCTGCAGGCAATAAAGCCGGCGTCTTTTGCCAGCTCCACCTCCGCCGGGCTAAGCCCGCCCTCTGGCCCCAATATAGCCCATACTTCTGTTGGGCAGGATACGGGCAGGGCCTGGACCAGTTGGGTTTGCGTTTCATCTTCCCAGGCCATAAGCTTCAGGCAGGCGGACGGGGCTGCTTGCAAAAATTCGTTTAAGGTGGCGGGCGCAGCAAAATGTGGCGCCCGCGGCGCTCCGCACTGTTTAAGCGCCTGCAAAGCAATGCGTTGCCAGCGTTCGCTTTTATTAGCCGAAGGCTCTACCACTGAACGGGTAAGGGTAATAGGCCTTACTTCGTCCACCATAAGCTCGGTAAGCTTTTGCGCCAAAAATTCCATGGCCGGGTTTTTACTAATGCCCAGGCCCAGCACCAGGCGCGGGCTGGGGGCTTGCCAAAGCGGGCGGCTAACCACCCGGCACAGCATGGGGTTAAGGCGTTCAATAACAGCTTTAACCTGGCCGCCTTGACTGTCTACCAGCCACACTTCGTCGCCAGGCTGCAGGCGCAATACCCGTTTGGCATGGGCGGCCTCGCTGGCATCCAGCATTACCAGTTCTGACTTTAACTGGCCGGGTAAAACCACAAAGCGACGTTCACTCAAAGCGTTTACTCTCCCGCCTTACACAGCACAAGCGCCGCCCAGCCCTCTAGGCTGCTCTGCTCCCTCAGGCTTAAGCCATGGGCGGCAAAAGCCGTTACTACTTGGTCCACCTGGCTGGTGAGCAGGCCGGAGCACAGCAAAAACCCCTGAGGAGCCAGGCGCCCGCTAATGGCTTGGGCCATATTAATCAGGTCCAGCGCGGTAAGGTTGGCGGCAATTAAAGGGAAAGCTTCCTCTAATTCCTCAAGCGGTTTATTAGATACCGCAAATTTGTCTATATGGTTAAGTCGGGCGTTATGGCGGCTGGCTTCAATGGCCAGCGAATCTATGTCAATACCCACAGCGTTAGCGCCGCCAAGTTTCAGAAAGGCCAAAGCCAAAATGCCGGTGCCGCAGCCCACATCAAGCATGCCGCCAGGTAAAAGGCCGTTTTGTGCCAGGCGCTGGAGATAGAGCAGGCATAAATGCGTGCTTTGATGCTGACCTGTGCCAAAGGCCTGCCCGGGATCTATTATTATGACAAGCTCATTTTCCTTAGCTGGCGCGGCCTGCCAGGGTGGGGCAATCCATATTTGGCTGGTGAGGCGAAAGGGGCTGAAGTATTTCCGCCAGTTATCCTGCCAGTCCTGATCGGGGATTTGTTCGGAATTCATTTGCCACGGCTCGCTCAATTGGCTTAAATACCCTTGCAGAGCCGTATATTGCTCGTTTGCTTCAGAGTCCAGAAAACCTTTAACCTCCCAGCCGTTATCGTTCTGGTCGAGTATTTCCACGCCGCGGCGGGTTAGGCCAACAATGAAATCGGCTAAGGCTTCTGCCTGGGCGGGGGTGGTGTTTATATTTACTTGCAACCAGGAAGACATACTAAACCTTTTGCCTAAATAGGGGTATAATTTGAAAAGTGTGCGCCAATACAAAGGCGCGCGTAACGCCAATATTGTACCTCTATTCATATTTTTTTGAAACACGGGTAATTGTGATGAGCTATAAAAACTTGCAGGAAATGCTGGAGGCGGTGGCCGGCGGCCGTTTGCTGGTGAAAGACGCCGTTGAACACTGGCAGAACATGGCCCAGGAAGATCTGGGCTATGCCCGGGTGGATCATCACCGGATAACGCGCAAAGGTTACCCTGAAGTTATTTTTGGTCAAGGAAAAACAGCCTTGCAAATTGCCGCCATTGCCAAGGCCATTCACGAACGTGGCGCGGCTGTGCTGGCCACCAGGGTGGATGAGCGCAAGGCGGAAGCTACGGTCGATTTATTTCCGTTGCTTAAATATCATGACAACTGCGCCTGTCTAAGTTTGCCCGCCCCGCATGCGGTAAAACCGGGTAAGGGTTTGGTGGGCATAGTGTCCGCCGGCACTTCCGATTTGCCTGTGGCCGAAGAAGCGGCGCTCAGCGCTGAACTTATGGGCAGCCAGGTGGAGCGCTTATGGGATGTGGGGGTGGCCGGCCTGCACCGCCTGTTGGCCCATCAAGAACTTTTACGGCGCGCCAGTTGCCTGGTGGTGGTGGCGGGCATGGAAGGCGCCTTGCCTTCAGTAGTGGGGGGCCTGTGCGCCTGCCCGGTAGTGGCGGTGCCCACCAGCGTGGGCTATGGCGCCTCGTTTGGCGGGCTGGCCGCGCTTCTGGGCATGCTCAATTCATGTTCACCTGGTTTAAGCGTGGTCAATATTGATAACGGCTTTGGCGCTGGTTATCTGGCCGGGCTTATTGACCACGCCGGAGTTTAAATGCCCACAATTTTTACCCACCCGGCTCCCATTCTGGCCCTGGGGCTGGGCCTGGGGCGGGCACGCCTATCTTGGCGCTTGCTTTTGGCAGGGGTTATTATGTCTGTTGTGCCAGATCTGGATGTTATTGGCTTCAAGCTGGGAGTGCGGTACGCCGACTTGTTGGGCCATCGCGGCTTTAGCCATTCTTTGGCCTTTGCTTTAACCAGCGGGCTATTGGGCGCGTTGTTGGCACCTTGGCTCAAGGCCGGGCGTTTAGGCGCTTTTATGGTGTTCTTTTTGGCCGTGGCCCTGCACATAGCCCTGGACGCGGCCACCAGCGGCGGTTTGGGAGTGGCGGTGTTTTGGCCATTAAGCGAAGATCGCTACTTTTTGCCCTGGCGGCCCATCAGGGTTTCGCCCCTGAACCCGACCGCCTTCTTAAGCGAACGCGGGTTGACGGTGCTGATTTCGGAATTTTTGTGGGTATGGCTGCCTTGTATCATGCTGGCCACAGCCTTACGTTTATTAACAAGGCAAAATGCCGGGCGAACATGTGGCGGCGGAATCAAGTTATCTAACCAAGCCGGCGGCGCTGACGAAGGCCAATTATGCGCGCGTTACTGCAAAGAGTGAGTAAGGCCCAAGTATCTGTGGCCGGCGCCACGGTGGGGGGCATAGGCCCTGGCTTGTTGGTGTTTTTGGGCATAAGCCGGCAGGCCAATGAGGACAAAACGCGCTGGCTGGCCGACAAGGTTGCCAACTTGCGCATTTTTCCCGATCAGCAAGACAGGCTCAACTTGTCGGTAAAAGACAGCAAAGGCGCGGTATTGGTGGTAAGTCAGTTTACACTGTGGGGCGAGGCAAGCAAGGGCAACCGCCCGTCTTTTAGCCGGGCGGCGCTCGCGGAAACGGCTTTGCCTTTGTATCATTTATTTATAGAGCGCCTGCGTGAGCATGCGCTTAATGTGGAACAGGGGAAATTTGGAGCAGTAATGCAGGTGGAACTTATAAATGATGGACCAGTTACCATGTGGCTGGAAGCGCCTCATGACTAAATCGGCGCTAATTTTATTGCTGCTGCTATGTTTGTGCGCCTGTGATTCCAAAGAGGAACACAAGGCGGCCAGCCAGTTTACGCCCCCGGTAACCGCGGCCCGAGTTACAAAACAAACGGTAAATGTGCGCCTTACCGCCATTGGCACGGTGGAGGCCAGCTCTACCGTGGAAGTAAAAACCAGGGTGGACGGTCAGCTTATGCTGGTGCACTTCCGCGAAGGGCAGGAAGTTAAGCAGGGAGAGCTGCTTTTTACCATAGACCCCGCGCCCTATGAGGCCGCGCTTAAAGAGGCTTCTTCGCGTTTAGCCAGCGATAAAGCGCAGACGCAAAAAGCGTTGACCGATCTTCAACGCTATGCCGACCTGGTCAAAAATAAGGTTATCAGTGTGGCCGACTACGAGGGATATGCCACCGCCGCTAAAGTGCGCAGTTCTGTCCAGGCCGCTACCGAAGCCGAAGTGGAAAGCGCCAAGCTGCGGTTAAGTTGGTGTTATATCCATGCCCCTATCAGCGGGCCCACCGGCGCGCTTTATTTTCATGCCGGCAACCTGGTTAAGGCCAATGCCGACAAGCCGCTGGTGGTTATTCAACAGGTAAAGCCCATTGCTGTGTCTTTTACCGTACCGGAACAGTATTTAAGCGTGGTGCGTAAGTTTCAGGCTTTGGGTAACGTGCCGGTGGAAGCCAGTATCCCCGGTGAGGCCGAGCCAGAGCGGGGATTTATAAATTTTGTGGATAACGCGGTTAATACGGCAACCGGTACTATTCGTTTGAAATCAACTTTCACCAATGAACAAAAACGCCTGTGGCCGGGGCAGTTTGTAAATATTGGCCTCACCTCAACCACCTTGGCCGACGCCATGCTGGCGCCCTCCAGCGCGGTGCAAACCGGGCCGCGCGGCCAATATGTTTTTGTGCTGGATGACAGCCTTACCGTACAAATGCGCGAGGTTAGCGTGGGACCCAAGCTGGACAACAAATTTACGGTAATTGACGCGGGCCTAAAAGAGGGCGAGCTGCTAGTTACCGATGGGCAATTGCGCCTGGTGCCGGGCATAAAAGTAAGCGTGCGCAACAGCCAGGAACTGGGATTGTAGTTTAAGTGTATATTTCCTCTCCCTTCATTTCCCGCCCGGCCATGACCACCCTGCTGTGGCTGGGCGTGCTTTTTTTCGGCAGCATGGCCTATGTTAACATGCCGGTTAACGACATGCCCAATGTGGATTATCCGGTAATTTATGTTTCCGCCTCTCTTTCCGGCGCCAGCCCGGAAACCATGGCTGTTTCCGTGGCCACCCCTTTAGAGCGGGAATTCAGCACCATTGCCGGCATAGATTCCATGACCTCAACCAGTCGCCAGGGCAGCACCAACATAAGCATTGTTTTTGACCTTAACCGCGATATAGACGCGGCCGCCCAGGACGTGCAGGCGGCCATTGCCAAAGTACAGCGCCGGCTGCCCAGCGACATGCAAAACCCACCAACTTTGCGCAAGGTAAACCCGGCCGACCGGGCAATTCTGTATATATCTCTAAGCAGCGATACACTGCCTTTATCTACCGTGCATGAATATGCCGACACGTTTTTGGTGCAACGCATGTCCACCATAACCGGGGTGGCCCAGGTTAACATTTGGGGTTCACAAAAATATGCGGTACGCATAAAGCTAGACCCCAAAGTGCTGGCCAGCCGCGGCATTGGTATAGACCAGGTGGCGGAAGCGGTAAAAAGGGGCAACGTTATTTTACCTGTGGGCACTTTGCATGGGCCAGACAGCTCTTACACCTTGCAAGCCACCGGCCAGCTTAAAACCGCCGCCGACTATAGAAAGCTTTTGGTGTCCTACCAGGACGGCCACCCCGTGCGCCTGGAAGAACTGGGGCAGGTGGCGGACAGCGTGGAAGAAGATAAAATTGCCAACTGGGTAAACGGGCGCCAGTCCATTACCTTAACCATCCAGCGCCAGCCAGGCACCAACACCATTGAGGTGGTGGATGCGGTGCGCCGCATTTTGCCATCTTTGCAGGCGCAAATGCCGGCGGGCATAAACATGCAGATTACCTACGACCGCTCGCAATCCATCCGCGAGTCGGTAAACGACGTAAAATTTACCTTAACCCTTTCCATAATGCTGGTTATTATGGTGGTGTTTTTGTTCCTGCGTAACTTGCGCGCCACAATTATTACCAGTATGGCGGTGCCCCTTTCAGTTATTGGCACCTTTGCGGTAATGCATCAACTGGGGTTCAGCCTTAATAATATTTCTTTAATGGGCATGACTCTAGCTGTGGGCTTTGTGGTGGACGACGCCATTGTTATGTTGGAAAACATTGTGCGCCACATGGAAAAGGGGGTTAAGCCCTTTGCCGCCGCCCGCACCGGCTCTAAAGAAATTGGTTTTACCGTGCTTTCCATGACCATCTCTTTAGTGGCGGTATTTATCCCCTTGCTTTTTATGGGCGATTTGATCGGTCGCATGTTTAAAGAGTTTGCCATAACTATTGCTTGTGCCATTTTAGTATCGGGCGCGGTTTCTCTTACCCTAACCCCCATGATGTGCGCCCGCCTGCTGCGCGGCTCTCATACCCAGCCGGGGCGTTTTTATCTGGCGGCGGAAAAATTGTTTGACCGCATGCTGGATATTTATCAACGCAGCTTGCTGCTGGTGCTAAAGCATGCGCGCTTAACCATGCTGCTTTTGCTGGCCGCCACCGCGGCCACGGTTGTAATTTTCATTTTTATTCCTAAAGGCTTTTTCCCCAGTGAAGACACTGGGCAGATAACCGGCAACATTGAGGCCGCCCAAGGCACATCTTTCGAGGCTATGGTGCACTACCAAGCCCTGGTTACCAGCATAATAGAAGACGATCCGGACATACGCTATGTAATGAGCGTTATTGGCGCTTCCGGCCCCAACGCTTCCCTCAATACCGGCACCTTAAATTTGCGTCTGCGCGACCGCAATCAGCGCAGCCGCCATGTGGATGATATTCTGGCCGATCTCAGGCCCAAGCTGGCCAATATCCCTGGCATAAAAGTTTTTTTACAGAATCCGCCGGTTACCATTCTGGGCGGGCGTTCCAGCAAGGCGGCTTATCAGTTCACCCTGCAAAGCTCGGATGTAGACGCGCTTTATCACTATGCGCCGCTTTTAGAGGAAAAAATGCGGCACATAGATATTATTCGCGATGTAACCAGTGATCTGCAGATAAAAACTCCTGAAGTCAACGTGGTTATAGACCGCGACAAGGCCTCCAGCCTGGGGCTGAGCGCGGCACAGATTGAAGACAGCCTTTATTACGCCTATGGTTCGCGCCAGGTAAGCACTATTTACTCCGACACCAACCAGTATGAAGTTATTATGGAGCTTAGCCCGGAATATCAAAGCTCGCCGGAAGCGCTTTCTTTACTGCGTTTGCGCTCGGCCGGCGGACAATTGGTGCCTTTGGAAACCATAACCAGGCTGGAGCCCCAATTGGGCCCGCAAACGGTTAACCATTCCGGCCAACTGCCTTCAGTTACCATTTCTTTTAACACTAAACAACATGTTGCTTTAAGCCAGGCCACGGCAGAGGTGGAGAAGGCGGCGGCATCAATTCTTCCATCTGAAATTAACAGCCGTTTTGAAGGTACGGCCAAGTCATTCCAAACCGCGCAGAGAGGCCTGGTAGTGCTGTTAATTTTGGCGATTGTGGTTATCTATTTGGTGTTGGGTATTTTGTATGAAAGCTTTTGGCATCCTGTAACCATTCTTTCCGGGTTGCCCACCGCGGCTTTGGGTGCTCAGTTAACCTTAATGCTCTTTGGCCATGATCTCAATTTATACGCCTTTGTGGGCATTATTATGCTGGTGGGCATAATGAAAAAAAACGCCATTATGATGATAGACTTTGCCATAGCCGCGCGCCGGGGCGGCAGTGAACCGCGCGATGCCATCTATCAAGGCTGTTTAGTGCGTTTTCGCCCTATTATGATGACAACCTTTGCCGCGCTTTTTGGCGCGCTGCCCATTGCCCTGGGGCTGGGGGCGGGCGGCGAGGCGCGCCAACCCTTGGGCCTGGCCGTGGTTGGCGGCTTAATTCTTTCGCAGCTGCTTACTTTATATGTTACGCCGGTGTTTTACATATATGTTGAAAAGCTGGCCATGCGCGCGCAAAAGCTGGTGTTAAAACGCCTTAACGCCGACGAATAGAAAGTCTTTGCCCTCCGATAAAGGCGGACCCTGAAAACATCAGGGGCCGCCTTTCATTATTGCTTGCATGAATTTTAAGGCTTTACTTCCACTTTTTCCGCCACGTCGCGGGCAAAGACCTCGGGAGTGTACATCTCTTCCACTTGGCTGCAGCGTTTAACAAAAACGCCTGGCGCAAATGCGCGCAACTGGTATTTGTAGCTATAGGTGCCAGGGGCCATGGCAGCGGTGTAGAGCAACAGCCCGTGCTCCCGCATTTCCTGCCATTGCCATGGCGGGTAGTAGCGCAGATTTTGACTGGCCAAATCCGCCCGCGTGGCATAGAGCGGCTCTAGCCCAGCGGGGAAGGGGTCATATACCAGCACATGACGGCGATAGTTAGGCGCCGTAACCGTGATTTCCACCTCCACGGTCTGCCCCATATGCCAGGGGCCAGGAGTAAGCCATTTGCGGCTGATGCTGAAACCGGCATTGACGGGCCTTTGGCTTTGCATGCTGCTGTAGCTCAGGCGCGCACTCCAGTAAGGTTTGCCGCTTGCCGCGCTAAAAACCAAAGCGCCGGCGCCTGGTTGAAGTTTATCGCCGCCGATCTCCCATTTTATGGCCGGTTCAACGAGCTTGCTGAAGGCGGCTTGCATCTGTTCCTGCTTCCATTTAGCGCTGACGCTTATTGCCTGATTGCCGCCTAAAGATTCTAAATACGCGCCCAAGCCCCAAAGGCCGAAAATAGCCTCTTGGGTGGAAAGATAGGTTTTTTCACCTAGCACCTGCGATACCCACATGGCCAAAGCCTCTAAACGCGAATAATGGGGATTGGTTTTACAAAGCGCCCAAAGCACGAAGGCATTGTCTTTAAGCGGGCTGCCCATGGTGTACCAAAAACGCTGGGCATAGGGCGTGTTAAAATGCATTTGCGTGGGGCTTATGGCAATGTGCTTTTCCAGCGCAATTAAAAAATCTTTAGGCTGGTCTAAGCCAAGCTCCTTGTAAGCCAGCATTAAGGCGGCCTGGCCCAATGGGTTCATTTTGTCGGCGAGCTTAGTGAAGCGCAATAAATGCTCTTTAGCGCCGCTGGCTTTATGGCTGGCCAAGATCCAAACCGCAAAGGCCTGGGCATCCAGGCTGAGCTCATTGTTTGCGCTTTGGTTAAGGCTAGTGGCGATAAAACGCAGGGCTTGCTCCACTACCCTGGCATTCATGCTGATATCCACTTGGCTGCCCTTCATTGCCGCCAGCATTACATAACACGTCAAATAAAATTCCGATCTCTGCCCCATACCCGGCCACAGGCAAAAGCCGCCATCGCTATTTTGGAATTTAGCGACGCTGTTGAAAACAGCTTGAGCCGCCTCCCGGTCGTCTTTTTCGGGTTCCAGGCCAAGCACTTCTCCGTTGGTCAGGCGGGCAATGCGCAAGCAGGCTTTAGTTAAACGCTGTTCCAGGCAGTCCCAGGGGTAATTGGTTATTTCCTGGGCGGTTAAAGGCAGGCCCGCCGCGGGCGAAGGCGCCAAAATTATCTGTAAGCGGCTGCGACTGTCTATATCTTCAGGGATATCGACCGGCAAGCTGTATTGTTCTTCCGGCTGCAGCAAACCGGCGGCGGCCACAGTAGTTAAAGGCAGGGCCGGCAGTACGGGTATTTTGAACTTTACGGAATCCTTTTCATTATCCATGCTGGCCTTAACTACAAATTCCGCCTGGCCCACATTAAACGCTTTAACCTGGAAGTTAACCGCCACACTTTGTCCGGCCGCGGCCTTTATTTGCTGGCGGGGGGGAGAGGCAAGCTCAATACCATTGACGTTAAGCTCAAGCTCAATTTCTCCGGCATGGCCGCTTAGGTTGTGCACTAAAAACTGCGCCATGAGTTCATCGCCCTGGGTTATAAAACGGGGTAGGGAAGAGGTTAGCTGCAGCGGCAGGCTAGCGGTTATCTCCTGGCGGGCCGTGGCAAAGCCGCCTTGTCTGTCGGCCGCTATGGCCACTACTTCATAGGCGGTAAGGGAATCGGGCAGGGTAAAGGCGTCCTCATATGCGCCGCTGGCGTTAGTCTCCACACTGGCCAGCCAGTAAGCGGCCGGAGAAAAATTGGAGCGCGCGGCATCATCGCCGCTACTGGCAGGTTCTTCGGCCATCTCCCGGCTGCGGGCCATGGCGGCCATGGGTGCGGGTTGCGCCAGAGAAAGCGCGTTTTTTTCCAAAGCATTGCTGTCATCATCGCTAATAGCGGCCAGGTTGAGCAACCTGGTGCGCAAATCCGCGGTGGCAACCCCGCGCCAAATCACCTCGGCAAAGCTGGCTCCAGCCTCATAGCTGTCGCGTCCGGCAGCCCGTAATATACGTTTGTCCACCGCCAGCAGGGTAAGCTGGCAGCTCTCGCTGGCTTTAACCGCCACTTTAACCAGGCCGGACGGGCGATAGGCGCTGTGGTCAGTTTTTAACTCCACGCTAAACTTTGCTTTGCTTTCATCTGCAACTTTAAGCAGTATGGAGCCAGTCATTACTTTGGGCGCGCCCAAATCCTCGCCATCTTGCGGCGGGGCGGCGCTGCGTCCTTTGATGAGCAGCACCGATACAAAGGTATAGGGCGTATTATCTTTGGTTAACGGCACTTCTATGGTGGGCGCCGGTTCATCGATTTTCTGTGTCCAGTATTGCAGAATGCCGGCTTTTTCCGTGGTAATCAATGCCCTGGCCGGAACATCAAATGGGTTCTTTATGACAATTTTAGCCACATCGCCCGGCGCGTATTGCTCGCCGTCACTCATTAGTTCAAGGCCACGCTCTTGCCAGTTGCCCTGCCACGTCATTTTACGCCCCACCACCGAAATATTGGTGGTGGTTATATTTTCGCGTCCTTCATTGTCTTTTATGCTGACCTTTATTTCATAAATACCGCTCTCAGCCAGGGTGAATTTGAAATTCCGGCCTTCGGCACTGTTGATATCAGTGCTGTCCTGCCATTTGAAAGGAGACGCATCACTGTGCAGCCTGGTGGCGCTAATGGTTACTTTGGCGTTGGCCACAGCTTTGTTGTCATAGGTGGCGGCTTTTAACTGCAAGGTTATTGCCTCGTTTTCTTTAACCAGGCAGGGAGATTTAACGCCCACAAAATATTCACTGGCATAAACCGCGTAAGAGGTGTTGCCCTGGCTGGTCAGGCCCGCGGGGTCGGTGACCAAGGCCTCCAGGGTTATGGTGGCGGACTCGCCAGGTGCTATTCGCGCCGCCGGCAAATCAAAAACGGCCTGCCCCTGGCTGTTCAGGGTGGTCTCTATGCCGCCAATAGGCGTAGCGCGGCTGCCGCTTCTCTCCCCAAAATGCTGGTAACCGCCCCGCCAGGGAGCGGCCGTGCCAACTCTATAGCCGTTCAGGCGCTCGGGCGCAAAATAACTAAGCTGCTGGCTTATTTTCATGCTGGCCTTGGCATTGGCCAAAGGCGCGCCAAAAAAATAGGCCGCGTTCAGAGTGCTTTGCAGAAGAGTTTGTTTGCCAATTGGCAAAGAGGGCGGGGTGCTTAAATCTATTTTAAAATCCGGCGGGCGGAAAGCCGCCACCTGGAAGGCGGAAGCCGCGCTCGGGGAAGCGGCCTCGGCGTATACATACAGGCTGTAATAACCAAGGCTGGCTTCACTGCTTAAATCAAGCTTCCCCGCCATGCTGCCGTAAGCATTGGTTGTGCCTTTTTCGTTATAAATAACCTGGCCGCGGCTGTCGCGCACTTCCAAACGCACCTCTTCATCCGCCAAGGCTTGCCAGCCGTTTCTGGTAGAGGTGCGTATAAAAGCGGTAAACTCCACATGCTCGCCGGGCTGATAAAGCGGCAGTTGGCTTACCATATGGGCTCGCATCTGGGTGGGCCAGGGAATATGGTTGGGCTGGCCATCGTATATATCGCCACTCCAGCTAAGAGGCAGCACGGTTTTGGTCTGCCCTCGGCTGGCCATCAGAATGGGCAGGCTGTGGCTGGCTTTCAGCGCTCCCGCGCCGGGCAGTTGGCAAAGACCATTTTCGTCGCTGATCCCTTCCCAGTATTTGCGGCCGTCCATATCACAAATACTCAGGTCAACGCCGGCCAGAGGCTGGCCGGTATTTATGCTGGTTACCCAGGCCAGGCCTTGATTTTCCGCCAGCTTGAAAGAAAGTCCCAGGTCGCTAACCTGCAGAAGCGCCCCCACTTCACTGGTATCGCTGTTAGCGGAGCGGGGGTTGGGATATCTTGCGTTAAGGGCTATTAAGCCGCTCTCTTGGTTCTCTTGCACCAGCTCTTGCAGCAAAAGCCGGTGATTAACAATGCTGTTAAATTGGCTGGAAAAATTTAAGGTTTGCTTGGGGGCGCCGGAAGTAGTGTCACCGCCGGATCTGTAGCCGCTGGCCAGTTGCAGGCTCTCTTTATTCCAGGGGTAAAATTTGCTGAAAATTTCTATAGGGCTTAAATTGCGCGTTATAATGGGGCAGATGCCGCCCAGGGCCGCCTCCACCACCCGCATACCGGTGCCAAGCTTAATAAAAGGCTCAAAATCGCCAATTTTCACCTGTACAGTTATGGGCTTGCCAAGCGTGGTGCCATAGCTGTCTTTAAGGCCGGGTTTAATGGTAACCTGATAAGCGGTGCGCGGCCTCCAGTTACAGGCAATAGCCTGGCTGGTGCTGGGGGGTGCGGTTCTGGCTTTGCTGTCAATGTTTACGCTGGGGCTTATGCTTAGGTGTTCCAGTAAATCGCTCAAGGCCACCGCGTTATTGAAATTCAGTATCAGAGGCTTGTCCGCATTAAAATTGCCATCGTTATGCCAGCCAACTCGCCAGCTTTCCAGTTTAAGGCCGGCATAGCTTTTGAAATTGAAGTTAAAGCTTTGCGCGCTTTTTATAAAACCGTGTTGCGGGGCCACCCCGGCGGTAATTTTTAACGCAATGTCGGCATCAGGCGGCAGCGGGTTTTTTATAGACACCGTATAGTAATAAATTTCCGTTTGCCCCTGATAGCGGCCAGTTTGGGCCTGCTCCTGCAAAGTGATTTGCGCGGGCCTGCTGTTGACTGTAACGCCCAAGTGCGCGCGCAGGCTGGCCACATCAATGGCCTGATTAGCCCCTAGGGTAATGCTTCCCTTGGGGCCTAGGCTGCTGCTGTAACTTTTAATGTCAATCAACGGGCAGGCTATCTGCCAGCTAACATCTTTTTGCAGCGTTGCGCCATTTAATGCCTTCATGCCCGCGGGCACAGTCACCGTAAAGGCCACCGAACCGGTCTGCGGCGCGGCAAACATATAGGCCAGGGTGGCCGTGTCCAGCCAGCGCCAGTTGCCTGCCGGTAACTGGGCGTTACTTTGGCTGGGGATAATGCGCGCCGGCGTGCTGGCTATGTCGTTTTCCATAGAGCCTAAGGGGGCCATGTCCTCGCTAAAACGTATGGTTATCTGGGTGAGTTGGCTTACCTGCCCTTGGGGCGAACTGTGCACTACCTCCAAGGCCTTGGCCGCTTCGGCCGCGCTTTGCATGTGCCATACTAAAAACAAGGCCAGCAAAAAAGCCCACAACGTTTTCATGCTAAATCTCCAAACTTTTTGCTTATGGAAAAACAGGCAAAAGCTGGTTTTTATTTTTTAGCCTGTCCAGTTCCTGATAATGGGTAAGGTCGTGACGTATGGGGGTAATGGTAATATAGCCGTCGCTTAAAGACTGATGGTCGTCTTCTATATTGCCCGTAGCCCGCATGGTTTCGCCCAATTGCCAGTAATAGATCCTGCCTCTGGGATCTTGCCGGCGTTCAAAGCTTTCGTTAAGCCGCGCGCCCGACTGATAAACCAGTCGCATGCCCTTTATTTGATTTTTGGGCCGCGACGGCACATTGACATTAAGCAATACGCCTGTTGGCACCCCTAGGGAAAAGAAGGCATCCACCAGCTTGGCCGCATATTCGGCGGCCGCGCTGAAATCCATATTTTGGGCGAATTCTTGCGAAAAGGCTAAAGCCGGAAGGCCCATAATGGCGGCATCGCTGGCCGCGGAAACCGTGCCGGAATAGAGGATATTAACACCCACATTGGCGCCGTGGTTTATGCCGCTTACCACCAGGTCGGGCGGCGCGTTTAACAGTTCACAGCAAGCCAGCTTAACACAGTCGGCCGGGGTGCCGCGCACGGCATAGCCGTTAAAGGCCGCGTTTTCCGTGGTTAAAGGGCGCACCTTTATGGGTTCGCTTACGGTAATGGCATGGCCAATGGCCGACTGCTCCACTTCTGGAGCCACCACCGTAACTTCATGTTTGGCAGCCAGGGCCTGATACAGGGCGACAAGCCCATTGGCCGAATAGCCGTCATCGTTAGTTAGCAGAATATGCATGCTTTTCCCGTGGTTAGGTTTTTCCCTGGCGGCCCGCCGCTGTGCAGGGTGACAAAGCTTATATTATATCCATAATTATATTTATTAAAAAGGTTTGCGCGGCATAGGGGTTGCCTGGCGGCTTGACTTGCCCGCGCCGCCGTTTACCTTACATACGCGTACTTTTTGGCTGTAGTTAACTTTTACGAGGTTTGCCATAGATGAACAGGATTAAAACTTTTTTGCTGCTGGGCGGGCTTACCCTGCTTATGGTTTGGATAGGCAATTTGATTGGCGGGCGGCAGGGAATGCTGATTGCTTTTGTATTAGCTTTGGGTATGAACTTTTTTTCTTACTGGTTTTCAGACAGCATTGTTCTAAAAGCCTACAAGGCCCAGCCAGTTAGTGAAAATGAAGCTCCGGAGTTGGTGTCCATGGTGCGTTCTTTGGCGGCCCAGGCCGGCCTGCCCATGCCCAGAGTGTGCATTATACCTTCGGACACGCCCAATGCCTTTGCCACCGGCCGCAACCCAGAACACGCGGTGGTGGCGGTAACCCAGGGCATTATGCAACTTTTAAGCCCGCGCGAGCTGCGCGGGGTGCTAGCCCACGAGTTATCGCACGTAAAAAACCGCGATATTTTAATCGGCTCCATAGCCGCCACCATGGCCGGCGCTATTATGGTGCTGGCCAACTTTGCCCGCTTTGGCGCCATATTTGGCGACAACCGCGAGCGGGGTGGGGCTAACGTGCTTATAATGCTGGTGCTCTCGCTGCTGGCGCCTTTGGCGGCCATGCTTATTCAAATGGCGGTAAGTCGCAGCCGCGAATATTTGGCCGACGCCACAGGCGCGGAAATAAGCCATGACCCGCAAGCGCTAGCCGCCGCGTTGTCCAAGCTGGAACAGTACAACCAGGCCAAGCCCATGGCCGCCAGCCCGCAAAGCGCGCATATGTTCACGGTCAGCCCCCTGCGCGGCGGCGGTCTGGCCAAGCTGTTTTCCACCCATCCGCCCATTGCCGAACGCATTGCCCGTTTGCAGGAAATGGGCGGCCCCAGCATAGCTGAGGCCCGCAACACTGGTTTTTATACGAAAGATAACAGCCAGCCAGGCTTTCCCAATATTAACACCCCGCCGCCAGTGCCCCGGGAATACAATAATGCCGGTTCCGGCGGGGGGAAAATAGATTGGTCCTGAAAGCGTTATCTCTGTTGTTGCTGGTGGCCCTGTTTATGCCGGGCATATGTTGGGCCGACAGGCAAAGCCGCACCACCCCGCTGGTAAAAGCGGTAGAGGCGGTGGGGCCGGCGGTGGTCAATATATCCACCACCCAGCAAATAAACAACGCTTATCTAAGCACTGGCGACCCAGCTTTGGATGAGCTTTTCAGGCACATGTTTCCGCCGCGCCGTTCGCAGCGGGGCAATTTGGGCAGCGGGGTGGTTATAGACGGGCCAAGGGGCATTATTGTTACCAACAGCCATGTGGTGCGCGCCGCGTTAGCCATTAGCGTGCAGCTTAGCGACCGCCGGGAATTCCCGGCCCGGCTTTTGGGCGCCGACCCAAGCAACGACATTGCCGTGCTTAAGGTGGATAGCGAGCTACCCCAAGCCCGGCTGGGCGACGCGGGCGATATAATGATAGGAGAGCAGGTGTTGGCCATAGGCAACCCCTTCGGTTTTTCTCACACCGTAACCGTGGGCGTGGTAAGCGCGCTGCACCGCCGGGTGCAAACCGGCGCCGACAGCTACCTGGGCGATCTTATTCAAACCGACACCAGTATAAACCCGGGAAATTCCGGCGGTCCGCTGCTTAATATAGACGGCGAGGTAATAGGCATTAACACCATGATTCACCGCAGTGCCCAGGGCATTGGCTTTGCCATACCCATCAACAAGGTAATGAAGGTGGCCCAGGCCTTAAGCCGGGAAAAGGGCGCCCCCCTGTGGCTGGGCTTTTTGTTGGAAGACAGTGAAGCCAAGCACCCGGAAATTTCCCAGGAGTTTTGCTTAAGCGTAAAACAGGTGCTGGCCAACAGCCCGGCGGCTATGGCCGGCTTGCGCGCCGGCGATGTGGTGCTGGCCATTGACAATTGGCCCCTTTATTCTTTGCCAGACTATGCCCTGGCACTGCTGGATATGCAAGTGGGGCATAGTGCTAGCTTGAGCGTTTATCGCGAAGGCAAGGGCATGTTCAAACAAGAAATTGAAGCCGGGCCGTTT
Source organism: Desulfarculales bacterium (assembly GCA_031554335.1). GTDB lineage: Bacteria > Desulfobacterota > Desulfarculia > Desulfarculales > Desulfarculaceae > JAIRYI01. Next base: position 19,363 of record JAVBVK010000029.1, read on the forward strand.
ACCTTAAGCCAGGCGCGGCAGCTGTTTTTGGCCCGTACCGGCCTGCAGTTGGCCAATAATATGGAGAGCGCTGGCGGGTTTAAAGTGCTGCGGGCCACAGGCGGCGGCATAAGGGCGGGCGACATGGTAATGGCCATTGGCGAAACAGATTTGAAAAGTGATAGCGACCTGTTAAACGCCATGTGCGGCCAGCAGGCCGGCGGCACACTTAAAGTTCTCTTGCGCCGTGGCAACTTGATGCGCTGGCTGGCTTTTTAAGATATAAAAATAATAGCGCAACAGAATAATCAGTATTCTGTTGCGCTATATAAATAAAGCTTAATTAATGGCTATTCGTCCTCGTCGTCGTCAAATTCCTCTTCATCTTCCAGCCATTCCAAAATATTGAGGGCCAGAAGCTGGGCCTCGCTTAAGTTATCAATTGTGTCTTCATCAAGATCCACGGGCAGCTCCGGGTCGGACTGTACACCCACACTTACGCCATCTTCTTGATCTTCCAGAATAATAAGAACTTTCGCCATAATAATATTCCCATTTTTAAATTACTTAATTGCAATAAGCCCGTTTGAGCCATGTAACTTGTTACAAGAAGAGTAAAGGCTAATTGCCTTTTTTACAACTGTTAATTGCAAATAAGGGCAAAGGCAAACTTGGCTGTTAAATATGTTTAAAGAAAAATTCCTATGTTCCGATATTAAAGACATAGGACGCAAGACAGACGGAGCAGTCAAACAGGATATTTTGCCTAACACAAGGGAATAACAGCGTGAAAACTTTAGGACAATGGGTAGCCAACTGCAAGCGGGAGCGTATAGAGCGCATTGCCCAGGCCAGTATCTATGTCCTGGAAGTGGGGCCCCCAAAACCCAACCAAATGCAAACTTTGGAAAACCTGGAAGCTGACGGCTTGGTTGGGCTCTATCGCGTGAGCAAGAAAGACGAAACCGCCAGCCAGCGCGATCAAAGCTTGTATCTAAGCTCTTCAGATTTTCTGCCTTCACCGGAAAGTTTAAAAAGTCTCCTGAGTTATATGGCTTCCCGCTCATAACCTCCGCAATTTTCAAGATAATCCTCAATCTCTTGACATTATGAGCTATTTCGTTATAGATAATACCTATGAATGAAATTTGATTTTAAGAATTGAAAAAATTTTACAGGGAAAACGCATGAAGCTTGGGTCTTTGGAAAAATCACTGCATATTGTGGAAATTTTAGCGGCCAATAACCGCGGTCTGGCTCTTTCGCAGTTGGCGGCGCTGTCTGGCTTGCCGGCCAGTTCTGTTCATCATATTTTAAGCACGCTGCGCGGCCACAACTATATAAGGCAAGATGCGGAAACTAAAAAATATTTTTTAGGTTATCGCTTTTTAGCCATAAGTCGAAGCATACTGGAGGCCTTCGACGTGCGCAAGATATCCCAGCCGTATATTTACAAGCTTTCCCAGCAGTTGGGGGAGTCGGTGCAAGTAGGCGTGCTGGCCGATAATACGGTTATGTACGTGGATAAGGCCGACGCCGCCAACAGCCACTTGGCGGTGCTGGTGCATGTGGGTTCCACTTTGCCGCTGCATGTTTCCGCCAGCGGCAAACTTTTGCTTGCCGAAAAAAACACGGACGATATTAAAAAATACTTCAGTGTGCGTGACACTAGAGATTACGGCCCCCGGGCCATTACCACTCTGGCGGCTCTGCAAAAAGAAATGGAGCGCATCAAAGCCCAAGCTTATGCCATAGATGACGAAGAGTCGCACCTGGGTTTGCGGGCCATTGCCGCACCCGTAAAACGCGAAGGCAAAACCGTGGCCACCGTAAGTTCCATTGGCCCGGTGTTCAATATGCCCATGCAACGCCTCACCGAGGAAATGCTGCCCATGCTAAAGGAAACAGCCGCGTTGCTGTCCCAAAGCATTATCTGGTAAGGCCCAGCCAATGTCCTTAACACTCTCACTTCATAACCAGCCGTGTGCTCGGCTAACGTCCCGTCTTTGGGAGGGGGGAATATAAGCTGTGCCTTTACCGTCATTCCCCGCCGTAGCGGCAAACCTGTGAAGTTGGCATAATTAACGGAAATTGCTGCTAGTATCCTTAGGCTTTACTATATGCGGTTTAATGAAATTGAATTGCATATAACAAAGTAACTTCCTCCCGAATTACCCAACCACCCCCTTTAAATTGAGTATTGCCAACCTTTGTCAATGATGAGGTTGGGGATATTTAATTTTACTCAATAAAATAGCACATAGTCATTCAGTCGAAATTCTATCCCCAGGTTGGCTCAATACGTGGCGCGGATAAATATAAATGCAAGATAATGGTGGTAGCCAATTGAAAAAACGACGCACAAAGCTTATGATATACTACATGTCTGACACACCTCTGAGTAGCTTGGGTGGTTTGTCAATTACTTGCAATTATTGTTCGTTGCGGCATCAGTGGCCAACTGTGATGGAATCTGTGATAATTTTGCCCAAAAAAAGCTTTTAAAGTTATGGCAACACCTGGACGATTACTCTCCTGCCAGTGTAGTTGGGTGTTTATTTATAATAAGTGTTGGCTTGGTTCGATTGTGTAACAATAGCGTTGATTTTTTTTTATTTTCCGATTATGATGGAACATGGTGGGCAATGGAATGGGTAGCCAGCCCGGGCATGTGGTGGAAGCTAAATGGATAACTTGAGAAAAGTCTTGGTGGTGGATGATGATGTCACCACCCTACACATTCTTAAAAACACACTGAAAGAAATGTGTCAAGTCACTCTGGTGACTTCCGCCCAACAGGCCCTCAATTTCCTTTCCAAAAATATTCCCGATTTAATTTTGCTAGATGTGGAAATGCCCCAGATGAATGGCTACGAACTCATCGGCATTCTTAAGGCCAGTGCGCAATATCGTGATATTCCAGTTATATTTTTAACCGGCCTGGAAGGGCAGGACAGTGAGCTTACCGCCTTGCGCCTTGGCGCCCTGGACTATATGCAAAAGCCGGTTATTCCCGAGCTGGTGCGGGCCAGGGTGAAGCTGCATCTTGAGCTTGACATGTATCGCAAAAATTTGCTGGATATGGTGGATCAGAAGACAGCCACCATCCGCCGCTTGCAGGAAGTGGTTATAAGCATGCTGGCCACCACCACGGAAAGCCGTGACAGCGACACCGGCAACCATATTTTCCGCACCCAAAATTTTGTGCGTCTGCTTCTGGAATACGGCTCCAATTTGAAAGAACTTCAGAAGCTGGACCGCGTCTACCTGAACGATGTTATTACCGCCTCACAACTGCACGATATTGGCAAGGTGGGCATTCCCGACGCTATTTTGCTAAAACCTGGCAAGCTGACGGACGAAGAATTTGAAATAATGAAAACTCATACCCTGATTGGCTACCGCTTACTGGAGCAGGCCGCGGCTGAACTCAATACCGAGTCGCTGCTGGACGTGGCCAAGGTTATAGCCTATACCCACCATGAGAAATGGGATGGCTCAGGTTATCCCCAAGGGCTTAAGGGGATGGATATTCCCATTGTGGGGCGCATAATGGCCATTGCCGATGTGTATGACGCGCTCATTAGCCACCGCCCTTATAAAGAACCCATGACCCATGAACAGGCCCGCCAGGTTATTTTAGCCGGCCAGGGCACCCATTTTGACCCCACCTTGGTAGCGGTGTTCGATAGTATCCACCACTTATTCCAAGAGGTGGCCGATGCCGAGGCCAGCGGCCTGTTGGACTACCATCAAAAAATAGCGCTTCCCTGAAAGACAATGCTCCCCTGAAACTTTAATCTTAAATTAAAGTTTGTCTAACGTTATATTTTTTTCTAATCTGTTTCTTTAAATATTTTTGCTACTATTCAACATAATTTGATTATTTATCAAATTTTACCCGTGCTGGCCGCTATGGCCATGGCCACAGCCCGGGCAGCCATGCTGCCTAACAGGTTTTCATTGGCATCCGGACCTTCCTTTTGCGCCAGGGCAAATACTATATCGCCATCAAACAGTAAATTGCCGGGGCGCACAGCCCAGGCAATACCATTGGCTGCCATGGCGGCCACGCGGCTGCAGCCCACTTTATCAAGCCTGGCATTGGTGCCCACCACCGCCAGTAAGGTATTCTGGGTTATGGCTGGCTTGGGGGCCTGGCTCAAAAGTTCAAACATTTGCGCCTCAGAATACGGCTGGCCCTGGGCATTTAAGGACCCTGCCAGAAACTGCCCGGTTTGCGGGTGATGAATATTGCCCATAGCGTTATTCACCACCAGCGCCGCCACGGTTATTGTTTGGTGGCGCAAGCCGTAAGAACCCAGGCCAGCGGGCTGAAGCCGCCCCCCCAGCATGCCGCAGGCCGCGCCGCTGCCAGCTCCTACAGGGCCATTGCTCACGGGCTGGGCGCTGGCCGCGGCGGCCGCTTCATAGCCCATGGCTTCATCGGGCAATACGCCCGGCTTGGCGTTACGCATAAGGTCGAAAATAACCGCGGCCGGCACTAAAGGCACGGGGCAGCCTGGCATAGGCAAACCGTAACCTTTATGCAACAAATAACGGGCCACTCCGCTGGCCGCGGCCAGGCCAAAAGCGCTGCCGCCGCACAGGCAAAGCCCGTGTATTTCCTGCACAGTACTGTGCGGGCGCATAAGTTCTATTTCCCGGCAGCCAGGGGCCATACCCGGCACGGCCACGCCTGGCACCAGGCCATCGCCACATAAAATGGCCGTGCAACCAGTATTGCAAGCGCTGCTGTGGCCTACTAAAATGCCGGGTATGTCGGTAAGGCTAATGTTCATGTGGTATACTCCTTTATCTAATCTTCACCCAAATTATTTCCTTAGGCAAGTGGATGCGGAGCGGTTGGCGACTTTATACTTGACATTTTAGACTGACCGGTCTATCGTAACAAAATATAAGCAGGGAAAGCTATGACAACTAAGCCTTTAATAGTAGATTTTCATGTGCACGTGCTGGAACAGGAAAGTTTCTCGCCGTCGCTTTTACACTTGTATGATCAGATATTCACTGACAGGCAACAGCGCGAGGAGTTTTTCGCCCAATATGCCAACCCGGCCAATTATGCCGCCTTGCTGCGTGAAAACGGAGTTGACTACGCGGTTATTCTGGCCGAATATTCGCCTTTAACCACCGGGGTGGTAACCAACGAGTTTGTCGCTGAATTCTGCCGTGGCCATAAAGAACTTATTCCCTTTGCCAACTTGAACCCCTATTTACACGACGATATGCCCGGCATGCTGAAACGTCTGGTGCGGGAAGAGGGCTTCAAAGGCATAAAACTTTATCCCACCTATCAGCATTTTTATCCCAATGAAATAAAAATGTACCCTTTGTATGAGGCCGCTCAGGAACTGGGCGTACCCGTACTTTTTCATACCGGCACCTCGGTGTTTAAAAACGCGCGTCTTAAATACGGCAATCCGGTTTTGTACGACGATGTGGCCGTGGACTTCCCTGAACTTACCATTGTGCTGGCCCATAGCGGGCGCATGGCCTGGTATGATGAGGCAATGATGGTAACCCGCCTGCACAAAAATTTATATTTGGAGCTGTCGGGCCTGGCGGTGAAGCGCCATTTGGAGCATTTTCCGGAAATGGAGCGCTTTGCCCACAAATTTATCTTCGGCACAGACTGGCCTCAAGTGGAATATCCCGCGGTTTTTAAACACTACCAAAGCCTGGGCTTGAAGCCAGAAGCCCTGACGAAAATTTTAGGCATGAATGCCGCTAAAATACTCAACTTAGTTTAAAAATAAAACCATTCATCTTAACTTAAGGAGATTTTTATGGAACTGTTAAAGGCTATTAAAGAAAGACGCAGTATCCGCAAGTTCAAAAGCGATCCCATTGATCATGCGCTTCTGGAAAAAATTATAAAAGAGGCCATGTGGGCTCCTTCGGGCATGAACACCCAGCCTTGGAAGTTCATGGTGATTGAGGGCGAAGCCAGAAAGAAATTCATCGAAATCTCCAACAAGGCTATTGGTGAATTGGATAAACGCATGGCCGAGCTGTTCGGCGATAACATGCGCTCTTTTATTCGTGGCTACTTCAAGGATATGGGCGGCGCTCCCTCTTTGGTGGTGGTGCTCAACCGCCATCATGACAAGCATGTTTACATGCACAGCAGCTACGTTTCCGCGGCTGCCGCCGTATACAATTTGTGTCTGCTGGCCCATGAGGCCGGCCTGTCCACTTGCTGGATGACCGGCCAATTGTGGGTGGAAGACGAACTGCTGGAGTACCTGGGCATGGCTAACCAGGGCTGGCGTCTGTCGGCGGTTATACCCATTGGCTATAATGGCCAAACAGTGGTTCCGCCGGTGCCGCCGCGTAAAGACGAAGAAATTATCTGGAAAAGCTAGGATAAAATTAACAAACGAAAGCGGCGGGAGCTTTACCCCCGCCGCTTTCGTTTTTAAAATTTGCCGCAATTTATTAGAAGTCATTTCATTACTGACTTCTAACGCTGCCTGCAAGGGCTTGCGCGCCGGCAGGGGAATTTATGAAATAAACTCTAGTTTTTATACCACAGTGGCATATACCCCAAAAATTTGTCGTTTTCCTGCAACTCAAAATAAGGGCGGGCCACATCTTCGTTAATGGTAGCCATAAAGCGGGTGTGGATATTAAGCGCTTCGGTAGCCAGGTAGATGTTCTGGCTAACCGCGCCCATGGCAATGGCGCCAATATCCAGCTTGCTGTAGCGGTTGGAAGTCATGTAGGCGATTTCTTCTATCAGCAGGCTGTCTTCCACAAAAACCAGCACCGCCGGCGCGGTGACGGGCTGAGTTTGGGCAAATATTTTGCCGCGCACATCGGCATTATATATTTGCCGCAGTTTATTTTCAGCCCATTTATATAAGAAAACACCTTCGTTGTTAAGCAGGTACACTCGCCAGTAAGGAGAAGGCACATTACCATAGGCCACCGGCACCACCCAGCCGCGCTCCGGACGGTTGAGGCCGCTGGCGGCCCATAAGATGCTGGCAATATCCTGGGCGGCAATAGGCTTGGTAATAAAACTGCTATTGAGCAAAACCGAACAGCGTCCTTGAAGCAACTGATGAAGAGCCGCCGCGTTACCTTTGCTGTCAGCGAAAGGGGCGGGCAGGTTTATGTCTTGGGCGTAAACCGCGCCGCTCATAACGCACCAAGCTATCAGGCTTAAAACAAACCGCTTCATCTTGTGCCTCCTTACTCGCTGGTTAAGCTGGGGCGGGCGGTGTGAAAGCTGGTGTTTTTCTGAAAAGCCGCACCCAAAGACAACAATGTGTTTTCATGAAATCTGGGGGCCATAAGCTGGAAACCAATGGGCCGGCCGTTTGCGCTGAAACCAGCCGGCAGGCTGATGGCCGGAAGCCCGGCCAAATTGCAGGATATGGTGAATATATCGCGCAAATAAACCTTGAGCGGATCTTGGTCGGAACAGCCCAGATCAAGCGCCGGGTGGGGCGCCACTGGCGCGGCGATGGCATCTACCTGTTTGAAAGCGTTAACAAAGTCTTGCACAATGAGAGTACGCGCCTGGCTGGCCTTGGCGTAATAGGCATCATAATAGCCAGAGCTAAGCACATAGGTGCCCAGCACAATGCGGCGTATTACTTCCGATCCAAAACCCTGGCTGCGGGTTTGCAGATAAAGTTCTTCCAAAGAATCCACCTGGCCTTCAGGGCTGAAGCCAAACTTTACGCCATCATAGCGGGCCAGATTGCTGCTGGCCTCGGCCGTGGCAATTATGTAATAAGTGGAAATGAGATACTTGGTATGGGGCAGGCTTATGGGCATAATCTGCACTCCCAACCCCTTAAGAACCTCAACAGCCCTGTTTACATTTTGCTCCACCTGGCTGTCCATACCAGCCACGAAGTATTCTTCAGGTATGCCCAGGCGTAAACCCTTTACCTCTTGCTTGAGGGCCTGGCTATAGTCTGGCACATTGTAGGGCGCGCTGGTTTGGTCTTTGGCATCATAGCCGGCCAGATGCTGCAGTAAAAGCGCCACGTCTTCCACGCTGCGGCCCAATGGCCCCGCCTGGTCTAAAGAGCTGGCAAAGCCGATAATGCCGTTTCTGCTCACCAAGCCGTAGGTTGGTTTAAGGCCCACCACTCCGCAATGGGAAGCTGGCTGGCGAATAGAGCCGCCAGTGTCGCTGCCAATGGCGCCCAGGCAGGAGCCCGCGGCTAAAGAAGCGGCGCAACCGCCGGAGGAACCGCCAGGAAAGGCTTTAATGTCCCACGGGTTTTTGCTGGCGCCGAAATAAGATGACTCGGTGGTGCTGCCCATGGCAAAGTCGTCCAGGTTTTGTTTGCCCAAAAATACAGCCCCGGCTTCTTGCAGTTTGCCGACAATGGTTGCGTTGTAGGGCGGAACAAAATTGTGCAACATACGGCTGCCCGCGGTGGTGCGCACTCCGGCTGTGCAGATAGAGTCTTTGAGCCCAACCGGCACGCCGGTTAAAAGGGTGCTCTGGCCTTTGGCCAGGCGTTCGTCGGCCGCCTGAGCCTGGGCTAAGGCTTGCTCTGGGGTGGCGGTTATGTAGCAATTTAAGAGCGGCTCGGTTTTTTCCTGGCGCTCAATAATGGCTTTAGTCAGTTCGTGCGCCGATATTTGCCCGTTCTGCAGCATGCGCGAGGCTTCAGCTAGGCTCAATTCATATAATTGCATAAAATTCCTAGAGTATTTTGGGGACAATAAAGCTGCGGTCGTTATGGGCGGGCGCATTGGCCAACACATCTTCGATATTAAGTCCTGGCTGCACTTCGTCTTTGCGCAACAGGCCGGTGTTCTCTAAGGCATGGAAAGTGGAGGGCAGGCCGCTGGTGTCAAGTTCATTTAGTTGCTGCATATAGGTTACAATGTCGTTGAGTTGTTCGGTAAAAGCGTTTACCTGCTCAGGACTAAGACGCACTTTGGCTAATTTGGCGATGTGTATAATTTCACTGGTTTTTATGCTCATAGGCATTCTCCACCTAAAATGTTGCAAATGTTACTTTTACCATGCGAACCAGCCAACTACAAGTTATAGATGGGTTCGCCCTCAGGGCTGTTTGGGAAAAATGAGCACCCGGCCATCGTACATTACCCCGCTTAAATCTTTGGGGTTTATCTGGCTGAGCTGGGCGAATATCTCGCTTAAATTAAAGACCACAATTTTTTCCCCCGGCTCCAGCAAATTAAGGTTGTGGCTCATCTCGCCTGTTTTAATATTGTATACCCCCACCATGTGCTCGGCAAATTTAAGAATTTTGCCCACTCCGGAAGAATAGCCGCTGGTTTTGGGCTGATCCGCGCCTGGGGGCAGAATCACCCCTCGGCTGGCCATATACTCGCGCAACAGGCTTAAATGGATCTGCCACAGGTTGTCGCCTGGCCGCACCAGGTGGGCGCCCCAGGCGGATATGGGGTCACGGGCCGGGTTGAGGTTTTGGTCTGACATCTGCCCGCGATAGCGGTTTAGCTGCCGTTCCAGCTCAGCCATGGGAACCACGGTGTCGCTGACCACAATGCTTTCGTCGCTGCGCACCACCACATCCAAAGAGTTGCGCAGACCAAAGGCGGCCTTACGCTCATCTTGTTCACTGAGCGCGGCCGGTGGGCTGTTAGGGCTTAGCGCAATTTGCGGGCCATGCCGGCTGGGGACGGGCAGCCCCGGCGGGTTTTGCTGGTCCACCTTGCCGCTAACTTCCCCTTGGGGCGCAAGCCGCCCTTCGCTGTAATAAGCAAAATACCACACCGCACCTGCCAAAAGCAGCAAAAACAAAAGCGCCACCAGCCACCAGGCCGAACGTGAGCGGGCTGGCGGAAAAAGCTCTGCCGGCGCGCTTATAGGTAAATCGCCGCCGCTTGGCCGCAAACTGGCGGGCTTGTTGGTACCAGCTTCATCGGGCATTAAAGAACCGCCTCCACGCCACTTATTTCCGGCACCATTTCTTTAAATGTGGCTTCCACCACATTGCGTAAAGTGGCGCTGGCCGCGGCGCAGCCCTTGCAAGCGCCTTCCAGGCGCACTAAGGCCACCCCCCGGGGGTTAATGTCCAACAGTTCCACCCGGCCGCCGTGTTGCCCCAGTTTGGCTTGTAATGCTTGCAGGGCAGCCTGCACTTTTGGGTCTTGCTTATCCATACATCCACTACCTTTTCTTTATGCTGGTTAATATCTTTTGGGCCAGCTCCTGATAGGGCCTGGCCATCTCGCTGTCCGCATTATAATCGCTGGTTAAACTCTGAGCGGCAACATCAAAGGGAATTTTGCCCAAAAAGTTTAAGCCGGTTTGCCTGGCCAAAGGTTCCACAGTATCCCGGCCAAACAAATATTGGGTATTGCCGCAGCACGGGCACACATAATAACTCATGTTTTCCACCAGGCCCAATATGCTGGCCTTGCTAAACAAGGTAATGGCGCGCAAGGTGTCGCTTAAAGACGCCTTTTGCGGCGTGCTTACAATAATAACCCCATCTAATAGTATATTGCGTAATAAAGACATTTGCACATCGCCGGTGCCGGGCGGTAAATCCAGGAGCAATATGTCCAGGTTGGGCCAGGCTGTTTGGTGCAGAAGCTGGTTCACCATTTTGATGAGCATGGGGCCGCGCCAGGTTAGCGCTTGGCTGGCTTCGGCCATAAAGCCAACTGAGAGCGCGCGGAGGTTTCCATCTTGGCTTATACGCAAAGGAACAAAAAGCCCATGCCTGTCCATCTCCACTTTAGGGTCGGGCAAATTGAGCATGGCGGGTAGGGAAGGGCCGTAGATATCAAGATCCAGCAGGCCAACTTTAAGACCAGCGGCGTGCAGGGCCCAGGCCAGGCTGACGGCTACCGTGGATTTGCCCACCCCCCCCTTGCAGGAGGCCACCGCCACAATTTTATCCACCCCGGAGACCGGTTGAGGCACGGGCGCGCTTTTATCCGCCGCGGGCGCGGCCTGCCAGCTTATTGCCACCTCTTTAACGCCGGGCAAAGCCAGCATGGCTCTTCTAATTTCCTGTTCAAGCTGGCTTATTTTTTCCGCGGAGGCGGAAAGAGGGCGCAGGCTGAGCGCGGCCAAACCTTGCGGGCTTAGGGTGGCTTCCTGCACTATCCGCATGTCCAGGAGGCTGACCGCGAAATCTGGGAAGGTAAGACGCGCCAGCACTGGCGCAAAAACTTGTTCGATGGACAAAATCCCGCCTCCTGTATTTTAGTTTATTTTAAAAAACCGCATTTGCGGCAAAAGCACGCAAGTAAGATATTGGCCGTAAACCGCGCCGGTATCAATACCCAGGCTGTATTTTTTTAAGCGGGGCTCGGGGAATACGGTGTGGCCAAACACCACTTTGGGGTGAAAGCGGTAGTTGGAATTGTAAAAGGGCTCGCGTATGGTTAGCAGGTCTTGGGGGGTCTGGCTGTGCAAAGGCACGCCCGGGCGCAGGCCGGCATGCACAAACAAAAATTTTTCCTCCTGCCAGTACAGGGGCAGGCTGCGTAAAAATTGTTTATGCCTTGGCGGTATTTTGCGCACCTGGCTTAGAGTCAGGCCGTAGGAGTCCAGAGTGGCCTGGCCGCCGTTGAGTAGAAAATTATCCGCCCAATAATGGGCGCCGGGGTTGTCCAGAAGTTTTAAGAGCGCGCGTTCGTGGTTACCCATAAGCATGATGCTGTTTGGATGGGTTTGCTTTAAATTAATAAGCTTATCAATAAGCTGAGCTGAATTTGGACCACGGTCTATGTAGTCGCCCAAAAACACCAGGCGCGCCGTTCCCGCAGCCGGCAACACGTTTTGCAAAACTTTTTGTAACAGGTCGTACCTGCCGTGCAGGTCGCCCATGGCCAGAAAAGATGAAGTTAACACGCTGTTATGATAAGAGCGGGCACGCTTGCTGTCAACCTTGGGTAATGTCTGTATAATAAGTATGTTGCGCTTATCCTTATGATATGCTATTAGCTTCCGGGCTTTGGTGCCCCAATTTAGCGCTTCCAGAAAAAATCATTTAATTTGAGGCGGAGATGATCAATTTTTTTTTACAACAAATTAAGCATGTTATATCTATAGTTGTTGTGTTTGCGGTACTATGTTGCCTGTCTATGGCCGGCCATGCCCAATCTCAGGAAGAGGAGGGCGGGCGCTCGGACACGTTGCTGCACATATTAAACAACCGTACCAACGATCTGCAGGAGGTGCTGGACGAAGCCAATGAGTTGCAAAATAATGCGCGCGAGTTGGCACAGCCGCTGGCGCAAAATCTGCAAACCATTCAAACTGAAATAACCCGCCTTTTGAGCCTTTTTCAGGCCTCGCGCAGCCATCCCACCGAGCAATTAACCCTGCTTAGGCAAATGAAGGGCCTGCAGCAAGAGCTTAAAAACAGCATGCAGCCTTTGCAGAATATTGCGTTGGATATAGAACAACGCCTGACAGATGTGGAACAACTGCGGAAAGATATAGACGACTTTGCCGCTCTTAACCGTCAGGAAGGGCTGAACAGCGGTAGCTTAAGCCAGGAAGAACAGGATAAACAGGGAGCTTACATCAAAGGCTTGGACAAGGCCAAAAGCCAGCTTAGTAAAATCCACCAGCAAATAAATAAGCTTTTAGTGCCGGTCAAAACCACTTATGAGCGCCTGGAAACGGCTATTAAAGATATTGACGGTTCCTTGCTGGATATTTGGCGCAACTATTACTTCACCGCCGCTGGCGGTAATCTGGATACTTTAGCCGCCTCGCCGGCCGCCGTGAGAAGCTGGTTGAAATCTTTGGGCATGCGTATGGCGCTGGCCTATCCGCAAACGTTTACCGAGTGGGTTTCCGCGGCCAGCACTTTTTTAGTGTCTTTCATAATCATGGCCTTGGCGGGCTTGGCGGGCTTGAGCGGCGCTAAAAAGCTGCCACCGCGCTGGCGGCATGGGGTGGAGGACATTGTTAAAAAGGCCTGGATTTGGGTGGCCATGGGCTGCTCCATTTTAATCGCTTCCACCAACCAGTTGGGCGGCATATATTTTTCTTTCCTCATTGTGGGTGTATTGCTTTTGGTATGGGGCGTGGCTTCCTTCAGTTGGCGTTTGCGGGTAACAGCCCATCCCAAATTACAAGGCTATCCCTCGCCGCTGGCCCGCCTGTATTTGCCCGCGGCTTTGGGCGTGGTTATGCTGTTTTCCGACCTGCCGCCCAAAGTGCTGATAGTGGTATGGGCGGTTATTATGGTGACCTTTGTTATATGGGTGCGCTCTATCAACCGCAGAAATGAAAAAGACCACACCGCTTTGTTGGAGCGGATGGCCTATGGATGCGCTTTTTACTTTGGCATTATTTCGTTTTTAATATGTGTGGCGGGCTATGCGCGCATGGCCATTTTAGCCTTTATGCTCTTGTTTGCCATTATAAACACACTGATTCTGGGCAATGCTCTTACCGCCTTGGGCAGCCTCTTGTGCGACCGCCTGTTTCCCAAGCACGACAAGCCGCTTAAAAACGCCATTTTGCGCGCCTTGGCCATTCCCGCCGGCTGGATAGTTTCCCTACTGTGCGCGGTTCCCTGGCTGTGGGCGGTACCCGGCGCAACCTACATTCTAAATTATTTTATGAACACCAACTATAACATAGGCGAGGCCTCCTTCGACCTTTCGCGCGTATTCATAATTGCCATGCTGTTCTTCCTGTTCCGTTCTTTTGTAAGCCTGAGCAAAACCTCATTTGACCACCTGCCCAGCAAAATACCCCACATGGAAAAAGGGGTAATACCGCCGTTGCGCAATTTGGTAAGCTACTTATTATGGATTATTTTCATTATCATAGTACTGGGCATGCTGGGCGTAAACTTCACCAGCCTGGCGGTAGTGGCTGGCGGTTTAAGCGTTGGTATTGGTTTGGGTATGCAAAACATATTCAACAACCTGGTCAGCGGGCTTATGCTCATTTTTGGCCGCACCATTTTAGTGGGCGACTATGTGGAGGTGGGCGCGGTTGCCGGCACGGTAAAATCGATAAATATCCGCTCCACAGTTATTGAAACCCCGGATAAGTCGGAAGTGTTCATCCCCAACTCCACCCTTATGGCCGGCCAGTTCATTAACTGGACCAGAAGCCAGCGCGCGGTGCGGCGCACCGTAAAAGTAGGCGTGGCCTATGGTTCGGACGTTAAACTGGTAATGCAGATTTTGATGGACCTGGCCCATAAGCAGCCCCATGTGCTAAGCGAGCCGGCTCCCATTGTGCAGTTTAGCGACTTTGGCAACAGCACCCTTGACTTCAGCTTAATGGTTTTTGTGGATGATCTGCTAAATGGGGGGCCAGTATTGACCGATTTACGGGTGGAGATAGAAAGATCCTTTAGAGAAAACAACATAGAAATTGCCTTCCCGCAACTGGATGTGCATTTGCATGGTTCGGCGGGCGCGCAAGAGCTTAGAGCTTAATAACCGATACAAGCCGCGGATGTGGCGGGATAAATTGGGCGCCTTGTTGCCGTCGGCTAACGTTAAACTGGCAGCGGCGGCATAGCCGAGCGAGAGCGTATCTGGCTTGTTATAATACTGGCCGCAAAATTCAAAAATGGCGTTTTTACCGGATTTGCCCCCTGTCGACAATGGTTAGGTGGCGGCATGATATAATTTTTTGGCTCTCTCGATACGAGCTTTAAGGCCCTCAGGGGCAGGGCGCGGTTCATCGAGTTTTTATATTGCAGTTTAGTTCATATTATATTAGGATATCTGAAAAACCTTAAAAACGCTGTTTCCCCATGGATAAAAAAATTATTCTAACTTTACTGTTGCTGTTGGGTCTGTACCCAACTCCCACTAACGCCGCGGCCCAGGAAGATGAATTATGGGCGAGGGAATTCGCCCCTAAACCAAATCAGGTTTTAACCTTCCAAGGCTATGGCGACGATAGTCAGGAAATATCTTTCACCACCATCTACTACGCCCGCCCAGGCTCCCGCTTTGAGGCCGACTACTGGGTTAGCGAATACAATATCTTTCCAGAAGAAAGCAAAGACGCGGGCTACACTCCTCATGTAAGCGTTGATTATTATTTAAATCACCAAGGCCTATGGGCACGCACACCCTATGCCCGCAGCCAGGGCCTGGCCCCTTGCCTGGTGCTGCCCTACAAGTTCAGCCCCGGCACCACCTTTGTGGGCTGTAATAATCGCGAATACATAATAGCCAATACCAACAAAACCATGATAGAACACAGCATTACTTACGAAAGCTGCCTGGAGGTTGTAAGCAACGACGGAGATCAGCTTTATTTTATGGCTGAGGCCGGCCTGGTGCTTGGTCTGGGCAATGACGAGCGCTGGATGCTGACGCGGCGCGATGCAACTGAAGCGGAGTTGAAGAGTAAGTATAAAATACGCTAGAGCAATTTTCACTTGATATAGTCAAGAAAGATTGCTTTAAGCAGGCATCTAACGATGCCTGCCGCCGCGCCAAGCGGCGCAAGCAAGGCAAAAATCACATTTTTACAAAGCGTTCTTAAGCTTGGGATGATATTTTCGTATCATCCCAAGCGCAATATGCTATAGAGGCAAGCCAGACTTTAAACAACAAACCCCGCCAGCCAAGACGGAGTTTGTTGTTGACGTATTACTAAGGAGCTAAATGCTAAGCCTGAGAGAGTTAACTAAGCTGGCTAACAATTCGGGCTTTTCTTTTATGTCGGAATTAGCTAAAAACTCCCTGCGCTGCTCAAAACGGTCGCTTAAAACTTCTTTATAGGCCGCCAGGTTATTGATGGCGTTGATGTCATAGGTTTCATAGTAGCCCGGCAAAATTTTGTCTATGCTGGCCTTGGTGGGTATTTGCGCCCCTATAATATAGGGAAAGTCTTCCCACTCCAGTTGGCCGGTGAGCAGGGCGGTTTGCAGGGTAAGCGAAGTTTTCAGCGGTATGGGGGTCTGCTCGCTGTCCGAATTCTTCCATAGGCCGCTGCCGCCCGAGTTCCACACATAGCCTGTGGCCCCGGCCTGGAATATTTCACCATAGCCCACGCAGTCGCGCCAAAGCTCGTACACCCTAAAAGGGTTGGCAAAGGGCATAAACACCAGTTTTTTCATCTCCTCGGCGGAAACGTTTTCCGCGGCGGTGCGCTTGGTCATTAAGGTGGCGCCCATGGCAACAGCCAGGTTGGGGTTGCTAAGGCGCATAATGGGGGGCAGGGTGGAATCTTTCATAAGCCAGCATACATGATGGGGGAAGCCGATAATGTCGGTGGTTTCGCCCAAAAGCTCGCGCGAAAAAATGGCCCGGCCGTTGTTATTGCGCAAATCGCGGCCATAGGGCAGAAGCTTGCCATCGGCTTCGCAAATGGCCATGTTCTGGGTGCAGATACAGTATTTCCAATCTGGATGGTCAAGGTCGCGGCTATCGGTTTTATCGAACAAAGACGGCTCCCACACATAGCAGCGGCGATTGGCATAGTCTATCTGGAAAGCATCGTCGTGGGCAATGGTGGCCTTAAAGCCGGCGGGCAGGGTACCTTCGTTATCGTGACTGTTGGCATGGGACGACTTGCCTGAACCGGAAAGCCCGTAAAAAGAAATTATCTGTTTGCCGCGGGCTTCAAAACCTTGGCACTGGCTCAGGTCTATCTCCTTTATGCTGGCGTGGGCCGCCACCATGCCCATGTCCATGCCCGCGGTCCAGGCCATGGTCAGAGTGCCTTTCTTGCGCTCGCCGAAGTAACGCAGACCTAAGTTATAAATAGTTTTATGTTTTTCATCCACCACCACACAACCGTTTTGCCAACGTGAATTTTTGGGGTCTTTGTACCAGGCGGGGTACAGCTTTTCCAAATATTCATGGTTGGGTGTCCAGGCGGGGTAGGCAATGAAGAGAATATCCTGAGTGTTAAGAGGCTTGGAACTGGCATAGCCTGGCACCGCCTCTATGGGGTTGAAGTTAGCCAGCCAGGCAAACATATTGGCCGCGTCTTCCTCCGGGCCCAACAGCCTGGCTTTTATCATAAGGTCGGGGTGGTTGCCCACTACGGCCTCGCAATAAACCAGATCGTGATCAGCCTGCATTTCAAAAATGGCCTCGCGCAACATGGCCTGCACCGCGTTTTTTTCCGGAGCGGTTATGCGGTTGTAAAATATCCGGGCCTCGGCCGAGCGGCCCACCACATCACCGTGGTTGTAGTTTATGACCATAGCGTCTTCAGGCAGGCCCAGGCGTTTGATTGCCAGCTTGTCTATGGGCAATTGGGTTACCGCGGTATGGGGCAACTGGCAGGCTATTTCGTAAAGTTCGGCCGCGCTAACCTGACGCACGCTGAGCGAATGGTTGCGGCTGTTAAACAGGGTTTCCGCCAGAGCGCGGACAGGGGACATCTCAACCAGGTTTTTATAATAATGATAAGAAGATTTACTGGACATTTTTTATCCTAATTTAGTGTTGCGGGAAAAGAAGGCTTGGCACATCAAGCTTAGAAAATTATAGCGCCAACCCGGCACAAGGGCAATGCGCGCCAATCGCAAATATTGTCAGGTTAGGACGCTATATGCATCAATTGCGTTTCAACTGTGCTTTAACCATCTTTTGGTTTACATAATATAACTTATGCGAACTTGCGTAAGCAAATAGAATGATATGCCACGGTGTGGTTCGCGGGGCCATCAATATGTCGCATAATGTATGTTATGTATACAATAGCTCTTCCCAAGCTCCTCCCAGAGATATCGCTGTCGATAAAAAAATTTGCTGGCAAACAAAAGTTCGAAAATATATTTAATCTAAAAAATTAAAAAATGAAGCTAATAATCAATAAGCACAGAAATTAATAGCAAGCATCCGTTTGCAAAATTAAAAAAATTAATATTAAAGTTTTATAAAATTTGTCCGAATATTATTTTAGGTGAATATTGTCCGGCGCTCTGCCCCGCATGACTGATGGGGGTCATTCATGCTATAATCCGCGAGGGCGCGTTAACTAAGACCGTGGTTTGGGGAGGACCATGTCACAGATTCCACCATATTTAAGGATAATTGCCGGCGGGGCGAACAACGCTGGGCGCGTCAATGCGGTCAGTAAGGGTTCTCCGGCCGCCCGCCCGCCCGACAGCCAGGCCAGTGCTGGTGACAGCACTCAGCCTTTTGTCATTTGCTTGGCCAATCGAGCTCCTTTCAATCCGCCGCCTATTGACTCTTGGCCCACGGCCAGCTTAACTATGGAGGCTTTGATGGAAAATATTGAAGCTAGCCAGCCGGCTCCGGGCGACGTGCACGCCAACCTCAACCATCAGCGGGCCCTGTCTTTGCTTACCAGCGCCAATTAGCGAAAAATTTATCGTGACAGACATTAATGCCGATATATAATAAAGACAGGAAAGGTGTGATTTGTTATGCTGCCAGCGATCAATACCGCTGTAACCGGCCTTAATGTAAGCGCAAAGCGTTTGAATCAAAGCGCCCACAATGTGGCCAATATCTCCACTGCTGCCTACACGCCTTCCCGGGTGGAGCAGGCAACTCTGGCTGGCGGCGGCGCGCACATTATGGCTGCCACCTCCACCACCCAGGGTGGCTTTCAATTTACCGGCCATAATTTTGATTTAGCCATAAACGGCGGCGGGTTTTTCGCTTTTAACGACCCGCAATACGGCCAGGTGTACAGCCGGGCCGGTAATTTGTCTTTGGATAATCAGGGCAACCTGGTGGACAATCAAGGCCGCGCCCTCACCCCTCCTGTTACCCTACCGGCCGCCACTACCCAGATAAGCGTAAGCCCGCAGGGACAAATTCAGGCCATGGACAGCCAGGGCAACCTGCTGGCCAGCCTGCAAATGCAAACCGCGGCCTTTGCCAATACCGGCGGCCTGCGGGCTGTGGGCGGCAATAACTTTGCGGCCACCCCGGCCTCGGGCCCGGCCCTGTTCAACCCACCAGGCAGCGCGGGCCAGGGCAACATAGTTGCCGGCGCCTTGCAAACTTCGGGCACTAATATTGCCCATGAAATGGTGGAGCAGATCATTAGCCAGCGCGGCTTTGAAGCCAATGTGAAAACCATTCAAACCGCTGATGAAATGTTGGGCTACACCCTTAACCTAAAAATTTAAATAATTTTTTTATCACCCTAATATTTATTGTCTTAATGTCATCATTTTCTCAAAAAAAATTCAGCCATTTCGAGTGGAGCGAACGCAACCCGCGCCATTTGTCCCATGGTGCTTTTTTAGATGTGAGCGAATACCAGGTACGCCATTGCTTTAGCGATGGCAGCCACGGGCCGTTTTATGCGGTGGAGGCGGCCAGCCCGCCCTGCCTGGACGCTGTGGTATTGATAATTTACACCCTGGATATGCCCATACAGGTGCTGTTGCGCAATGGTATGCGCCCTGCCGCGGCGGTGCGCACCCGGCTTGTTTTGCCGTTGGGCAGCGACCAGTCTTTTCCTGAAATTTTTTGGGAACTGCCAACTGGCGGGGTGGAATTGCATGATTGGGATAAAGGCGCGTTGGCGGGCTTACAGCACCGATCCCAGCAAGAATGCTGGGAAGAGACCGGCCTGCATTTGCCGGCAGGGGATTTTTTCGAGCTGGGCCCCTCTCCTTTTCCCACAGCCGCCTTTTCCCCCGAACGCCTGCATTTCATGGCTAACAGAGTTACCAGGGCCATTGTTCCGGACATACTTCCGCCCGGCGACGGCCACCCCATGGAAGAGGGATCGTGGGTTGAATGGGTGGAGCTGGAAACCGCGCTTGCCTGGTGCCGCAATGGCGCCATAGTGGACAGCAAAACCGAGCTGGGGCTCAGGCGCCTGCAAGAGTTTGTGGCGGGCCGTTATTAGGCATAAATTGCCTTTTTTGTAGACAACGCGGCAAAAAATACTCTTATCCATTACGCCTTCTTTATTCTCAATCACCTGTAATATTTCATATTATTTTAAACAAAACGGTTGGCACATAAAATGCAAGTTTTATATGGCAACAACTTTTGGGGAGAAATATTATGAAAATAGATGACTACAGCATTTGGGGAGTAGCCGGCAATACTTCCACCAGTGCCGCTCAAGAAAATAAGAATACTTCCGAAAATCAAATCTCTTTCGCCGATCAGCTTTCCATGGTTTTGAAGCAGGCGCTGATCGAGGCCACTTCTACTGATAAGAGCAAAGAAGAAATTAGAGAAAAACAGGGAAACGAGCTTGAGGAAGAATTAGCCGGCAACAACGGCATATTCATCAATAATCAGGTGGCTGCCAATGCCGCGCTGGCAGGCACGGGCGCGCCTTTAGCGCAGCAGCAGTCGGTCTCAGCTTTGGACGATCTACTTAATATTATGGAAGAATTTGAGGCCGCCCTGGCCGATTCTTCCAAATCTCTGAAAGACATAAGCCCGCTGGTTGATGATATGCAGGCACAGGCCCAGCGGTTGCAAAATTCTTTGGCCAATGTGGACCGCAGCCTGCTGCCCCTGGCCAATCAAATCATCAGCCAAGCCCAGATAGAATCTATCAAGTTTCAACGTGGCGATTACATTGAATAAGTAGGTGCCATATGACTAGTATAAGTTCATTGTTGAATCTGGGTAACAGCGACTACCAAAATTCGTTAGCCCGTAAAACCAGCGAAGATGAGGAAAAGCAAGCGGCAGCAAGAGAAAAGCTGGCCCAGGAAAAGCTGGAACAGCAGGCTTTAGCCCAGCAACTGCGGGAAAATGCGGAAAACCAGCAGGCTGTGCGCCGCTTGCAACAGGTGGATCAGGAAATTCAGAAGCTTTCTTTGCAACAGGCGCAGATGATGCTGCAAACCTTGACCAAAAAAATCATGGCCAGTTCGACCATGCAGTTGCAACAGGCGCAAAGCGCCGGCGGCCGGGGTATTTTGCCACCGGCCTATATTTAAAATCGAGGTTCCCCGATCCGGGACGCTGGATCGTTCACCCAAATAGGTGTCAGATCCCCTCCGACACCAACCCCTAATGACGGTTAACCAACCGTCTTCCCTCCCCGGTGGGTAAGGTCCCCCAACCTTACCCACCAATCTTTTTTAAATTTTAAAAATCCACAACTCCTTATTGTCACTTGGCGACAATGATTTAACTTTGTATTGCAAACCGCTGCTAATAGTAATAGTTAATTGTTTTTAGATAGTTGCCGCGATGTTAGGCAATTGGCGAAATGCGGCAAACATAAGGCTAGATGATAAAATGCGCGTGACGTGGATAGAATAAAATTATTTAATAATTTACATTAAATAAATGTGTATTAATTTATAATAATTTACTTATTCTCCATGTCAAACCAGCAAATCTCTGGCTGCTCTCCTGGTTATTAACCGCCTTTTGCAGAGCATGGGGATGGCCAACCACTATAACTAATTTGCGGCCCCTGGTAAGAGCGGTATAAAGCAAAGAGCGGTTCAACAATATGTGGTGTTCTTGCCCCAAGGCTACCACCACCACAGGATACTCGCTGCCCTGGGCCTTATGTACGGTAATGGCGTAGGCCAGATTGAGATCGTCCAACTGGGCCAGGCTATAGCTAACCAGCTTGTCACCCATGCGTACTTGCCATACCCCTTCTTTTTGCGTTTCCACCAGGCCAATGTCACCATTAAAAACTTCCAGGTCGTAATTATTGCGCACCTGAATAACCTTATCCCCTACCCTGATATTGCTTTCCGTTTGTTGCTTGCTTGGATTAATTTCCTGCCGTAAAAGTAAATTAAGCTGGCTGCAGCCCAGGCCGCCACGATGCATGGGCGAGAGCACCTGCATGTCTTCAATTGGGTTTAAGGCCAAAGAACGCGGCAGGCGGCGGGTGACCAAATCAACAATCAGGCTTGCCGCCTTTTGCGGATCTGTTTGCGGGAAAAAGAAAAAATCACCATTTTTTTCATTACTGGTCTGCGGCATTAAACCATGCAACACCCGGTGGGCATTGGCCACAATTAAGCTGGCTTCCTGCTGGCGAAATATTTCTTGCAAATAGGCCACCACAGCCACCTGGCTCTCTATTATCTGCTGCAAAACCAAACCCGGACCCACTGAGGGAAGCTGGGCTACATCGCCCACCAAGAGCAAGCGGGTGGCCGGCCCAATGGCGTTAAGCAGGTTGGCGGCCATCCATGTATCCAGCATGGATGTTTCATCTACCACAACTAGTCCGTAGGTCAGCGGATTGTCGCGGCCGCGCATAAAGCGGCCGTCTTTATATTCCAGCAGCCGGTGCAAGGTGCTGGCCTCGTGCTGGCACGACTCGCCCAGACGTTTGGCCGCCCGGCCAGTGGGGGCGGCCAGGGCCACCATTATCCCCATGCGTTGGGCAATGGTGATAATGGCGCGAACCAGAGTGGTTTTGCCGGTGCCCGGCCCGCCGCTAAGCACCCCCAGCCCGGCGCCCAATAAGCTTTGCAGGGCCTTATGTTGGCTGGGCGAGAGACTAAAGCCCAGGGTTTGCTCCGCCCAGTCAATGGCCTTGTCTATGCGCTCATGGGCCAACAGGCCAGGGCGCCGTTGTAATACCAGTAAGTTGCGGGCAATGCTGTTTTCTTGTATCCGCAAGGGTGTTAAATAGGTCAGATGCAAGGGGTGTTCCGGCTCAAAAGCCACATCCAGGCCGGCCAGCACCGGCTGCAGGGTGTTTTCCGGCATGTCCAGCAAGTGGCTGGCCTGTTCCAGCAAAACAGCTTTGGGCAGGCAGGTGTGTCCCTCTTCCTGGGCGGTAAAGAGCACATGCAGCAGCCCCGCCTGTAGCCGGCTGGGGTGGTCGAAGGGCAGCCCTATTTGCCGGGCAATGCGGTCGGCGGTCATAAAACCAATGCCGCGCATGTCCTGCGCCAGGCGGTGAGGCTCGGTTTTTAAAATCTGCAAGGCATCCGGCCCATAATGACGCCATATGCGCAAGGAAGTGGAGACCGCCAGGCCGTGATTTTGCAAAAACACCATAAATTCACGCAAATCGCCGTGGCTGCGCACCCCCTGGGTTATGCGGGCCGCGGTTTTTTTGCCTATACCTGGCACGGCACAAAGCATTTCCGGCGTATTTTGAATAATTTCTAAAGTATTATGCCCTAAATGCTCCACAATGCGGCTGGCGGTTTTAGGGCCAATACCTTTTATCAAGCCACTGCCCAGGTATCCTATAATGCCTTGCATATCTTGCGGGGTTATAACTTCATATTGCCCCACTTCCAATTGCCGGCCAAACTTGGCATGTTCCACTATTTTGCCGCTAATTTTCAGGTCCTGGCCCACATGCACGTCTGGCAGGCGGCCGGTTATGGTATGGATGATTTTGCCGCTTTTCAGGCGAGCCACCATATAGCCTGTTTCCGGGTTGTGAAAAGTTATGCGCAATACCCTGCCCTGTATTTCCGTCATTGGGCATCCTTAGCGCAACAGGCCCTTAAAGGGCAGCGGTCAAGGCAGGGGGAGCGGACAGCCAGTTCAGAAAAATTCTTGGTGGTTGCCATGAGTTGGCCAGCTGACAGAAAAATGTCTTGCCAGTTAAGCAGTTCGGCTTTGGTAAAGGTTTTTTCCGCCACCTGGCAACCATGCTGGTTAAAGAAACACAGCGCTATTTGCGGAAGCGCCACGCTTGGGTCTGTTAAATGGCAGGCCAAGGCATAGCAGGCCATTTGCGCCATATATTTTTCCGGCGCGAAGCGGCCGGCTTTATAG
Source organism: Desulfarculales bacterium (assembly GCA_031554335.1). Classification (GTDB taxonomy): domain Bacteria; phylum Desulfobacterota; class Desulfarculia; order Desulfarculales; family Desulfarculaceae; genus JAIRYI01. Next base: position 42,967 of record JAVBVK010000029.1, read on the forward strand.
TCCACAATAAGTGGCGCCTTATTAGAACTAAAGGCCAGCAGGTCCAGCCCGCCGTTTATTTCCATAGTAAATTGCTCCTTTTGAAGGCGCATGGCAAACGCGGCTTCACGTTGGTTATGGCTATGGCTGGCTATCAGGGCGGGCCAGGGCGTTTGCCACAGAGGAGACAATAATTCGAAGAAATATTTACGTTTATCTTCGGGCAGGCGCAATTTGTCCATGGCCCCGTATATTTCATCTTCAGCTTTAGTAAAATCCACTAACTCTAATATGCCATGCACTATATTACCCAACTCCAAAGCACTGAAATCCGCGGCCAGCGATTCCGCCGGCCCAAGGCCGGCGGCGTGGGCCAGGGGCAGGTTGGCCCAATCTATGCCCCACTGCTGGCGCAGCCAACCCCGGCGCGGACAGGCCAACCATTCTTCCAGGTTACTTGCCGAGGTGCCAAGCCAGGTTGGCTGCAACTGTATTGGCCGGCAATTGCTGATAATGCGTATGGCCTCCGCCTCCATATCTTTGGGCGCGGCCGCTGCTGGCGCCCCGTGGGCCGCGGGCCGGGCCAGCATCTGCTCCAACGTGCGGTAATTACACCCCTCTTGCAGAAGCTCATCCACCCATATGGCCCATTTGCTGACAGGTTTATGGGATGAGTGGCAGAATACCAGCTTTTCCCGCGCCCGCGTGCAAGCCACATAAAAGATGCGGGCGCTCTCCGCTTCTTCCTTGGCTAAATGGCTGTTCCACTGGCTTTGATACGGGGTAGTGTACAGGTTGCGCCCGCTTTTCCAGGCAAGGCCCAGCTTAAGCGCCAGCACCCCCTGGCGGCTTAGCAAAAACTTAAGCCGGCCGCCGCCAAGCGGTTTGGCGGCTTCCAGCTCTGGCAAGATAACTATTGGAAATTCCAAACCTTTAGCCTGGTGTACGCTCATCAGGCGCACCACGTTGGCGTTGGCTCCCAATAGCGGGGCCTGGGTTTCCTGTTCTGGCTTATCTATTTCTTTAAGCAGCGTATCCGGCGGGCTGTGCACCAGAGGCGGCTGACGACTGACTTCCAGCAGCTTGCGTAAATTGGCCAATTGTTGCGCGCCATTAAAAGAGCTGGCCAACAAACGGTTCCAGCCTGTATTTTCCAAAAATGCTTTTATCAGCTCCGCGGGCTGCATGCGGTGGGCCTGGGGAGCTATTTGCCTGTAAAACATGCTGGCCCGTTGCCAGGCCTGGCGTTGTTCCGCGCTTAGCCAGGCCGGCAAAGCGGATGTATCCGCCAGCAGCGCTAAAATGCCTGCGCCACTATCTTTGGGATTTAACCCGGGCAGCAGGGCTTCCAGGTTCAAGCCAAATACAGGGCTTAGCAGGCTGCCCAGCAGGGCCGGCAAGTTAAGCGGTTTCTCCAAACTGGCCAGGCCCAAGGCCAAAGCAACCACCTCAGCCTGTTCATAAAAGTTGCCGCCCTTTTCCACATGAAAAGGAACCCCTTGGGCCAACAGGGCCTGCTCAAAAAGCGCCACATTAGTTAAGCGCCGCAGCAAAATAACAATGTCCCTGGGTTGACGGCCCGCTGCCAGCCACTGGGCAATTTGCCCGGCAACAGCCTGGGCTTCGCTTTGTAGGGCCTGGTGCAGTAGCTTGTGGTCTTCCCGCCGGCAATCCCATATTTCCACCACAGGCTCTGTCCGCTCGTCACTCACACGCCCTGGCACTTGCTGGTCGCTTTCCCAATCAAAGGCCACTTCAAAGTCCTGGCCGCTATTTTGGGCAAACACCTTCCGCGCAAAAAAGTTGTTATAAAAATCCACTAGCCTGGGGTTGGAGCGAAAGTTGCTGCAAATAGTTATGTTGTCGCCTGAATCCGTGGCGCTGAATTCATCTTTTATCTGGCTGAACACACTTACATCAGCGCCCCTGAAGCCGTAAATAGACTGTTTGCGGTCTCCCACCACCAATAACCTGGCTCGCCCGGCGCGGCGCCCGGCCAGGTTGTTTATCAGGGCTGCCTGCAGGGGGTTAACATCCTGGTATTCATCAACCATAACAACCGGATATTTTTCACTAATACCTTTTTCTTGGTCAAGCAGGCGGTTGGCGTTAATAATAAGATGGTCAAAAGAAAGCGCGGAGGCGGACTTAAGCTCGTCTTCAATGGCCTGCCAGGCTAAAGCGAACAATTCCAGCAAATTGCGGCTTAAACGCCAGGAGGAGGCAAGCAGCTCGCTTTGCGCCCCAGCGCTTAGGCAGGCCAGCAGTTGCTGGCGCAAGGGGTTAAGTTTGCCCCAATTACCGCCAGCCAACGCCGCCAGTTGCTCTAAGGGCGGGGTTGGGCTATTGTGGTAAAGCTCTATTAGCGCCAGCATGTTGGGCAAATACTTACCCTTGGCGGGAAGCTGCCCCGCCAGTTGCAGCACCGCCGTTTGCAGGCGCGCCGGCCAGGCCGCCGCTTCGCTGGCCGCGGTTTCATGGGCCCGCTTGGTGGCCAGCAGCATTTGCCGCGGGGTTAAGGCATTAACGTAGCTTGCCTGCAACAACTCTAACAGCATATCGCCCAGTTCCGGCAGCTTATAGGTCGGCAGCACCGCCTCCAGGCAGCTTAAACGCTGTTTAAGGGCCTGGCGCAAAAAGCGCCCCAGCACCCTTTGGCTAAAACGCTTAAACTGGCTGGCGTCCATAATGGCAAAGCCCGGATCCAACCCCAAACGAGACGCATATTCGCGCAATAAGCGCGCGCAAAAGCTGTGAATAGTGGAAATTGGCGCCCATTCCAGGCGCTGCAATTTGGCGCGCCAGCCGGGGTTGTCCCAAGCCTCCCTGCCCGCCTCTTCCATTATACGGCTGCGCAGCTCAAGGGCCGCCTTTTCGGTAAAGGTAATGACCACTACCTGCTCAGGGCTTAGGCCCTCTTGCAAAAGGGTTAAATAAGCCCGCACCATGCTTGCGGTTTTACCGGCGCCGGCACCGGCGCTAACGCAGCAGCTACGGGCAAAACGGGCTATGCTGGCGCGGCTATGCTGTTCCTTGCTCTGTTTATCCATAAATTTCCTGGCCAGCCTGGCACAAATGGAGGTAAGGGCAGCTTGGGCACTTGTTTTTATCGTCAACAGGGGAGAAATTTCCCTGGCTTATATTCTGCCATAGCTGGTAAATGCGGCTATGGATATTGTCGTGGTCATGGCCTTTTGTCAGAAACGGGTCGTTGGCGGCAAATTCTATAGCCAAAGCCGACAGATCCGGGCGTTTGCCGCTGACAATTCTGCCCTGCAGCGCTTTGTTGCCCTGCCCGGACAAGGCCGCCAGATAGAGCATGAGCTGAATTTTTTTTATCTGGCCTTTGTCGTCAAAAGTGTAGTCGCCAGGGGTTATGCTGCCGGAATTCTTATAATCCGTAACCCGCCAGCCAGCCGCGCCAACATCCAGCCTGTCTATACGGCCCACAATGGCCGGCATATCCGGGTGGCTTGACAGGCGCACCTCATATTCCACCTGCATGGGGGCATAGCCCTCCATGTGCTGATATTCATATTTTATTACCTTAAACGCCTGCTCCATAAAAGTTGGCCGGCGCGCGGCCATAATAAAACTGTGTTTGGGCAGTTGCATGCTATGCCATATTTGCTCCAAGCGTTGGCTAACCGCCTGCGGCTCAAAAGCGGCAGGGTGGTGTTTAAAAAATTCGGCCAGCAGATGGTGGACAACCATACCGTCGTGGCGATAGTCCAATTCCCACGATGGAGCTTCTTCTTTGCCCAACCCGGCCAAATAATTAAAAAACCATTGCCTGGGGCAGTAAAGGTAGCTATCCAGGGCGGTGGCTGGCAACTGTTTAAAGCGCCCAAGCTGTTCTTTCAACATGACAAGCCCTGCCCCGGCAAAGGGCCTGGCCGGCGGCCAAGGTAAAGGCTCTTCCATGTCTTCGCCAAGCCGGGCCAGCACCGCCTGGGCCAGTTGTTTTTGTTTGCCTGGTCCGTAAATATTGTAGATTAGGGCCAAGTCAAGCTCTTCCCTGTCCTTGGCGACCGCCAGGTCGGGAACCTGGCCAAAGGTGGCGCCGCTTTGGCACAGCTTTTCAATCTGTTGGCCGCAAAGGTCAGCCAAATTTTTCAGCCACATGGCCGGCGCCAGGGCGCAGGAAAAAACCGCGCGCTCTTGGGTGTTGGCCAAAAGCAAGTTAAGCCGCAGTTGCTGGCCGTGGTACTCTTCGTCTTCACTGCGCCACACTGGCATGCCCGCCTGCCGACTCAGCCGGTTGCGATCCGCCGCGGAAAGCACAAAGGGCTCGGGCTGGCTGGGAAAGGCTCCATGGTTGAGGCCGCCGGCCAGTAGCAGGCGCGGGCGCAGCCCCATGGCATCTTCCATGCGCAGCACCTGTATGCCCTCTTGGAGAGGCTCGGGCGCGTTAAGGTTGTTCATGTGGGCATGAATGATATCCAGCAAGTTGGGCGAGATAGTGGGGGCCTGGAGCGAGGCTTCTAACAATTGGCTTAAACCCTGGTGCATGAGTTGCCAGGCCTGCAGGTCGCGGGCCAGTAACTGCTCGGCATCCAAGGGATGGCTGTTTTTGTCAAACTGCGACAATTCAGGCAAAAGAAACGGTAAAATATCATTTAAAATATTTTTAATATAGAGTGTTAAATTATTTTCTTCAGCTAAAAAATTTAAAATATTAAATAACTCTTGGCAAAAAATTACTAATTTTTCTATATACATTTTTTTTTCAACAGATTCCTCAGCGTCCGCAATACTCCTTAAGCGCTCTGGCCAGGGTTGTTCGTAGCTGTCCACATAATTGGCTTTAATCATTAAGGCATTTAAATCCTCCAAAGCTTCGCCAAAATTTAAAGTAATGGATAATTTTTCACATATTTGTTTAAAAAAATTTAATAAATATGGATTAAATAATACTTTTATTAAAGAATCCCTGTCCCACCAGTGCTGTGGCAGGGTTAGCATCCTGCGCAGGGCCAGATAAAGCGGCATGTGGGTAAGCGGCCGGTTGCGACGAAAGGCCAAGGGCAGGTTTAAGCGCACAGCCACATCTTCAGCCATCTGCCCGTATAAAGACAGATCAGGGAAAACCATGAGAATATCCTGGGGGCGCATGGAGCCAAGCTGCATACGCGCCTGGCCCAGCAAATACTCCACCTCGGCGTACATGCCGGAAGCCACATGGATATCGATGTTGGCGCAGGCCACCGGCTGTTCGGCCATCAGGGCATAAGCTATTCCAGCCAGGCTTTTTTCATGCTTATGGGCATCGGGCCAGCTTATTTCCACTTGTCCGCTCTCTTCCAGCACCTTGGCGGTGGAATCCAGCAAGAACAGGTATTGCCGCCGGCCTAAATCCGGCAAGGCGAATTGTAGCTTAATATCCATATGGGGCTGCAGGCCCAAAATCAGGCGCAAATCCATGGGGCGCAACCACAGGCTGTCTTGCACCAGCAGGCCGCTATAGCGCCTGAAGCCTAGCGGAAGGCCATGGTCAGCCAAATAGGCCAGCAGGCGGGCCAACTGGTCGGCCTCGTCTTCCAGTCCGGCTTGGGCCAGGCTGGCATCATAGCCTGCCAGCAGGCTTCCCAGTTGCTTGAGGGTTGGGCTGTGTTGTTTTTCAAGATAGCTGGCATGGAGGCCGGAGGCCTTTATTTGCAGCAACAGGCGCCATAGTTTGTGGGGCAAAGCGCGGCTATGGGCAATGCCCTGAAACAGGGGCAAGGAGTGTGCGGCCCGCCTGGTAAAAAGCTGGCCAGCGGTCTCTAAAAGCGGGGCGCGGGGCGATGGCGGCAGTTGGCGCAGCAGGGCTTTAAGCAGGCTGTGCCGGCCGCTCCAGGTAAACAATCCGTTTTGCCAAACCACCCTGCCCGCCTTCAGCCACTTTTGCCGCTCTAGGGCTAACCGGCTGGGCAGCAGTACAGCTTTCACAGCTTCTCCGCTATTGTTAATACCGCCTCAGCGTAAGGCAAGCTTTTGTTGTAGGTAAGCACCACCTGCAATTGCTCTTCCCGGCTCAGGCCCGGCCGCCAGCCATGTTCTTGCAGATAGCGGCCAATACTGGCAATGACGTCATGCGGGTTGTTAACATCCACCCTGCCGTCACCCGAGCCATCGTCCCCCCACTGCTCAATGCTGGTGGGCATAAACTGGCACCAGCCCAGGGCGCCGGCCGCCGAGCCCCGAACGGCAAGCGGAGAAACACCCCACAAGCGGCTTAGGCGAATAAGCGCCAACAGTTCGTTGCGAGCCCAGTTGGCCCGCTTGCTAAAGCGCTCGTAAGCGGCCTGGCTTTGCAAATATTCTCTCTGGTCGGCCGGCCAGGCGCGGGCCAGCATTTCCCTGGCGGGCGCGCCATCCAACACCGCCTGCGAAGCCAGCGCGTTAAAAGCGAAAATTTTACCGGTATTACCGCCAAGGTCAGACTCTATGAGCAAAATGGCCACTACCACCCCGGCCGGCACCTGGGTGGCGTTTTCCACCCGCTTCAGCGTTGCGCTGTATTTTGTCTTAAAAGCGGCTGCCCGTTTCAGGTTGTTGGCGGCAAAAAAGCCCTGATAGTCACGGGTAACCTCACGGCGCGAAAGCATGCTGGAAAGCAGCTTGCTTTCAAATTTCACCTGGGGGGAATTGAATAAGCCCACCACCTGCTCGCTGGGCACGCCCTGGGCGTTCAACCATTCGGCCAAAGGCTCAAAAACCTTGTGCCCCTCATCAAGTTTAACTGGCTTGGCATAAGCCGGGGCAGCCAGGGCCAGCGCCAGCAAAACCATCAATAAAATTTTTCGCCGCATATTTACTAGCTCTCTGTCTCTTCAGTCTGCGCCGCCGGGTTCTCGGCGACGGATATATCTGGCAGGGGCAGGCTTAAAGCGTTAACGCCTTCGTTCCAGGCCAAAAAAGTTTGCACCGGCTGTTGGGAAACCTTGATTTTGCCGTTCATCATACCTCCCATTTCAATGGAAAGCGCGCGGCAAACCAAATCACCGTGAATCCAGCCTCCGTTTTTGATAACCGTGCGGTTGCCCACCACATTGCCTTCCACCCCGCCTTCCACAATGAGCATATCATCGCTGAACAAATCGCCACGTATAAACGTGCCCGGAGCTATGATGCTGATACTGGACATTATCAATCTTCCTTTTGCGATAAAGTTATCTGTCCAACTATCTGGCCGCCCCGGCCAGAGCGTAGCCAGGCCAGCCTGAGTTTCTGCCCGGATTGGCAGGCCTGGCGGACGGCACTGTTGTTGGTATTGATTGTATTGCCGGTGAGCGCAATCCGCTTGCCGTCGGGCAACAGCAGCACATAGTCCAGGCCGCTGATGATGTTGGACTTAACGTCTAAAATTTTCAAGCTCTCGCCTGGGTTGAATTTTACCTCCTGGCCGGGATAGCACACCTCGGCCTGGCCGTCATTTCTGCGGTAAAGCAAGTATTCCCATGCCGGCGGGCTTACAATAATGTTCATTTGCGCCAGTTCGCGCTTATTTTGCAATATCACCACCTGATAGAGGTTGCCGTCGGGTGTGGGCCGGCCATAACGCGGCATTAAGTCCTTATCCGTATCTATCACATAGCCACGGTCGTCGCCGCTGTTGGGGGCGCTAGCCGGCGCAAATCCCTTAAAATTTATCTCCAGTTTGTCGCTATTGGGCAAATTGAGCCCCAGCATGTCCACCAAGGTTATTTTATCACCCCGTACCACATGCAGGGTTTCGTTGTGGGCCAAAAAACACTGACGCCCCTCTCTTTCCAACAGCAAATAGGGCTTGCCCCGCTGGGCGGGCATAACTAACCGCGGCGCATCGCTCAAAGGCGCGGCTGGCACGGCGGCCGGCGGCACAGGAGATGATGTATTGATGGTTATTTTTACTTCGCCTAACTGGGTGTTGTCTTTACGCACCAATATTTGGGTTGGCTTGCTGATAATGTAGCTTTTGCCCAGGTCGTTAATGGTGCCCACGCCTAAGATGGAACAATAAAAGCCGCGGTTGTAATTACCTTCAATGTGTTCCACGCTGACAGTGTCGCCGGGGTTAAGCCTAAGCTCTCCGCCTTTGCCCACCACCCTGAGTTCTTTATCGTGGTTTACCCGCACCAGCAGGTAGTGGAATTCCGGTGTGGGCAGGCGCAGCGAAGGGGTTTGCGGCTTTATATCCAGATAATCCATAAAAGCGTTAATAACCAGGTGCTGGTACTGTACTTTTAAATTAAGGTTGGTAATGGATTTGCTGCATTCAATGCCAAAGGCCGGTATGTTACACTGAGTAAGGGCATAATAGGTGGCGCTCAGGCGCTGCTCTTTGTGCATGGAGTCCATGTTGGAGGTGCGGTGGTTATTGAACAACATGCGGTGTTCCGCGTTTTCTATCTGCGGGTTTACTTTGTTAAGCACGGCATTGGCCATGGCTTCCAGGTTTAACACGCTGCCGTCGGGTTTCACATATTTGTCGGTGTCGGCAATAATGCACTGGCCATAGCGGTTGGGGTTGGCCTGATCGCTTATCCAGGTTGGGCGATAAAAGCCGCTGCCCTCATGCAAATTCAAAAGCGCGTCGCTCTCGGCCATTAACTCTTTCAAAACGTCCACTATTTGCTTATGGCGGGCCGCGGTCACATAATCGCCAAACTGGCGGTTCATATCACCGTCTGGCCCCCGGTTGTTGAGAATTATGGAATAAAGATTGGCGCGGGGCACCACAATAAGGTTGCCCTGCAGCAGCGCAAGGTCGGCATACATATCGGCGGAAAGGAAGGCGCCGGTTTCATCGCCTTGAATGCCGCCAATTATCATCAGGGTTTTGCCCGGCCGGGCGCCATATACCCGGTATATGTTCAGCTCGTTAGGCGTGCCCGCATAGTATTGCATATGCTGGAAGTTTGGCAAAAAATCTTGCGGGCCGGCTTGCGCCCAGGCAAAACTTAACAGCAAAAGCGTGGCAACAGCAGCTGCGCGCAAAAGTTCTGTCATTGTCCGTTAGCTGGTTCCTGGGGCGCTGGCAGGTTAACCGGGAAAGAAGACACCAGCACCACATCTCCCTGACGGGAATAAAAAACAAATTCCAGGCGCTCAAAAGTTTTGTCGGCCATGGCCATGCGGGCGCGCACCGTACGGAAGCGCTGCACCGAAAATGGCGTACCGCGCCGGTACTGCTCCGGCCTGCCTTGTTCGTTAAGGCGCATGGGCGGCCAGGCCTCTATCCAGGGTTTTCCCTGGCGGGTGCCGTGAGCAATAACGGCTATATAGCCCACCGCCGGCTCCGCGCCCTGTTCGTTTACAATATCGAATGAAATGGACATATTGCCTGATTCAACGATCTGGCTTACATTAGTTATGCTAAGCAGCGAAGACTTGTTGGGTTCGGCGGCGGCCGGCACAGTCTCTCCGCCTTCAGACATGGGGGTTGGCTGCGAAGGGGCAGTCTGTGTTTGGGGCAGCGGCGGCGGGGTGTGCCGCGCGGGCTGGTTTTGTTGGCTTACCAAAAGCTCGCGGGTTTCCTGCTCTTGCACCAGCGCCTCCAGGCGCTCGGTGCGGAACATAAGAAGCCGCGTATCTTCCGCTATTTCCGTAACCACCCAATACTGGCGGTAAAGGATAAAGGCGCCAATGCCCAAAGTGGCTCCGGTTAGCAAGGCCAGCACCAGCAACATGGTTATCCACCAGCCTTTTATTTTCATGGACTGCGTTGGCCCAGATTTACGAATGACAACAATTTCAAAATCCTCGCGGCCCAAACTTTTCCTCCTTGCAAGGCGTATAGTTTAACGCTGTTCCCGCCAGCTTTCGCTTACAATAAGCCAGCGCCCGTCGCGCTCCAGTCGCAACTGTATAGTTTTATAGCCAACATCCTGATGCCAGTCGGAACGGTAGTTTTGTTTAAAAGCTATTTCCGCGTTTCTGTCATTGGTAATTTTTATTTTAACTTCGCTTGCCTTTACCGCTATCGTGGCGTAAGTGCGGAACAGGTTTTGTTTATGGTCGCGCCAGGCCTTAAAGTCTTGGCGGGTGTCGCTCATAAAATCCGAGGCGTAAAAGGCCATATAGGCGTTCAGGTTTTTGCCGCTCCAGGCGTTAAGCCAATTTTTGAGCACCTGGCGCAGTTGCTCCTCTGAACTGATGGTTACCGCCGCCGAATCCGTGGCCGTTGGCGCGAGAGCTGGCGCCGGGCTGAGCGGCGGCGGCGCGGCCGGAGCCGGAATAGAAACGGGGGCTGGACTGCCCGCCCCTGGCACAGCGGGCGCGGGCCTAGGGCTGGCCGCGGCCAGCATAACCGAAGGAGCGGTGGGCGCCAAGGCAGCTAGAGCTTTGGCCTGGGCTTGATCGGCCAAAACCCATGAAGTTCGCAGCAAGGCGGCGTTTCTGGGGTCTGAGCCTTCCAGGTAAAGGCGCCTTATAATGCTGTATTCCTGACGATCTACTTTCATGGACTGGTTAGCCACCAGCACCCACTGGTTGCCCAGGCCAAAAATGGAAAGACCGACGGTACGCATGCGCGCCTTGCCGCTTGCCTGGGTAAAGCCCCACAGCTTTTCGCCAATGGCGTTCAGAGCGGGCTGGCGGGAATAATGAAAGCCGGCCGGTGGGTTCAAAAGGCCTAAGCTTTGCCCCATGCGCGCCGGCCTGGCCGCCATCTCATCCACGTTTATGTTGCTAAGCCACTCACAGGCTTTTATGCGCTGGTTGAGCTCGGGCAGAGATAGTGACTCCACAATAATGACCGGGGTCACCTGTTCTTTGATAAGCTCGCCCACCAACGCCACGTCTTCATTGCGCATAGCCACGCAGCCGTTGCTGGTGCGCGGCTTAAGCGGCTGGTTTGTGCCATGAATGTAAATGCCCTGGCCATTGCGCGACTGGTCCAGGTCAAAGGCATTGGGATAGTCCAGATGAATGGCGCGGTCGCCAAACATGCTTATTTTATTATCCACATAACGGTGGGTGGTAAAGTAGATGCCCACCGGGGTGCGGGCATCACCTTCCAGTTGTTTGCCGCCTTCATTGGAACCAGTGGAGCAAGGATACTCGTACTCCAGCACCATCTCACCCATATAACGCAGCACCATCAGGCGCTGGCGCGACTTGTCCACAACTAGCAGGCGGGATTCAGGCAGATTGCCTTCGAAGCAAAAAAAAAAGGAAGGCGTGCCGTCGGGGGCAACCGCCAGCGGCTGGTACAGGGGCGCGGGTTTGCTAACGGTATCTGGCTCAGGAAGCGGTATCTTTTCCATGGGCTGCTCCGGCGCGGCGGGAGCGGCCTCTTGCCTGGCCAGCAGCAAAGGCTGGGCCGGCACAGGCGCCGAGGCCGACTGGGGCGACACGGCCTGGGTTTGCGCCACGGAAGCATCATCGTTAAACCAGCTCCACAAAACCGCCCCTACCACAAAGGCCAACACCAGGGCAGCCATGGAAACCATCCACACGGCTATGCGCCTGGCAATGCTTTTACGCGGCGTAAATAAGCGTTGATTCATAGGATATACACTTCGAAAAACCGCCTGTGCGGCAAGTTAACTAAATTGGCCTCATCTTTCAAAAGGACAAGCCGAGGCAGCTAAACGGCAACCCGCGCATAAGCATAAAAAGTTGAGAATCAATGACCGCAGCCGCCCCACTACCCGCAAGTAATTACCTACATTTAATAGCATAAAAAGCCAAGAATTACAAGCAGGTTCCTGTTTATTTTACTGTTTGCCAACCTACCTCCCACCGCGCCCGGTGACCGCCCTTGGGCCTTGGGCGCAAGCATGCTTTTAACCGGCGGCTCTGTTATAGTTAGCATAGTGCCTTGTATTTGCTGTTGTTATTTATTGATTAAGGAGGGCGAATGCCGAACAGGGGAGTTAGTTATCTGCTTTTGCTTGTAAGCATGCTGTTGTTGACTGGCTGCTGGTCGCGTAGCGCCCCCACCCCTGGCGACGACGGCAATTATCCCTTGCCCACCACCACCAAGCCAGACGGCACGCCTTTAGCCACCCAGCGTCCCTATACTGTGGGCGGCAGAACCTATACCCCCCTGCCCTCGGCCGCGGGCTATCAGGAAAACGGCCTTGCCTCCTGGTATGGCCCCAATTTTCATGGCAAAGCAACCAGCAATGGCGAAAGGTACGATATGGAAGCCATGACCGCGGCCCACAAAACCTTGCCCATGAACACCTGGGTAAGGGTAACCAACACAAAAAGCGGGCAAGTGGCGGTAGTGCGCATTAACGATCGCGGCCCCTTTGTGGATAACCGGATTATCGATCTCTCTAAAGCCGCGGCCCGGCAACTGGGGGTGATGGGGCCGGGCACCGCCCCGGTACAGGTGGTGGCTTTGGGCTTCCAGCGCCAGGGTACCGGCACCGCCACCATGCCCGCCCAGTACGACCAGCCCGCCTCATACGACGACGGCGTGTTTACCGTACAAGTAGGGGCGTTTGTCAATAAAGAAAATGCCGAACGCCTGGCCGCCCAACTAAAGGAGCAATGGGGCGAGACATCCATCCAGCGCTATGACCGGGGAGACCAGGTGTTTTATAGGGTACGGGTGGGCAGGGTTGCCAAGCTGACTTTAGCGCAAGAAATGCAGGCGCGCCTGCGCAGCGCGGGCCACAGCGGAGCTATTGCCGTGGCCTGGTAGGTGAAAGGAAAATTTTGTTATGAGAAACAACCTTATCGTATCAATATTGATATTCTTGCTTTTAATTGCCAGTGGTTGCGACGATTCGGAAAAAAATAAGCCCGTTACCGCGGGCATGGAAAAAATGCAAGGCACCTGGCGTTTTACCCGTGCGGAGAGTTTAACTGTAAACCCGGCCCTGCAAAACTTCATCAAAGAAAACCCCGGCTTTGCCAAAGAACTGGCGCGCATGGAAAATGAGTATATCATCACCTTGCGGCCGGGCATTTTATTGATACAGGAACGATCTGGCCAGACAAAGGAATTTGACGTCAAGCTGGAATCTGACGACGGCACCACTTTAGTGTTGGAAGTGCGCCCCAAACAAAATAGCCAGGGCACCATGGAAGAGTACATATTTACCATAGATGGCGCGAAGCCTAATATGCTGATGGTGGATATGCCCCACACCGGCCCCCTGTTTTTCCAACGCATGCAATAGCCTGAGGTTGGCTTACAATGCAAGATGCCTCTCCCGCCCTATAGCGGGAGAGGCATGATATTAGTGAGAATAGGTGATATTAGCTGGTTTTGCCGCTGCCGTTTATACGCTGACGCAATACGCCTGAGGTTTTAAATACCACAACTTTGCGGGCGCGCAGTTGCAAATCCGCCCTGGTCTGCGGATTACGGCCCCGGCGAGTGCGTTTTTGTTTTACCATAAACTTGCCAAAACCACTAATTAGCATATCTTCGCCGTTACTCAACGTATCCTTAAAAATTTGCAAAATAGTTTCTGTAATTTCCCGCGCCCGGCTCTTGGACATCTGGGTTTGCTCATAAATTTGGTTGATTATATTTTCCTTGGTTAAGGCCACTGTCGTCTCCTTGGATATAGGAAAAAATCCTTACACTGTAATAATTGGATTAAATTACTGTTCTCAAAAAATTTTGCCTTAAGCACATGTTTTTGTCAATAGCTAAGTAGAGTTAAGTAGTTAATTTTTTCACTAAGCAATTTTCGTTCTATATATATCTTATTGTTTAATATAGACACCTCGGTAACAAAATACAAGTATTAATTTATGATTTTATAGGGTTTTTTATGTTACAGGGCCGCCTGCCACTACCACAAGGGCAACAATGTTGTATAGTTATATTTAAGGTATAATTCAGCCGCACCAGGTATCCTTTTTGGGGGCGTTAAGGTTTCGACGGGGATAGTTGAGGTGTAAACGGCATGCCGGGGACTTCCAGCCCGTAACCTGGGGAAATAAAGTAATCGCAGATGATTACGCAATGGCCCAAGCCGCTTAATTACGGCTTGTGCTAGCAGCCACTACGAGAGGGCTGCCGTTCATCCCATCCCTTGCCTGTGGAGGTGGCTGATGGGCGTCAAATTTAGCGGGCTCGGTGGTTAGCTTGGCCCTGTGGGCTGGCCGCTTAAAACTTACACTGGGGCTGGCTTTGAAAATCCTGCCTGTGGGATACTTCAAAGCGAGATACAAAACACCAGGCTAAGCATGTAGAAGTTTATGCCGAATGTCTTCGGACGGGGGTTCAATTCCCCCCGCCTCCACCACCCACTCTTTCACAATCCATCACCAAACGTCATAAAGCCCTGTTAAAAACAGGGCTTTTGCATTTCTAGAGATCACGACATATCACATCAAAACCCGCCCAATCACGGAACTTTGGGGGTATAACTGGGGGTAAAATGCTTGACTTAAATAGCCATACCCCCAAAATTGTGCTATGCTTTTTTCAAAGGCATTCGCCTTTTTATGAGTTAAAAGAAACGTCAGTTGACAACAGTGTTTTGTGATTGTTTTGCTAAAACCCGAATGAATTAGTAGAGAGGCTTTTATGTCTTTGACTGACTTGGCCCTGGAAAAAGTAAAACCTGCAGACAAGAAACAGAAGTTTTTCGATGGCGGCGGCCTGTTTCTGGAAGTGAGCCCGGCTGGGGGTAAATTCTGGCGTTTGAAGTACCGTTTTGGGGGTAGAGAGAAGCTCCTCACCCTTGGCCCCTACCCTGCTCTTTCCCTGAAAGAAGCGCGGGAAAAACGCGACGCGCTTAAGCTTACCCTGGCCGAGGGCCAGGACCCCGGCGAAATAAAAAAAGCGGAAAAACTGGCCGCCATTTACGGCGGTGACGACACCTTTGAATACGTGGCCCGCGAAATGGTGGCCCACAAGGCGCGCAACTGGGTGGCCAGCCATGCCAGCCGCAACTTAAGCCGTTTAGAGCAGTTCGTCTTTCCCTGGATAGGCAAGCGCAAGGTAAACCTGGTTACGGCTGCCGAGCTTTTAGGCATAGCCCGCCGTCTGGAGCAGCGCGGCACCATTGAAACCGCGCACCGAGTCTTCGCCTTATGCGGCCAGGTGCTGCGCTACGCCGTGGCCACTGGCCGGGCCGAGCGCGATATTACCGTGGATTTGCGCGGCGCCTTGACCCCAGTTAAGGAAAAGCATCTGGCGTCCATTATTGAGCCTAAAGAGATAGGCCGCCTGCTGCGCGCCATAGATTGCTATGACGGCTTCCCGGTAACCCGCCTGGCCCTGTTGCTGGCGCCTTTGGTTTTCGTGCGCCCCGGTGAACTGCGCAAGGCCGAGTGGAAGGAGATAGACTTCGAGCGCGCGGAATGGCACATCCCAGCG
>JAVBVK010000007.1:0-10194 GCA_031554335.1 Desulfarculales bacterium
GTGACAATTTTCCCGTTTGCCAATTGCACATCTGCCAAAAAGCGTTTATAGCGTTTGACTAATGTAGCCTGAATGAGCGCAGGCGAGAAAACATGGGCTATGTCGTTTAGTGGGGAACTGGCCATGCTGTTAAGACAGGCGGCTTTTAAAATCTTCATAGGCAAAATTTTTCACCAGTTCCATTTGCCCGTTTTGCCGGCAGATGGCAATAGAGGGTAAATTAATGCCGTTAAAGGTGTTGTTTTTTACCATAGTGTAGTGCGCCATATCGCCAAACACCAGCCGCTGGCCAGTTTTCAGCGGTGCGCTAAACGAGTAGTCGCCGATTATATCGCCAGCCAAACAGGTGGGTCCGCCCAGGCGGTAGGTGTGGGCTTTCTCTCCTGGCAAGCCGCTCCCCAGCAGTGGCGGGCGATAGGGCATTTCTAAAACATCAGGCATGTGGCAGGCCGCCGAGGTATCCAAAATGGCAATGGGCATATGGTTATGCACAATATCCATCACCGTGGTTACTAAGAAACCGGTGTTCAGAGCGATAGCTTCCCCGGGTTCAAGATAAACTTCAAGCCCGTATTTATCCCGCATATGCTTGATGCAACCAATAAGCGTGGGCAGATTGTAATCGTCTCTGGTAATGTGATGGCCGCCGCCAAAATTTATCCAGCGCATGCCTGCCAGGTATTGGCCAAACTTTTCTTCAACCGCCTGTACGGTAAGGGCGAGCGCGTCTGAATTCTGCTCGCATAAGGTGTGAAAGTGCAGCCCTTCAATGCCTTCCAATAAATCGGGCTGAAAATTTTCTAAAGTAATACCCAAACGCGAACCAGGTGCGCAGGGGTCATAGATGGCGTGTGCCTGGGTTGAACACTCTGGGTTAATGCGTAGACCGCAGGAACGCACGGCTTTTAAGGCGATTGGTTTGCATTGTTGCCATTGATTGAATGAGTTGAAAACAATATGGTCGCAGATACTAACTATTTCTCTAACCTGCCCCGCATGATAGGCCGGGGAGAATATGTGGGTGTCCCCGCCCATATATTCACGGCCTAACTTTGCTTCAAAGAGGCTGCTGGCTGTGGTGCCATGCAGGTAGGAGGCAATTAGAGGGTAAAGGCTGAACATGGAAAAGGCCTTTTGCGCCAGCAGGACGCGGCAGCCGCTTTTATCAATAACCAGCTTGAGCTTTTGCAGGTTACTTATAAGCAGCGCCTCGTCCACAATGTAATATGGCGTGGGTAGGGCGAATATATCGAAGTTTGTCCGCATGCCCCTAATCCACCAGCACGGGGTTAAAGCTCTCCTGCCAAGGCAGGCCCCAGCGGTTCAGCTCCTGCATAAAGGGGTCGGGGTCAAACTGTTCCACGTTATAAACCCCAGGCTTATTCCATTTGCCGTTAAGCACCAGCATGGCGCCTATCATGGCCGGCACACCGGTGGTGTAGGAAATGGCCTGCGACCCCACTTCTTTGTAACATTTTTCATGGTCACATACGTTATATACATAATAGGTCTTGGGCTGGCCGTCTTTAAGGCCGGTAAAAATGCAGCCAATGTTGGTTTTGCCTTTAGTGCGCGGGCCCAGGCTGGCCGGGTCGGGCAGCACGGCTTTTAAAAATTGCAAGGGAATTATTTCGCGGCCTTCAAACATAATGGGCTTAATAGAGGTCATGCCCACGTTTTCCAGGCATTTTAGATGGGTTAAGTAACTTTGGCCAAAGGTCATAAAAAAGCGTATGCGTTTAATGCCTTTTATGTGGCGCGCTAAAGATTCCAGCTCTTCATGGTAAAGCAGGTACATGTCTTTATCGCCAATTTGCGGAAAGTTGTACACGCGCCTTATTTCCATGGGCCTGGTTTCCACCCAAGCGCCGTTTTCCCAGTATCTGCCATTGGCGGTAACTTCGCGAATATTTATTTCCGGGTTAAAGTTGGTGGCAAAGGGGTAGCCGTGGTCGCCGGCGTTGGCGTCCAGAATATCCAGATAATGGATTTCGTCAAAGTGGTGTTTTTGCGCATAGGCGGCAAATACGCCAGTCACGCCTGGGTCGAATCCGCTGCCCAAAAGCGCGGTAATGCCAGCCTGCTTAAAGCGCTCATGGTAGGCCCATTGCCATTTGTATTCAAACTTGGCGGTGTCAGGCGGTTCATAGTTGGCGGTATCTATATAATGGGTTTTGGTGGCCAGGCAGGCCTCCATTATGCTCAAGTCTTGATAGGGCAGGGCCAGGTGCAGCACGGCCCGCGGCTTAAAGCTGTTTATAAGCTCCACCATGGCGCTAACGTTGTCCGCATCCACCTGGGCGGTGCGGATTCTGGTTTTGCCGCCGGCAAGCTTTGTTTGCAGTTCATCGCATTTAGCCTTGGTGCGGCTGGCTATCATTATTTCCTCAAACACCTCGCTGTTTTGGCAGCATTTGTGAATAGCCACGCTGGCCACGCCGCCACAGCCCACTATTAAAAGTTTTCCCATCAGCTTTTTCCTTGATTAAAGAGCAAGATTATTTCGCGCAAAATTTTGCAGGCGACTAAAGTGGAAACGCCGCTGGTGTCGGCGGCGGGGCACAGCTCGTTAATATCCATGCCCACCACGTTTAAGGTCTTAAGCTGGCCAATGGCGGCCATAAGCTCCTTAAAGCCAACGCCCCCGGCCTCCGGGGTGCCGGTGCCAGGCAGAATGGAGGGATCGAGCACATCTAAATCCAACGTGAAAAATACAGGCGCGCCCTGCAGCGCGGCCACGGTTTGCACCAGCCCGTTAAAATCAAATTTGTTTAGTTGGGTGTGCGTTTCCGCCCAGGCAAATTCTTCCCGCGTGCCCGAACGTACGCCAAACTGAAAAATTTTGTTATCGCCCGTAAGTTCCCAGATACGGCGCAACACCGTGGCGTGGGAAAGAGTCTGTCCCAGATATTCATGGCGCAGGTCGCAGTGGGCGTCAAAATGGATGACATGCAGGCCGGGATATTTTTTCACAAGCGCTCTGGCCAGGCCCAAGCTGAGAAGATGTTCGCCACCTAGCATAACGGGTGTTTTGTCGCTGCCCAATATGTTGCCGGCAAAATCTTCCACCATGGCCAGGGCGGGCCTGGGGTCGCCGAATGGCAGCTCTAAGTTGCCCGCATCGAAGGTTTTCGCCTCAGCAAGGTCACGGTTTTGATAGGGGCTGTAGGTCTCCAATGCCCACGACTCGGCGCGCATGGCCGCAGGGGCAAAGCGGCTGCCCGGGCGGTAAGAGGCAGTGGAATCGAAAGGCGCACCGAAAATTACCAATCCGGATTCATGGTAGCTGGCGTGACAGCCAAGAAAAGTTTCAATATTCTTTTTCAACTTTTTCCAAAAGCTCCTGTACATAGGTGGGCAGGGCAAAAGCACCCACATGCAAGTTGAGGTTGTAATAGCGAGTGCGCAAGTTTAAACGCTGCCATTGCCCGGCTTGCAGGCTGTTTATTGGATGATGGTTTTTGGCGGCAAAGCCGAATAACCAATGCCCGGAAGGGTAGGTGGGGATATGGGCTTGATAGACCCTGCTTATGGGGAATACCCTTACAATGTTGCGGTGGGCCTGTTGCATGGCGTAAGCATCGTTTTCGTAAAATGGGCTTTCATGCTGATTAACCAAAATGCCATGATCACTTAAGGCCTTATAACAATTGCCGTAAAATTCCCTGGTAAACAGGCCCTCGCCAGGTCCGAAGGGGTCGGTGGAGTCCACGATAATGAGGTCATAGGCCTGATTCAGCTTTCTTATATACTTAAGCCCATCCTGGTAATATATGCGCACGCGCGCGTCATCAAAACCGCAAGCGGTTACAGGCAAAAATTGGCGGCAGACATCAACCACCTCAGGGTCTATTTCCACCACATCTATTTGTTCTATGCCTTGGTAGCGAGTTAATTCCCGGGCCACCCCGCCGTCGCCCGCGCCTATAACCAACACTTTTTTTACTTGCGGATTAACCGCCATGGGTACATGGGTTATCATTTCATGGTAGATAAATTCATCGCGCTCGCTAAGCATCATGTAGCCGTCCAGAGTTAGAAAACGGCCGAATTCCTCGCTTTCAAAAATATCTATACGTTGGAACTGGCTTTTTTTGCTGTAAAGCTGGCGGCTGACTTTTATGGACAATTTTACCGCCGGCGTATGTTTTTCAGAAAACCACAGATCCATGTAAGAACCTCCTTAGCCTTTTATAACGTTGATGCATTCGGCGCTGAGGTCTTGAGCGCCAGTCAAAAGGCAGCCCTTGGCTTTGGCATAGCTTATGTAATCTATAATATCTTGGCTGATAGTCTCGCCCGGCGCTAAAATAGGTATGCCGGGCGGATAGCACATTATAAATTCCGCGGCCACCAGGCCCGCCGCTCGCGCCAGAGGCAAAGATTCTTTGCCGGCATAAAAGGCGCGACGGGGCGGCATGGCCACTGTTGGGGCTATATACTCGTGGGCAAAGGCGGGGGGGCGGTCTTTTTTATGCACGCGGTAAATCTCCGCCAGCGCGCTTACCAGGCGCTCTATGTCTTTATAGCTGTCGCCTACCGAAATATAGGCCAAAAAGTTGCCGATATCGCCAAATTCAATTTGAATGCCAAACTCGTTACGCAGAATATCATACACCTCTATGCCGGCCAAACCGGTACCCAGCGTGTTTACCGAAAGCTTGCTGGGGTCAAAGTCAAAACTGCTGTCGCCATCTATTATTTCGCGGGCAAAGGCGTAATAGCCGCCTATGGCGTTTATCTCAGCGCGGGCGTAAGCGGTCATGTCGCAGATGAGGTCAAATATCTCCTCCCCTTCCATGGCCAGCTTCTTTCTGGCAATATCCAAGCTGGCTAAAAGCAGGTAAGAGGCGCTGGTGGTTTGGGTAAGGTTTATAGTCTGGCGCACCTGGCCGGGGTTGACTCCTTTATTGAGCAGCAGAATAGAGCTTTGGGTTAACGAGCCGCCAGATTTGTGCATGCTAACCGAGGCCATGTCGGCGCCGGCGGCCATAGCGTTTTGCGGCATATGGGAGCCAAAGTAGAAGTGCGTACCGTGGGCTTCATCCACCAGCACCTTCAACCCGTAGGCGTGTCCTAGTCTGGTTATTTCCGCAAGGTTGGAGCACACGCCATAGTAAGTGGGGTTGTTAACTAAAAGCGCGGCGGCGCCAGGATTGTTGCGCAGTGCTTCCTCCACGCGGGCCGTACTCATACCTAAAGGAATGCCCAGGCGGGAATTCAGGCCGGGGTCCACATAAACCGGTTCGGCGCCGCACAGGATAAGGGCGTTTATAACGCTGCGGTGCACGTTGCGCGGCAAAATAATTTTGTCGCCTTCTTGGCAAGTGGCCATTATCATGGCCTGCACCGAGGATGTGGTGCCACCCACCATAAAAAAGGCCTGCGCCGCGCCAAAGGCTTGGGCGGCCAGTTCTTCAGCATGTTTGATGACTGAGGTTGGATGGTTGAGGTTGTCTAAGGGCTTCATGGAATTTACATCCACGCTCAAACACTGCTCTCCCAGAAAGGCGGTAAGCTCGGGGTTGCCTTTGCCGCGTTTATGGCCAGGCACGTCAAAAGGCACAATGCGGTTCTTTTTGAAACTTATGAGCGCCTCCATTAAAGGAGCTATATCTTGTAGCTTGGCGTTCAACTATGCCATTCTCCCACTAGCCTCAAGCCTGTGCCAGGGCCGCGCGGTAAAAGCGGGCGGCCATGAGATCAGTAAATATTTATGCCGCTGAAAATTTCTATCATTTCCTGGCGCAGGCTGTTGGTTATGGCCAGGCGGGTTTTAGGCGGCACTTCATATACATCGCTGTTGAACAGATAATTTTTCAGGTCCACATCTTTGATTAGCATTTTGGTGTGGAAGAGATTGTACTGGTACACGTTCAAATCAATAGCGTCATATTTTTCCATGGTTTTGCGGTCAATATAGTCCTGGATGGATGCTATTTTATGGTCCATGAAAAGTTTTCTGCCAGCCACGTCGCGGGTGAAGCCGCGCACTCGGTAGTCCATGGTTATGATGTCGGAGTCAAAACTGCCGATCAAATAATCAAGCGTACTCAAGGGAGTTACCTCGCCGCAGGTGGCCACATCTATATCCACCCTGAAAGTGGCTATGTTGTTATCGGGGTGAAATTCCGGATAGGTGTGCACGGTAACGTGGCTTTTATCCAAGTGGCCCAGCACGGTGTCCGGCTTGATCGAGCCCGGCTTGCGCCTATCGCCATTTGAGACCGGCACCGAGCCATCTTCCGAAATAAGGAAGGCCACGCTGGCGCCTTGCGGGTCGTAGTCCTGCTTGGAAATGCTGAGCACGCTGGCGCCAATCATTCTGGTTACTTCGTGCAGAATCTTGGTTAAGCGCTCTGAATTGTACTGCTCGTCAACGTAGGCGATATAGTCGCGCTGCTCGCGCTCGCCCGCGGCATAGCATATATCGTAAATATTGAAGCTCAGCGACTTGGTGAGGTTGTTAAACCCGTATAGTTTGAGTTTAGCTTCTATTTCCTTACCCTCCCCAGGCGGGCACGCCACCCGCAGAAAAGGTTTAGCGCACAGGCCAAGGCCCTGCGGCCTTTGCCAGCAAAAAGCGCGTCCGCTTTTGTGGGCGGGCGGCCAAACAGCTTTATAAAAGTGCATATTATATATTAAAAGAATTTTGACGCAAACACAATTATTAACTAGCAGAGCCCTGTCTTTTGCGGTATAACTAATTTTAATTATTGATAATTATTCGTAAAGCCCGGCCTGCAGCAAAGCAAGCACCTGGGCGTCTTTAATAATATCGTTCAAATCGGACCACTCGTCGGGCATGTGAGCCCTGGCGTGATTGGTGTTCCATACCGCCGCCGCTATGCCTCGGGCGCGGAAAAAGGCGGCTACCGTGCCGCCGCCAATGCCGCCCACCCTGGCCTCGATCCCGCGCACCTGTTTAATGGCGCCTTTCAAGGCGCGCACCACCGGGGCCTCCACACTGGTGCCGGGCGGGGCTGTCAGGGCCTGCTCGCGGCTTATGCTGAAAGTAACCTCCAGCTCCCGGGCAATGGGGCTAAAGGCGGCCTCCAGCCTGGCCTGCACCTCATCTAAGGCTACCCCGGGCAACACTCGGCAGTCTATATAAAAAACGTCATGTCCGGGAATGGTGTTTATGTTTTCCACCCCCGCCTCTTTGCGCGTGGGTTCCATTGTGGTAACTGGCGGGGTAAAAAGCTGGTCGCGCTCGGTAAAGCTGTCGCGCACCGTATGCACCGCAACCATCATGCGCGCCGCCGCGTACAGGGCGTTGCGCCCCAATTGGGGCATGCTGGCATGGGCCTGGCGGCCGGTAACTTCCACCTTAAGCCATAAAATAGATTTTTCCGCCACTTCAATCAGGCCGCCATCCGGCTCGCCCCAGTCGGGAACTACTATAATATCATTCCGCGTGAAAAAATTGGGACAGGCTTCCAGCACATGGGCCAGGCCAAAGTGGGAGCCGGTTTCCTCGTCGCTCACCAGGGCCACGCCGGCCCGCCCGGGCAGGGCGGGCTTTATTTCCGCCAGGGCGCGCATGGCTAGCAGCGAGGCAACCATAGCGTCGTGGTTATCCGCTGCGCCACGTCCATAAAGGCGGCTGCCCTCCACCCTAAGCTGCCAGGGATCGCTGCTCCAGAGTTCCAGCGAACCAACGGGCACCACGTCCATATGGGTAAGCACAAAGGCGCCGGCGCCAGGCCCGCCTGGCAGCCAGGCCAAAATATTGGGGCGAACCTGGTCTGGTACGCGCGCGTCCGGCGCATTGGCCCATTCTATATTAAGGCCAAGTTCAGTTAATACTTGGCTTAAAAACAAGGCCTTGCTCATTTCACCCTGCCCCTGGTTGCTGGGGCCTAGGGCGGGAATGGCGGTAAGGGTGCGCATGATTTCCACAGCCCAAGGGCGGTAGGACTCAATGCAACTTAGCAGTTTTTGGCGCATGGTTAAACCTTTCAGGTATAATAGCAAATTTTACGTTTATATTTTAACAGTGAGAGTTTATTTTTTCCCTAACCAGGCTGAGGGCGGCTTGAGCCTACCCCGGCCTGATGCCGTGTTGTTGCAAGATTAAGCTGGATAATGCTTAATTACGAAAAGGAGTTTTTATGAAACTGGCGTTTTGCGGCCAAGCTAAGGCGGGTAAATCCATGCTTATGGCGGCCTGCAGCGGCCGCAAGCTTAGCCCGGGCGGCCGCGGGCGGGAAGAAGCCGGGGTGGTGATGCTGCCCGTGCCGGACGCGCGGGTGGATAAGCTTGCGGCCATGTACAACCCCAAAAAAACCACCTATGCCCAGATAGTTTTTGTAGATCCGGCCTATGCCGCGGCCAAGCCCGACGACCCCACCACCCGCCTGCCGGCTGAGTTGAAGCAGGCTGACGGCCTGATTTTAGTGGCCGCCAACTTTGAGGGCAGCGGCCTGCCATCGGCCAACGAACAAGTTGGCGCCATGGAGCAGGAATTTATACTAAACGATCTCATTACAGTGGAGCGCCGGCTGGAGCGCATGGCTCAAGACAAGCAACGCGGCCGCGCCCAGGACAACGAAGAGCTGGCGCTTTTGCAGGCGGCCCATGCCCTGCTGCAGGAAGAAAGGCCCCTGCGCGTGGATGGTATTTACGCCAGCCACCCCAAACTGCGCGGCTTTGGCCTGCTTTCAGCCAAGCCGCTTTTGCTGGTGGCCAACAATGACGACGACAACCAGGAAATTCCCGCCATCACTTTACCCGCAGGGGTGAACGCGCCAGCTTTGGCGGTGCGGGCCAGGCTGGAGGCCGAGTTAGCCGAATTGCCCGACGAAGACCGGGCCGAATTCATGGCCGACTATGGCCTGCAGGCCTCGGCCCTGGATCAGCTTATTGCCGCCGCCTACGGCGCGCTTAATTTAATGAGCTTTTTTACTGTAGGCACGGATGAGGTGCGGGCTTGGACCATTGCCCGTAACACCCAGGCAGATATAGCGGCCGGAGTTATTCATTCTGACTTGCAAAAAGGTTTTATTCGCGCTGAAATAATAAGTTATGACGATTTGATGGAGCTGGGCTCCGAGGCGGCGGTAAAGAAGGCCGGCCGTTTTAAGCTGGCCGGTAAAGACTATGTGGTGCAGGACGGCGACATAATGCATGTGCGTTTTAATGTGTAGGCGCCTGTTGTCGATAAACCGAGAGGATGAGACATGATTATTAACAATGTGCTTCTTAAGCTGCTGCCCGAGCACATCCATGAACTAGCGGCGGCGCGGGTACAGCTTTTAAGCATGCGCGGCAGAATACCGGAACTTCTGGATGTGGAAGTGCACAGCAATTTGCGCGATAGTGGCTATGATTTGCTATTAATTACTAAATTCAAATCCATGGAGGACTTTGAGAACTATCTGCCGCACTCCGCGCATGTACAGGTTGGGCAGTTTATTGGCCCACTCTTGGCAAGCCAGGCCTCACTCTGTTACCAGGCTTAATTTAGCTATTGACATAAAGGCGCCTTGCCTTTAAATTTGCTCTTTCAGATATGACGGCGATGTAGCTCAGTTGGTGAGAGCATACGGCTCATATCCGTAGTGTCCGGGGTTCAAGTCCCTGCATCGCCACCAAAAAAGTTAAGTAAGCGCCCGTAGCTCAGCTGGACAGAGCGCCGGACTACGAATCCGTAGGTCGCATGTTCGAATCATGCCGGGCGCGCCAAGAAAAACAAGGGGTTAGCTTTTTAAGGCTAGCCCCTTTGTTGTCTACAATACCCATTTATCCCGCGCTTATCCCGCTAAAAATTCTTTAGCCAGAGATTTCCTCAAGGCCACTCTTATTTCAAGAGCATCTGGCGAATTAAGCGAGAAAGCGAAAGAAGGTCTTTGTTTACAGCTGGTTACTTCGCCAATTTCGCTTTTTTCGTTTAATTCATTTTTCGCGGCCATGCGGAAAAAAAGACAAAACGTTTTTACTGCTGCCAGAAGGTGGTCATACCGCCTAGCCTGGGTATATCGGCCAGGGGAATTTTGGCTATCATGTCCCTTCTGAAAATGCCCCTTGTTCCATAACACTGTAGATTATCCGCAAGCCGTCCTCGGCCAGAACCAGACGCTCTATTTTCATAGGCCAAGCATTTGGTTGGTCGGGGTTTTTCAGGAATGCAATAATGTTATCGCGCTGGCCTGTAGATTACCAAACCTCTGGTCCCGCACGAGGAATCTCTAG
>JAVBVK010000003.1:0-186787 GCA_031554335.1 Desulfarculales bacterium
GCAAATAGCAAAAAAATGAAGTATTTTATAAGTATGGCGGTAGTTTGCATAATGTTGCAAAACTTTTATAAAAATTTGGCAATTTGGGTTGACAGCCCCGCCCGTATGCTGGTATTGTTGAAACAATTATTAAAGTCACCCAAAGAGGGTTGCGCTGTGCGGCCCGGCTTTGGTTTATGAAAAAGTTAATTATTTGTAACTTGGCGGGAAGACAGAGCGGGGTGCGCTGCCTCTTCCGCTGAAACATCAGCTGGGGATAAGGGAAAGCTGGTTACTTAACACCCTTCTGGCTGAAATAACCATAAGAAAGGGAAAAATATTATGAAAAAATTACTTGCAGCAGTAGCAGTGCTGGCAGTGGTGGCCCTGGCCGCCCCTGTTATGGCTGCCGATGCTCCCGGCTACGCGCTTACCGTGGGCGGCCGTGTGAAAGCCGACATGGGCTGGCAGGCTCTGCCCGAAGGCAGCAACCGCAACGGCGCTGACGCCACTATCACCAACTTCTTCGCCACCGTAAACAGCAACAGCTATCTGCGCGCCCTGTTTACCAGCGCCGACAAAACCACTGGCGCGCACATTGAGTTTGGCTTTGGTTCGGCCGTTAACCGCGACAACGGCAGCGGTATTGGCACTGCTGCTGCACCCAACAGCTATGATGTCGGCATGGACAACTACGCCAACATACGCTTTGCCTATGGCTGGTGGAAAGTGGGTTCCTGCAAACTGTTGGTGGGCCAGTTCGCCGGCCGCCTGGGTGACCGTTACTTCCCCGGCTCCAACCTGGGCCACACCAAGAGCTATAAGACCGACCTGAGCGGCTTCGGCTTCATCGGCGGTACCCGTAACCCCAAAGTGGCGTTGCAGATGGACATCAACGAAAACTTCGGCTTTGAAGTGGCCCTGGGCCAGGCCGGCTCTGAAGCCGGTTTCGATGCCGACACTTTCGGCACTTTTGGCAGCACCAACAGCTATCTGCCCCGCCTGGAAGTGGTGCTGGATTTCAAATTCGGCAACTTCATGATCACCCCCGGCGCTGGCATCTCCTATCAGCAGTACAAGTTTGATGGCGCCTTCGCTGATCCCGAAGACGACAACATCCTTTCTTACCTGCTGTGGTTGCCCGCCCAGTACAAAAGCGGCCCCTTCACCATTATGGCCAATGCCTTCTACTCCCAGAACCGCGGTACCGACTGGACCGGCGAATGGGGTGGCCCGGCTGGCATCAGCAAGTACCAGTTCGGCGGCCAGCCGGCTGAACTGCCTGTCATTGCTGGCGGCAAAGTGGAAGACACCACCAGCTGGGGCGTGGGCGCTGCCGTGCAGTATGCCTTTACCGAACAGCTTAGCGTAAACGTGGGCGGCGGTTTGGAAGTTACCAAGAACGACGCTTGGGAAGCCCTGAACGTCGATAACAGGAACGACTACACCCGTTGGGGCGCCTTTATTGCCGTGCCTTACAAAGTCACCAGCAACTTCACCGTTGCGCCTGAACTGGCCTACTACAGCTATGGCGATGATGTTACCTACAACGGCCAGGGCGATGAAAGCGCCAAAGACGAATGGCTGCTGGGCGTACACTTCCAGTTCCTGTTCTAGCCTAAGCTAACTAACAGCACCCCATATGGCGGCAAGGTTTTTACCTTGCCGCCTTTTTTTATGCTCAAGCCGGCCTTGGCGGGCAAGCGAGCCGGGTTGTTTTTTATGCTTGCATTTTGCAACGCCGGGGGTATAATAAGCTCAAAGTTTCCCCATTGCCCGGCTCAAGTGGCCGCGGTCTTTCATTTTATCTAGCAAATTTATAGTACAAAGCTAAACTATTTTAGTTTTGCGGTAATTCGGTCTTAATTGGTTTTTAAATGGCCTAAAGCGCGCACGAAGCTGGTTACTGGCGTGCGCGGGCTGGCCTCAACTACATAAAAGAAAAGAAAGGAAAGCAATTATGAAAAGAATTTTTGTGGCCCTGGCCCTGCTGGGCGCGGTGGCCCTGGCCGGCCAGGCTCAGGCGGCCGATGCCCCCGGCTATGGCCTAACCATTGGCGGTAAGGTGCAGGCGGACATGGGCTGGCAGTTTTTGGCCGACAATCAGTTGAGCAACAACAGCGACGGCACCATCAGCAACTTCTTTGCCACCCTTAACTCTGAAAGCTACTTGCGCGCCATGTTCACCAGCGCCGATAAAACCACCGGCGCCCATATTGAACTGGGAATGTCTGACGGCACTAACTACGAAAACGGCAGCGGCGATAGCGCGGACGGCCCCTTTGGCAGCGAAAACGCCGTTTACCTGCGCTATGCCTATGGCTGGTGGAACGTGGGCAGCTGCAAGCTTTTGGTGGGCCAGATGGACGGCCGCCTGGGCGACAGCGGGGCCATGCAGGCCCTGGGTGTGGATAAAAGCGGCAAAGGCGGCCTGGCCGGCTTTGGCTTTATTGGCGCCACCCGCAACCCCAAGGTGGCCTGGCAGATGGAAGTCAACGAAAACGTGAGCTTTGAAGTGGCTATTGGCCAGGCCGGCGCGGAAATACCTAGCATTGCTGATATGGACCCGGCCTTGCGGGATGTGAGCGCCACCAACAGCTATCTGCCCCGTTTGGAAGCGGTGGTGGACTTCACCTTTGGTGAATTCACCTTTGGCCTGGGCGGCGGTATTTCTTACCAGAGCTATAAAATCAGCGACGGCAGCGCCCTGCCCCCTGCCAGCAACAGCGACTTTGACGACAGCACGCTGTCTTACGTGCTTTGGCTGCCGGTTGAATACACCCACGGGCCCTTCACCGTGGTGCTCAGCCTGCATTACGGCCAGAACGTGGATACCGACTGGACCGGCGAAAACACCACGGAGTTCGATGGCAGTATCCCGGGCCGCAGCATTAACGCCATCTACGGCGGTCAGCCTGGTTCGTTGCCTCATTATAATGGTACCGACATTGAAAATACCAACCAGTGGGGCGTAGGTGTGGACTTCAACTATGCCCTTACCGAGCAGCTCACCCTGGGGGTGGGCGGCGGCGTCACCCATCTTGCCAATGACGCCTGGGACGTTCCCGGCGGCAAAGACAACTACACCCGTTGGGCCGCCTACGTGGCCTTAAACTACCAGATAACCGACAACTTCAGCATCCAACCGGAAGTTGGCTACTACAACTATGGCGACCTGGTGGGCCAGGACTTAACCGGTCTGGATAAAGACAATGCCGGCGATGAATGGCTGGCCGGAGTGCAGTTCCAGTTCTTGTTCTAATAAGCTTGTTATAATACAGTAAAGGCGGCGGGGTTAAAAATCCCCGCCGCCTTTTTTATGGGCATGCCCAGCTAGGAAAAATTTCACCTGGCGTAGTCAAAAAAAATTGCTTTAGGCAGGCACCTAATTATGCCCGCCGCCGTGCCAAACGGCGTAGCCAAGGCAAAAATCACACTTTTTGCTGAAGCGATCTTAAGCTTGAGATAATATTTTTTGACATCATCTCAAGCGGAATTTGCTATAGTATTACGAATGAAATTTTATGGTTGTGCCAACCAAGGCAGATCTGGCAAACTAGGCGCCTTTGGCGTTTGCATGTTGGCGCGGGCGGCCTTAGCATTGCTGTGGTGGCTTTTGTGGCGCGGTTTCTTGGGCAGGGCAAGGCTTGCTGGTATAATGCCTGTTATGCGCTAACCGGGCTTTTAGGTTTTTAGGGAGAATTTTTTGTTAAAGCAGATAGAAATTACGCAGGCTGGGACAGGGGGCAATTCGCCTTTGCGCCTTGGCTTAGGCCTTAGCCTGTTAAGCGGCCAGCCTCTGCGGGCTCTTGGGCTGAAAGACGACAATCCTCGTTCCCGGCCTGGCCTGGGCAAGGCCAGTCTGAATCTCTTGGCCTTGCTGGCGCGCGCCAGCCAAGGGGCTTTTACCGGGGTGGTGGGCAACCAGGACATAGCCTTTAAGCCTGGCTTAACCCTAAGCCCCGAATTAACCCTTTCCCTTTCCGCCTTGCGCTTTTCCGAAGCGCCCTTGTCTTGGGTGCTGGAGACCTATGTGCCGGCCCTCAACAACCAGCCCGTGCCGGCCGCTTTACTGCTAAGCGGCGGCGGTACCCATGTATTTGGCGGGCCCACTACCGAGGAGGTGGACAGGTTTATTTTGCCTTTATGGCGGCGGATGGGCATGGACGTGGAATATACGGAAATTGCGCCTGGCTTTCACCCCAATGCCAGCGGCGAGGTGGAAATAAGCCTTGCTCCAAATCCGGTTCTTCATCCGTTAAATTTAACCACCGCCTTCAAGCCCTTAAAAGTGGGGGCCAGTGCGGTTATTGCCGACCTGCCCATCTATCTGGCCGAGCAAACCTTAGCCGCGGCGCAGGCGCGTTTTACGCGCCACGGCTTTGAGCGGGCCGAACTTAATGTGCGCAACCCGCTTTCCGGCCAGGGCCAGGCATTATGCGTGTGGGCCAGCAATGGCAACTGGCAGGTGGGCTTTTCGGTTATAGGGCGCAAGGGTTCCAGGCTGGAAGCCTTGGCCGCGCAGGCGGTGGAAGAACTTTTGCATTTCTGCGGGCTGGGGGTGGCCTTGCCCGCCCGCCAGGCGCTGTGGTGTCTGCTGCCCATGACCCAGGCCGCGGGCGTAAGCCGGCTGCTAATCGATAAGCCCAATTCAGCCCTGCGCGCCGCATTAAACATCTTAAACCAACTGCGGCCCGGCTGCGCCAAACTGGATCCGGCGGGCATTGGTTTTATGTTGCAGATAAAAGGCGCCGCTTGGCCGGGGCGCCAGGCCCAAGAATGAAAATCGAAAACCCCGGATCAATTGATCCGGGGTTGGTTGCATTGTGACATGGGTGGCGTAGCCTTAGTGGGCGCGTACCTCGCCGCCGCTTGGGTTGTTGAAGCGATAGTGTTCCAAAGGGGCGTGGAACAGCTCTTCCGGGCCGTCCACCTTAAGCGCCTGCACCAGCACCTCGTCCATGTGCTCCACGCTCACAATCTCCACCGCCTTTTGCACCCGGGCAGGTATTTCTTTTATATCCTTTTCGTTTTCTTTGGGAATAAGCACCTTTCTAATGCCCACCCGATGAGCCGCCAGCACTTTTTCTCTAAGCCCGCCAATGGGCAGCACCCGGCCGCGCAGGGTTATTTCGCCGGTCATGGCCACGTTCGCCCGGGCGGGTATGCGGGTGAGCGCACTCACCAAAGCCGTGGCCAAGGTTATGCCCGCCGAAGGCCCGTCTTTGGGTATGGCTC
The DNA here is from genome assembly GCA_031554335.1 of Desulfarculales bacterium. Classification (GTDB taxonomy): domain Bacteria; phylum Desulfobacterota; class Desulfarculia; order Desulfarculales; family Desulfarculaceae; genus JAIRYI01. The sequence continues at coordinate 5,218 of JAVBVK010000003.1, forward strand.
CTTCCGGCACGTGCAGATGAATATCTATTTCCTGATAAAAGTCGGCGGGCAGGCCCAAACTTACCCCCCGGGCGCGCACATAGGAAAGCGCGGCCTGAGCGGATTCCTGCATTACCTCGCCAAGTTTGCCGGTAATAATAAGCTTGCCCTTGCCCGGCATAATCATGGCTTCGGTGGTCAGCATGTCGCCGCCCACCTCGGTCCAGGCCAAACCATTGGCCAGGCCAATGGAGTCCTGGTCTTCAGGCAGCCCATAGCGGTATTTGGCCACGCCTAAAAAGTCTTCCAGGTTCTGTACCGTAATTTTAACCTGCCCCTGGCGTTTGTTTTTTTCCACCAAGCGCTTGGCCACCTTGCGGCACACCGAACCCAGCTCGCGCTCCAAATTGCGCACCCCGGCTTCGCGGGTGTATTCCTGAATTATTTTGAGAATGGCCTCGTCGCTTATTTTTATCTGGTCTGGTTTCAAGCCATTGCCCTTGGCCTGCTTGGGCAGCAGGAACTGGCGGGCTATGGCCAGCTTGTCCAGCTCGGTATAGCCGGATAGGCGAATAACCTCCATACGGTCTTGCAAAGGCGCGGGAATGGAGTAGAGGTTGTTGGCCGTGGTGATGAACAAAACTTCGCTTAAGTTGTAATCCACATCGAGGTAGTGGTCATTAAACGCATAATTCTGCTCAGGATCCAGCACTTCCAGAAGAGCGGCTGAGGGATCACCCCTGAAGTCGGTGGACATCTTATCCACTTCGTCCAGGCAGAAAACCGGGTTCATGGAACGGGAACGGCGCATGGCCTGGATTATCTTGCCCGGCAAGGCGCCCACATAGGTGCGGCGATGGCCGCGAATTTCGGCCTCGTCGCGCACGCCACCTAAAGACATGCGGATAAAGTTGCGGTTCATGGCTTTGGCAATAGAGCGGGCCAAAGATGTTTTGCCAACCCCGGGAGGGCCCACCAAACACAGAATAGGGCCTTTGTTTTTATGGGTGAGCGCCTGCACCGCCAAAAACTCCAGAATGCGCTCCTTGGGTTTTTCCAGGCCGTAGTGGTCGCTGTCTAGCAAGGTTTTGGCCTGGACTATATCCACTTTGTCCTGGGTGCGCTCATACCAGGGTAAAGCCAGCAGCCAATCCACATAGTTGCGCACCACCGCCGCCTCGGCGCTCATGGGCGACATAAGCTTAAGCTTTTTTATCTCTTGCGAGGCTTTTTCCGCGGCATCTCGTGGCATGCGCTTAGACTTAAGCTTATCTTCCAGCTCCTTAAGTTCGCTTTTGCCGTCTTCCTTATCGCCCATTTCCTTTTGAATGGCTCGCATTTGCTCATTAAGATAGTATTCGCGCTGGGTTTTTTCCATCTGCTTTTTTACCCGGTTGCGAATGCGCTGCTCTATTTGGGAAATTTCGATTTCAACCCGCATCAATTCAAACAGCCGCTCCAGGCGTTGGTTGGGGTGCAGGGTCTCTAGAATTTGCTGTTTGTCTTCAATCTTAAGCGGCAAATGCCCAATCAGGGTGTCAGCCAAAGCGCCTGGGTCGGTAATGCTTTTCATGCTGTTTACCACCTCGGCCGGAATTTTTTTGTTAAGCTTGCTATACTGGTCAAACGCCGCGTTAATGGAGCGGATAAGCGCCTCAGACTCGCTGTCCGGGGCAAAATCCATCTCCACCGTCTCCACTTCCGCCACAAAGCAGCGCTCATCGTGAATAAAACTGACGACACGAGCCCGCTCCCGGCCTTCCACCAGGGCCTTTACCGTGCCGTCGGGCAGGCGCAAAAGCTGCAGGATAAGGCCCAGGGTGCCGGTTTGATACAGGTCTTGCGGTGCGGGTTCGTCTACTTTGGCGTCTTTTTGGGTGCTCAGGAAAATTATTCGTTCATTTTCCATAGCCATTTCCAGGGCAGCCACTGATTTTTCCCGGCCAATAAACAACGGGGTAACCACCTTGGGCAGAACCACCATATCGCGCAATGGCAGAAGAGGAACTATCATAAAAATCTACTCCAAATTAGGGCAAGTGTACTTATCACATTATACCGGCTTTTGCGCGGCCTGCTTAGGTGCGGCCTAACCCATAGCCTATTGATGGCTATAATTTATTTATTATCGCTGTGTTATGTAAATTGAGCCAGCCCGCGCCCAAAACCAAACATTGTGTGTACAATATAAGACCGCGGACCTTCTTTGCCAGAGGTAAAGATGGGAATGATAATAAAAGTGGGAAGGAAAAGCGAAAAATGTTCAGGCCCGGTTAAAGATGGCTCTTTAAAAACCCGGCGGTTGTTTAACTTGTTTTAATGGCAATATTTTCTTTTCGTTATGCTGTTTAGCTTGACATCTGCTGCCAGCTATCATACGATTAGCGATTGACCATTGAGTGTGAAACACAGAAGAATAAGGAGGTTTACCTCTTGCAACTAATTGATATTTTTAAAACAAGAACCAGGCACCCCTTGCGGCCCCGCTCTTCCGACATTATTAAAAACCTGTTTGCCGACTTCAGGTATTATGAAAAAACCGGTGATGCTCTAATAATGGGCGAAGGGCACTTTAATGGCCGGCCGGTGTATGTGGTGGGCCAGCAAAAGCCAAAACCAGAGCAGTTTGCCACTGCACAGGGGGTATCCAAGCTCAATTGGGGCATGTTAAATGCCGACGAACACGCGCAAATTTTACGTTTATTGCGTCAGTTGCACGAACAGGGGCCGCAGGAAAACGCGTTTCTGCTGTCTTTCGTTGACACCTATGGCGCTGATATTTCTATGTATTCAGCCCAGCGCTTCCAGGCGTTTTTTATCGGCCATTTAATCCGCGCCTATATGACAGTACCTATCCGCACCATCAGCATTGTGCTGGGCGAGGGCGGCTCGGGCGGCGCGCTGGCCGTGCAGGTGGCTGACCGCCGGGCTTCTATCGACGATGCGCTTTATGCCACCGCTCCGCCGGAATCCATGGCCGCTATCATTTTTCGTGATCCCAAACGCATTGAAGACGCGCTACAGGTCAGCCGTTCGGCTGCCAAAGACTTGCGCCATTTTAACGTGATAGATACCATTATTCCTTCTACCCCCAAAATTCAGGACGCCGCGGGTTTAAGCAAGAATATTGCCCAATATCTGGAACGCACCACCAAAGAGCTCTTTCGCCGCAGCTTAAACAAGCTGCTGAGCCAGCGCATTGAAAAATCGCGTGAACTGGGGGTAATGCGGCGCGGCCGCTTCTACGAGTTGAAGCGTTTTGTGGAACGCCCCTTCCGTGACAAAACCACCACCCCGCCGCCCAGCATTAAGGTTATTTACGACGACAGCGCGGCCATCAACCTGGAAGAAAACTATGGCACGCCCGCGCCTCGGGTGGAGGGCAGGGTGCGCTGCGGCGACGGAGAAGGCAAGCCTGGCTGCGAAAAGCTAATTCTCTTGGACGAATTTATGGCCAATAACCAGGTGTGCCCCCATTGCGGATTGCACCATGCCATGGATGCGCCCGGCTGGATAAAGGTGTTGGCCGATCACAATACCTTTCATGAGCTGTTCCGCAATATGTCCGTGGATGACTTGATGGATGAAGAAGATGTTCACGGTTTTTACCGCGAGTTTTTGGCCAAGCAGAAAAACCGCACCATGTTCAACGAATCGCTGATTACCGCCCAAGCCTCCATTCACGGCTATTCAGCGGTAATGGCCATCTGCGATTTTTCTTTTGCCGGCGGCTCCATGGGGGTGGTGTTTGGCGAAAAATTCCGCCTGGCGGTAGATCACGCCTTGCGCCGCGGCCTGCCGTTGGTTAGCGTATGCTGCTCGGGCGGGGCCAGGCTGTATGAAGGCGTGGTGGCGCTTATGCAAATGGTTAAGACGGTGGGCGCGGTACAGCAAATGAAAAAGGCCGGGCTGCCTTTCATCTCCATTTTAGGCGATCCCAGCAGCGGCGGAGCCATTGCCTCTTATGCCGCGTTGGGCGATGTTATGTTGTCTGAGCCTGATGCTTTAGTTATCTTCACCGGCCCTCGTGTTATGAAGTCGCGCGGGTTTGAGGTGGATGAAAATTTGGTGCGCTCGCAGGCGTTATACAAAGTTTCTGGCGAAACTTATGAAAACAGTGATTACTTCGGTGAGGTGCGCGGTATTCATGAAGTGGTGCCGCGCAGCGAAATGAAGCGGGCGGTGGCCAAATATTTAGAACTGTACGCCCGCACCAGAACCGGCGAACCAAGGCCCAGGGGGCTGCGTCCCTATTTGCGCCGCCTGCGGGGCTAGCCCAGCAAAAGCACTAGGTTAATTTTATAAACCCTCTGCAAGGGGATTTATAAAAGATAGCTTCGCCAAAAAGTGTGGTTTTCGGCGGGCTCCTGGTGGCTTTCGCCGCCTCGCGGTCTGTTCAGGCAGCGTGGGAAGTCCTTTGTGGAATTACTTCCGGCAACAACCAACCTCCCGGAGCTTGGGCTCCGGGATTGGCATTTTAAATGCATGCCGGCCAGCACTGGTGGCTTTTTGATATTGGGGCGGCTAGTTTGGCGCGTGTGTTGGGCTAAGGGCAATGAAGCTTTTTAGGCCCGGGCTGTGTTCGCCTATGTGTATGTTAAGTCCGTAGGCCAAGGCCAGGGTCTCTTTGGTAAGAACGCTGTCCGTGGCGGCAAAGGCCAACAGGCGCCCTTGTTTGAGCAGCAGGGCATGGCTGCAGAAGCGGCTGGCCAGGCTAAGGTCGTGCATGCTAAGCACAATGGTCTTGCCTTCATCTTCCGCCATGCGTTTAAGTATGGCAAGCAGTTCAAGTTGCCAGGCCGGGTCGAGATTGTTAAGCGGTTCATCCAGCAATATTACAGGCGTGTTTTGCGTAAAAACTCTGGCCATACGGGCCCTTTGTTGCTCGCCGGCGGAAAGGGAGGCGAGCGGGCGGCTGGCCAGATGCCGCAGGCGCAATAAATCAATGGCTTTTTGTGCGGCTTCCAGGTCTGCCGCGTTGAATTTAAGCCGCGCGTAAGGGTGGCGGCCCAAAAGCACGGCCTGCAGCACGCTTGCCCCCAGGCCGGGCATAGCCTTGTGGGGCAGATAGGAAAGCAGGCGCGCCCGTTGACTGGCCGCTGGCAGTGGGGCGTCGGCAACAAGCAGGCTACCGGCGCTTGGTTGGTAGAAGCCGCTTAAACAGCGCAGCAGCGTGGTTTTGCCGGCGCCATTGGGGCCCAACAGCGCCAGCACAGAGCCTTTAGCCAGGGTGAAATTTATCGCCTGCAAAATAAAGCATCCGGCTTTTTGGTAGCCTAATTGCCGCGCTTCTAACATGCGCTTCCTTTCGCGAAATTTTTACTCGTCTTCATGGCCGGGGCTGGCTTTGAGCAATAAAAACAATAAAAATGGCCCGCCTAATAAAGCGGTCATTATGCCTACCGGCACATCCAACGGCCATAACAGCAGCCTGGCTAAGGTATCGGCGGTTAGCAATAAAAAGGCCCCGGTTAGGGCGGCGGCGGGCAGCAGATAGCGGTGGTCGCCGCCCCACAAGGCTCTGGCCAGGTGCGGCGCCAAAAGCCCCACAAAACCAATAGCCCCCATAAAGGCCACCGCCACCGCGGCCAACAGGCAGGTAAGCAACAGGGTAAACAGGTTAACCCGGTTGGCGTTAACGCCCAGGGAGTGAGCGGTTTCCGCCCCCGCGGCCAGCGCGTTTAAATTGCCGGCCTGGCTGATAAGGCCAGCAAAGCCCAACAGGCAACTTAACCCCACGGCCAACACCGTATCATAGCTGGCGCTCATCTGCAGGCTACCCATCATCCAAAACATCAAATCGCGTAGTTGGGCATCTTGGGCCAAAAACTGCAGACTGGCCACAATGGCGGAAAAGATAAAGTTAATGGCCAGCCCGGCCAAAATGATAGTGCGCGGCCCCGCGCCTTTTAGCCTGGCCAGGGCGTAAATAAAGGAGGCCGCCAGACAGGACATGATAAGGGCATTTAGTACCAGTGGGGCTTGGCTCCAGGGGGTAAAGGTGAAGCCCAGCACAATGGCCAAAGCCGCGCCCAAACAGGCCGCCGACGACACCCCAAGTAAAAACGGCTCGGCCAGAGGGTTTAGGAGTATGGCCTGCAGGCCAGCGCCAGCCAGCGCCAAGCTGGCGCCGCCGGCTATGGCCAAAAGCACTCGGGGCAGGCGCAGTTGCCAGACAATAAGCGATGCTGGTTGTGTGGAACTGGGGTTTAACAGGCCATCCATAAACTGACTGAAGCTAAGGCCGCCCAGACCCAAGCTTAAAAAGGCGCAAAGCAGAAGCAGCGCAAAAAGCAGAAAGAGGCGTGCCAAGGGAGATAACTTCATGGATACACTGGAGCGCAGGCGGGCGGTAGATGAAAAAATTCCTGGCGCAGGCGTTGATAGTAAACGTCTGGTTGCAAGCCCGCCATGGTTTGGGGGTGGCACCACTTGGCCAGATAAAGCGCCCCGGCCAAAGCTTGCAGATTGTAGAGCAGGCGGCTATCTATTAAATGTAGGTTTTTTACGGCAGCCACCTCCGGGCGCTGCCTTAGTTGGGCTTGGCTGGCTCGCAGGGCCTGCCTGGCCGTGTTGTTAACGCCTGGCTGCCACAGGGCTAAAATGGCAAGGTCGGGCTTAAGCAGCATAAATCCTTCCGCGCCCAGGCCGCCGGGGCCGGAAATCAGGTTATCAAGCCTTGCCTGGGCCAACCAGGCATGGCCTGCAAGCAGGTTATAATAAGGCGGACCGTGTTGGGCAAATGCCAGCAGCGCCTGGCGTGGCGGCTGGCTGGCTAAAGGTTTAAGTTCTGCTTCCACCTGCTCAATAAAGTTCATTAATTTTTGCCCCTGGGGCTGGCGGTTTAGCGCACGGCTAAAATCGAAAACCGCTCGTTTTATCTGGGCCATACTGTTGCCCTGATAGACCATCACTGGCAGTTTAAATTTTTGCAGCAGCGGCAAACTTAAGCGGGAATGGCTGTCAGCCAGCACTAAATCCGGCTGCCAGTTTAGAAGAAGCTCCAGGTTTGGTTGAGCACTTAAACCCAAATGGGGGCGTGCCGCTATTTGCGGCGGCCAGTTAACCCATCTGGCCCGGCCAACCACCAGATCGTCGGCCTCCAGCGCGCTTACCAGTTCAGCGGCAAAATCACAAAGCACCACTATTCGCTCAGCCGGCCGGTTTAAGGTGAGTTGCGTGCCCAGGTCATCACTAACAGTTATGGGCGCTGCGCTGGCCGGGGCTATGGTTAACAGCGATACCAGGGCAGTGCAAGCAACAAGCCATTTGCTAAGCCAGCGCTTCATGGCTTCAACCGCGCGGCCGCCCGTTAAAACCCGTAGTGCAGGCGCAAAGCCAGGCCCAGGCCGCCGTCCACATCATAGTTGTCGCGCTCATTGCCGTCGTCGTCATAAATGATCAGCTCACGCCACAGATTACCTTCCAGCCCCGCAATTAAGCTGAAGTTCTTAAAAGGAGTAAGCTCGGCGTAAAGCCCGCTCACTATGCTTTTGGGCACCACATAGCCCTGTTCAACAACCGGGCTGTCATCAGCCAGGCGAAACACCCCATACTGGTAGCGCGCGCTTAAGCGCACAGCCAGCAGGGGCGAAAAACGATATTGCAGCATGGATACCGGCGAGCCTAAGCCAAAAGACCAGCCTTTGCCATCCGCACCGTTTTGCGCCCAGCTTATCCCCACCATAGGAAAGCCTTCCAGGCCCACCGGGTGGTACATTAAAAAACCGCCTACCCTTAGGCGCCAATTATGGCCCAGGTCGAAGTCCAGCCCAGCCCGGCCGCCCACACCAAAAGAATTGCTTAGGTCGTTTTCCCAGCCGCTGTAAACGTTACCGCCGGCAAACCAGCCCACCTGTTGATTAAACTGGCCTTTGAAGTTGGCGTCAAAATCCAGCATATTCAAATTTTGCCAGGGATCGGCGCTGCCATTGCCAAAAGGCAGTTGGTCCACATTGTGCCAAGAATAGCTGTTGCTGGCATAGCTTAAAGTAAACCAGCGGTAGCTCAGGGCCAAGCCCGCGTTGGTATGGCTATAGCCGCCGTCGTAGCCGTCCATATCTGAGGAAAAAGCGGTACTCCCCCAGGCCCTGGCTTTTACCTGCTCATAGTCTTGGTTGGCTTGGGTGGGCTGAGTTGAGGCGAGCATAATTATCGCCAAAAGCAAATTGATAATAAATGCAAATGGTTTCATAGATATTCCTTATATGTATGTTGGCCAGCGCTATGTGCTGGTCAGTGTGTGCTTGACGGCGTAAGCCTGAAGACAGCCTGGCGGTGAAAAGCCAAAATTATGCCCTACCCTCTATTGAAGGCTTGCGCCAATTGTACGCCACAAGCGGGCGGGCTGGCAAGTGGGGAAATAGCTTGACATAAGCGGTTAGTTGAGGTACAAAAATGCCACATGCCAGCCTTTGGAGAGATGACCGAGTGGCCGAAGGTGCACGACTGGAAATCGTGTGTACGTTAATAGCGTACCGAGGGTTCGACTCCCTCTCTCTCCGCCAAATTACAGTCTGATAAAATTCAACAAAGTCCGCTAACCCCGCTTGTGCAGATTTTTTTGTAGCACTGGGGTAGGGTGTAGGCCGCTTCCTGAGCGTGGCTTGCGGCGACCGGCCAGCCGTAATTTTTGCGGCTTGAAACGGCGGCTTAAGACTGCTGACTGTCAAAAGCATAGGGCTAAAGGCGGAAGGTGGATTATTTGCTAGGCTCAGAATGGCGGTGACCTATGGTTTACCATTCGTCATCCCGGGCAAAGCCAAAAATCTGTGCAAGCTGTTAGTTATCTAACCGTTTGCGCAGGGGAAAGGGAAGGGGTTAAAAGCGCCGGGCACGCGGTCGCTGGCCTCCCCTCTTTCCCCTTGAGGGCAAAGGTGAAACAGGAAACAAAGCCCAAATTAAAACCATTCCCCATTCATGGGGGGATTTTTAAACGCCAGCAGTGGCGGCTAAACCAAAAAGTCGCAGAATTTATCGAAAATACGGGTAAAGTGCTCGTCAACCTGGCCGGCGATTCTGCCTGTGGCCGGAAAAGGGTCTTCGTGGCGGTAGGCGTAGGGTAAATCCAGAATATCCACCCGCACCCCAATGTCGCCGCGGCTGCCTTGCAGGGTATTGATAACCTCATAGGGTGGAACCACTTGGTCCTTCTCCAAGGCAATAGCGTAAATCTGGCGGCTGCACTGGCGCAGTCTGGATTCGCGCAATTTCAGGCCAACGCGGTAATTGAGCATACAGCGCAGCAGCATGCCTTCCTGGCGGGGGGCATTCAAATGCGATTGCAGTGATTCGCTGCGCTTCAGGTGGCTTTCCAAATGTTCCACCAAGTAGGAATACAAGCTCACATCGCTTTCACTGTCTAAAATGAATTTGGATACCGGCGACAAGCGGTTAAAGGTGGGGCCGCCGCAAAAAGTCAGCAGACGGGAGTCGCTGAAAAAATTGCGTTCGTTACTCATCAGTACAATCTGCCCTAAAAAAGTGCCAATGGAATAGGTCCAGAAGTCTACGCTGGCATCCGGGCTGATATGGGCATTCTGCCCGGCTTTTATCTGTTCCACCAAGCTTAGAATGTCGCGGTAGCTTTGCAAGCCCGACCAAATAAAGCGTTGCGGTTTATGATGCAGACGGGTGCTGATAGCCACGTTGGACAAGCTGGCGTCTATGATACCCGGAAAGAACTGCTGCCGTTTGCGGCTGAGTTTGAACATTTTCCTGGTGTCGCTCCACACCAGTGGCGCCCGGTTCATATGAAAAGCAATGGGAAACAGAATCACCGCCTTGCCGCTGCGCCTGGCCAGGTAAGCCGCCCAAGGCAGATACTTATCCCAGTGCTTTTCATTAAAGCCGTGCAGCATGATTACATAACCGCGGGCTCGAGCCGGGTGGTTGGGTTTAATTAAGTGACAGCGAAAATTTAAATTTTCTTCTATTTCCGCATCGGTTTTTTGTAATATGCCCGAAGCCACCGCTGGGTCCAAGGCATAGCCGCCCATCACGTTGCCTGGCTCGTCGTCGGCTATTTGTTCGCCACCTGGCAGTATCTGTCTGCCATTAGAGGTAAAATCAAAATTATAAAGGGTAAGTTCCGCACCTAGGGCAATTTGATCAGCTTCATAATTAACTACTTTTTTCAAATAGTTATAAAGCTCGAAATGAGTCATTATTTTTCTCGCTTAAACCCAGGCCAGTCTGGCGGGTCTGGGTTTGAGGCACCGCTTGAGCGTTGCGTCCGAATGGTTGTAAAAAGCCAGCTTGCCATTGTTATACCCCCAAGCGCTGTTCAAGGCAAAAGAAATTTTATTTTTTAACTAGAAGTTATTTCATAAATTCCCCTTTAGGGGGATTTATGACGGACCGCGAAGCAAAAAGTGTGATTTTTGCTTTGCTCCCGGCGGCTTGCGCCGCCGCGTAAGCCTGTTCCAGGCGGCATTACAAGCCATTTATGAAATGACTTGTACAAATAATTGCGTTATTGTCACCCCGGAAGTGGCGCCAGCCGCTATCCGGGGGCCTGGCTTTTAAAGCTAACAGCCTGGATGCCGGATAGCCGCAAAGCGGCTTCCGGCATGACATGCCACCTTACTATTGATTAAGCAGCCTATTCACACAAGCAATTAATCAGTCCTGAGCCTAGTTATGAGCTACAATTGCCCATCATCTTGCATCCGCGCCCATTGTTTTCGTTGTCGCCCCGGAAGCCGCCACCGGCGGCTTCCGGGGTCCATGTATTTAAGCAACAGCCAAGCTTCCGGATAGCGGCTAAGGCCGCTTCCGCAATGTCCATGGTTCTTATTACGATAACTAAGCATATCGTTTAATGAGTGCTGAGCCTAGTCGAAAAACGCGGTTTGGGGCGGGCTGCCGACGGCTACGCCGCCGCGTAAGCCTGGGTAAAGCGGCGCTAAAAATAAGTTGTAAAATGACTTTCAGCCCCAGAACAAGGTTGAAGGCCTTATTGCCGGCAGGCCTGCCTGCCAGCCAAACCTGGCGCTAACGCCAGAGGTGGTTAACATTATAGTATTGCTTATTCTCTCAAGAAAGGAATTAACACCATGAGCAAGCTTTTTTCCCCCATTGAACTGGGTGGTCTTGTCCTGCCCAACCGCATTATTGTTCCCCCCATGTGCCAGTATGCGGCGGAAAACGGCCAGGCTTTGGCCTGGCACAGCATGCATTATGGCAGCCTGTCATTTTCCGGGGCCGGCCTGCTTATAATAGAGGCCACGGCGGTACGGCCGGAAGGGCGCATTTCGCCTTTTGACCTGGGCCTGTGGAGTGATGCCTGCGCCCAGGCCCTGGCCAAAGTGGTGGCTGATATCCGTCACCACAGCGCCACGCCCATAGCGTTGCAGTTGGCCCATGCCGGGCGCAAGGCCTCGGTAAGCAAACCTTGGGAGGGGGATAAAACCCTAAGTGCCGATAAAGGCGGCTGGCAGCCGGTGGCTCCTTCCCCCCTGCCTTATAAAAATGAGGATAAACCGCCCCATGCTTTGAATGAGCCGGAAATAGAGGAGATTATCAACGCCTATGCCAGTGCCGCTATTCGCGCCGCCGCCATTGGCATTGACGCCCTAGAACTGCACTGCGCCCATGGCTATTTGCTGCACGAGTTTCTTTCGCCCATAAGTAACCAGCGCGGTGATCATTACGGTGGCAGCCTGGCCAACCGCCTGCGCCTTCCTTTGGAAGCCTTTAAGGCGCTGCGCGCCAATTTTCCGGCAAGTAAGCCAGTGGGGGTGCGGGTGTCGGGCAGCGATTGGGTGGATGGCGGCTGGCAGGTGGAGGATAATATAGCCTTTGCCCAGGAATTGGCCAAGCTAGGCTGCGCCTATGTGCATGTTTCCGGGGGTGGGCTTTCCCTGGCCCAGAAGGTGCCCTTGGGCGCGGGCTATCAGACTGATATGGCGGCGCGCATAAAAGCCGCCACCAGCCTGCCGGTTATTGCGGTGGGCTTAATAACCGCCTCAGAACAGGCCGAGCACATAGTGGTTTCTGGCCAGGCCGATATGGTGGCAGTGGGCCGGGCTATGCTCTACAACCCGCGCTGGCCCTGGCACGCGGCTGCGGCTCTGGGCGCCCAGGTAAGCGCTCCGCCCCAGTATTGGCGTTCTCAGCCCCGCTCTTTTAAAAAGTTATTTGGTTAGAAATCATCATAGCTGATTTCTAACGCTGCCTGAGTGAGACCGCGCCGGCGGCGTAGCCGCCGGCAGCCCGCCGCAAAGCGGATTTTTCGGCGCGGCGGTTTTCATAAACCTGTGGGAATTTATGAAATGAACTTTGATAAAATTGCGTTTGCCGTTATTACCCGGCGCCCGGCGCATCCATGGCGAAACGCGCAATAAACGGCGCCAGGGCCGAAGTAAGAAAGCCATTAAACTTTCTTACGAAAGCGTAAAGCCACTTCTGGCGGGGAGCGGAACACCTGCCCATTCATGAGCAATTTTGGCATTTGCCCCCATTGCTAATTAAACTTTTCATCAATCCAGGGTTTTGCTCCGCTGGAGGGGATAAAGGTAATTTCTCCAAAAAACGCCATGCCGTCAACTTCGCAAAGTTCTATGCGTACAAAAGTAAAACCGCAGTTGCAAAGCCTAGGGATGCTGCCGGGGGCAAAGGCTGCAATGGCTTTTGAGTCTTCTGGCTTTGGGCCAAGCCCGAAGGGGTTGGAGAAGATTTGTAAAGCTCATACGCTCCCTTAAGCGGCGGGCCGCGTGTAAAACGCGGCCCGCCACACAACTAAAAGCTTAAGCTTTTACTTAGCCTTTTTCTTGCTGGCCAAAAATTGTTTGTAGAGTTCTTCGCCCATTTCGTGTATGGCCTGGCCAATACGCATATAATCAACTTCTTTTAGGTTAGCCAAAGACACTCTGGCCGAAGGATGAGTAGTGCCAAAACCCTGGCCGGGCAAAAGCACTATGCCTGTTTTTTCCGCTAAGCTAAACAACAACTGGTTAGGTTGTTGTCTTTTAAGCAGCCAATCCACAAATTCCTGACCATAAATTTCTCTGCCAATAGTTTCCATGTCCAGCAAATGGTAATAATCCACGCTGTTTTTATCGGCTTTGTATTGCACTTTAAAGTGGCGGTAAAGCGCCTGCATGCGCCTGGCGATTAAGCGTTTGGTGGCCTTTTTGTAGGTGTCCGCCTCATCCATAAGCGCGAACAGGGAAAACAATACCATCTGTACCTGGGCCGGAGTGGCCAGCCCCGCCGTGTGATTAAGCCCCACTGTGCGGCTGTCGGCCACCAGGCGGTCTATAAACTTCAAATGGCGTGGGTCGGTGGTAATGGATCCATAGCGCTCATCAAGCTGTTTAGTAAGCTTTTCCGGCAGGGCGGCTATTTTGTCATCCATTATATTTTTTTCGTGAGTGGCTACCACTCCCAAACGCCAGCCCGTGGCCCCGAAGTATTTAGAGAAGGAGTAAACCAAAATGGTATTGTGCGGGCACAAGGCAAACAGTGATGTAAAGTCGTTGGCAAAGGTGCCGTACACATCGTCGGTAAGAATAATAAGATCCGGGCGTTTTTTTACAATAGAGGCAATGTATTTCAGGTTTTCATCCGACATTCGCACCGAGGGAGGGTTGCTGGGGTTTACCAGAAAGAAGGCCTTTACCTTGGGGTTTAAAAGTTTGTCCAGTTCTTTTTTAGAAAATTGCCAGTTGCCCGCCGCCTCGCAATTTATATACTCTTCTTTCAATTGATAGTCGTTGAGTTTAGGTATCTCTATATAAGGAGTAAAGATAGGCATGCCCAAGGCAATGGTGTCGCCGGGGTTGAGCAGGTGGTTCTCCTTAAGGCAGTTGAACAAATATGTCATGGCGGCGGTACCGCCTTCCACCGCAAACATATCAAAAGAACCAACCATGGGGTAACAACCAACCATCTCTTTGCGGATATATTCGGCTACCACCTTTTCTGAGAGTTTGAGCATGCGGTCGGGCACGGGGTACATGCAGCCTAAAATACCTTCCGTCATTTCATAAATGAAATCACCGGCGGAGAAACCCAAATGATCGCGCACGTAAGATACCGCGGCCCGCAAAAAATGCACACCTGGCGTATCGTTGCGGGTATCGGCAAACAGATCGAAACGGGCTTCTATGCCATCGCGGTCTGGGAACCCGCCCACGCCTTCTGGCATGTAAACAAAAGAGTTCTCCGCCTCGGTCATGGCAAACAGGCCCAGTTGGAAGAAGGCCTGGCGCGGCACAGTGGCTAGAAAGTTGGGGTTGCCACGGCCGGCGTTGAGCATGAACCCGGCCCCCCGCTGCGAAGCCAGTTTGATAAGTTCATCTTTCAGTTCAAAGGGGCTTAGTGAGGCAAGTTTTTCTAAATTGGACTTTTGCATATATCAACTCCTGTTGCAGAAAATAGATACCAGCGGCTTAAGCCAGGGCCACAACTAACGGCCCTAGAAGAGTTAAAAACACATTCGCTAACGCATAAGTTATGGCAAAGGGCACCGTGGGTACGGAATTCTCCGCCTTATTCAAAACTTCGCCAAAGGCTGGGTTGGCGCTGCGCGAGCCGGACAATGCGCCGGCCAAAACAGCGGCGTTATCGTAACGCAGCACATATATGCCAATGAGCATGGTTATAATTAACGGAATAATGGTTACCAGCATGCCCACCACGAAGATGGTTAAGCCCTGGGCTTTAATGGTCTCCACCGCTTCCAGGCCGGCGCCCAGCCCCACCACCGCCACAAAACCGGCCAGGCCCAAGTCTTTTAAAAGCTGGGCCGCGCCGTCGGGCATGGAGCCCATGTGCAGGTGACGGCTGCGAAACCAGCCAAAGAGCAGGCCGGAAAGAAGCGCGCCGCCACCGCTGCCTAAAGTTATTGGGATGCCGCCAATATTAACTGCCAGCAAGCCTATCAAAAGGCCCACCACCAAGCCGGCGCCCAGGTAAACAAAATCTGTTTTGTCGCTGGAAACAACCGCGTAACCCAACACCGCCGCTACCCGCCGCACATCTTGTTCGGCGCCATATATGGTTACAACATCGCCCTTCTCAATAACTGTGTCCGCAGTCATGGGCAAGGTCTGGCCTTCGCGGTGTATGCCCAGCATATAAATACCATGGCGCATTTCATTGGTAGCCATTTGGCGCAACTCGCCAACGGTTTTGTTATGGGCCCTGTCGTTGCTAACTACCACATCTCTGGTCTGTATTATCATCTCCATGCCGTCAGTGCTGTTAAGCTCTCTGCCCAGCGCCTGTATAGTCTGCAGCACTGGCGCCCGCCGGCCCACCAAAAGCACCTGATCGCCTTTCTGCAGCACTAAATCTGGCATAACCGGCAGCATGGTATTTTTGCGTTTAACTTTTTCCACAGTTACCATGTTTTCATTGCTATTGCCTCTGGCCAAACTTTCAATGTCAGCCACGGTCTTGCCCTGACCAACATCCACTCTGCACAAACGCCCCACCAAACCAGCAAGAGCCAACTGCTGGCCTTCTCCCACTAGCACTTCGCCAAGCTGATGCTCGTTGGCTTCAGCCTTAATCGCGTCTTCGCGTATGCCCCGCCCCATTATTCTGGGCAGCACGTTAACACACACAATAATTGTGCCAAAAGAACCGAACACATAGGTAACGGCATAGCCTATGCCTACGTTTTCCTGCATGCGCTTAACTTCGTCGGCGGCCAGCAGACCCAACTGTCCCATTTTGGCCAGCGCATCGCCGGCGGTGCCAATAATGGCGGATTGAGTAAGCCCGCCAGCGGCAATGCCCGCGGCCAGGCCTTTATCCAATACGAATATTTTAGCCAGAATGATCACGGTGGCCAGGCCAGTTACGGCCAGAACCGCGGCCATAATAATTTCGCGAATGGTTTTTTTGCCTAAAGAACGAAAAAACTGCGGACCACTGGTATAGCCCACCGCATAAATGAACAAGGCAAACAGAATGTTCTTGACGGTATTGTCAATGGTAACCCCCACCTGGCTTATAATAACCGCCGCCAGCAAAGAGCCGGCCACCCCGCCCAGTTGGAATTTACCGAAGTGAATTTTGCCCACATAATAACCCAATGCCAACGATAAAAACAGGGCTATTTCCGGGGTATGCTTGAAAAGGGCTTGCAGATGCGACAAGATGAAATCCATGTTAACTCCTATTATAAATCATTGCTTACAAGGCCTGCTTATATGTGTGGATGCCGCTAGCCACCTCCAGCCAGTTGCGCCAGCCCCACCACCACTGGCCCCAGCAGGGGCAGGATGGCATTGGATATGGCATAGGTGATGGTGTAGCCTATTAAAGGTGTAGTGTTGCCAGCCGCGTTCTGCACGGCGCTCAAAGCTGGCGTACTGCATTGCTGGCCGGCAATGCCACCCAGCAAAATGGGTATTTCAATTTTAAGTAAGCCTCTTCCCACCAGCAGGGAAACCATAGCGGGCAAAAGCGCCACCGAAATGCCTATGGCGGGCAGAAGCAGGCCGTATTGCTTCACCAACTGCCAGGCTTGCGGCCCGGCGCTTAGCCCCACACAGGCCACGAATACCGTAAGCCCTAAATCCTTCATTATTTCCAAGGCCGCCGGCGGGGTGGCGGCAATAGCCGGATGCCGGGTGCGCCACCAGCCAAACACCAGGCCCGTAAGCAGGGCGCCGCCACCCGTGCCCAGTGAAAGGGCAATGCCGCCAAGTGGAAGCTCGATACGACCTATCAGTATGCCTAAAATAATACCCAACGATATGTAAATGAAATTGGCGCGGTTAGAGGTAAGTATGGCCTTACCCAAAAGGGCGCCCACTTTCTGCACCTGCTCGTGCGTGCCATAAAGGGATAACACATCGCCAATGTTGAGACGCAGGCCGGGCACCGCAGGCATGGAGTTGCCGCCACGTATTACCGACTCCACATGAACTTCCGCGGATAAACCGTTGTCCCGGGCCCGCGTCAACAGTTCAGCGATAGTTTGGTTATGGACGTCGGGGTTATTGAGCACAAATTGGTCGGTTTCCACCGCCATATTAAAACCGCGGGAGCCGGCCACCTCTGGCCCGATTAAGGCGGAGCCCAGCATGGCGGCATCGCGTCGTCCCATAACCATAACCCTGTCGCCGCCTATAAGCTTTAATTCCGGAGCTACAGTCAGCATGTTGCCATCACGCTTTATGCGTTCTATATGCGCGCCAGCCCCCAAAAGTTTATTCACCGCGGCCACCGTACTACCCGCGGCGGTTTCCACATGAAATACTCTGCCTTCCATGGCGCTCAAGGCCTGGCTGTCGTTGGCGGTGGAGTTTTGGCTGCCGCCGCCTAAATCGGTCCACAGCTTTTCCGCCGCTGCGCGCAGGTTTATTTTAAGCAGCAGCGGGGCGAACTGGCTGGTAAAAAGAACAATGGTGGTAAGGCCGAAAACATAAGTAATAGAATAGGCGGTTACCACATTGCCCTGTAAAACCGCTATTTCCTCATGGCTTAAAGGCAGGCGGGAAATGGCCTCGGAGGCGGTGCCGATAACCGCTGATTCGGTGGCTGAGCCCGCCACCAGACCAGCGGCGGTGCCGGGGTCGAAGTGAAAAATGTGTACATAGGCCATGATGAGCGCAATGACCATGGCCACTTCTATTATGGATAAAACCCCCAGGCGCAGGCCTTTGGCGTTGAGGTTGGCAAAAAATTGGGGGCCGCCGCTGTAACCCAGAGCAAAGATAAACACGGCAAAGAAGATGTTTTTAAGCCCGGGGTCAATTTTTACTCCCAATTGCCCCACAAAGATGGCCAACAAAAGCGTGCCGCACACCCCGCCCAACTGTAACGGCCCAATTTTTATCTTGCCCAAGTAGTGGCCAATGGCTACTACAAAAAATAGAATAATTTCAGGATATTCTAGCAAGCGCGGCAGAAGGCTGACGTCCATGGAGTACTCCAGTTTCTTAAACTCGTTGTCGTTGCACGAAAAAATCTATCAGAATCCTGGTTGCCTGAAGCACCTATATACTTTATTAAATTTAATATATTATTTATTAAATGCCAGTGCGGATATCAAAAATTAATGCATTTAAATTTAGGCCCTGCCGTGGCCTGGGTGGCGGGCTGCAACTATGCAGATAAACCAGAGGAGCTTTTGCCGGCCAGGTGAAAGTTGATGCGAGCCATTGTGGTGGCGTGCGTAAAGGAAAGCAAGGCCGAGGCGCCGCTGACAAGGTAGGGGGCATACTGAAACAAGCCGGAAAAGCCTTTACTCCCGTAGTTGATAAAGCTAACTTGGCTAAATTAATGTAAATTATAGTTGGTAATAACGCCTAAAAGCATTGTTTGCACCGGCAGCCATTGTAGCTATAATGCCCTGAATGTCAGTGATTTTTACCGTGAACCTATTAACCCCTCCAAGTTATTTGCTAAGGGCAAAACCACAAAAGTGCTAAAAGTCATTTCATAACTAGCTTATAACCCTGCCTGAAAAGGCTTGCGCGGCGGCGCAAGCCGCCGGCAGTCCGCCGAAAACCATGCTTTTCGGCGAGGCGATCTTTCATAAATCACCTGTATGGATAGTTATGAGATGAAGTCCAATCAAGATCCAAATTTTAATATGCCAGAATCATTGGTTGTTTTATCTTTGCAAGTCCGCGGGGCCTGTGGAAAAAATTAACTCGACAGCGCTCCTCGCAGCCATTGGCCGCTTCCCGGCACTATGGCGGCAATGGCAAGTTGGCGGGCCTGTGCTAAAATTAATCCAGCTTGCACAGCCAGCGTTTCCAACATTCTAAGGTGCAACCATGCCAAGGCGTTATAACGTTTTTACCCTTATGCCGTATCCGGCCCCACCTGTCACTGCGTGTCAAATTATCAATTATGCGTTCTAACAGGCTGATAGCCCCCTTTGTGCTGCCTTTGCTGGCTTTCGCGGCGGCTATTATTTTGGGCTCCTTAGCCCTTTATTGGCCGGGCTGCGCTGCCGGAGAGCCCATTGCCTGGGTGGATGCTCTTTTTATGGCCACCTCGTCGGTGTGTGTAACCGGGTTGGGCACGCTGGATCCAAATGCGGCCTTTAACCAAACAGGGCAAATAGTGCTTATGGCGTTGATGCAGTTGGGGGGCATAGGTATTGTTACTTACAGTTCGCTCATTTTATATATGCTAAAACGCAAAGTTTCGCTTAACGACCGCCTGGCCGTGGGCCAGGCGTTGCTTTACGACGCTTCGTTTCATCTGGGCTCTTTTCTGCAGCGCATCGTGGTCATTGTTTTCAGCGTGGAGTTAGTGGGGGCTTCGCTTTTGGTGATGATGGAGCCGGAAAAAATAGGCTGGTTCAAGGCTCTGTTTCTGGCCGTATCTTCATTTTGCAACTGCGGCTTTGCCCTGTGGCCCGACAACCTGATAGTCTGGCAAGATCACTGGGGAGTAAACCTGGTGGTTATGAGCCTTATTTCCATAGGCGGCTTTGGCTTTGCGGTGGTGGACGAATGCCTGCGTCTTGGCTGGGCTTTTATTAAGCGGAGCCGGCAGGAGCAGGGCAGGTTGAGGCTTGGTTATGCCAGCCGCCTGGTGTTGAGAACCAGCATGGCCCTAACTTTGGGCGGGGCGTTGTTGCTTTATATTAGCGAAAGCTTAAACCCCCACAGCGGGGAAACAATGATTATAACCTCCTTGTTTCAGTCGGTAACCAGCCGCACCGCTGGCTTTTGCACGCTTGATATAGGCCGCCTGACCGATCTTTCTCTAATGATTATAATTATATTGATGTTTATTGGCGCATCCCCTGGCTCTTGCGGCGGCGGCATTAAAACCACCAGTTTCAGGGTACTTTGCTCTTTTGCCTGGGCTCAGATCAGGGGAAGCTCGCAGGTGGTGGTACAGGGACGGGCCGTTTCCCTGGAGATTGTTAAAAGGGCAGCGGTTCTTTTCATGTTCAGCATTACCATTATTTTGCTGGCCACCTTTTTACTTATTTTTACTGAGAATAGCGGTTATGCCCACCATAACGCCCCGTTAAGCGGTATGGACATCTTTTTTGAGGTGGTATCAGCCTTTGCCACTGTTGGTTTGTCTACCGGCATAACCGCCAAGTTTTCATTCTTGGGTAAGATTGTGTTGTGTTGTGTTATGTATATTGGCCGGTTGGGTCCCATCTGGTTCATCACTACCTTGCAGCGGTTCAGTGTAGACAGAAAATACAGGTATCCGGAGACAGAACTGCCCATAGGTTAAAAATTACCGCAGTAAAGAGTGGCGTTATGAATATTAAGAAAAAAATGGAAGTAGGTGTGATCGGTTTGGGTAAGTTTGGTTATAGCATGGCCAACACGCTCACCCAACTGGGGCATAACGTGCTGGGGTTAGACCTGGACGCGGCGCGAGTGCGCCAATTGCAAGACAGTATGGCCCAAATATATGTGGGAGATTCTACCAATAAAGCCGTGCTGGAGCAATTGCGCTTTCAAGACTTTGACTACGTGGTGGTTGGGCTGGGCGAGTCTATGGAGGCATCTCTGCTTACCACCTTAAACTTGCAGGAAATCCATGCGCAGCAGATAATTGTTAAAAGTCTGGGCGCGGAACATTCTAAAATTTTAATCCGCCTGGGCGTGCACCGGGTGGTGCAGCCTGAAGTGGACGCGGCCCGTCAACTGGCGCACCAGCTCGTGCACCCGGGTATGTTGGATCTGCTGCCCATGGCCGGCGGCATTATGCTGCAGGAAATTGCCATAGATAACTGGGCCGGCAAAACTTTGGCCGACTTAGCCCTGCCAAAACAAGGAATTATGGCAGTAGCGCAAAAAAAGGCCGGGGCGGGCGAGGATTTTCGCTTTGTGCCGGAAGCCTACCAGCCACTTGACCATGGCGACCGCTTATTGATAATTGGCCGTAAAGAGAACGTTACTTCTCTTAACCCATAATAGGGGGCCATTTCGCGTTTCCAGAAGTCATTGCATAACTGGCTTCTAACACGGCCTGCTCTAGGCCGTGCGGCGGCGGGCATGCGCCCGTGCGCGAGAAAATAGAAGTAGCTCTAACTAACAAAAATTACGTAATAATTTTGTAAATCAGCCCAGGCCGCCGGGGGCCAGCCCAAAACCAGGTTTTTGGACGAGGTTATCTTTCATAACTCCCCAGCGAGGGGGCTCATGCAAGGAACTCTCTGGGCGCGTTTACACTGCGGGGCCTAAGCCAGCTACGCCTTGACCAGTAAACGACGTTTGGGTATAATCTTCGGATAACCGCTTGAGATTAGGTGAAAATATGAGCTACTCCAAGTTTTTTCCCCAGGTGCTGCGCGCGGGGAAGAAAGCTCCAGAAATGACATCTTTGCTGCGGGAGAGTCAATCCCAATGGGAGGATGCGTGCGCCTTTGTGGAGTGTCAGCTTATAGTGAATGGCATACTGGAAGCCTACGACAGCAGTTATCCTCTGGTAGAGCCGCGCGAGCTTATTCCCGCTTTTGACTCCCCACTCATAGAATACAAAGGGCTGCCCGCTTTTAGCGTACTTATGCTCAACCGCCGCCTTTCTTACGTGGATGAAGGCTTTCAGTTCGACCTGCTGCACCCCGAGGGCATACCGCCAGATGCCAATCTGTGCAGACAAAATCTAAGCGCCATTAAAGCGCGCTTGCCGCGCAATATCAAATTAAGCCATAAGCTCATCCGCCGTTCGTTTACCGATCTGTCCAGCTATGGTGCGTTACTTCCGGTTTTATTCTCCATGGACAGAGGGCAGGTGCTGGCCCGCAACCGCCATAACCGTTTTTACCTGGCGGGTATTTTCGCTTCTTTCCCTTCCGACTTGAATCGGCAGATAAAGCGCCTGGGCTATTATCTGGGCAAATTCAAAAAAGGCGATAACCGTCGCTATGCCCAGCACCGCCAATTTGTTTACAATTATCTTATGGAGAGCCTGGGCTTCCCCATATGTGGCGAACGCCATACCTCGGCCGCGCTGTTTGCCCTAAACCTATTACGCGCGAGCGAAACTTTTGCCATAATGGTGCTGGGACAAAGCGACCGCGCCATAACGGTGTTTGTCAACCCCAGCCAGGGCGATATAACGACCCTGCCGGCCATCAGCAAAATTGCCTTAACCGCCACCGCAGAATTCAACTCCACCTTGGCCGAGCAAGGCTTTTATGTGGATGAGGAGCGCAGGGCGGTGTTGCTTAAAGTTACTTACCAGCACCACCGTTACCACAAAGACAATGCCTTGGAGGGCCGCGCCTTAAGCGTGCAGGATCAAGAGCTTATTCACCCGCAAAGCGGGCAAACCATGGGCTATGACGTGCTTGGCCTTTCCCAGGAAAACCTGCTTATGTTAGACCAGATTGTGCACGGCAAATTTGATGGCACTATAATCTACAAAGATCTGGAAACCGTGCGCGGCACCAAAAGTATGCCGCACCGGCTTAAATTTTTGAGCGCCTGGCTGCACAAACATCGCTTTATTCTGGCCGAGTACCCCATGGAAAATATCGACCGCCTGAACAATCTCTTGGCGGAATTTCTGTACGATCAGGCGAGGGAAAAAGCCTTTTCCCGCTATTCCAACCTGTATATGCAGGCGCATAAATCATGGCAGGATCTATTACTCTCTCACCGCTTACGCATGCTGGAGAAAATGGTGTCGCACAGCAAAGAGCACAAAGGGGTAAGCGAGTTCGACCAGGCCCGCATATTTACTATTTTGTCGCAAATCCTCAATCTGGAGGGAGAAGAGCTTTTGCAGCGCTCCCCTGATGATCTCAACCGGCTGCTTAAGCTGTGCGGCAAGGAAATAAACTCTTGCAGCCTACTTATCAAAGAGGGGATTCCGGTAGAGCAGACCGCGTTGGCGGAAATGGATTTTTTGAAAAAAGTGGTGGCCAAACACAAGCGCAAGCTTAGCAAGTTGCTCAAAAACAGCGGCCCGTTTGCATCTGTGCCATAAACCGTTAAACTCAAGCTTAGTCGGGCTTAGGTCGCATAATGAGTGTTTGGGAAAAATTGGCGGAAGAACGCATAGCTCAGGCGCAAAAGCAAGGAGCCTTTGATAATTTGCCCGGCGCCGGCCAGCCGCTTAATTTAGAGGAAGATACCCATGTGCCCGCGGATTTGCGGCTGGCCTACAAGGTGCTTAAAAATGCGGGCTATGTGTCCGAAGAAGTGGGCTTGATAAACGAAATAAACCAGGTGCGCGATCTGTTGTGTGCCGCCCCTGATGAAAAGGCCCGCTATCAGGCTATCAGCCGCCTTAACTATCTGCAGATGAAGCTAGATGTTATCAGGCCTTCTTCGCCTCGCCTGCAAGAGGCGCGTTACGCCAGCCGGCTGGTGGAAAAATTTATTAAGAAATAGAAAATTTTAATGGCCAGACCATTTGACGAATTGCCCACCAAACTCTATCGCCTGTCTCCGCCCAATGGCGAGGCCAGAGCTGAGCTTATTTTGCTGCCTGAAGCCTGGTTTGGCAGTTGGTACTGGCAGCCGCTGGCCCAGGGCCTGGCGCAAAAAGGCTATGCGGTAAATTTGCTGGAATTGCCCGGCCACGGTAAAGAACCTTGGGATCTGCCCGGCGGCGTAAGCCTTTTAGATTATGCCCTGTGGGCCGCTCGCGCCTGCGGCGGGCTTTCTTTTCCGGTGCTTATAGGCCATGGCCTGGGCGGCTGGCTTGTGCAAAAACTTTTGGAAGTGGTGGAACTGCCCTGCCTGCTTTTGGCCCCATGGCCGGCCGGCCGTATTCCCTGGCCCCAGCTTAAGTTTTTTACCCGCCATCAGCTCAGCCATATTTTTTATATGCTGTTGGGCCGCCCCCTGCCGCCCTTGCCGCCGGAACTGGTGCAAAAATATTTCTGCGCGGATGTGGATATTGCAAATTTGCGTGAAGTCTGGTCTGGCCTAAGCCATGAGCCGCCCGGGGTGATGTTGGATTACCTGTTGGCCCTTTCCCGGCCCAAACCGGGGTTGAGTTCTCACGCCCGCCTGGTGGTTAATTTTGCGGATGATAAATTTATAACAAATGCCCAGGCAGTTAAAACCGCTGAATTTTTGCAGGCCAAAAGTGAAACTCTGCCCGGCCCCCATGTGCCCTGGTGGGGTGAAGGCTACGGGCCACTATTAAAAGCAGTGCTTAAATTCTTGCGTAAATTAGAGACCAGATAAAATCTGAAGGTAAACCAGGTATTCGCTGTAAGGAAAGAAAATGGCGGCAGTAGGATTCATAAATGCTTTTGATGAGCTGGCCGACCGCGATCGCCGCTTGGGGCGCAAGGTGGCTAATTACGGCATGGCCGCGGCTTTGATGGAGTACAGTAGGGCTGATGAGCTGCATTTTTTCATGCCTTTTTACAATGCCGCCAAGCCGTTTATGGAGCAATACGCTCCGGTTTTAGAACTGCCGCAAAATAAGGATAGAGTAAAGCTCCTGCCCGCCCTAGCTCTTCCCGCCTTACTTGCACGCAATACCTATATGGCTATTCACGCGGCCGAGCTGGACCGCTACTTTCCGGAAATGTGCCACATGCGCAACCAGTTTGCCCAAGAGCCGTTTCCCATAACTTGCACCCCCCACACCTTAAGCTACTGGTCTACCCAGGTGCGCAACATTTATAAGGTGTTGCCTGGCGTGCGCGGCTATGACTCGGTGTTTTGCACCAGCCAGGCCGCCAAAGATTATTTGCGCGGGCAACTTGCGCGGGTGGCAAAAAACCTGCAAGACTTGGGTTTGAGCAGCGCTGGCTACCGCGGCCGCATGGATATCTGTCCGCTGGGGGTGCGTAGCGCCGACTTTACCGGCGTGGAGCAGGATGAGGCGCGCAAGCGCCTGGGGCTACCCGGTGACATGATAACCCTGCTGTGCCTCGGGCGCCTCACCCCATCCGACAAATTCGACCTGTCGCCTTTACTGGGCATGCTGTGGCTGTTAAATCAAAAACAGCCGGTACGCCTTATTCTGGCTGGCGCCGAGCATAACCGCTATGGGCAGGGCATGCTGGCTTTGGCTAAGGATTTAGGCCTGGCCGATCGCGTGCATTTGTTTGCCGACTTCGACTCAGCCTTGAAACCCCACTTGTTTGCGGCCTGCGATATTTTTGTCTCTCCGGCCGACAACATCCAAGAAACCTTCGGACTTTCCATATTAGAGGCCATGGCCGCCGGCAAGCCGGTGGTGGCCTCCGATTTCAGCGGCTACCGCGATTTGGTGGCCCACGGCAAAACCGGCTTTCTAATTCCCACCCTGCATTCAGAGGAGTTAGGTCTTATTGATGCATTATGGCCGGTGCTGCCCGAACACTTAAGCGCCTTACAAATGGCCCAGCGCACCGCCATTGATATGGATATATGGCGTCAGCAGCTTAGCCTGCTGATAGACGATGCCGAATTGCGCGCGCAGATGGGCCGGGCCGGCAGGGAAAGGGTGTTGGCAAGCTTTGACTGGAAGGTGGTGGTGGCGCGTATGGAAGATCTGTGGCAAGAGCTTAAAAGCAAAGCCCTGGCCACTCCGCCGGCACCGGCCCAGGAAAGAAATGTGTTTGCCCTTTCTCTAAAGGAACACTTTGGCCATTTTGCCGGTGGTAACCTGCCTATTTACCGCCGCTTTCAGCCAGGCCCTTTGGCCGCTCTGTTTAAGGCGGGTAAATGGGGTACTTTTCCCAACCAGGATTTGGGCGGCGCCTTCAACCCATCCGCCTTAAGCACTATTTTAGATTTTATTCAAGACATGGGCGGAGCCAGCTTGATGGATTTATATCAGGCGGCCAGCGAAGAAATGCCGCCCTACCAAATGGAGCATTTGTGCCTGTGGGCGCTTAAATATGGTATTTTAAGCCAGGAATAAAAGCTGAAAATAAAGGTTACCTGCCCGTTAAATGCCAAGATAAACATCTCTCCATTTCTTATGCGGCCTTGCCGGCCGGATTTTCCCCCTTATTCTTATAATATGGCTTGTATATGGCGCTTGGCGCCATGCTGGCTTGGGGAGATACAGGGGAATACATCATGAAAAAGAGAGTATTAATTGTTGCGCTTACAATAGGTATTGGCGCTGTTGCCCATGCCGCGGACAATATCGTGGTTACCGACCCCAAAGGCTTAATCAGAGAGTTCAGGATTGATGATGATGGCAGGGTTGCCGACCCCGTAAGTGGCGCGGCCACGCAATACCGCCTGAACGGCGACCGCATTACCGACCCCTACAAGGTTAACAGCAGATACCGCCTGGATGGGAACCGGGGTAAAGACCCCAGCGGCATGAGAACTATTTATCGTATTGGCAGGTAACAACAATGGCGGCCGTGAGTGGCGGGCCGCTAGGCCGGATGTTCGGATTTTACTTTCTTTTGAAAAAGCCGATTAGCTTCGCGTAAAAGTTCTTCGGCCTGTAGGCCCTGGCCGGCTCCCCAGATGGCCAGCTTGAATAGAAGCTCGCCATATTGGGCGGGTTGTTTATTCTGCAGCACTTCGGCCATCAGGCTGGTTAGTTCGGCTGCGTCATTGCCGGTGGAGCTGCCAACCCAGTTAAGGCGGGAAGCCTTGTGCCACAGGCGCCGGGCGCGGGCCAGGGCGGGAAGGGCCAAGGGCACGCTGTCCAAAGGGTGCCCTTCCTTGCCTTCACCAAGCTTTATCTCTTCCCAACGTTTCAGCACCTGGCCGGCGTCGCTGGCTTTTTCGTTGCCAAACACATGGGGGTGGCGTCGCACCATTTTGGCCTCTATGCCTTTAACCACATCTTCCATGGTAAAATGCCCGCTTTCGGCATAAAGGCTTATCACAAACATAAGTTGAAAGAGAAGATCGCCCAACTCCTCCTCCACCTGAGCCGGCTTGTTCCGCTCAATGGCCTCCAGCAGTTCAAAGGCTTCGTCTAAAATGCCCACACATAAGCTTAAAGGCGTTTGCTTGCGATCCCAGGGGCAGCCTTTTTGTGGATGGCGTAAGGCGGCCAGCAGGTTTAACAGAGGTTGGACAGACATAAAAGAATGCTATTCGCCGGCGGAATCCACCAGGTCGCTGGCTCGCTCTTGCAGGTTGCCGGCCCCGGTTCGGGCCTTATCGGCCAAATCTTGGGGGACAAAGCTGAAAATGATGCGGCCACCCTTCATGATGAAAGGGGTGAGGTAGGACTTGCTGACAACATCGTGATATTGACTGAGGGCATTGGTGAGGGGCTGCATCATTAAAAGGAGGTTTATGAGCACAAAGCATACAATAACCCCTTTGGCCAGGCCAACCACCGCGCCTAAAATACGGTTAATGAACGACAGGGAAGTGGAGTAGAGCACCTTGGAGATGCGCCCGGCAATGGCCACAGTAAGCAAGTAGATGACCAGAAAACATAAAATGAACGCCAGGGTTTCCCACCAGAAATCCTGCTTGCCCACTACCCGGCGTAAAAAATCGGCCACAGGTTGATAAAATGACATGCTGCCCCAGATAGCCAGAACCAGCCCCACCAGGCTGCCCATTTCGCGCAAAAAACCTTTGCTTACGGCTCTTATCACAAAAAAGGCGCAAATTACCAGCACCACCCAGTCTAATATATTAAATTGCTCTAACATGCCTACATTATCGGCTGCCTAAGACTAACTGTCAATAAATAAAAAGCAAATGTTTCAAATATGTTGGCAAAAAAATAGGCCACTCATGGCCTGACGTGGCCGCGCGGCCTATGAAAATAGCTTGCTAAACCTTACGGCCTGCGGTATGCCTAAGCATAGCCAAATTTTTACATGAGGAGCATTTCCATCCTTGGTACTTTCATTTAACGACCAAGACACGCTACGCCTCTTATTGGGGCCGCAAAACGCCACGCTTAAGTATATTGGCCGGGAACTGGGGATAAGCGCCGGATTTCGTGGCGACAAATTATTTCTGGAGGGGCCCGGGCACCAGGTGGCTCTGGCCAAGTCGCTTTTAGAGCAACTTTATGAGCTCATCCGCCAGGGGTACCCGGTTTACGAGTCAGATGTTACTAACGCCTTGCGCATTTTGCAAGGCAATGACCAAGCTAAACTGAAAGAAATTTTTTTAGATCAGGTTTATCTTACTGGCAAAAAGCAGATAATATCTCCCAAAAGCAAAATTCAAAAAGACTATCTGGAGGCCATGCGTAGCCACGATTTGGTTTTTGGCATTGGCCCGGCGGGCACTGGTAAAACCTATTTGGCCATGGCCATGGCCGTGGACAGTCTGCTGCGCAACCGGGTGGATCGCATTATTCTGGCCCGGCCGGCGGTGGAGGCTGGAGAGAAGCTTGGCTTTTTGCCTGGCGATTTGGCGGAGAAGGTAAACCCCTATCTGCGCCCGCTGTACGACGCCCTGCACGACATGATGGATTTTGAGAAATATACCCGCTTGTTGCACAAAGGGGTAATAGAGGTGGCGCCTTTGGCTTTTATGCGCGGGCGCACCTTAAATAAGGCGTTTGTAATTTTAGATGAGGCGCAGAATACCACCTCTGAGCAGATGAAGATGTTCCTGACCAGATTGGGGCACAATTCCCGTGCGGTAATTACTGGTGATATCACTCAGATAGACTTGCCAGGGCAGGTTGCTTCGGGCCTGGTGGAAGCTTTGCAAATATTAGAAGGTATAGAAGGCATTTGCTTTGTGCGCTTCAGCAGGGCCGATGTGGTGCGGCACCGGCTGGTGCGCGATATAATTCATGCTTATGAGCGAAAAGAAAAAAACGGCCGCGCTTGAGTTGAGCGGCCTGGAGGACGTTTCCGTGTCCGAGGAAAAAGTAGGCAAGCCATCTTTGATCAAAAGTAAAAGAGGCGAATCACTGGGCTGGCAAGACAGCCTGCGTAGCGCCTGGGCCAGATTCACCAACGCCTTGGGCCGCAACCGCGCCACTCCGTGGGTATGGTCTGTTTTAATGGGAACCATTGTGGCCCTGGCTACGGTAACCGACTACACCCCCGGCAACTGGCAGGCCTACGGGCTGGGGTTGGCCCTTATTATGATTCTGATGATAAGGGGGTTGCTGCGCGTAGATTTTTTAAATTTGGGCAAGGCGGCCGGTCATTCCTTTATGGGCGACCTGGCCCTGTTGGGTCTCATTATCTGCGGTGGGGCGGTGTTAACCAAAGGCTACCAGATATTTGTTTCCACTTTTCATCCTGGCTGGCTTAACATTCATCCCGCGGCCCTGGCCCTGGGCGCGCCTTTCGCGGCCGCGCCTATTTTGGCATCCTTTTTTCTGGGTATGCGCGCGGGGCTATTTTTAGCAATAATCGCCAGCTTTTCAGCCAGCCAACTGTGGAGCGAACACAGCTTTGATATAGCGCTCTTTCATTTTATTATATGCCTCTATGGTGTTTATATGGTGCATGGCAGCCAGGGGCGCATGCGCATTATCCGTACTGGCCTGTTGTGCTCCTTAGTGGCCCTGCCCCTGCTGGCCGGGTGGGCGGTTATGAATCAAGTGCCTGTGGCCTGGAAAACCTTGGCGCTTGCCATAGGGTTTATTGCCGGCCCGCTGTCCGGGGTTTTGGCCGCCGGGCTTATGCCGGTAGTGGAAGCCTTGGGCCACAGCACCGACGACCGCATGCGGGCCATGGCCAGCCTGGATCATCCGGCTATGCGTGATTTAATGCTTAACGCGCCCGGCACCTATCATCACAGCCTGGTGGTAAGCAGCCTGGTGGAAGCCGCGGCCCGGGCCATAGGGGCGGATCACCTGCTGGCCCGTACA
Organism: Desulfarculales bacterium; assembly: GCA_031554335.1. Lineage (GTDB taxonomy): Bacteria > Desulfobacterota > Desulfarculia > Desulfarculales > Desulfarculaceae > JAIRYI01. The sequence continues at coordinate 34,828 of JAVBVK010000003.1, forward strand.
GCAGCCCTTTACCACGATCTGGGTAAAATGAAAAAGCCCGTGTATTTTGTGGAAAATTTCGGCCACGAGCCCAACCGCCACGACAAGCTGGCCCCTTCCATGAGCGCCCTTATTTTAATAAGCCATGTGAAAGACGGCGTGGATCTGGCTCGCAAATACCGCCTTTCCAAGGCGGTGCAAGACATTATCTTGCAGCATCACGGTAACCGGGTTATATCCTATTTTTACAGTAAGGCCTGCGAATCGGCTCGCATGGCCGGCATGCCCGAGCCCACGCCGGAACACTTCCGTTACCCTGGCCCCAAGCCGCAAACCAGGGAGGCAGGGCTGGTGATGTTGGCCGACATTGTGGAAGCGGCCAGCCGCACCCTGGTTAACCCCACGCCGGCGCGCTTGCAGGGCTTGGTAAAACAGCAGATAAACACTTGCTTTGCTGAAGGCCAAATGGACGAATGCGAGCTTACCTTAAAAGACCTGCATAATATTGCCAGTATTTTTAACACCATCTTAAGCGGCATCTATCACAGCCGCGTTGAATACCCAGAGGAAAAAAAGGCCAATGGTGATAACCATAAGCAACCGGCAAAAAAGCTTGCCCCTGTCCCTAACCCAGTTGAGGGCGCGTATACGCAGGATGCTAACCTGCTTAATGTGTCCAAGTAATATTGAACTCTCGCTGCTCATCACCACCGATGAACAAATTGCCGAACTTAACCAAAGCTATTTAGGGCACATTGGCCCCACCAACGTGCTTTCCTTCTCTCAGCAAGAGGGTGATGGAGCTATTGACAATGGCCTGTTGGGCGATGTGGTGGTGAGCGCGGATACAGCTATAAGAGAAGCCAGGGCCGCCGGCATTGATGAGTATGAGCATTTGCTGCGCCTTATTTTGCATGGCTGCCTGCACCTCTTGGGCCACCACCACGAAAATGGCGGCAAGGAAGCCCGCTTAATGGAAAAACTTACCGAAGACGTATTGGCTAAAACCAAGGAGTAAGCTTATATGCCTAAATTGTGCGTAAACATAGACCACGTGGCCACCTTGCGCCAGGCCAGAGGCGGGGTGGAACCCGAGCCGCTTTGGGCGGCCATGCTGGCGGAAAAGGCTGGCGCTCATGGCATTATCGCCCATTTGCGTGAAGACCGGCGCCATATGCAAGATGAAGACATGCGCATTTTAAGCAAAGTGGTGCAGGGGCGTTTTAATATGGAGATGGCGGCGGTGGAAGAAATGGTGGAAATTGCCATGGAGCTTAAGCCCACCGTATGCACGCTGGTGCCCGAGCGCCGACAGGAGCTTACCACCGAAGGCGGCCTGGAGGTAAAGGGTAATTTTGAGGCGGTGCGCAACATTACCCAAACCCTTATTGCCGCTGGTATTGAAGTAAGCCTGTTTATTGACCCAGAGCCGGAACAACTGCGCGCCGCCCATTTAACCGGCGCGCAAACCGTGGAATTTCATACCGGCACCTATGCCAACGCCGCTGCCGCCGGGCAAGCAAAGCATCTAACCGCGCTTCAAGACAGCGCCCGCCTGGCCAGCAAGCTGGGGATAAAGGTGGCGGCCGGGCACGGGCTTACCCTGCGTAACTTGGAGCCGCTGCTGCAGATAGAAGAAATTGAGGAGTATTCCATAGGGCATTCCATTGTGGCCCGGGCGCTTTTTGTGGGCTTTGAGACCGCGGTAAAGGAAATGCTGGAGCTTATCAACCGTCCGCGTATTAGCAAGGCCGCCTTGGCCGCGCCGCCCAGCTACCGTTTTTAATCGGGACAATACAACTAATTGAATGGCTAAACGGCGTTGCGGGCTTTCAGTGCGCTGGCCTGTTGGCATGCAAAAAAGCTTGCCATAGTTGCCTGGCAATGATAAATTATTACATTTTAATCTTTAGTTTTTGACCTCTTGGGGAGTTAGGCCCTAAGTACACAAGTTTTAAGAGGAAAAACCATGAAATATACGGTGGAAGAGCTAAGCCAGATAAAGCGCAAAATTATGGTGGATGTGCCCCAAAGCGAGGTGCAGCAGCACCGCCAAAAATTGGTCAAAAAGGTGCAGCGCACGGCCAAGTTTAAGGGGTTCAGGCCGGGCAAGGCCCCTCTAAGCCTGGTGGAGAGCAACTACGGACCCCAAATAGACATGGACTGCGTGGAAGAGTTGTTAAACCGCTTCTATCCCGAAGTGCTTGGTCAGTGCGGCTTAAACCCCATAGGCGTGCCCAAGTTTGACTTTGAAAAATTTGACCTTAAGCAGGACTTCTTCACCTTTAGCGTGGAGTTTGAAATTCAGCCCACTATCGAGTTGGATCCTGACCAGTATAAAGGCCTTGGCATCAAAGAGCCTGACTTTAAGGTGGATGAAAAATTGATGCAGGATACCCTGAATCGCCTGCTGGACACCAAAGCCACCTTTACCGAGGTTAAACGCCGCCGTACCGCCAAAGTCGATGACACGGTTGTTGCCGACTATCAAACTTTCGATGGCGACACGCCATTGGAAGATTTGGTGGAGAATTATGAATTTGACCTGACCCAGGGAGCGCTGCTGGCTCCCATTGAAAAGGCGCTTATTGGCAGCAAGCTGGGCGAGAAGGTAGAGGCCCTTGTGGATTTTGATGAAAACGCCCGTACCGAGATATTCCGTGGTAAAAGGGTGCGCTTCGATATTATGCCCAAGGCCCTTAAAGAAAAGCAGCGCCCAGAGCTTACCGACGAATTTGTGAAAGAGAGCTGGCCGGAGGTGGACTCGGTGGATGCTTTAAAAGAAAAGCTGGCCACCAGCTTAAACCAGCGCCAGGAAGAACAGGGGCGCGAAGTGGTGCGCCAGCAGATCATCAAGCAGGTGGCTAAGCTGGGCGATTTTGAAGTGCCTGTTTCTTTGGTACGGGCAGAGCAGGAAAACATGGTGCGCCGCTTCCGCGAATATATGCAGCAAGACGGCATAGGCGAAATACCCGGCCTGGACGAAAACACGCTGCTGAGCGAAGTGGAGGCGGAAGCCCGTTTCAAGGTGCGGGCGGGTATGGTGCTGGCCCGCATTGGCCAGCAGGAGAATATCGAGGTTAAAGACGAAGACATAGAGCAGGAACTGCTGAAACAGGCTGGCGACAGCCCGGTGGAGCAGGTGCGGGAGTTTTTCGTTAAGAATAATCTTATGGGGCGCTTAGCAGACAGCGTGCTGGAAGATAAAATTCTATTGTTTTTGAAGGATAACGCTAAATTAGACAAGATAGCCCCCGAAGAGTTGGACGCCTTTATGACCTCTTTGGACGAAAAGGCTAAAGAAGAGACTAAAGCGGCCGAATAAGACATAACAGGCAATTCAGGATTAACAAAAGATACGGGATGGTGGATATGGCTTTAGTGCCCTTTGTTATTGAACAGACCAGCCGGGGCGAACGCTCTTACGACATTTATTCCAGGCTGTTAAAAGACCGCATCATTATTTTAGGCCAGCCCATAGACGATGTGGTGGCCAACTTGGTGATAGCCCAACTGCTCTTTCTGGAAGCGGAAGATGCCAGTAAGGACATCCACCTTTATATTAACTCCCCCGGCGGAATAGTTACCGCGGGCTTGGCCATCTATGACACCATGCAGTACATAAGCTGCAAAGTCAGCACGTTGTGCCTGGGCCAGGCCAGCTCTATGGGAGCTTTTTTGCTGGCTGCGGGCGAGCCGGGCATGCGTTTTACCCTGCCCAACTCGCGTATCATGATCCATCAGCCCATGGGCGGTTTCTCCGGCCAGGCGACAGACATTGAAATTCACGCCCGGGAGATACTGAAACTCAAAGATCAGCTCAATCTTATTTTGGCCGGGCATACCGGCCAGCCCTTGGAAAAAATAGCCCAGGACACTGAGCGTGACTATTTTATGACCGGGGCCGAGGCCAAAGAATACGGCCTGGTGGACAAAGTGCTGAGCAAGCGCGAGGCGTGAACGTGTTGATTGCCTTTTACGCTGGAATGGTTATGATTAATTATCGGCGTATTAAGTTTTTTAACCTGGATTTAGCGGATGAATAAAAACAGTAAAAATTCCGAGTTGGTTTGTTCTTTTTGCGGCAAAAGCCAAAGCGAAGTGAAAAAGCTTATTGCCGGCCCTTCGGTCTATATTTGCGATGAGTGTATCGACTTATGCAATGAAATTATTGAAGAGGAATATCAAAAAGACTCTCACGCCGCAGGCTTGGTGGTACCCAAACCCAAGGAAATAAAAAATATTATTGATGAGTATGTGGTAGAGCAGGAGAGGGCCAAGAAAATTTTGTCTGTGGCCGTGCATAACCACTACAAACGCATAGACTCGCGTGTGGACATGGGCGGGGTGGAGCTTAGCAAAAGCAATATTTTGCTTATTGGCCCCACCGGCAGCGGTAAAACCCTTCTGGCCCAAACTTTAGCCCGTATTTTGAACGTGCCTTTCACCATTGCCGACGCCACCACTTTAACCGAAGCCGGTTATGTGGGCGAGGATGTGGAAAACATTATACTAAGCCTGTTACAGGCGGCCGACTACGATGTGGAAAAAGCCCAGCGCGGTATTGTCTATATTGACGAGATAGACAAAATTGCGCGTAAAGGGGAAAATCCTTCGGTAACCCGCGACGTTTCGGGCGAAGGGGTGCAGCAGGCCCTGCTAAAAATTATCGAAGGCACCACCGCCTCGGTGCCGCCCAAAGGCGGGCGCAAGCATCCCCAGCAGGAATTCATCAAAGTAGATACCACCAATATTCTGTTCATCTGCGGCGGGGCCTTTGTGGGCCTGGATAAAATAATCCAAAACCGCATTGGCGCCAAAATTATGGGTTTTACCGCCACCTTAAGCAACCAGAGCGAGAGCGCCTCGCTAGGCGAGACCTTGGCCAATTGCCAGCCCGAGGACTTGATCAAATTTGGCCTTATCCCTGAATTTATTGGCCGGTTGCCGGTGGTTGCCACCCTGGATGAACTTAGCGAGCAGGCGCTGATCCGTATTTTGAAAGAACCTAAAAATGCGCTGGTTAAGCAATACGCCAAACTATTTGAGTTTGAAGGTGTGGATCTGAAATTTACCGACGAAGCCTTACAAGCCGTAGCCAACCAGGCGCTTACCCGCAAAAGCGGGGCGCGCGGTCTGCGCTCCATTCTGGAATCGGCTATGCTCGATATTATGTACGACCTGCCCTCCATGGCAGGTGTGCAGGAGTGCGTGGTTGGTGAAGATGTTATCTTAAAAGCTGAGGCCCCGCTTTTGCTGCACAACAGTAGCGAGTTGGAGTCCGCCTAGCTTCCCGGTTTATTGAGTTACCCGCCCCGGCTTGCCTGTCAGCAAGCCGGGGTTGTTTTTTGTTGTCTTCCTGATATCCCCGCTTATCCGCGCGGCCTGCCCCAGCTCTTTGCTCTAAGTGATATTACTCGACAAAAGGAATCGGGAAAAAATGCTTGACAATATAGACCGACCGGTCTAGTATTGAGATGTGCGCGATACTAAACAAGACATAATAAAGGCCGGAGCCAAATTGTTCTTGAAACATTCTTTCCAGGGCACGGGCATTAACCAGGTGCTTAAAGAGAGCAAGGTGCCCAAGGGGTCTTTCTATCATTTTTTCCCCAGCAAGGAAGACTTTGCCTTGGCGGTGCTGGAAAACCAGGTGGAACACATAAAACGCTATGGCCAAAAATACCTGGAAGAATTTAACGCTCCGTATCTTGACAGATTTACAGCTTTTTTTGAAAATTTGATGAAACCTATCGCGCAAAGCGACTTTTGCGTGGGCTGCCTGGTGGGTTCTTTTGGCCAGGAAATGGCGGCTTTGTCCCCGCCTCTGCGTCAGGCCACCAGCGGCGGCTTTGTGGTTCTTAAGGAGATGATCAGGGATTTTATCGAAAAAGGCCAGGCGGCAGGCGAGATAAAGGGCTCACTCAACCCCGAAGTTGGCGCCGTTTACATTGTGTCCGCCATGCAAGGCAGCATTATTATGGCCAAGGTGGAGAAAAGCAGTGAGCCATTGGATATATTTATCAAAACTTCGGTAGGCATGTTGATGGCTTAACGTCTTATGGCTATTGGCTATATTTTTTTAGATCAATAATAATAGACCGGTCGGTAAAATTAGGCCTAATTTTTTTATCTATTCTCGTAGGGGGCAGATATGGGCGTTTCCGCGGCAAAAGTTTCAAAGGTTCCCGCCAGTGGCAAAGAGCGAAGCGCTAACGTAGTAATTTGGATGAGTATTTCTCTGGCCAGCGTTATTCTCATGATAACCATGGGGGTGCGGCAGACCGTGGGCTTGTTTGTGCACCCTATTATGGAAAGCACGACCATGAACATAGCCCAGATAAGCATGGCCTTTGCCATTGGCCAGTTGCTTTGGGGGCTGGCCCAGCCCTTTTTTGGAGCCTGGGCCGACAAAAGGGGGGCGCTGCCCGCGTTGGTGGTGGGCGCCGTGCTCATTGCCGCGGGCCAACTGGGCACTTTCTGGGCTTCCGGGCCCTGGTCGCTGGTGCTTACCCAAGGTTTGCTGTCGCCCGCGGGTACCGCGGTGGGCAGCTTTGCGCTGCTTATTGCCGTAGTCAACGGCCGGTTGCATGCCAGTCAGCGCTCTTTTGCCAGTGGGGTGGTCAATGCCGGCGGTTCGCTGGGTCAGTTTATTTTTGCGCCTCTTGTGCAGTTGGCCCTGCATATGCGCGGGCTTTTCGGCGGCCTGGCATCCCTGGGCCTTTTGGGCCTTTTAACCATAATTCCAGCCTGGTTTTTGTGCAAGTTCAAATTGCCCAAACCCGTGGCGGCGCTGCCGGCAGAGCCCCTTATTTTGGAGCGCCCCGGCCTTAAAGAGCAGCTTAAAACAGCCTTTGCCAACAAAAGCTTTTTGTTATTAAGCGCGGGTTTTTTTACCTGCGGCTTTCACGTGGCCTTTTTGGTTACCCATTTGCCCGGCGAGATAAGCTCTTGCGGGCACACGGCCGCGGTCTCCGCGGCCAGCCTGTCCTTAATCGGCCTGTGTAACATAGCCGGCAGCCTGGCCTCCGGCTATTTAGGCAAATATTTTCGCATGAAATATATTCTGGCCGCCCTTTATGCCAGCCGGGCGCTGATGATAGCCATTTACCTGGCCTCGCCCAAAACCGAGACCACTTTTTATGTGTTTGCCGCGGCCATTGGCTTAACCTGGCTGGGCACGGTACCGCCCACGGCCGGCATTGTGGGCAAGCTCTTCGGGCTGCGTTATTTTGCCACCTTGCTTGGCATCACCATGTTTGCCCATCAGGTGGGCGGCTTTCTGGGCGCGTTTTTAGGCGGGGTTTTTATGCAGTACAGCGGCAGCTATCTGTGGGTATGGTACATTGACATAGTCTTAGCCCTGCTGGCCGCGCTGGCCAACCTGCCCATTGCTGAAGAGAAGGTTGGCAAAGCCCCATAAACTACAGGTGGCAGGCTGCTAAGCTTTGGGTACAATTAGCCATCATGTTACTGGCCGGATTGGAATTGAACTCACCTTTTGTGGCTGCGCCCATGGCGGGAGTAAGCAGCCTGCCTTTCCGCCTTACCCTCAAAAAAGGCGGCGCGCCCCTGGTCTATACCGAGATGGTTTCTTGTGCGGGCCTCATTCGCTCCCAGCCCCATACGTTACGTCTGGCGCGCACGGTGCCTGAGGAGGGGCCGCTTTGCATGCAGCTTTTCGGCGCGGTGCCCAAAACCATGGAGCAGGCGGCGGTCATTGCCCGCAAGAATTTTAACCCCGTCCTGCTGGATATCAATATGGGGTGCCCGGTGCGCAAGGTGCGGCGTTTGGGGGCCGGATCGGCCCTGCTGGACACCCCGGCCCTGGCCCGCCAGGTGCTGGAGGCGGCCAGCCAGGGCTTCGGGGGGCCGGTCAGCGTTAAGATACGCTTGGGATACAGCCGCGATAACTTGGATGAAATACTGCCCTACCTACTGGCCGCCCGGCCGGCCGCCATTACCTTGCATGCCCGCACCGTAACCCAGGGCTACGGAGGCCAGGCCGATTGGGCAGCCATTGGCCGGCTTAAGCGCCTGTGCCCACAACTAATTGTAATAGGCAATGGCGATGTGAGGAGCGCGGGCCAGGCCTTGGCTATGATGGAACAGACCGGTTGCGACGGGGTTATGATCGGCCGTGGCGCCCTGCAAGACCCGTATATTTTTGCCAGGGCCATGGCCTTAAAAGATGGTACTGATTTCAATGAACCGAGCGCCCAGGAAATACGCGGGCTTTTGCAAAACCAGGCGGATTTGGCTTTGGCGCTGGAGGGTGAAATGATGGCCGTACATTTGGTGCGCCAGTTTATTATGTGGCAGGTAAGGGGCAAACCAGGGGTTAGCGAGCTCAGGCGCCAGGCTGGCATGAGTAAAAGCCTGCCTGAACTGCTTAAACTGGCCGACAATTTTTTTAACAGGGAAGTTGTTCCATGCGGGTAAAGCTGGCTGAAACCGCGGGGTTCTGCATGGGGGTGCGCCGGGCCCTGGAACTGGCCTTGGGCAGCCTGCGCCGCTATCCTCAGCCCATCTATACTTACGGCCCGCTCATTCATAACCCCAAAGTTTTGCAAATGCTGGAAGAAAACGGCATTAGCGAGCTTACCCACATTCCTGAACATATCAACGGCGGCACGGTTATTATTCGCGCCCATGGGGTTCCGCAAGAAATAAAAGAAAAATTGAAAGCCGCTGGTTTTGACCGGGTTGTGGATGGCACCTGCGCGCGGGTTATAAGAGTACAGGCCATTATCAGCCGTGCCGCTCGCCAGGGCGCCCAAGTTGTAATTGTGGGCGATGCCGAACATCCGGAGGTGGTGGGGTTATTGGCCCATGCCGCGGGCCAGGGCGCAGTGTTGGAAAGCTTGGAGCAGTTGTCAGCCTTGCCCGCATATGACGGCAAGGTGGTGGTGGTAGCGCAAACCACGCAAAACCAGGAGTTTTACGATGAAGCGTGCGCGCGCCTTAAGAGCCGCTATTGCCAAGTGGAAATTTTTCAAACCATATGCCAGGCCACCAAACAGCGTCAAAGTGAAGTAATGAAGCTGGCGCGCGAGGTGGATGCCATTGTGGTGGTGGGTGGCAGGCAAAGCGCCAACAGCCTGCGCTTGTTCAATTTAGCGCAAGCCAATGGCGGGCGTGCCTATTTGGCGGAGGATGAAAGCGATATTGACGGAGAAGCGCTGGCCTCTCTCAGTTCAATTGGCATAACCGCCGGCGCCAGCACGCCCAATTGGCTTATCAAAAGAGTAACCCGCCATATTAAGGATATGCCAGGCTCTGGCCGCAATCAAATTTCAAATTTTCTGTTGAAAACATTACGCTTCATTGCGCGCTGCCAGGTTTTTACCGGCTTTAGCGCCGCCGCCCTGTGCCTGGCCGCGCAGGCCATGCAAGCTATAAAGCCAGACTGGCGCATGCCGCTGGTGGCATTTTGCTTTGTTATGGCCATGCAATTAATAAATAATCTTTTAGAAAGCAAGGCAGACCAATACAACGACCCCGAGCAGACGCTTTTTATGGCGGCGCACGCAAGGGTATTGATGTCGCTTGGGGTATTAAGCTGCGGGCTGGCCTTGGCGCTGGCGGCGCTATGGGGCGGGGCGGTTTGCTTTGCTTTACTTGCCACCATGACGGTATTAGGCATATTGTATTCCATACCTGTAATGCCGGCCAGGTTGAAGGCGCGGTTTAACATAAAGCGCCTGCGCGACATCCCTGGCTCTAAAACCGTTGCGCTTATGCTGGCCTGGGGCACGGTGAGCGCGGTATTGCCGGCCTACGCTGCAACCTATACCATAACCCCTTTAAGCGTATTGGCCGCGTTTTATGTTATGGGGCTAATTTTTATTAAAACCTCCATGGTAGACCTGGTCAGCATTCAGGGCGACTTGTTTGTGGGTAAAGAAACCCTGCCCATTGTCTTAGGCGAAAGGAAGACCAGGCGCATTTTAAAGGCGGTGTATGGCCTGTTGGCCTTTGTATTGCTTGTGGCGGGAATTGCTGGGCTATTGGCTTGGCCACTGCTGATGTTTTTTTATTTGCCGCTGGCGGGCCTGGCTTTTATGCAACAGCGTTTCTTTAATAGGCCAATTTTTCCGGAACTGAGCGCGCAGAGTTTGCTGGAGGTTTGTTTGTGGCCGGGGGCGTTGGCCCTTTTACTGTGGTATTAGTGCTGGCAATGCATTAAAATAATGCATATAATGCGTATTTATTTTTGGCAATAGGCAGGTGAGCGGTAATGTCCTTTATAGGAACGCAAGAATTACTTATGATATTGGTGGTGGCGTTGGTTGTGGTAGGCCCCAAGCGCCTGCCCGAGCTTGCCAAAAATTTGGGCAAGGGCATACGTAATTTTAAAAAGGCCACGGCTCAAATGCGCTCCGAGCTCGATGAGAGTGGAGCCATGGATGAAATAAACCAGCTTAAAAAGCATGTGAGCGGCATGGCCGACGATCTCACCCCCATGCTGCAGGGCAAAGAGTTTGACGCCACCACCGCGCCCAGGGCTGGGGGAAAAGCCGGGCAAGAGCCCGCGCCTTTAAGTAGTGGCCATGGCGAAGGCTCTGATTCTCCTCAAAAAGATAATGTAGCCGCTCAGCCAGGGCAGGTGGCGCCCAGCCAGGAAAAGCATGGCTGACAATAAGCAAAACAATGAGCACAGCGAACACGGCGAAGACAATGGCCACACCATGCCCTTTTGGGAGCATATTGGCGAGCTGCGCAAGCGCGTAGTGCTTAGTGTTGCGGTATTTTTTGTGTTAATGGTGCTGGGTTGGATTATACGCGAGCCGCTGTTTAATTTTTTAAAAATACCGTTTGATCCGTTTTTGGTTTCTCACAAGGCCAAGTTAATTTACACCGCACCGGCCGAACTCTTCTTCACTTATTTTAAAATATCCATTTTGCTGGCCGTGGTGGTAGGGGCGCCTTTTTTCTTTTACCAGTTATGGGCGTTTGTCGCCCCTGGCCTCTACTCCCACGAAAGACGCCTGGTATGGCCTTTTGTGGGCTTTTCTTCCGGCCTCTTCCTTTTAGGCGCCACCTTTTGCTTTGTGGTGGTGCTGCCCTTTACTTTCGACTTTTTTATTAACCTGGCCCCCAGCGACATAGAGCCGCAAATCAAGGTGGAAGATTATTTCTCTTTCGCCATAGCCTTTGTGTTGATTTTCGGACTTTTGTTTGAAACGCCTTTGGTCTTGGTATTTTTGGGACGTTTGGGCATATTAACCGCCAAGGGTATGCGCGCCTGGCGGCGTTACGCCATTTTGGGGGCCTTTGTGGTGGCCGCCTTGGCAACGCCCAGCCCGGATGCCATAAACCAGATTCTTTTGGCCGTTCCCTTAATTGGCCTGTACGAACTTTCTATCTGGCTGGTGGCGCGCATTGAAAAGAAGCGGCTGGCCATGGAAGAAGAAGAGGAAGACAACCTGCCGATGCCTTAGGCTGAAGATTGCGCTTCATCAAGGTATAGACAATGTCCCGCAAATCTAGCATCAAAAATTATGGCAAAGGGCAATAATGTGCCTAACAACTGCTATCAGCGGCAATAAGCGTAACTTAGACGCGGTCCCCATTAATTGCTAGATTTCATTTTATAAATCCCCTTGCCGGTGATTTATGAAAGACCGCCTCGCCGAAAAGCGTGGTTTAGGCGGGATCCCGGCGGCTTGCGCCGCCGCGTAAGCCTGTCCAGGCAGCGTTAGAAGTTCATTTATGAAATGACTTCCAGTTATAATTGCCATCATCTTGCATCTGTGCCAATTGTTTTTGTTGTCGCCCCGGAAGCCGCCTGTGGCGGCTATCCGGAGTCCATATATTAAGCAACAGCCAGGCTTCCGGATAGCGGCTAAGGCCGCTTTCGCAATGACCATGGCTCTTAACATGCTTATTACCTAATTACTGTAACTAAGCATATCGGCTGATGAGTTCTGAGCTTAGTTAAAGGCTGGTTAAATTCTGGTGCCCTGGGCCAGGCGCCAATCTTCCACCACTAGCTCCAAATGGCGCCCGTTGTAGTTGCTGATACGCGGAATACAGGCCACGTCATAGAGGAAGTCGCGCAGGGGCCAGGGGCGGTGAGAGGCGCTAAAAGCAATGCCTTTGGCCCGGGCGCCGCCCTGGCGCAGATTAAGACGCAAGTGTTTGCCTTGGCCTACCGTGCTGTGCCCCACCATTTCCACCCGGCGCAATAAAAGCACCGGCTCGGGGTTGCCGGCGCCAAAAGGGGACAGCTCCTCCAGGTAGCGCAGGGTTTGCCAGTTTAACTGGCTTAAATCCACCTCGGCGTCCAAATACAGATCTGACTCTGGGCCGGGCCAGGCCGCCAGGTAGCTGTTTATGCCCTGGCTGAACTCTTTTAAGTTTTGTATCTTAAGGCTAAGGCCCACAGCCATGCTGTGCCCGCCGTAGCGTTCCAACAGGGGCGCTTGGCTGGCCAAAGCTTGCTGCAAGTCTATGCCGTTTAAGCTGCGTCCCGAACCAGTGGCTACATTATTTTCTATGGAAAGCATAATGCAGGGTTTGCCGGTAATGTCGGTCATGCGGTTGGCCACAATACCAAGCACTCCGCGGTGCCAGTTGTGGCTGGCCAGTACCAGACAGTTTAAAGAGCGGGCCTCTGGCGTGCTTTCCCACAGTTGGCGCGCCTGGCTTAGGGTTTCATCTTCCAGGCGGCGGCGCATAAGGTTAAGTTGGTCTAAGGTTTGCGCTAACGCCCCCGCCTGCTCCTGGTTTTGGCTGAGCAGTAATTTAAGCGCTGTTTCGGGGTGAGCCATGCGCCCGGCGGCATTCAGCCTGGGAATGAGGGTAAAGCTAAGATCGCGGGCATCCAACTGTTCGTTGTTCCTGGCGTGGGCGCCCCTGGCCAGGCGGTTCAGCTCCTGAATGCCCAGGCGTGGGGTGTCGTTGATAACCTTGAGCCCCTCATTAACTAAAATGCGGTTTTCTTCCACCAGTGGCGCCACGTCGGCACAGGTGCCCAGCGCCACTAAGTCTAAAGCCTGGCGCAGATTGGGCGGTGGGCACTTGAAGAAGCCGGCCTGAACAAGTTTGGAGCGCAGGGCCGCGGCCAGATAAAAGGCCAGCCCCACTCCGGTAAGGTGAGGGGCAAAGGCGCATTCTTTCTGGTGGGGGTTGATCACCGCGTCCGCAGGCACCAGCGGGCCAGGAGGCAGGGTGTGGTGGTCGGTAACAATTATTTTCATGCCCAGCCGCTTGGCTTCCAGCACCCCTTCATGGTCGGAGATGCCACAATCAACCGTTACCACCAGGCTTACCTTATTCTGGTGAAAAAGCTGGGCCGCATTGGGAGTAAATCCATAGCCGTCTTCCAGGCGGTGGGGCAGATACCATAACACCTGTCCCCCCACCTGCTGTAGAAAATCTACCAAGAGGGCTGTGGCGGTAATGCCATCCACATCATAGTCTCCGGCAATACCAATGATTTGTTTTTGCCTTAGAGCGTTGAGCAATAATCCGGCGCCAGTGTCAATATCCTGCATGCCCACCGGTGGTGAGAGCATAGCCAGCTTGGGCGCTAAAAACTCGCGCGCGCTTTTGGCATCGGTAATGCCACGGTGGCTTAGCACCTGGGCCTGCCATGGCGAAAGCCCCAGGCTGTTGGCCAGGCTTTGCACTTGCTCCGGGTTAAATTCTTTCATGCGCCATATGCGCGGGTTGAGAGGCTGGTTCATATATACACGCGACAGTTACGCCGCCTACGGGTTACTGGATAATGTCCTTAAAAATTGTAAGCGCTTTCTAATAGGCGGAGAAGCTTTACACATCCAAGGTTTACGTGTAAAACCCCGGCAGGCTGCGCCACGCGCGCGTTTAAGATATTTTTATTATAGCACTAAGCCGCTATTTATGCAGTGGCAGGTAGCGGCGCACGCCGGTTAGGGGCAGTTGTAAAACCGTGCCACGCAAAATAAGGGCTGGGGGCGCCTGGGCGCGTTTGTATTGGCTTGTTGCCATAAGTGCTTGTGTTTTTTTAATAATATCCTCTGGGATGCCCTCTTCCAACAGCTGGGCGGTGCTCAAACAGTCTTCGCTAATTCCCTGCAAAGTTAAATCCAGCAGAGGATAGGGCGGCAGCGAGTCCTGGTCGGTTTGCTCTGGCCTGAGTTCGGCGCTGGGAGCGCGATTTATAATGGTTTTAGGTATTATGCGGTGATCTGGGTCTAAGTAGCTGCATAGCTGATATATTTCAGTTTTATACAGATCCGCGATGGGCGCCAGGCCGCCACACATGTCGCCATAGAGAGTGCTGTAGCCTACCAGGCTCTCGCTGCGGTTGCTGGTGGAAAGAAGCATATGGCCATGGCGGTTGGAAAGGGTCATCAGCAGGCAGGAGCGGATGCGCGCCTGCAGGTTTTCCTGCTCCAGGCCTGGTGGGGCGTCACCTAAAAGAGGGTGCAATACCTCGTTAAAAGATTGCATCAAGGGTTTGATATGGGCTTCCTCTAAGCTGATCCCCAAATTCTTGGCCAAAATCTGCGCATCTTGGCGAGTGCCGGGAGAGGAATAGGGGCTGGGCATACTGATGGCTTTTACTCTGTCCGCGCCCAGGGCCTGCACGGCTAAAAGCGCCACCAAGGCCGAGTCCACCCCTCCGCTTAGGCCCAAAATAACAGAAGGAAAGCGGTTTTTGTTAACATAGTCGGCCAGGCCAATTAACAGCGCCTGGTGCAGGCGCTGCATGGGGTGGGCCTGCTCCACAGCGTCTGGCTGGGCATTGTGGGCAACCATGCCTTCCTGCCAGGTTGGCGCGCGCAACTCCAGTCCCTCTGGCATCAGCCAATGGCTACGCCCGCTGTAGATCAAGTTGTCTTGCCCGCCCAGCAGATTAGTATGGCCAAAAATGAAGTTGTGAGGCAGGGTTTGCAGGTTGGGCATAAGGTTAAAGGCCAGGGGGTGTAGGTAGATAAAAAAAGGTTCCTCCACTTTTTGCCGGAGGCCCGGCGGGGTAAGGCTTAACATAACCCGCCCCTCGGGTAAAGAGATACTGGCTCGGGGTAAGGCTATATGGCGCGTATTTCCGCTTTGGCTGATAAAAATAGTGGGCAGCCCCTCATCATTCCAGTAAGCGGTTACTATGGTTTGTTTTTTTGCGCGCGCGGCCAGTTCATCTAAAGCAATACTGGCTTGAGCCAGAAAATCCTGGTCTGGCATATGGCGCAGATAACCGCTGATGGAACCCAAGGCGAAAAATAGCGCATCGCCTTCAGCGGCCTGCCGAGCCAACTCGGCCATGCGCTCCAGGTTGCCGCTGAAATCGCCTATGGTGGGGTTTATCTGTGCTAACAGCAAGGACATGCAAAAACCTCCGCCTATGATATTGCAGTGTTGCAATAGGGCATGATTACAAACTTATTGGCCTTTGTCGCGTTTACCCGCGTATTCAATGATACACCCAGCCAATAAGCCTGCAACTGGCGGGCAAAAAAGCAAAAAGTCCTTTACTTTTGGGGCAAAGGCCGCATAATTTAATTTTCGCAGCTCACCGGGGGGCTTGTAATCTGCCACATGTTGGCGCAAGGAGCGTGTTTATTGGAAATTTTAGCCGAGTTTTTTTCATCCGCCTGGCTTTTTATAACTCAGGCCTGGGATTTCTTTTTGCATTTAGACCGCCATTTGGGGGAGATAATAGCTGAATACGGCCTGGCCACTTACATCATAATCTTTTTAATAGTATTTTGCGAAACAGGCCTGGTGGTAACTCCATTTTTGCCTGGTGATTCACTTTTGTTCGCGCTGGGCTCATTTGCCGCCATTGGCGCGCTAAGCCTGCCTTTGCTTATGGCCCTGTTGATTGTTGCCGCCATTTTGGGCGATACGGTTAACTATTGGGTGGGCAACAAGCTGGGTGGCCACTGGCTGGCTAAGGGCAATCGCTTCATTAATCCCGCCCATGTGGCGCGCACCCACGAATTCTTTGAGCGCTATGGCGGCAAAACCATCATTATTGCCCGGTTTGTACCCATTGTGCGCACCTTTGCCCCCTTTGTGGCTGGCCTGGGTTCCATGACCTATCGCAACTTTCTAATTTACAACATAAGCGGCGCGCTGCTTTGGGTAATAAGTATAAGCCTGGCCGGCTATCTGTTTGGCAATATCCCCGTTATAAAAAATAATTTTTCTCTGGTGGTGCTGGCTATCATATTTATTTCCATTTTGCCGGGGATTGTGGAGTTTACCCGCCTCTATTTAAATAAAAGAAGGCAAGGCGGGTAAAGGACAGGCGGGATAGGCTGTTATCCTTCAAGCCAACCGGGCCGCAAGCGCGTTTACAATCAAGCGTAACTGCGCCAGCGCCTTGCGCCAGTTGTGGGCGGCTTCTTCATCGAGCCAGGCAGCCAAAGGGGTGTTTTGCAGGGCTTGCCCAAGCTCGGCAAACGAGGAAAAGGGCCGTTGTAAAAGCCGCGCGGCCTGTTCCACTCTTGCCCTAACCGCCATGGGGTTTAGTCTGGGAGTTTTTTGGAACAAGTTTAAGAGGCTGGCGCCGGGGTCATTGATCACGGGCAGCGTGGCCATCACCTCCTCCAGCTTTTCCCAGGCAAAGCCCGCAATATCGGCCCCGGCGGCGGTGGCGTTAATAACCCTTATGTGGGGGTAACGCGCCCGCAAATGGGCGGCCGCCTCCTCATACCATTCCAAATAGCTTTGCATAACCGTAGATGTCTCTACCATGCCCCCGCCCAGCGCGGGTACGCTTATGGTGCGTTTTTGCTCTTCATCCTCGCCACCGGGGCGCGCGCTGGCGTGTGCTCTGCCGCCGGTGTAAGCCAGATCTTGTCCTAAAAGAATAATGGGGTTGCAGCCCCACAGGCAGGCCAGGCTGAAAGCGGCGGAAGTGGCATGCCCGCCGGTGGGCAATACCCCGCCAAAGTTAAGCAGAGCGGGCAGCCAGGCATTGGCGTGGAAAAAGGCCTTGCTGCCCGGCCACAGAGCAAAGTGGTTGGGGTGGCCGTTTAGCGAGGCCATGAGGCAGGTTTGCTTAAAATCCACATTTACAAACTGGCGCGATTCGTCTTTGCCTTCCAGCGCGGCCACCATGTGGGGTTTAAGCCCGCGGGCGGCAAACGGCCCCAGTATGGAAGCCGCGCCCATTACCAACGCTTGGTTGCGCATATTGCTTAAGGCGGGCAGGCTTTGGTCTAAAGACGGGCCGGCTCCCACAATGAGAGCGGGAAGGCCGCTCATGGCGCCAGCGGTGGATATGACGTCTGGCAGGGTAAAAACAATATCTAAATTTTTAGCAAGATGCTTGTTCCAGGTTTGGCTGAGCAGAGCTTTGGTCTGTTGGTCTTTACCCGCCCGGCTTAGGGCGCGATTCACCATTTGCCGTACTTGTTCCACTTCCCGGGCAAAGATGCTGGCATAAGCCGGCGCGGCGAACACGGCGGCTCGGCGAAAGCGCCCATACACCAGGCGTTGGCCCAGGGCTTCAGCCATATCCTGCCGGTTATCAACAATAGTTAAAGCTGGTAGTTCCGGGCCCAAGCACCAACACCAGTTTTTTTCTTCAGGCAGCAGTTGGTATACAATGATTTGCTCCGGGGCAAGTTTAGTGAGCGCGGCTTTCAGATGCCACCCCAAACCCGCGCCCGCTATTACCAGCACGTCGTTCTCCTGGGCGCCGCCCAGCAGGCCGGCCATATCCTGTCTGGCCGCGGCCAGTTGCCCGCCGCCCGGGTGTAGAATATGATGGCCAAGTAAGCAGCAGCCATCTGGGTTTATGCTAAAAAGGCTCGTTACCATGTTTTTTCAAGTTATAATAAATAACCAGCTTCGGCCGCGGCATGCAGCTTTTGCTCAAGGCCAGGGGCGTTACAGCCCAGTTCTTTACACATACTCAAACATTCGTAAGCCTGGTTGGGGGCTTTGTTGGCAAGCAACAGTTCACCTAAGGTGAATAGGGCATCCGCCTTCAGGGCGGGCGAGCCGCCGCTTAGTTTGACAGCCAACAACAGATGCTCCAGCGCGGTCCAGGCGCCCATCCACAAACTGGAGCGGCTGAAGCCAGGGCATAAACCCATATCGGCTGTTAGCAGGATTTGCGCCGCCGCCATATGGAATTGGGGTTGGCCTGGCTCGTGGGCTATATTAAGCTGGCGGCGCAGCAGGCTTTTGGCCTTGCTATTCTGCTGGCTGTCATATAGCGCCAGGCCTTGCGCCAAAATGGCTAGCCCTTTTTCTTGAGGGGTTTGCGCCTGCTCGGCAGCCCTGTTAAACGCCGCGGCCGCCAAGGGCATTTGTCCCAGGCAGCCTTCGTTCAGGCCCAGCAGCCAGTAGACTTTGAAACTGGGAATGCTGGCCGCGGCCACGCGCAGGCGCCCGCGGGCGCGCAGCAGGCGGCGCGCATCTTGCTCGCGCCAGCGCATGCCTGCCATGAGCAGCGCTTCTGCTTCATTGGCCAGGGCTTTTATGGGGTTTTGTGATTGCTTTTTGTGGCCGCTCAGCCAACTTAGCAACTGGCGGGAGCGATGCCTGAAGGTGTGCCCGTTTAAGACCGCCTGGCGCCCGGCGACGCGCAGCCTGGTTCTTAAAGTGGAATCCGCCAGCAGTTCAGCCAGCGTGTCACTTAAAGTGGCGGGCGTGTAATAACACAAATGCTCCCTATGGGCAAAGAATTTGTCCATCTGGCCCGGAGCGGCCTCGCTTAACAAACAGCCGCCAGCCGCCATCACCTCCAGCGGGCGGGTGGTTACTCCGGCAAATAAGTTTTCATTTACGGTTATCTGGTAGCTTTGATAAAGCTCAACCGCCTGGCTGGTGCCGAACCAGCCAGCCCCGCGGCCGCCTTTGATGGTTAGGCTGGTGATGCCGGATATCTTAGTCAGCACCGCGCTGCGCTTGGGGCGTAATTTGTCATCCACCACCCCCACAAAGCAAGCTCCGGAATGCTGGCCTATCTTTGTGCCGTCTTGATAAAAATGCGGATCAATGGCCACTGGCAACCATTGGCAACATGGATGCAGCTTACTCAAATCATGAGCTTGGGTGAGTTGGTCCAGGCAGGCAATGTCGAAAAGTTGAGCGTAGGATGTATGCCAAAATTGGTTGAGCGGGGCATCTACGCCATAAAAAATGGTGGGCACAGCCGCGCCCCACAGGCCGGTGGGTAAAGTGCGGCCGCCAATTTGGTCACTTACCAAAATGGCTCTGGGGGTAATGCCTTTGCGCTGCAAGGTTTTGTTTAAGGTGGCCCACTCCGGGTCACCGCCGCTTGAGACAATGTCGGCTTCGGGGTCGGCCGAACACAGTAAAACATCCTGGCCCAGTTCGCGCAACCCTTGCGCCAGATTATCGCTTCCCAAGAGCACTATGGGCAAAGCGCGTTCCTTATTGATTCAGGCTTTTGTTGGTGTCGGCCTGGCCGCCGTCTATATTGGCTTCAAAGTGCTGGCCAGGGGCAAATTGGTTTTCGGCAAGTTCTTGCCGCCATATACGCAAAGTGGGAGTGCCGCAGTTCATCATCATTACATCGGTGCAGTAGTTCATATAGGCCTCCAGCCACACCTCCACGGCATAGCTGCCAGATGGTATTATGAAATCGCGGTAGCCGGAAAACTGATAGGTGGTTTGCCCTTCGAATATATTGCTTTTAGTGGAAAGCAGGGGATGAAGCTGGCCTTTGGCGTCGCGCATATAGGCCTTTATGCCCCACCATGGCCCTTGCAGAACGCCGCGCCATTTTACATCCCAATACTCTACCGGCGAAAGCACTCGGGTTTGCATAAAGTCATCCACCGCCTGGGGGTCCAGGGCGGCGTGGGCATGCACCCGCAAGGTGGCTGGGTTTTGCCCTGGGTTTACATAGATAGCCGAACAACCGCACAGGCTTAACAATACTAGCAGAATAATAAATAGGTGGCGCATATAAGCCCTTTCTTGCTAAAATAATCGTGCAATGTCAAACCCAGCTATTAAAATATGCAAACTTGCAATCATTTGTTACTTTTTTGTATTAGTTTACCCTAATCTCAGCCACAGCCAAGGTGCAAATGTGGTGATGCTGCCATTGCTTATCAACCAAACTTACGAGCAGGCGGCGACCAGGCTCAGTGGCTTGGGTTTGGTGGCGCGGCGGGTGGAACCGGAAAATGATTGCGGCAATCAGCGGCAGCTCAACCGTGTGCTTCGTCAGCGCCCGGAAGCCGGTGAGCTGGTGCCTTTGGAAAGCGTGGTTACCCTGGTTACCTGCCCGCCGGTAATAGTTAATATAAACCGCCAGGTGCCAGACTTAAAGGGGCTGGATATGGCCCAGGCCAAGATATTGCTGCGGGGCATGGACCTTAAACTTAGAGTGGGTTATCAAAGCAATTGCACAGAGCCATTTTTACAGAACAAGATTGTGAGCCAGCACCCGGAGCCTTTAAGCACGGTAAGGCGCGGCAGCCTGGTGCAGGTTCTCATTTGCCGTTATAAGCCGTAATACAAAAACGCGTTTGTGGCGCGCTTGTTCTGGCTTTTTGCTTGTGCTCTTAAAACGCTGGAGAGGCATTGCATGGCAGTGCAACTTGCGAATTTTATTTTTATAAAATATCGCATCTGAACGTAAAAAGCACTTATCCTTATTGGCGAAAGGGCCGATTTTGGTATAGAATAACAACAAGATAACCTGAATTGGTAAGTCCCCTGCCCCGTGCGGCGGGTAAGTATAGTCATAGATTACTTAGAGTTATGGTGGCATCCATAACTATTTCACTTTTTAAATAAGCTGAGGAATTCACCATGGTTAAATTTAAAATCGGAGCGAAGATAGCGCTTGGTTTTGGATTGATTATCCTGAACATTGCGGCATTGGTGGCTGTCATTGCCTACAATGTGGAAATGGTAGACGAGAATCTGGATAATCTCAACGATATCCAGATACCAGTGTTGGAGCTGGCGAATGACTATGATACTAAGACCTTGGAAATTTTGGTGCTAAGGTCTAACTTCTTAATTGATAATAAGGACACCGAAAGCCTCAATGCGGCGTTGGCCTTGTTTGACCCTATGCTCAATGAAATGCTGAGCAAGGGGCGGGAACTGCAGAAAATTGTTGTTGGGCCGATTGCCGAAGTTTACAACCGCATGATGAATGGCCTGGCTGACAGGATAGGCAGCTGGAAAATTATTTTGGGTAACGTGGTGCAGGCCGTCAATGATCGCACGGCTACGGTAAAGCGCCTGGATGAGGCCAGCCTTAAATTTTTGGAGGCGGGCTTGGGCTATGAGGACGTAGTTGACCAGAACCTGCAAGAACAGCTAGCCAGCGGCAACCGTGCCGAGCAGGAAAGAGCCCTGCAGCAAACTATAATTTTGCGTGACCTCATGTTTAAGTTCAGCGATATTGAAAGCAATGTGTACCGCGGCCAATATATGAACGACCCCGAAATGCTGAGGCAAAACTCCAAGACTTTTGACAGCATTGACATGTTTATCAATAATCTCAGACCACTGACTCGGGTGCCGGCCAACTTTGACCGCCTAAAACAGATGCAGACCTTGGCGGGCGAATACCGTACGCTGTTGCTGGATACGGCGAAAACCATTGAAAAGACTAACCAGCTTATTAAGGAGTGCAGGGCGGCCAGCACATCCCTGCGCGCTATTTTCGATGAGACCGCCAAAACCTCTTTCGTCCGTATGCACGCCCGTTCGACCAGTGCCGGTCACGCAACGACTATAACCAAGTGGGTGCTGATGGTTTCTCTGTGCCTTTCGCTTCTGCTAAGCTTGATAGTTGCCGTTATTATTACCCGCACTGTGGTGCGCCCGGTCAGGGCCACCTCTAACGCTTTGAACGCGGTGGCGGACGGTGATTTTACAGTTAGCATTCCCGCCGAAATGCTTAAGCGCGGTGATGAGATGGGAGAAATGCTCGGTAGCGTGCGGAAGATGTGCGACAACCTCTCCAATACGGTGTCTTCAGTGATGGAAGAAGCTAATACCGTGGCCAATGCGGCTGTGGAGATAAGCCAGGGTAATCAGCATTTAAGCGAGCAAACCCAGCAACAGGCCGGGGCTATTGAAGAAACGGCCAGCGCTCTGGAACAAATGACAAGCTCGGTTAAAAATAATGCCGAAAGCGCGGCCCAGGCCAATAACTTGGCGCGCACCACTTCGCAAATGGCGGAAGAGGGCGGAGAGGTTCTTACCCGCACAGTGCAGGCCATGAAAGAAGTGACCGAATCCAGCAAGAAAATAAGCGACATCATCAATGTGGTCAATGAAATTGCTTTCCAGACTAACCTGTTGGCACTTAACGCGGCGGTGGAAGCGGCGCGCGCCGGCGAAGCCGGTAAAGGTTTTGCCGTAGTGGCTGGCGAGGTACGTAATCTGGCTGGTCGCAGCGCGGACGCGGCCAAAGAAATTCAGGCCCTTATTTCCGACAGCGTGGCCAAGGTGGAGCAGGGTAACCACCTGGTAGCCGAGAGCGGGGACATCTTAGGCAAAATTATAGTCAACGTGCGCAATGTGGCCGACACCATAGGCGAGATAACCAGCGCCAGCCAGGAACAGGCCGCGGGCATAGAGGAAGTAAGCAAGGCGGTAAACCAGATGGACCAAGCGGTGCAGCAGAACGCGGCCTTTGTGGAAGAGGCGGCCTCTTCTTCTGAATCCATGTCCAATTCCGCCAACGCCATGCGCCAGAGAATGTCCGCGTTTAAAGTGCGCGAAGGCCAGATCATAACCCGTTCGTTGCCAGCCCCGGCGGCTATGCATAAACCAGCGGCTCCCACTAATAAGCCACCCGCGCCCAAGGTCGCTGCCAAAGCAATTGCGCCAAAGGCCGTTGTGCCCAAGCCAGCCGCGCCCAAGCCGGCGGCCCATGCCGCAGCTAATCAGGCCAAACCCGCTAAAGCCCAGGAAGACGATTTTTTCGGGGTGAGCGACATGGATGGCTTTGAAGAATTCTAGAGTTCATTTCATAAATCCCCTTGCCGGGGATTTATGAAAGATCGCCTCGCCGAAAGCGTGGTTTTGGCGGGCTTCCGGCGGCTTGCGCCGCCGCGTAAGCCTCTTCAGGCAGCGTTGGAAGTCATTTCATAAATGACTTCTAGATTATAGTTACAAGATTAAATGGCCAAGCCCCAGGCGCTGTCTGGGGCTTGGCTGTTTTAAAATGAATGGCCAGTACAGGGCGGATTGAATGGGGCGTGGCAGCAAGGTAAATGACGCTAATGGCTTTACGCTTAACCGCGTTCTTTAAGCGCTTCCAGGTTGGCCAAAAAGCTTTCTACCCGGCTGGCCAGGGCCTGGTTGAGCCCGGCTTTAGCGCAAATTTCCGGTGCGCTGGCCGCCTTTATTTCTTTTAGCGAAGCAAAGGCCTGCCATAATTTTTTAATGCCGTTTTTCCCAAGGCCCGGCACCTCATCCAACACCGAGCGGGTAAGCGCTTTCTGGCGTAAGGAACGCTGGTAAGTGATGGCCACCCGGTGGGCCTCATCACGCATAAACATAAGCAAGGCCAGCCCCGCTTCACGCGGACGAAAGTTTACGGGGTTTTTGCGACCGGGCAGGTATATTTTATCGGGCTCATCTTCCTGGCCTTTGGCTATAGATGCCAGTGCGAGTTCGCGTTCGTCATCCGGGCGTTTTTTTTTATATTGCTGGTAAACCGCGCTGGCAATAGCCAGTTGCCCTTTGCCACCGTCAATTACAAACAGCTCGGGCCAGGGGCGGCTCGAATTCAGGCGCCGGGTGAAGGCCTGCTGTATGGCGGCGTAATCGTCGGCCGGGGGCACATCCGCCAACTGGTAGCGCCGGTAGGCGGGGCGATGGGGTCTGGCCGCCACAAAGCAGACTATGGAGGCCACGGTAAGGGTGCCGCCAAGGTGAGATATATCCAAACATTCCATGCGTTGGGGCGCATCGTTCAAACCAAGTTTTTGCATAACTTGCCGCAAGGCCTGCTGGCCGCTTGCTTGCTCACTGGCATTTTCGGCGGCCTTGGCGTTGGCATTGGCCAGCTCTACCAGTTTAAGCTTTTGCCCACGCAAAGGCATTTTAAGCTCAACTTTGCCCTGTCTAATACTGGCCGCATATTCCGCCACCAGGCTTAAATCTTCAGGGGCCTGGGCTAGTAAAATTAAGGGCGGAGGAGGGGTGTCCGCGCTATAAAAAGTCAGCAAGCCTTGGGTTAAGGCGGCGGCCGGGGTTAGCGGAGCCTGGCTTAAATCGTTTATTTGGCTGCTAATAAGCTGGCCGCCGCGCATACGCAAAATGGCAATGCGCAAATTGCTTTCATCCGCAAATATGCCCCAGGCGTCGGCGTCTCCCTCGGCCACGCTAACCTGTTGGCTCTCCATAGTACGGGTAAGCGCCTGCCAGCGGTCGCGTAGCCTGGCTGCCAGTTCAAAATTCTCTGCTTGGGCGGCTTGTTGCATAGCTTGTTCCAGTTCGCCTGCCACTTTGCTTCCCTGGCCATCAAGAAAAGCTTCTATTTGCCTCACTAGGCCAGCATATTCCTCCTGGCCAATTTTACCCACACAAGGGGCCAGGCAGCGCTTCATTTCATAGTTCAGGCAGGCGCGGCTGCGGTTTTGCATCTGCCGGTTGGAGCAGCGCCGCAGGGGAAAAGTTTTTTGCAGCATGGCCAGCGTGTGCCTGGCCGCACCCACGTTTTCCAGTGGCCCCCAGTAGCGGGCTCCGTCTTTGCGGTCGGGGCGGCGCACCAGGTGCAGGCGGGGAAAGGGATCTTTAAGAGCCAGGCGGAAGTAGGGGTAGGTTTTGTCGTCACGCAAATCCACATTATAGCGCGGTTTGTGCAGCTTTATTAAATTGCTTTCAAGCAAAAGCGCTTCTTTTTCATTGCGGGTAACCATCCATTCCAGACTGACAACCTGCTCCACCATGGTTTGCACTTTATGGCGGTAGTATCCGGGAAATTCCTCTTTGCGGGCGTAATTGGCCAAACGCTTGCGCAGAGACAGGGCTTTGCCCACATAGATGATAGCGCCGTTTTTGTTTTTCATTAAATATACCCCCGGCGCCTGCGGAGCCTTGGGCAGGGTTTGGGCAATTAAGGCAAAGCCGGTTAGTTGTTGCGCCATAACAGTTCGTTTTGTTCCAGCTCTTTTATGCGGTCGCGCAAAACGGCCGCTTGTTCGAAGTTGAGCTTTTGCGCCTCATTAAGCATCTCTTTACGCAGGCTGGCAATTTGTTTTGCCAACTCGGCCGGGTTTACTTCTTGCCGCAGGCGTTGTTCAAATTTTTGCGGGCTTACATAATCGGCCATAATCTCTTCAGGCAGCATGCCGCCCAGCGCTTTTTTTATGCTAGTGGGAGTTATTTTGTGTTTTTTGTTATAGGCCAGTTGCACCTCACGGCGGCGGGATGTTTCCTCCATGGCTCTGCGCATGGAATCAGTGATATTGTCCGCATATAAAATGACCTTGCCCTCCAGGTTGCGGGCCGCGCGCCCAGCGGTTTGGATTAAACTGCGGGCGGAGCGCAGAAAGCCCTCGCGGTCGGCATCCAGCACCGCCACCAAAGTAACTTCCGGAAGATCCAGCCCCTCGCGCAAGAGGTTTATGCCAATCAGCACGTCAAAAACGCCGGCGCGCAAATCGCGCAAAATTTCCACCCGCTCAATGGTTTCAATGTCGCTATGCAGGTAGCGGGTTTTAAGGCCGTGCTCGGTAAGATAGCTGGCAAGCTCTTCAGCCATGCGTTTGGTAAGGGTGGTAACCAAAGCCCGGCCACCTTTTTTTACATTGCTTTTGAGCGCGGCCAGCACATCGTCCACCTGGCCGGAAGCCGGGCGCACCTCCATTACGGGGTCCATAAGCCCGGTGGGGCGTATTATCTGTTCCACCAACCCCCCGCCCGCCTGTTTAATTTCATATTCCGCCGGAGTGGCCGAAACATAAATCACTTTATCCAGCATGGAGGTAAATTCTTCAAAATTAAGGGGACGATTGTCCAACGCCGAAGGCAGGCGGAAACCGTATTCCACCAAATTTTCCTTGCGCGAGCGATCGCCGCGGTACATTCCCCCCACCTGGGGCACGGTGATGTGGCTTTCGTCCACCAACAACAGCCATTGTTTGGGAAAATAGTCAAGCAGGGTGGGCGGCGGCTGGCCGGGGGCGCGGCCAGTTAAATGGCGCGAATAGTTTTCAATGCCATGGCAATAACCCAGCTCTTTCATCATCTCCAAATCCAGCAAGGTGCGCTCACGCAGGCGCTGGGCTTCCAGAAGCCGCATGTTGTCTTCAAAAAACCGCAAGCGTTCGCCCAGTTCTTGGCGAATGGAACTCATGGCGCTGGCGCGTATGCCTTCATTGGTTACATAGTGGCTGGCCGGAAAAATGGTTATGCCCTGCTCCTTGCTTATACTCTTGCCGGTGAGCGGATCAATGATATTAATGGCTTCCAGCTCATCGCCGAAAAAAGAAAGCCTTACCGCCCGGTCTTCCTCATAGGCCGGGAATATCTCCAAATTATCGCCACGCACACGGAAGGTGCCGCGGTGGAAATCGTACTCATTGCGTTCGTATAAAATTTCGATCAGTTTGGCAATAACCGCCTCGCGGCCCGGCTCGTCGCCCAGTTCCAAATGCAGTAGCATGCCGGCATAGGCCTCGGGTGAACCCAGGCCGTAAATGCAGGAGACCGAAGCCACAATAATGACATCGCTTCTGGTAAGCAGGGCATAGGTGGCCGCGTGGCGCATTTTGTCTATGCGCTCGTTTATGGAAGAGTCTTTTTCAATATAGGTGTCGCTGGTGGGGATATAGGCTTCGGGCTGGTAGTAATCGTAATAGGAAACAAAATACTCCACCGCGTTATGCGGAAAAAGGCTTTTGAACTCGGCATAGAG
Source organism: Desulfarculales bacterium (assembly GCA_031554335.1). Lineage (GTDB taxonomy): Bacteria > Desulfobacterota > Desulfarculia > Desulfarculales > Desulfarculaceae > JAIRYI01. The sequence goes on from JAVBVK010000003.1 coordinate 61,628, forward strand.
CTGGGCGGCCAAAGTTTTGTTGGGGGCCAGCACCAAAGTGGGCAGGTTGGTATTGGCAATAACATGGGCCATGGTAAAAGTTTTGCCGCTGCCGGTAACCCCCAGCAGCACCTGGCGGGCTATGTTGTGCTTTAGCCCCTGGCTAAGCTCTTTAATGGCTTTGGGCTGGTCGCCATCCGGTTTATAGCCGCTTACAAGCTGAAAAGGCTTGTAGCGGGGCTTGGTGGACCAAAACTGGCTTACATCTTGGCTGGCGGAAGGCAAAACTAGCTCCTGGCTTTAGTGTGCAAAAACTATTTTCATAATATGCAGTAAATTTATTTTTGCAAGCACAAAGGGCAGGGTAAGGCCCCTTTAGGCAGGACAGAAACAAAGCGGGGCGCCAACCCGGGCGGGGCTGGCGCTCAAAACGGGGGCCAGTTGGCCCTGGCCCCCTGGCAATCAGATTTCCACAATGGTAATGGCTTCAGATTCGCAGGCATCCAGACAGCTTTCGCAACCCAGGCATTCATCGGCATTTACCGGCACCGCCCTGCCATCTTGAATTTCATATACATCAACCGGGCATACTTCCAAGCATTCCTCATCACCTGTGCATCTGTCGGGATCAACTGTCACGCTGAACATAAACTCTCTCCTTTCCCTGAGGCCACGTTATGGCCGTCTTCATCATAAGGTAATTATGATTTGCTATTTTGCGTTTTCGCCTATTTTTGCCATAATGTCAAGGCTTGAGCGGATAAAATATAAAAAAACACTAATGGCGTCAAAGACGGTTTATAATATAATTCCAAGGGTGGTGTTAACCCAAACAATGGGAGCTAGCGGTGAATCTTAGCCATGTTGCGGAAATGTTTAAGCTAGTTGGCGAAAAGACACGCTTTCGCATTGTGCATTTGCTGCTTCGGCGGGGTGAGCTGTGCGTGCAAACCCTGCAGCAGGCCCTGCACCAGCCCCAGGCCAAAATTTCCCGCCATTTGTTTGTGCTTAAAAGCGCGGGGCTGGTGAATGCCCGTCGTCAGGGGCAGATGATAATGTATTCTCTGCCCCATGCGCTTAACGAGCATCAGCAAATGCTGCTGCAATGCATAGATAGCCATTATTCCAACCTGCCCGAGCTACAGGCCGACCTGCGCCATTTTGACAACCTGGACGCCCAGGGCGTGCTGTGTTGCCGCGAGCACCCGCAAAAAATCGTTAAAAAATAAAAACCTCTTGCCTGGCATAGGAAAATGTAGTAATTAATATATACGTATATACGTATATATTAATAAAACCTTGCGAACTGTCAATGGCGTTAATATATTGTATTTTAAGAAAGTTAGTCGTTAAATGGGCGCGCTCAGGGCGCCAAAGCCGGGGAAAACATGGCTTGTTACAAAATTGAGGGAGATTTCTGTGCCTGTGCGCAGGCGCGTTTGATGGAAAAGCTGCAAGCGGCTGGGGTTCGCGATTACTCGCTTAGAGGCGATATCATAGAAGCATCTGCGCCGGCTTCGGCCTTGCGTCAGGCCTTGCGCCAGGCTTGCCCTGAAGCGCGCCTGGTGCCTCTGAGCGGCGCGGCCAAGGGCCAGGTGGCAGATGGGGTTAATGCCGGCCAGAGCGGCCAACATGGGCGGAAACCGCGCGCGCTTATGGCCATGCTGCAGCCATCCACCCCCAGGCAGGAAATAATGCTGTTGGCCCTAACTTCTTTGTGGCTGCTGGTCGGCTTAATTATTGACCCCGCCTGGCCGGCCAGCCTGTTTCTTCTGCTTCCGCCTTATTTGTGGTGTGGCTGGCCGGTATTGAAAAGGGCGGGCATAAGTTTGCGCCATAGACAATTATTTAATGAGTTTACGCTGATGAGCTCGGCCACCTTGGCCGCCATAGTCCTGGGGCAGGTGAGCGAGGCGCTGGCGGTCATGCTTTTTTACCAGATTGGCGAGTTCTTTCAGGAAAGGGCGGCCGAGCGTTCGCGCGGTTCTATAGAAGCGCTTTTGGCTTCCAAGCCGGCTTATGCTGAGCTTATAGGCCCAGATGGGCAGGCGCGTCAGACTTTGGTGGAAGAGATAGCCCCCGGTTCGCTGGTAATGGTGCCTGCCGGCGGCATAGTACCCCTGGATGGTGCGGTAAAAAGCGGAAAATCCATGCTTGACACGTCGCCCTTAACCGGCGAAGCCGCCCCCCGGCAGGCAATGGCGGGCGATGAGGTGTTGGCCGGCTGCATCTGCCTTGACGGGCATTTGGTGATAGAGGTGAGCAAACCTTTTGCCCATACTCAACTGGCTCAGGTGCTGAAGCTCACCCAGGAGGCCAAGGCGCGCAAATCCAAGGTGGAGCGTTTTATCAGCCGCTTCGCCGCCATCTATACACCATGCGTCTTCGCTTTGGCGGCCGGGCTGGCCCTGCTGCCGCCCCTGCTGGGCTACGGCGCCTACAGTGCCTGGATTTACAAGGCGCTGGTGTTGTTGGTTATCTCCTGTCCTTGCGCGTTGGTGGTCTCGGTGCCTTTGTGTTACTTTGGCGGCATTGGCCGGGCGGCCCGCCAGGGTATTTTGGTAAAGGGCGGAGTGGTGTTGGACGCCTTGCGCGATATAAAAGCGGTGGCTTTTGATAAAACCGGCACCCTCACCCAAGGCGAGTTTGAGGTGGTGGACATCAGCCCGGCGTCCGGAGTAAGCCAGGCAGAGCTTCTGCAAGGGGCCATGTGGGCGCAAAGTGGCTCTGCTCACCCTTTGGCCCAAGCGGTGCGTAGAAAAGCGCTTGATCTGCGGCTTAACGTGTGCGCGCCGGCCGGCATCATCAGCCGTGAGACGGCTGGCCTGGGGGTGTGCACGGAAGTGGATGATGCCCGCTATGTGGCGGGCAGCCGCGCCTGGCTGGAGGCAGAGGGTTACGTTTTGCCCCCGGCCGCCGCCACGCCTGGGGCTATTGTGCACGTGGGCTGCAACGGGCGTTATTTGGGCAGTTTGCGGGCCAGGGACAGCCTAAAAAAAGAGGCGGCCGCGGTTATTGTCAGGCTAAAAAATATGGGCTTAAAAACTTATCTGCTCAGTGGCGATCACGCGGAAAACGTTGCGTTGGCCGCGCGTGAGCTTAAGTTGGACGGCTTCAGGGCCGGGCTGATGCCGGCTGATAAAGTGGCCGCCTTAGGCGAACTGGCTGGTTTAGAGCATGCCATGTTTGTGGGTGAAGGCATTAACGACGCGCCTTTATTGGCGGCCAGCCGGGTCAGCGTGGCCATGGGCAAGGCGGGGGCGGCCGCGGCCATAGAAAGCGCGGACGCGGTGCTTTTGAATGATGACCTGAACTTAGTGCCCAAGCTTTTGGATACGGGCCGGCGCACCAGAGTAATTGCCGTGCAGTGCATTGTGCTGGCTTTGGGCGTTAAGGCCATTGTATTGGGGCTGGGGGTTGCGGGCCTGGCCAGCCTGTGGGAGGCGGTGTTTGCCGATGCCGGGGTGGCGGTGCTGGCGGTACTCAACGCCACCCGCATGTTGCGCTTGCAATAGAAAAGCGCCGGGGCTAATCCCGGCGCTTTTAATTCCATGCCGCGGCTTTATTTGCCGTACAGTCTGCCCATAATTTCTTTTAAGGCGGTCGCCACGTATTCTTGCTCTTCGGTCTTCAGCCCCGGATAAAAAGGCAGGCTGATAGTGCGTTGGCCAATTTTATAGGCATTGGGAAAGTCCGCGGGCTTAAAGCCGAAATGTTTTACATAATAGCTTAGGGTGTGCACGGCCCGGTAGTTTACCGTAACTCCAATGCCAGCTTTGCCAAGCTCGCAAATAATTTCATCACGCAATTCATCTGGCACCCATACGGTATAAAGGTGCAGGCCGCTGGTTCCCCGCGGCGCCGGTATTTGCACACCAGGGGTGCCGGCCAAAAGCTGGGTATAGCGGGCGTAGAGATCCTGCCGCTGCTGGTGCAGGGCCGGCAGGCGCTCTATCTGGTTGAGCATAAGCGCGCTTAAGATGTCGTTGGGGTTGTATTTAAAGCCCAGTTCCACCATGTCCCAATGCTGGTAGGCGCCGCTGAAGCGCCCGGCCGCCTGGCGGCTCATGCCATGCTGACGCAGGCTGCGCACCCGCTCTGCCAGGTGCTGGTGTTTGGTGGCAATGGCCCCGCCTTCGCCGCAGGTTAGGTTTTTGGTGGCGTAAAAGCTGTAGCAGGCAAGATCACTCAAGTGGCCGGGGCGCGCGCCTTGGCGCACCGCCTCCAAGCAGTGGGCGCTGTCTTCCACCAGGTAAAGGTTATGCCTGGCGGCAATGGCGGCCAGGTTTTGCATGTCGGCCATAACCCCGTACATGTGCACAGGCAAAATGGCTTTGGTACGCGGGGTTATTTTGCGGGCCACCTGGGCGGGGTCGATAAGCCCGGTATCTGGTTCCACGTCGGCCAACACCGGGGTGGCGCCCACGTATAAAATGGCGTTAACCGAGGCGATAAAAGTCATGGGGGTGGTTATCACCTCCTGCCCAGGGCCCAGGTTAAGGGCCATCAGCGCCAGGTGCAGGGCCGCGGTGCCGGAATTAAGGGCCACGCTATGGGGCAGGCCGGTATAGGCGGCAAACTTTTCTTCAAAGGCGGAGCTTATGGGCCCCGCGCTCAGAAAGACGGAGCGCATGGCGGCCAATGCGCTATCAAAGTCATTTTCATCCAGGCTGTGGCGGTAAAAATCTACTTTCATTTTTCACCTCGGAAGAAATTAAAGGCACGGCCGCATTGCAGCCGGCCATGCCTTTATGGTTGGAATTATTATGCCCTAGTGTTTGAAAGCCCTTTGCCCGGTAAATACCATGGCCGCCTGGGGGCTAGCTTGGTTGCAGGCCTCTATTACATCCCAGTCGCGCAGGCCGCCGCCCGGATGGGCCACCAGGGCCACTTCCTGCTCAAGCCCCACTTGCACGCCGTCGCGGAAGGGGAAGAAAGCGTCGCTGATCATGACCGAACCCTTGAGGCCGGCTTTGGCGCTTAGGGTTTCTTTTTCTATTTGGCCAAGCAAAGCGGCATCGGCCTTGCCCAGCTTAACTTCCCACGTCAGTTCATCCAGATTCTTGCCGGCATACTGCCAGGCCAAACGGTTTTTGTATTTGTCATAAGCTTTGTCTACCGCCAGCTTGGCCACGCCCACCCGGTCTTGCTGGCCCGCGCCCACGCTTACCGTGCAGCCGTCCTTGACAAACAGTACGCTGTTACTGGTTACCGCCTGTTCCACCGCCCAGCCGAACACCGCGTCGCTAAGCTCGGCGGCGCTGGCTTGGCGCGCGGTTTCATAAATTTTGCTTTGGTGGCTGGCGCGGGCCGGAATAAGCTTATCCGGGCCGGTTACCGCGTTTAAGGGGCTTTGTTGAATAATCAGGCCGCCGTCAATAAGGCTCTTTATATCTAAAAAACGGGAGTCGCGGTATTGGTAAATGCGCTCAATGGCGCTGATGCGCAGAATGCGCAGATTTTTCCATTTGCGCAAAATGTCCATAACCCCGTCTTCATAGTCGGGCGCGGCAATCACCTCCAGGTATAGCTCGCCCATCATCTGCGCGGTTTGCTTGTCCACCGGCCGGTTAAGCACCGCCGCTCCGCCAAAGGCGGCTATCATGTCGGCTTTAAAGGCGCGCTCATAGGCTTCGGCAATGTTGCCGCCCATGGCCGCGCCCGAGGGGTTGTTGTGTTTCATAATCGCCGCGGCCGGCGCGTCTTTAACGTAGCGCAAAATATTCAAGGCATTGTCCACGTCGGTAAGATTGGTTTTGCCGGGGTGCTTGCCCGCCTGCAGCATGTCCGCTTCGCTAAGCGCGCTTACCAGGCCCTTGCCCGGCGCCACATACTGCACTCCGCCCAGGCTCAAGTTGCCGGCCACAAGCTGGTACATGGCCGCTTCCTGGCCGGGGTTTTCGCCATAGCGCAGGCCCATTTCCTCCAGCACGCCGTCTTGGCCGGGCAGCTTCCAGGCGCGTTTTTTATAATGCAGGGTGGTGGAACCCAAGGTTATGCTCATGTCCTCAGGAAAGTTATCTTCCATTATGGTGCGGTATTGGGCCTTCATATCTTTCATCGCTAACCAGTCCTTTTCAGCAGTAATCAGTGTACGCGTGCTTTGCGTTTATGCGTTGGTTGCCGTTTTAGTTTTTAAGCTACAGCAAAAAACCGCGGGCCATAGCAAGAGCCTTGGCCATATCCACCCCCTGGGGGCAGGCGGCCTCAGCCTGGGCCAGCCTTTCCGGGCTTAGGCTCTTAAGCCCGGCAAGGGGCAGGCTGGCCATCAGCTGCCTGGCCGTCCTAGGCTGCCCGTAGCCCTGATAATACATGAGGGCACGCATAATGTCAGCAAAGGGCGCGTTTAAGATGCCTTCGCAGATATCCGCGCAGCCGGCGCAATAATTGCAGGCGCTGGCTTGGGCATAGGCCAGCAGGGCCTGGTTTTGCTGGCGGCTTAGCTTGGTTTTGTCTAAGGCCGCAGCCGCGTTGGCCTGCATAATGGCCAGGTTGGGCATTTGCGAGCAAATGCTGGCAATACGTTTGTCTTCCCATACCGCTTTCAGCCGGGCCTGTTGCGGGCTGTAGCCCTGCTTTTCAAAAGCCTCGGCCAGACCAATGTCGCCGCTGCCTTCAGTGGTTAGATGGGATGCTTCGCCCTGGGTTTTCATGGCCACCAAACCCAAACCCGCCTCATAGGCGGCTTCCACCGCCTGCTTCATGGCGGGCATGTGCATAAGGCGATAGTTATAAGAAAACATTACATTATCCAGCCATGACATTCTGGCCGCCGCTAAAAGCTGCGTGGCCATGTTGCGGTGGGTACTGAAACCAAAGAATTTTATTTTGCCCTCAGCCTTAGCCGTTTTTGCCCATTCTTTTATTTCCGGTCGGTCCACGTCTTCTATTTTGTCTATGCCATGCACAAAAAAGGCATCCACATAGCCAACCTGCATGCGTTTAAGCGACTGTTCAAGGTGGCCGGTCATCTCCTGCGGGGTGCGCGCCAAAGAATAAGATTTGGTAACCAGAAAGATCTTTTCGCGCATGGCGGGGTTGCGGGTTAAAAACTGGCCAATGCCTTCCTCGGCCCGGCCGCCTTCGTAGCTTTCGGCGGTATCCCAGTGGGTTACCCCCAAACGCATAGCCAGGCGCAGTACTGCCTGGTTAGTTATGGTGTCGAACATGGTGCCCATGGACAGGCTGCTTACCATAACTCCGGTTTTGCCCAGCATGCGTTTGGGAATTTGGCCGGGGCCAGTTTGGGTTTCCGCGGCCAGGGCCGCGCTGGGGGCCAGGAGAAGGCCCGCGCCCAGGCCCACACTTTTAAGGAAGTCGCGGCGGGCGGGTTTTTTAGGATTGCTTTGCGTATCAAAAGGCATGGTCTTTCTCCTTAATTATGGTTCCGGCAGATAAGAGTGCGCGTTAAGCCGGAAAGGCATCGGCGCTTAGAGGCGCGCTTTATAAATCTACTGCCAATTACATAATTTTTCTTGTTCAATTTTGCTAGGATGTGGTAAGATAACTTCCGTGATTTGTCTTTTGTAGGGACAATATGCAATGTTATTGGCAGGCGGTTGAATTTATTAATTTATTCCCGCTAGGCCGGCAACCGGGGGGTTGGAGTAAGGTTTGGGAGTAAGTTCCAACCTAACATTCAAAGGGTAGTTGCCTGGGTTAATTCCCAGGTAACTGCTTTTATTAGCAATAATCCGAAGTGGCGTTGCAAGCGCGGTGGTTTTGCCCCTTACGGGGGTGCACAGGCGTTTGTTTCTATAACTGGCCGTCCAGGGGCACAACTCTGGCGGCTGTAACCATGCAAGCGAGGTTTTTGGTAAATGGCGAGATTAGCCACAATTATTAGTACGTTTGCCATGGGAGGCATCCATCCTCCAGACTCCAAGGAATATACCAAGGATCTGCCTATAGAGGTGATGCCAACTCCCAAACAGGTCAGCATTCCGCTCAATATGCAGATAATGACCCCAGTGGCGCCTATGGAGGCGGTGGTGGACAAGAAAGATGTCCTCACCCCAGGCCAGCTTATCGGCAAGCCGGTTTTCCCCTTGGGGGTAAATATTCACTCCAGCGTTAGCGGTACGGTAAAGGCGGTGGAAACCATAAGCCACCACATGCTGCTGCGTGTGCCTGGGGTGGTGGTGGATGTGGACGAGAGCGCTCCGGAAAAAGAATGGCAGTTGCGCGACTGGTCTGGTTTAAGCGGCGCGGAAATGCTGGCCCAGATAAAAGAGACCGGTTTGGTGGGCATGGGCGGCGCTGGTTTTCCCACCCACATGAAACTTAGCCCTCCGCCCGGCATGACGGTGGACACCTTGCTTATTAACGCGGCCGAGTGCGAGCCCTATCTGACCTGCGACTACCGCTTAATGCTGGAAGAGCCCGCCAAGCTGCTTGACGGCACCAAAATGATGATGAAGGTGCTGGGAGTGGAAAAGGCCTATATTGGCATTGAAGATAACAAGCCTCTGGCGGTACAGGCCCTGGAAGCGGCCATGACCGAGGCCCACGACGGCATTGGCCTGGCGGTGCTTAAGGTAAAATATCCGCAAGGTTCGGAAAAGCAGCTTATCCAGGCCATCCTCAACCGGGTGGTGCCCGATGGCGGCCTGCCGGCCCAGGTGGGGGTGGTGGTGCAGAACGTGGGCACCACGCTGGCGGTGTACGATGCCATTGCCATGGGCAAGCCCCTTTACGAGCGGGTGCTTACCGTAAGCGGCAAGGGCATAAAGCGGCCTGCCAACCTCAGGGTTAAGCTGGGCACTACCATTAAAGATATAGTGGACTATCTGGGCGGCACCACTCCCGACCTAGCCAAGGTGGTACTGGGTGGGCCCATGATGGGGCTTAACGTAAGCGATCTTAACATACCGGTCACCAAAACTTTTAGCGGCATCCTCTTCCTTAGCAAAGACGAGGCCGCCTTAGGCGATTATGGCCCCTGTATTCGTTGCGGGCGTTGCGTTTCGGTGTGCCCCATGGGCCTTAACCCCATGGAAGCGGGCATTTATACTGAGGCGGAACACTATGCCGACACCTTGGCCCATGGCGTGCGCTCTTGCTTTGAGTGCGGATCATGCGCCTACATGTGCCCGGCCAGCCGGCCGCTGGTGCAGTTCATGAAGTTGGCCAAACTAAAAAATCCTATTAAGAAATAAGAGGAGAGAGTGATGGCCGTGGAGCCTATTAACAACACCCAAGGCGTGCCAGAGGGCGCGCAAAACCGGCCCTTGTGGGTTAGCGTGTCGCCGCACATAAGAAGCGGGCGCACCGTAAAGGGCATAATGTGGACGGTTATCATATCCCTGCTGCCGGCGGCAATAGCCGGGGTATGTTATTTTGGTCTGCCGGCGCTTATGGTGCTCATCACCAGCATACTTTCCTGCGTGGTGGTAGAGGCCGCCTGCCAGAAGTTCTACAAACGCCAGGTGCGCGTAAGCGACGGCTCGGCGGTGCTTACCGGCCTGTTGCTGGCCATGGTGGTGCCGCCCAGCGTGCCCCTTTATATTTTGCCCCTGGCCGCGCTGGTAGCCATGTTTGTGGTGAAAGAGCTGGTGGGCGGTCTGGGCTTCAACGTGTTCAACCCGGCGTTAGTGGGCCGCGCCTTTTTGGTGGCTTGCTTCCCGGTGGCCATGACCACCGCCTATATCGATCCACTTAGCTGGTTTGGCGCGGCTTCCGCCGCGGACGCGGTAACCGCCGCCACCCCGCTTACCTTGCTCAAGCATGGTGGCATGGCTGCGGTGGCCGAACATTACGGCACGGCCGGCACCATGTTCATCAACCTGCTTTTGGGCCTGCGCCCCGGTTCCCTGGGCGAAACCCCGGCCTTGCTCATTATGCTGGGCGGGCTGTTCCTCATCATTCGCGGCATTATCAGCTGGCACATTCCGCTGGCCATGTTGGGCACGGTGGCGCTGCTTACCTGGATGTTTGGCGGCGACAGCGGCTTTTTAAGCGGCAACCCGCTGTTCCATCTGCTTAACGGTGGTCTTATGCTGGGCGCTTTTTATATGGCCACCGACTATGTAACCAGCCCCACCACCGCCAAGGGTAAAATATTCTTCGGCATTGGCGTGGGGTTGCTCACGGTGCTGATTCGCCTAAAAGGCGGTTACCCGGAAGGGGTGGCTTACGCCATTTTACTTATGAACCCCTTGACGCCTTGCTTTGAACGCTGGTTTGCTCCCAAGCGGTTTGCTGAACCGCCCCAGGCGGCAGGTAAATAGGGAGGGGGAAAAATGAAAGAAATTCTAAAAATAGCTTTTAACCTCACCATCGTGTGTGTATTCGCCGGTGCGGTGCTGGGCTTGGTTAACTGGGGTACCCAGCACGCCAAAGAAGTAAATCAGCACAAGCGCGAAGTGGCCACCAGCATGTCTCTGTTGGGTTACAGCGCCGCTCACCCGGCGCCGGAATCGCTTAAAATAGATACCATCAGCCGCTATCTGCTTAATGTGGACGGCAAAACCGCGCTTGGTTACGTAGCGCCGGTAAATGGCGGTAAGGAACTGGTGCTGCTAAGCATTGAAGGCGAAAAGCTGGTAAGCCTGCCCGCGCCCGACATGGCAGCGCCCGGCATTGCAAATGTGCTCAGTCAGGCTCTGGGCGGCAAAAGCGTGACCAATGTGCAGCATGTGGAAGACTACCAGATGGCCGTGCAGGACGGTGTGGTACAGGGCTACCTGATAACCGCCAACAACCTGGGCTTTAAGGCCAATATAAAGATGATGGTTTCCCTAACCGCTGATTTTTCTCTGCGTGGCATTGCCATTTTGGAGTCTGAGGAGGACCCCGGCTTGGGGGCTGAGGCGGCCGAGCCCTACTTCCGCAATCAATTCATAGGCAAAACTGTGGATCAGTTGGCTAAGATACAGGTGGTAACCACTCCGCAGCCAACCGATTACCGCAAGTTTTTGGAATCGGAGCCGGCCGGCCATTTCAATACCGATGCCATGCGCCGCTTGGTGGTGGAATATGGCAACAGCCCCATTTACGCCATTACCGGCTCCACTATAAGTTCCAAGGCGGTAACGGTGGGTGTGCAGAAGGCGGTGGCGCGTTTTGCCTCGCGCCTGTCACAGCTCAACGCGGTATTGAATCTTAAGCAGCCCGCAGCGGCCCAGGAGGGTTAAGAAGATGTCTGCCTTTCAACTAATAATACGCGGCCTCATGGCCGAAAACCCGGTGTTCCGCCTGGCGCTTTCCATGTGTCCGGCGGTGGCGGTTACGGTAAACATCAAAAACGGCTTTCTGCTGGGCTGCGCGGTGGTTTTTGTGCAGGTAATGAGTAACATCACCGCCAGCGCGCTGCGCAAGTTCGTACACCAGCGGGTGCGCGTGGTTATCTACACCATTATCATTGCCACCTGGGTGAGCACCATAGATATGATCATGGCCGCCTATCTGCCCGAACTGTACGACCAGGTAGCCCTGTACATAAAATTAATCGTGGTGTTCGCCATCATCATCAGCCGTATGGAGCTCTTTGCCAGCAAAAATCCGATAGTGCCCAGCATTTTCGATGGTGTGGGTATGGGCTTAGGGTTTATGTTCGGCCTTATGGTTATTGGCGCGGTGCGCGAATTTTTTGGCAGCGGCATGCTCTTGGGCATTGAAATTTTGCCAGTGAAGCCGCTTTTGATTATGATTCTGCCCGCGGGGGGCTTCTTCGTCATAGCCTTTTTAATGTCGGCCTTCAACCTTGTGCTGAAGAAACTGGGCATGGGCGCGCCTCCATCCGGCGGTCACCATTAATACTCGTCCCTAACGCGTAACAACTATTGGACGGGAGGATTTACAAATGAAAAAAATTTTTATAGCCTTGAGCGTGGCCGTTATTATGCTGCTGGGGCTTAACGCCGCCCAGGCCAGCATGACTATCAAAGGCGGCAGCTTTGCGGGCAGCTATGATATTGAAGTTGAGTTCCTGGCCCCGGTGCCCAAAGACCTGGCTGGCCTGGATGTGAACGCCTGGCGGGTGGTGGAGGAATCCAGCCCCGATATTAAGCTCAATCTGCAGTCAGTGAGTATTGCTCCGGCCAATCCCAATGCGGTGCGCCTTACCTTTGGGCAAAATCTGGATCAAGGCCAGGCACACTTGGTTTACCTTAATTCCAGCGTCGGCACCGGCCAGGTGGAAGTTACCAAAAACATGTTTGCCGTAGTGCTAACCCTGTTTTTATCGGCCCTGGTAATAAACAACTACGTGTTTTCGCGTTATCTCGGCCTGTGCGTGTTTTTCGGGGTAAGCCAAAGCCGCGACACGGCCATAGGCACGGGCATGACCTTTACCCTGGTTATGACTGCTTCCGGTATTTTGAGCTGGGCGGTATTCCAGTTCATCTTAAAGCCGCTTTCATTGGGCTTCCTGCAAATACTGGTGTTTATTGCCATGGTGGCGGTGCTGGTGCAGGCCTTGGATACTATTTTACGTAAAGTTAACCCCGTGTTGTTTAAGAAGCTGGGGGTCTACCTGGTGCTTATCACGGTTAACTGTATCATTCTGGCCGTGCCGCTTATGATTGCCGACCGTAACTTCAACCTGGCGGAAAGCTTTATGTTCGCCCTGGGCGCGGGTTTGGGCTTTGCCCTGGCCTTGTACCTGATGGCGGTGGTGCGCGAAAGACTGGCCATTGCCAGAGTGCCGGAAAGCTTCCAGGGGCTGCCCATAGCGTTTGTAATGACCGGGCTGTTCGCTCTGTCGTTCATGGGCTTCTCCGGCCTGTCGTTATTCTAGTAGAGAGGAGTTAAGTTAAGTGGATTCTCTTCTTTTTGATGCCTTAGTCAGCGTACTGGTATTTACCATATTTGGTGTGGTAATGGGTACGGCGCTGGCCTTTGCGGCCATGAAGTTTAAGGTGGAGGTAGACCCTAAAGTGGCTGCCGCCAAAGAAGCCTTGCCAGGCGCCAACTGTGGGGCCTGCGGCTACGCCGGCTGTGAAGGCTATGCCGAGGCCGTGGCCTCCGACCCGGATGTTCCCACCAGCAAATGCTCACCCGGCGGCCCTGGCGTGGCCCAGAAGCTGGCCGAGATAACCGGCAAGGCCATGGGCGAAATGGGTGACAGCGTGGCTATTCTGTGCTGCGCCAACCCCGGCGCCACTGACAAGCCCAAATACAGCTACGAAGGCGTGGCCTCCTGCGTAGCCGCGGCCGCGGCCTTTGGCGGGCCCAACCCCTGCGTGTACGGCTGCATTGGCTTAGGCGACTGCGCCCACATCTGCCCCTTTGACGCCATTACCATGGTGGGCAGCAGGCCAACCATCGACTACGCGAAATGCACAGGCTGCAACAAGTGTGTGTCCATTTGCCCCAAAAAGGTGCTGGACCTGGCCCCGCGCTCATCTTCAGCGGTAATAGAATGCCGTAATCCGGAAAAGGGCGCCTCGGTGCGCGCCATTTGCAGCAAGGGCTGCATTTCTTGCCAGATGTGCGTGCGCAAGGGGCCGGAAGCGGTATTTTTAGTGACCGACCTGGGCATTAAAGTGGATTATAAAAAGAGCGTGGGCGCAAACGCCGAGGAAGTGGCGGCCATTGCCTGCCCCACCAAAGTGCTGCATGCTTTTAATGAAATTAAAACGACCAATGCTGAAACGTTAGGTAGCTTACCTCACTAGCCAGTTAATAACGGAGGATGAATAACATGAAGAAGTCTGAAATAAATCCTGAACGCCGCAACTTTTTGCGCATGCTGGGTTTGGCTGGTGCAGGAACCGTAATTGCCGCCGCGGCGGCCCCCGTGATGTTCAGCGAGCGCTTTTCGCCAAGCCTGCATCAGGCGCGGCAAACCCGCACCATGATGAGTACCTATGTGCAGCTTACCGTGCTTGATGAAAGCAAGGCCAAAGCTGAAGACGCCATTAACGGCGCTTTTGCGGAAATGGCTCGCCTGGAAGAAATGCTTACCCGCTTCAGCGCAAGCTCTCCGTTGGCGGTGCTTAACGACACCGGCAGGCTGACCGGCGCGCCCACCGAGCTTATGCAGGTGCTTAACGCCTCCGCCCAGTTGTACGCCCTTTCCGGCAAGCACTTTGACATAACCATTTTGCCGCTGCTGAACACGGTAGAGTCTACCATGCGCGCCGGCGTCAGCCTGGATAGCCATAACCTGGCTGAAGCCAGCGAACTGGTGGGCTTTGGCAAAATGAGCCTTGCCGGTAATTCCGTAAACTTCACCCGCCCCGGCATGGCCGTTACCTTAGACGGCATAGCCAAGGGCTATATTGTTGACAGGGCTGTGGAAGGCTTGGCCGCCGCTGGCATTAAACATGCCCTGGTAAACGCCGGCGGCGACATGCGCGCGCTTAACGGCAAGCAGGGCGGCCAGGGTTGGCAGATACTGGTGCAAGACCCGGCGAATGCCAATGGCCACCTGGCCCAGCTTGAACTCAACAACCGCGCGGTGGCCACCAGTGGCAACTATGAGGCCTATTTCGATAAGGCCAAACTGTTCGGGCACATTGTAAATCCCATCACCCCGGGGCTGGCCGCCAAAAACGCCAGTGCCAGCATCATGGCCCCTACCTGTATGCAGGCCGACGCTTTGGCTACCGCCGCCTTTGCCATGGAACTCAACGCGGCTCTGGCCTTGGCTAAGGCCAAGCCCGAACTGGGCGCTCTTTTGGTGGAGCAAAACGGCAGCCAGCACAGTCTGCGTTTCAGCTAAACTTTGTTATTAATTAGTTGCCTTCCGCCGCAACCAACGGCGGAAGGCTTTTTTATGCGCCTTGCTTTTTAAGGGCAAAGCATTATAGTTTTTACAAAGCGGTTATGGAGCCGCTAAGAAGGAGCTATTATGCAAGGACTGCGTTTTAAATCGGACTGTAATCAGCCCATGGGTATTTGTGTTAAAAGCGGGCTTGGCCACATGGTATTGCCCAGCACTAACTGTTCTTGTGCGCAGGGCTTGGGGCCGGGCCGGGTAAGCGTTCCCCCTATTATGTGGATATTGTTCGCCATAGGCGTGTTGCTTTATGCTTGGCTCAGTAATTTGTCCGGCTTAAGCGTGGCGTGGCATGCGGGCAAACTTGGCGAATTTATTATGGATTTACCCAACTTGTTTTTGGCGCTAAACTTATTTGGCCTGGTTTTTATTTGGGGCGCGCGTTATGAGTATGTAAAGCGCAAAGAAGAAATAGAAGAGCGTAAGCCCAATTTGAGCTGCGAGCTGAATAAATAAACAAAAGAAGAGAGCCGGCTTTTCCGGCTCTCTTGCTTGATCCAGGCAACTAAACGGTGCGGTTGAACTATGACGGGTGCTTACACCCAAATTTTTGAGATTTAAATTACCTGCGGGGCTTGGCTTCATTTACGGTGAGGTTGCGCCCATTCATACTGTAACCATGGAAACGCTGAATAGCTTCCATGGCTTCTTCGTTTGAGCCCATCTCCACAAAGCCAAAACCCCTAGACCTACCAGTTTCCCTGTCTGTTATTACCCTAGCGGAAACAACTCCACCAACTTGACCAAACAGATCCCTCAAATCATTATCAGAGGTTGCAAAGGGCAGATTACCAACATAAATATTCATTAAAGCAAATCCTTCTCTCTC
The DNA here is from genome assembly GCA_031554335.1 of Desulfarculales bacterium. Classification (GTDB taxonomy): domain Bacteria; phylum Desulfobacterota; class Desulfarculia; order Desulfarculales; family Desulfarculaceae; genus JAIRYI01. Next base: position 77,161 of record JAVBVK010000003.1, read on the forward strand.
CTGGATCACTTATGAGCATAATTAATCGCGAGGATTATTGCAAGCAAAAAAAGCAATTAATTTAAATAAAATTTTCAGATAGTTAGTTAAAGGTGTGTTAAATTTGGACATAAAAGACGACATAACGCTAAAAGAATAAATTTTATGGCAACTTATCCGTTGGCTTGAAAAAAAATATTTTTGCTGATAGTCTGATAACCTAATAAAAATTTTTGTTGCTATTAATGGGTTAGCGAGAGCGCGCAGGTGGAAAATGAAAGAGCACAACCATAATTCTGAGCTTCCGGTCGGAAATTTTATTCGTACCCGCATAGAAGAAGACTTGGGCAGGTACCCAAAAATACTCACCCGCTTTCCTCCAGAACCCAATGGCTATCTGCATATCGGCCATGCCAAGTCCATTTGCCTCAACTTTGGTATGGCCCGTGACTACCAGGGACAGTGCAATCTTCGTTTTGACGACACCAACCCGGTGAAAGAAGATGTGGAGTATGTGGAGTCCATCAAAGATAACGTGCGTTGGCTGGGCTTTGACTGGAACGATGGCCTCTTTTTTGCCTCCGACTACTTTGAAAAGCTCTATGAATTCGCTGTGGAGCTTATCAAAAAAGGCCATGCCTATGTGGATGATCTGAGTGCTGAGGAAATGCGCGAATACCGCGGCACCCTAACTCAGCCAGGGCAAAACAGCCCCTGGCGGGAGCGGCCGGTTGAGGAGAGCCTGCTGCTTTTTCAGCAAATGCGAGAAGGCGTCTTTGCCGACGGAGCCAAAGTGCTGCGTGCTAAAATAGATATGCAGAGCCCCAATTTGAATATGCGCGATCCGGTGCTCTACCGCATTCGCAAGGCATACCACCACCGCACGGGCAATGCCTGGTGCATTTACCCTATGTACGACTATGCTCATGCCGTTTCCGATGCGCTGGAGGGCATAAGCCATTCCTTATGCACCTTGGAATTTGAAGATCACCGTCCCCTGTACGATTGGGCGCTGGAGGCGCTTGATATGCCCAAGCCCCGGCCGCAGCAAATAGAATTTGCCAGGCTCAATTTGGAATATACCATGACCAGCAAACGTAAGTTGCTGCAGTTGGTGCAGGAAAAATTGGTGGATGGCTGGGACGACCCGCGCATGCCCACCCTGGTGGGTTTGCGCCGCCGGGGATACACGGCCAGCAGCATCCGCAGCTTTTGCGAACGTATTGGCGTGGCCAAGCGCGACAGCTGGATAGAGATGGACTGGCTGGAGCAAAGCCTGCGCGACGATTTGAACCCCACGGTTAAGAGGGTAATGGCGGTTCTGGAGCCGCTTAAGGTGGTTATTGAAAACTACCCCGAGGGCACGAGCGAAGAACTGGACATTCCTTATTTCCCCGATGAACCGGCGCGTATGGGCAGCCGCAAGGTGCCTTTTGGCCGCGAGCTGTACATTGAAAGAAGCGATTTCATGGAAGAGCCTTTTAAAAAGTTTTTCCGTTTGGCCCCAGGCCGGGAAGTGCGTTTGCGTTTCGCCTATTACATCACCTGCCAACGGGTGGTTAAAGATGAGCAGGGCAACATAAAAGAGCTTGTTTGCAGCTATGACCCGGCCACCAAAGGCGGAGACTCGCCCGATGGACGCAAGGTCAAAGGCACTATCCATTGGGTGAGCGCGGCTTATGCCTTGCCTGTGCGCACCAGGCTTTACGACCGGCTGTTTGTCAATCCCCGCCCCGAGGGCCTAGATGAGCTTAATCCGGAAAGCTTAAAAGAAATAACCGTCTATGCCGAGCCCAGTCTGGCTACGCTTGCCCCTGGCCAGCGCTGCCAGTTCGAGCGGCAGGGCTATTTTTGTGCCGACCAAGAGCTAAGCCAGCCGGGCCGGCCGGTGTTCAACCGCATTGTAGCCCTGCGCGACAGTTGGGCCAAGTTGCTAAAAGAGGGCAAGGCATAAAAACAATGAGAGTTTGTTTCATAAATTCCCCGGTTGGAGATTTGAAAGACATCATGGCCGCAAAGCGTGGTTGCCGGCGGGCTGCCAGCGGCTATGCCGCCGCATAAACCCGACCCTGGCGGCGTTAGGAGTTATTTATGAAACAAGGCCTAACTGAAAGCGCGTTGGCTGAAAAAAGGCGTAGGTACTATTTTGCGTATGTGTTCCACAGCCAGCCCCAGGCGCAGGCGGGAAAAGAGTTTGGTGTGGTCATCTTGAAAGGCCAGCAGGGTGGCCAGAGGATGATCGACTGGCATAGTGGGCGAGACCAGATAGAGAACGCCCTCCCGTAGTATCAGTTCTTCCAAATCCAGCATAAGCTGTGGTTCCAGCTTTTTTAACAGCACCACTACCCGGCGTCCGTCTTGTATGCAGGCAAAGGCCTCGTCCAGCACCTGTTGTGGGCATTTCAGGGTATTATGCAGTACTGCCTGGTTCAGTGCCGCGGTCATGGCTTTTATATTTGGGGGCGGCAGCAGGGGTAATAAGCCTTTAAGCGCGTTCATGCCGCTTAGCACCAGGTTCAAGTCATCTTCTTGGGCCGCGCGTTGCACAGCCAGCATAAGCGCGACAAACCCTTCCAACTTGAATGCGCCGCCAGGCTCTTCATCCAAAATTAAGCGAGCCCGGCGGCGGGAAAAGTGAAACCTAAAACCCAACTCCATCAGGGTGTCGCGGTCTTTGTAAAATTGGCGGTGGGAAATGGCAAAGCGCGCGCACAGGCTGTCGGGGTTGCTTTTGGGATTGAGCTTTATGTCGCTTATAATGCTCATAAGGCGTATAAGGCGGGTAAGCTGCATAGGCCACCTAATTATTGAGCCAGCGGTTTAAAATAGCTATAAGCTCTCTTTTGTCTATGGGTTTGGTTAAATGGTCGTTCATGCCGGCGGCCAGGCTTTTTTCTTTATCGCCCACCATGGCGTGAGCGGTCATGGCCACAATGGGCAGGTTTTCCAAATGCCCATATTCGCGCAAGCGTTCGGTGGCGGTAAGGCCGTCCATTTCAGGCATCTGGATATCCATGAAGATGAGATCGAAATCCCCCCGCAAAGCCATGTCAACCGCCTGCTTGCCATTACTGGCAACACTCACTTGACAACCCAAGTTCTCCAGCATCTTTTTGGCCACAACCTGGTTAAGGAGATTGTCCTCCGCTACCATAATATTGGTTTTTTCAAAGCGGGCGTTCTCCCACTGATGCTGGCCGGCATCCGCCTTTTGTCCCGGCTTGTGAGAAATAGCGTGGGTGGTAGTAAAGTAAAAGCTTGCGCCCTGGCCGGCCTGACTGGTGGCCCATATTTGCCCGCCCATCATCTCCACTAAAGTTTTACAGATGGCCAGGCCCAAGCCCGTGCCGCCATGGCGGCGGGTAGTGGAACTGTCGGCTTGAGTAAAGGGAGAAAACAGGCGTTCCAACTGGCTGGAAGTAAGCCCGATACCTGAGTCGCTCACACAGAAGCGCAATATGGCTTCATCTTGACTTTGCCGCTCGCACTCCACCTGAATGGTGACCAGCCCTTTTTCGGTGAATTTGATTGCATTGTCGGTAAGATTGAGGAGCACCTGGTTCAATCGCAAGGGGTCGCCCACCAAACGCAATGGCACATCTTGGGCAATATTCAGCCTAAGCAGTACACCTTTGTTGTCAGCTTTAGTTTCCATTACCTTGAATAAGTCCTGCAATAGCGCATCAAGGGCAAAATCCACCATCTCAATTTCCATCTTGCCGGCCTCTATCTTGGAAAAATCCAGAATATCATTTAAGATGCGCAAGAGGGCTTTAGCCGAGTGTTCGGCCTTTTCCAGATAGTCGCGTTGATGGGCGTTCAGGCCCTCGCTACCTAAAACCAGTTGGGTCATGCCTAGGATGGCATTCATGGGGGTTCTTATTTCATGGCTCATGTTGGCCAGAAAATAGCCTTTGGCTTTGGTGCTTTCCTCAGCGGCGTCGCGGGCCAAACTTAACTGGCGTTCCTTTTCGCGTATGTCGGTAATATCTAAAAACCAAGACATAACGCACTGCTCGCCATAGTATTCAGCCTGGAACGCATTGGCCAGCATGTCTTTTATCGTGCCATCGGATGCGCGCATAGATACCACCTGCCAATTTATGCTACCCAGTGCCATTATATTATGGAAAAAATCATCATGCTCCTGCTGGGTGATATAATAGCGCAGCGACGGGTCGCCTATTTGCGCGCCAAAAAAATCTTGAGCGTAGGGCGCGGCAAAGCGCACTACTCCATCCACCCAGATGATGAAGCACACCGGGCTGGAATCCAGCACAGTCTTTAACAGCACCCTTTCTTTATCCAGGGCCGCTTCTTTGGCTTTAAGTTCACGCAGGTCGCGCAGGTAAGCAAGCACGATGAATTTATCGCCATGCAACACCCTGGTAAGAGTTATTTCAGTGGGGAGTGGTTCGCCACCTTTTTTCTGGTGCATCCACTCAAATTGGTAATGCCCGCCCAGGAAAGCCTGCTCCATTAGTGCGTGCCATGCTTCTTGGGTGCTGCGGCCATTGGGCTGCAGCGGAGGGGAAAAGTCAAAAAAATTGTCCATGAACTGTTGCTTGCTCTCAAGGCCAAAAAGCTTGACCACCGCCTGATTGCAGTCCAGGCTCTTGAGATTTTCGTCCCAGAAAATACAGCACAGCGGCATGGAGTCAAGCATAATGCGCATGCGTTCGTCGGCTACCCGTATTTCCGTGACATCTAAAAACCAGGCCATTATGCAGTGCTCGCCATAGTATTCGGCCACAAAGGCATTGGTAAGCATGTCTAAACTTTGCCCTTGGGCTCCTTTTAGAGTTACCAGCCGCCAGTTGATGATGCCTTCACGGCCCAGGTCGGCCAAAAATTGCTCCCTGCTGTCCTGGTCTATATAGAAGTCGGTGAGTCGGTCTCCCACTTGGGCGCCCAAAATAAAATTGGTATAGTTGGTGGCAAAGCGCACTACCCCGTTTACCAAAATGACAAAGCACACCGGGCTGCTATCCAGCGTGGTTTGCAACAATTCCCGCTCCCGGTTGATGGCCTTATCTTTTTCTTTGAGTTCGCGCAGATCTTTAATGTAAGCCATGGTAATGTATTCATTGGCGCTGTCCAGCCTGACCAGCGTCACCTCAGCGGGTATGAGGTCGCCATTGCTGAGTTGATAGGTCCATTCAAAAACCGATTTGCCGTGTTTGAAAGCGTTTTCAAGATGCTTTTCGCGCATGGTTAAGCTGTCTTTACCATCGGGCTGCAGCGGCGGGAAAAAGCCTTCAAACTTCCGCGAAAAATCGCTTTTATCAGAGCAGCCGAACAATTGCACGGCAGCGTCGTTGCAACCAATGTACTCAAAATCTTTATTGGTGAAAATGCATGGCAAAGGCACCGAGTCCATAAGACTCTGCAGGCTTTGCGCGGAGCCGCAATTAAGGGATATTATTTCCTGCAATTGGCTGGCCGTGGGCAGTTCCAGGGTGGCCGCCGCATCCAAACTGGGGCCATCGCTAGCCTCTAGTATTTCGCTAACCAAGCTTTGCAACTCTGGCGACAGCTCGACTCCCTCAGCGGGCTGCCACAGGCTGTTATCTGCCGCGTATTCGTTGAAATCCAAATTTTGCAGCATGCCGGAGAGCAGGGTTTCATTGTGGCGAGGGCGGTGGGGGGTAAGCCTGGCCGCGGCCATGCGTACACGCTGCCACTGCTGTTGGCCTTGATTCCATAGCCGGTAAGTTCCGCAAAACGGGTTTTTACCATGTCGCAGATAGTCCTCAATATCCATCTCAAAGATAATGCTATCCTGGGGCTGGAACAATTTTTTCTTTATCTGTTGATAGTCAGTGGGGAAGCTAAGTTGGTTGTAGCCCAGGAGCTGTAAAAATTCCTGGTTTATAGTTAGGCTGCGCCAATTATTGGTTATACTGAGCTGCCACACGCCAGCCCCTGTGGCGCGCATTGGCTCGTATAAATCGGCGGCCATCAATTTGTGTTTTGAGAGAGGCATAGCTTGGGCACTAACTTATATTCTATATTTTGCGTTTATGGGAGAAACAGTAAACTAACAATCAGCCTCATTTAAGACAGCCAGCGCCTTCTACAGCCTTATACGAGATAAGAGCCAAGGTAAGATAAAAAGCGCACATCCGGAAGACCAGGCGCGCCTATCATCATCGTTAATTATGGTAATGATATCATACCACTGTTGCTAGTCAAGCAAGTAGCTTAGGCAATGACAAAGGGAGCTAGAGCATGTTTTATCCAGGCAGGCAGGGGAGCCACTTTGCCCTGATGGGTAATGCAGCCATGGGTGGTGAAGCCTGTGACCAGGGTTACAAGCTGCTGTTCATCCTGGCGCAAGAGAGCGTATTCAAAACGTAATGAGGCTTTTTTAATCCAGGATATCCACGTATCGAGATATAAAAGCTGATCGTAACGGGCAGGACTGCGATAGCGTACGCCCGCCTCGGTTACGGGAAAGTGCAAGCCCGCCTGTTCCACCTTGGCATAGGCAAAACCGGTCTCGCGCATAAGCTCGGTGCGCCCCTGTTCAAAAAAACGCAAATAGTTCGCGTAATAAACCACATCCATGGCGTCCAGGTCAGCATAAATGGGGCGCAGTTCAAGGCGATGGGGCCGGCTCATTTTTTCACCAGCTCTTCGATCAGGTTGTGGGCTCCATCCACAAACAAACCGGTGGCCATGGCCGCCGCTTCGTTATAGGCCAAGCCCTGGTTGTGGGCAACGCCTTCTCCCCATAAAACAAAGGGAATGGCATCGCGGGAGTGAGTGCGGGTGCTGATGGGGGTGAAATGGTCGGTGGCCAATAATATTCTGGCTGGCCCCAGTTTTTGCAAGCCGGCAAGCAAGGGGCCCACCACCTGCGCGTCAAAGTCGGCAATAGCCTTCATTTTAAGGTCCAGCTTGCCTTCGTGGCTGGCTTCATCCGGCGCTTCCACATGAATAAAAGCAAAGTCATGGCCGGCGGCCAAAGCGTTTAGGGCCGCATCCACTTTACCTTGGTAGTTGGTGTCCAGATAGCCGGTGGCGCCGGGCACGTCCACAATATTGAGGCCCACCATTTTGCCCAAGCCCCGCACCAAATCCACCGCGGTAATTACCACGCCTTTAAGGGCAAAACGCTCAACCAAGGTGGGAAAGGCCGGACGGGCGCTTTGCCCCCACAGCCAGATGGAGTTAGCTTGAGATTTGTTGCGCGCGGCGCGTGCCTGGTTTATGGGGTGGTCTTGAAGCAGGGGCCAGGAGCTCTTGATGACAGCCGCAACTTGGCCCAGAGGGCCTTTATCATCTAAAAGATGGCCTACCTGCTGGCCGCTGTAGTCGTGGGGAGGAACCGTGGGAGCCTTAGTTGGGCCATTTTTCCAAACCAGCACATGGCGAAAGCTTACTCCAGGGTAAAAGGCGAGAGCTGGGTGCCCCAGCTTTTGCTGCAAAAGCGCAATAAGTTGGTGGCTTTCCTCAGAACTGATATGCCCGGCGGCATAGTCCTCCATAACGATGGAACCATTTGGCTTGAACCCTAATTGCACGAAATTGCAACGAAAAGCAATATCGTCATCGGCTAAATTTAAACCCATGGCCGCCGCCTCCATGGGGCCTCGCCCACACAGGTAGCCAGATGGGTCAATCCCCATAAGCGCCATATTGGCCGTATCTGAGCCTGGTTGGCGATCTGCTGGTATGGTTTGGGTTAGGCCCAGGCGCCCTTGCCGGGCAATTAGGTCCATATTGGGAGTGGGGGCTGCGGCCAGGGGCGTTTGCCCCTTAAGCTCGGCAATGGGGTAGTCACCCATGCCGTCGCCTACTAAAACCACATATTTCATTTCAAGTTCCTTTTTAAGCCTCAATGGGGCCAGCCATGCGCGCGCCAGGCAAATTATGATAAAAAGCAGGCAAAGGCGGCAGGGCCGCTTTAAGGCTGGAGTAGCGGTAACTAATCAATTGTTAAGAAAAAAGGCGTCGCCACCAAGCTTTAACCATTGGCCAGAATAAAGCGACACAGTCTGCCATTGCTTACCGCTGCTTCCTTCCGGACCTGACGGGGTTCACACGCGTCTGTTGCGCGCTGGTTACTGATTTCCAGACCTGATAGCGACGCTAAAATAAAAATTCTTATTTATTCTTTATTTTTATCCACGCTTTCTTTAAGTTCTTTGCCGACTTTAAAAAAAGGTAGTTTTTTCTTGCTTACAGATATGATCTCGCCAGTTTTAGGGTTACGCCCTTGATAGCCATCATATTCTTTAACCTTGAAGCTGCCGAAATCTCTTATTTCCACTCGGTCGCCATTGGCCAGCGCATCTTCAATGGTGCTGAACATGGTGTTGATAACCGTTTCAGCTTTTTTGATAGTCAGCCCTTCGGCTTTGGCCAAAGCTTCAATCAACTGTGATTTATTCATAAGTTATCCTTTTCAAGAAAAATAATGAGATTTATTGCAACATAAAAAACTAAAAGGTCTACACCACTGACTGATGGCCACAACAAGCAGGCAACAGTTAAGATTATACATCTCAAGGCGTTAAGTTAATTACTTATTTTTAACCAACCTTAGCCCAGAAGTCAAGCAGCCTTTTTACCCGGCATCCAAAAAAATAAAAATTTATTGGATAACTAAGTGAAACTAGTAACCTAATGATTGCTTTAATATTATAACATTTTTTTTGGCAATGCAAGAAACTTTAGCATGGCTGGAAAAACGACAAACAGCCAATGAGCAAGTGGCCGCTTTTATGCTTTAGCTCTATAATAAGGCCAGCTTAACTTTTATCAGAGGATTATTTTATGGAGCTTTACTGGAAAGCCATAGTGCTGGGGCTGTTGCAGGGACTAACCGAATTTTTTCCAGTGAGCTCTTCCGGGCATTTAGTGTTGGCGCAGCATATTATGGGGTTGGAGGAACCAGAGATCTTTTTTGATCTCATGCTGCACGTGGGAACTCTGCTTGCGGTGCTTATATTTTTGCGGCGCGAAATAATCATGATGCTTAAAAGCTTCGTGGATCGCGGCCCAGAGGGCAACTACGGGCGTAAGCTTCTTATTTTAGTAATAATTGCCAGCGTGCCCACCGCCATCATAGGCTTGTGCTTCCGTAAAATTTTTATTGATATGTTCAGCTCGTTGGCCATTGTGGGCTTTACCTTAATGCTTACCGGAGCGCTTTTATTGCTGACCAAGCTTTATCAGCCGCGGAAGAACATTGGCCTGGGGAAGATGTCCTGGCTGCTGGCGGCCATCATTGGGTTAGTGCAGGGCATGGCCATTACGCCGGGCTTAAGCCGTTCGGGCGCCACTATAAGCGCCGGGCTCTTTTTGGGTTTAGAGCGCCAATTGGCTTTTAAGTTCTCTTTTTTAATTTCCATCCCAGCCATTTGCGGCGCGGTTCTTTTGGAGTCCCTGCATTTGCGCGAAATAACCAGCGCCATTAGCACTGGCCCCGTATTGGCCGGTACCCTGGTTGCCGGCCTGAGCGGGCTATTGGCGCTAAGCCTGGTGGGGCGCCTAGTCAACAAGGGGCAAATTTGGGGGTTTTTCCCCTATTGTCTGGCCTTGGGGATAATTGCTGTTTTGTACAGCTAGCGATCAAATAGGTTAGCCGTCCAGCCAGGTACGCTCATAATTTGTTGGATAATTATTCAATAAATTAAGTATATTGTCCGCGGTAGCCATGTGCCCTCAGGCTAATATGGCTGTTTTCTCTTTTTATCCGCATACATTTTTAGTAATATATAAAAGATGAACAGGTGTCAAACCTTAGGCTTCATGCCGGAGTACCGGGCACCTGGGTGTTGGTCTTGAATTTATATTTTTCAACCGGCGCAAGCGTCTTTATTAACTTAAAGGAGTTAGGCATGAGTATTCTTTCACCTGTGCGTTTACAGCCTATAACCGTAACCAAAGTTTGGGGCGCCTCCAAAATGTTGGGCCCCTTGTCCGAGCACTTGCAGGTGGAGCCGGGAGTGGGAGAAGTTTGGCTGGCCAGCGCGCAGCAATATGTGAATAAGGTGGCGGAAGGCGCTTTGGCCGGCATGGGGCTGGACGAGCTGCACGGGCAGTTTGGCCGTATGCTGACCGGCGACAGTGGCAATGGCGAATTTCCTCTTACCTTAAAGCTGCTGAACGTGGGTGATTGGCTTAGCGTGCAGGTGCATGGCGATGAGGAAGAAAAAAAGTACAAGGAAGAGATGGGGGAGGTGTGGCATGTGCTGCACGCCGACCGCGACGATACGGAAATTGTAATGGGGCTAAAGATTGGCGCGGGCCGCCAGGAGGTGGAAGAGGCGGTGGAGCGCGGAGACCTTACCGATTTGCTGGCCAAGGTGCCAGCCCGGGCCGGCGATACATTTTTTTTGCCATCTGGCACAGTGCATAGCGTGGGGCCTGGGTTGGCCATTTTTGAACTGCAGCAGCCCAGCAGCGCGGCCTATCGCTTTCATGACTGGAACCGTCCCGACGTAAATGGAGCCATGCGCCAACTACACCATGAAAAGGCCCTGCAGGCTATAACTTTAAGCGGGCACGCTCCTTCTGAGCCCGTGCGCCGGCTGGAGATATACGGCGCGCCCAACCGCCTGCGTCTTTTAGTGGAGACGCCGACATTTGCCCTGCTTAAGGTGGATGCCACGCAGACATACCGTCCCTGGTGGGGGGGGGCCAAATTGAGGGTACTTTTTGTGCTGGAAGGAGAAGGGCAGATGTGCTCTCCTGGTGGTTATTTTGCCCCCATGCAGGTTGGCGCCGGGCAGACCTGGCTGCTGCCAGCCGGGCTTACCACCCCGCTTTTAATTCCCGCCAAAAGCAAGCTGGCCTTTTTGGAGGCAGTGGCATAGGCAAAGCATGATGTGGGCAACACGCCATAGCATATAATTAAAAAACAATAACAGGAGGCTTAATGGCAATGCAGCCAGGAATTTTTAGAGAATATGATATACGTGGAGTGGTGGATAAAGAAATAAGCGATGCCGATGTGAGCCTGCTGGGAAGGGTTATTGGCACCTATATGGAGAACCATGGGGTGAAAGAAATAACTCTGGGGCAAGACTGCCGCCTGTCTTCACCCCATTACCACGATCTGTTGCTGGAGGGGCTGTTGGCCAGCGGCCGTAAAGTTATTGATATAGGCGTATGCCCCACGCCATTGCTCTATTTTTCGGTGTGGCATTATAAAACCCAAGGCGGGGTAATGATAACCGCCAGCCATAACCCTAAAGAATATAACGGGTTTAAGGTGATGCTGGGCAAGACCACCATCTTTGGCGAAGAAATACAAAAGCTTTACCAAATGAGCCAGCACAGCTCGTTTGCCAAGGGCCGGGGCAGTGTTAGCCAAAGCCCTATTGTTGAGCCTTATATAGATTATGTGAGCCGCGATATTAAGCTGGCAGCGCCTTTGCACCTGGCGGTGGACGCGGCCAACGGCACTGCTGGGCCGGTCGCCACCAAGCTCATGGAGAAACTGGGTATAAAGGTGGAACCGCTTTACTGCGAGATGGACGGCAATTTCCCCAACCACGAGGCAGACCCCACGGTGGAGGCCAATTTAAGAGATTTACAGGAAGTGGTACGCGCCAAAAAACTGCGCGCCGGAATAGCCTACGATGGCGACAGCGACCGCGTGGGCATTATCGATGAAAATGGCACTCCCATCTGGGGAGATATGCTGCTTTGTATTCTGGCGCGCTCCATTTTAAGCGATAACCCTGGCGCCACTTTTATTGGCGAGGTTAAATGCAGCAAAAATTTGTATGATGATATTAAAAAGCGCGGCGGCAATGGCATTATGTGGAAGGCCGGACACAGTTTAATTAAACAAAAAATGGCGGAAACCGGAGCGCTTCTGGCCGGAGAGATGAGCGGCCATATTTTTTTCAAGCACCGCTGGTTCGGCTTTGACGACGGTATCTACGCCAGCATGCGTTTTGCCGAGCTTCTCGCGCAAAACAGCGCACCGCTCTCTACCTGGCTGGCCGATCTGCCCCAAACCTACAGCACCCCGGAAATACGGGCAACCTGCCCGGATGAGCTCAAATTCAAAGTGGTGGAGCGGGTGAGTCAGGCCATGAAGAGCAAATATCAGGTTATAGATATAGACGGGGTAAGGGTTACTTTTGCCGACGGCTGGGGGCTGGTTCGGGCCAGCAACACTGGCCCGAACTTGGTAATGCGTTTTGAGGCGGAGCGCCCTGAGCGCCTTGCGGAAATACAGGGGCTGGTACAAGGCGCGGTGGAAGAGGCCATCAAACAGGGTTAACACCCCATACCATATTGTAATGGCACCTAAAAATGTAAGCCCGCGCCCAAGGTGGCGCGGGCTTTTTATTGCGCGAAGGCCTGTTATGTTTATTTCATGAAATAAGCTAACAATACATAGTTGCGCGCTAATTGCATTGTTGCTAGAATTACTTAATACGTGGGGTGCTCGCTTTTAGCGTTTAGCCGCATGGACAACAAGTTGTTTTGCAAAAAGGAGCACAGTCGCTTGTGCCGCTTAACATGAGTTTTTGTAGTTGCATATTAGAAATCCGCTTCGCTGGTCACCCTACCGGTTGAGCGGGTTTTTTGTTTTTTGCTCCTGCCTTTCTATTGTTTCTGCGCAAGCGTGTTCCAAGCTGCTTGCCCGCTTTGTTCCAGCCATAACAACCCCGTGTTATTAAGTTTTGCTAGTTTACCTTTTGGCAGAAGCCGGGCCTGAGGCTGGCGCTTGTTTAAACCGCCAGCAATTATGGCTGCGATATTTGAGTAGTTAGAAAGGAGAAGTTTTATTTATGCTGCAGTTATCAAAAAGCAACGATGTGTTGTCTACCACCAATCGCGGTAACCCCGCGGAATCGGGGTTGTGTACTTTATGCCGCGCTGACTGTATAGGCAAGTGCGAGGTATGGCTTTCCAGCTTGCGGGGAAGAGAAGTTCTATACCCCAGAGATTTTGGTTTGATTACCGCAGGCAGTTCCAGCAGCGCAGCCATTGGTTTGGGATATCACGCTTTACACATTCAAGGCTATAACTATGGCGCCAAAGGCGCGCCAGCGGCGGCGGCCAAGGGCGACGTATTATTTACCGACGTTGACCTAAAAACCAGCTTTGGCCACCAAGTTAAAACCGAATGCAACTTACCTTTTATGACGGGTGCCCTAGGCTCCACCTTTATTGCCGCGAAATACTGGGAGTCTTTCGCCGCTGGCTGTGCGATATGCGGCATACCCATTGTTATTGGTGAAAACGTAGTTGGGGTTGACCAGGAATCTATAATTCAAAACGGGCGAGTGATCAAGGCTCCGGAGTTGGAGCGGCGTATCGATACCTATTACAGGTACTATAATAACGCCGGTTCCATCATTGTGCAGCTCAATGTGGAAGACACCCGTAATGGTGTGGCGGAATACGTCATGGAGAAGTATCCGGATAAGGTGATTATTGAGCTGAAGTGGGGGCAGGGTGCCAAAGATATTGGCGGTGAAATAAAGGTGAATGATATAGAATACGCCAAGTTCTTAAAGGCGCGCGGCTATCTTTTAGACCCAGACCCAACCATGCCGGAAGTAGAGGCCGCATTCAAGGCTGGCGCGATTCACGACTTTGCCCGCCACAGCCGCCTGGGCTATACCAACCGCAACAGCTATGAAGAAGTGCGCGAGGATTTTTTAAACAACGTAGCTTACTTAAGAACATTGGGCTTTAAGCAAATATCGCTTAAAACCGGCGCCTATGGCATGGAAGGCCTGGCCATGGCCATTCGCCTGGCTTCAGAGGCCAAGCTGGATTTGCTTACTATTGACGGTTCGGGCGGCGGCACGGGCATGAGCCCATGGGACATGATGCAACACTGGGGCGTGCCGTCCATATTGCTGCATGCTAAAACTTATGAATATGCCAAAGCTTTGGAAGCGCAAGGCATGCCGGTGGTGGATATGGCCATGGCCGGAGGCTTTGCCTCTTCCAGCGCTATTTTCAAAGGACTTGCTCTTACCTCGCCTTACACCAAGCTTATTTGTATGGGGCGCGCCATGATGATTCCTGGCTTCCTGGGCGCAAACATAGAAGGTGTGCTGAGACCGGCTAACCGCATTAAGGTAAATGGCAACTGGGACAAGTTGCCTAAAACCGTGTCTGATATAGGTGCCACGGCGGAAGAGATTTTTGCCGGCTATCAGAGCGTGGAGAAAATAGTGGGCAGGCAGGCCATGCAAGAGTTGCCATTTGGCGCCATTGCCATGTGGACTTGCCTAGACAAAATGGGCGCGGGTTTGCAGCAGTTTATGGCGGGCGCGCGTAAATTCCGTGTTTGCGACATAAGCCGTGAAGATATAGCTTCGTCTAACCGGGAGATGGAGCGGGAAACGAAAGTACCCTTTATTACTGAAGCGCAGAACGAAGCCGCACGGCGGATTTTGAAGGTTTAAATTTTACCCTCGGCGGGCTTCATGCCCGCCGAGGGTGGCAGGAATACATTATGTTAGGCCAGCTAGCCAGTGGTGCCAGGAGCCTTGAAAAATACAGCGCTTAAGGGTGGCAGGGTAATTTCCAGATGATAGGGGTGACCATGGCAAGGCGCATCTATGCTGTGCCGGCCTCCGTTATTGCCAAGATCGCTTCCCCAATAAATATGCGAATCACTGTTTAAAAGTTCATGCCAAAAGCCGGGGTGTGGCACTCCCACCCAATAATTGTAGCGAGGCACAGGGGTAAAGTTAAAGGCGGCTATCAATTCATCCCCAGCGCTATCTCCCTTACGCAGCATTACCAGGGTGCTGGCCTGATAATCGTTGCAATCTATCCACTCAAAACCACCTTGCTGGTTATCTTTGCGGTGAAGGCCTTTTTGCTCTCTGTAAATATGGTTAAGATCACGCACCAGATTCTGTATGCCGGCATGATTGGGGTAGTTGGTTAGATGCCAATCCAAACTATCATCATGGTTCCATTCGCGCCACTGCCCAATTTCCCCGCCCATGAAGAGCAGCTTTTTGCCGGGCTGGGCATACATATAGCAAAGCAGTAAGCGTAAGTTGGCAAATTTTTGCCAGTCGTCTCCTGGCATTTTATTGACTAAAGAACCTTTGCCATGCACAACTTCATCGTGGCTTAAAGGCAATACAAAATTTTCACTAAAGGCATATAGCATACGGAAAGTAATTTGGTTGTGATGGAACTGGCGGAAGATGGAATTCTTTTCCATATAAGTTAAGGTGTCATGCATCCACCCCATGTCCCACTTAAAGCCAAAGCCCAAACCACCCAAATAAGTGGGGCGGCTTACCATGGGCCAATCGGTAGACTCTTCGGCCGTGGTGTGCACCCCAGGGAATGATTGATAGATTTCCTTATTAAACTCTTGCAGGAAACTCACGGCCTCTAAATTTTCGCGGCCTCCAAATTGATTGGGGATCCACTGGTTGCCCTCGCGTGAATAATCCAAGTAAAGCATAGATGCAACCGCATCCACCCTAATTCCGTCAATATGCATTTTATCCAGCCAGAAACAGGCGCTGCTCATAAGGAAGGAGCGCACTTCATTGCGGCCGTAGTTGAAAATATAGCTCTGCCAGTCTGGATGAAAGCCTTTGCGTGGATCGGCATGTTCAAATAAATGAGTGCCATCGAAGAAGCTTAATCCGTGTTGGTCAGAGGGAAAGTGTGAAGGCACCCAGTCCAGAATAACCCCTATCCCGGCCTGATGCAGGCTGTCTACCAGAAACATGAAGTCTTCGGGCGTGCCGTAGCGACTGGTGGGGGCAAAATAACCAGTGCTTTGATAACCCCAGGAACCATAAAACGGATGTTCCATCAGCGGCAAAAACTCTATGTGGGTAAAGCCAAGATAGGTTACATATTCACACAGCAGCGGGGCCAGCTCGCGGTAACTTAGAAAGCGTTTGGGGTTATTGGGGTCACGCCGCCAAGAGCCCAGGTGCATTTCATAGATACTCATGGGATCCCGCATTACATCGTTTTGAGCGCGGGCTTGCATCCAAGCGTTGTCGTTCCAGGTATAATCCAAACTCCAGGCCTTAGATGCGGTGAAAGGCGGGGTTTCAGCATGGATGGCAAAGGGATCGGCTTTGTCAACCCTGTAGCCGGCAAAACGCGAGTGAATACGGTATTTGTAACTCTGCCCCTTAGTTACGCCGGGCACAAACCCATGCCAAATGCCAGAACTGTCCAAAGGTTTCAACTCCAGTTCTTCCTGCCACCACTGGTTGAACTCGCCCATTACGAAAACCCGGTCGGCATTGGGAGCCCAAACTGCAAAGTAAATGCCAGGCTTGCCGTTGTGGGTTAGAAAATGGCTGCCTAGCTTATCATATAAGCGATAGTGGGTTCCTTCATTAAACCAGTATATGTCTTGTTGGCTGAATAGGTTGATATCATATTCAATGTGAGGGCGAATGTTTTTTTTCATATACTATGCTCTTTGCGTAAATAGCGGTAAGTTACTAAAGTGCCTTGTCGCTCTTGAATGCTGGCACCCGCTCGGTGCCGCATGAGCTTAATTCTTGTATAAAGCCGTTGTTAAGCCCGTGTTTTTTAAGCGCAGCCAGAGCCTCTTCATATTCGTCGCGGCTGATGGGCCGGTTCAGCCCTTCTCTGGTTGCCGCTTTATGCATAGGCGTATACTGCGCCATAAGGCTTACCCACACATCAGTGGTGCAAAGACTGGCCAGGCGTTTAAGCACGGCCGGCGAGTCTGCCTTGCCTTGCGGTAATACCAGATGGCGCACTAAAAGCCCCTTCACGGCAACGCCCTGTTCATCTACAGCCAAGTGCCCCACCTGGGCCAGCATTTCTTTCAAGGCGGCCCGCACCACCAGCGGATAATCTTCCGCATCGGACAGTTCCGCTGCTATATCTTCGTCAAAATATTTGAAATCGGGCAGATATATTTCTATGAGACCGTTTAGGACTTTCAGCGTATCCAGGCGCTCATAACCGCTGGTGTTATACACCACTGGTATGTTTAATCCCATATCGCGCGCCAAGGCCAACGCCTTTAATATAACCACTAAATGCGGAGTAGGGGTAACCAGATTTAAGTTGTGGGCTCCCTGCTCTTGTAAAGATAAAAAGGCCTCGGCCAGCTCAATAGCCCCCATCATAGTGGGGTTGTCTTGCCGGCGGCTTATTTGGTGGTTTTGGCAAAACAGGCAGGAAAGGGTGCAGCCGCTAAAAAATACAGTGCCCGAGCCGTTGCTGCCAGAGATAGGAGGCTCTTCGCCAAAATGTAGCTGCGTGATATTGACCGGGGCCAAGGTGCCGGCGCCGCAGTAGCCGGTTTCGCCCATTATGCGGTTAACGCCACACTGGCGTGGGCACAGACGGCAAGAGCTAAGCCAGCTATTAAGCTCTTGGGCGGCTTCAAAATATTTTTTAAAGTTGGGAAATTCCATTGCCTAAGTTATATCCTTCTAATCGGCGTTTGTTTAGTTTGCGGCGTATAGCCATTTTTTATCCATATTGTTGCTCAAGGTCAAAAAGATAATATGTCGTTTCATACTTCCATGCTCAGGGAAAAATCTTTTTTAAATTCGCCACCGTTGAGATTCCACAACACAACCAGGGAAGTGCCTTGATAGGTGCGCTCCAGGCCAGACTCTGACTGGCTTACCGTATATACCGGCCAGCTCCAGAGCGTGCCCGGAAGGCTTAGCTTGAAATCTACCTTGAAACCATCGCTTTTGTTGATCAGGCTGAAGGTTTCTATGGGCATTTGTCCGGCGAAAAAATCTTTGAACTCCACCCGCAAGCCATCTGCCATAATATATCGTTCGGTATCAATATCAGAAAGCAGGGTTAGGTTGAGCTCCACCCCCCACATAAAGCCTGGGGTGCGCTGGTTTGTGCTGTTAAGCGTATAATGGCAGCGCAGGCCGCCGTTTGCTTGCAGGTGGAAACTTTTTTCCACCGAAAGCGGCCACGGACCGTCGGGAGACCATATATGACCATGCCGTAGCATATGGCAAACAGCTTGCGTGTTGTTTTTGTGAGCTGCAAGTAGGGTATAGGGCTGATCGACAAAGTCTCCCCATTCCGTAAAAATGGCTTTATTGAAAGAGTCCAGATCGGTATGATAAGGTAGAGCGTGATCTTGAAAAACCGCACGTTCATACCAATCGTACAGCAGAAAATTTTCCAGCCCCTCTTCCTTGACCACAATTTTATCGTGCGGGGAAAAAGCTTCAACACTATCACTGTTATCACCATCGGCGAGCACGCAACTGCTATTGATGTGCTTATCTTGGTTGAATAAGGAATGGTAGGCCTCAGGCCTGCGGGTTAGCGTGTCGGCCAGGTTGAATTTGGGGCCGCGCAAGTTAAGCATGCTAACAGAGCCGCCATAGGCCGGATGGATTACAAGGTCTAGCTTGGGGCAGGCAAAAACAACTTCTTCATTGCCGTCCAGGTCAAAGTCTCGCGTGCCGCATTTTATGGCCTGGCCGCTTTTGGCAAATTCTGTCTCATCCAGCAAAGACTCGGAAGTAATTAAGTTGCTGTGCACGGCATGGCGTATATGGCTTAGGTAGAGCCCACCAAAAAGGCCGTGCCAGTAAGAGCAGTTGCACTGGGCTTGCAGCAAATGGTCGTAGGCCAGTGGCTGCGCCGCGTTCAGGCGGCTGCTGATAGTCAGCATCTTTTTATGCATAAGGTTGGATTCGCGGTATTTAACCAAAAAATTTTCCCACAGGCCGCCGCGCAAGAAACGCCGCATTTGTTCATAACGGTTCTCTTGCTTAAGCTGCTCTATCATCTCCTCCATCTGGCGGGTTACCTGCCAGGGCAGCGCCCACATAAGCATTTCCTCATAGGCCGAGGTGGGCAGATATATTCTGCCTTTGGGTGAAAAATTTTGCATAACCGCGCCGGGAGTATCAGGCTGCAGCCAATCTTGTTCCTGCAAAATGGTTTCTATAAAATTTTTAAGCCAGGCGCGCTCTATAACCAAATTGTATGTTTTGGGCCAAAGACCGAATTTTTCACAATCGTCGCCGTATGTGGCACAGGTTGGCCCGTGCTTTTCATAGCTCTGTTTTAAAAAATTCACTGTCTGGCCAGGGTCTTGAAAAGGTATGGCGTAGCGTAGCTGTTTGTTGGTGGGAAATAGGGCCATAACATGACCTTCCCGTTCAGTAAGATGGTAGCCGAACATATCTTCATCGTTAAGGCCCGCATAGTAAAAATGAGTGTCGTCCACAATGGTATAACCCAAGTTGGCCTGGGCCACCACCTCCGGCAGGGACGGCTCCCAGATGCGCTCAGCCAGCCAAAAGCCATTTGCCTGGGCGTTAAAATATTTTTGTAAAAACGCATTTTGCATTTTAAGTTGGGTAATGGCGTCGCGCCGGGGAATGGCGGCCAAAAGCGGCTCATAAAAAGCGCCGGACAAAAGTTCCACCTGGCCGCGGGCATACATTGCGCCTATCATATCCAGTAATTCGCTGTCATTTTCCTTAAGCCAGATTAGAAGCGGGCCGGAAAAATGCAAAGCTATGCGAAAATCCGGATATTGGTAAAGTATCTCCATTACCGGGCGATAGCATTTTTGCGTTGCCATGGCGAAAACGTGATGAAAATTGCCAACCGGCTGATGGCTGTGCAACACTATTAATAAACGCATTTTGTTGGGCATGAAGATTCCTTATTGATTGTTGGCGCTAAGCATTTCAGGCGCAAAGCCTAGGCGGGCGACTAGCGGTTTCATTTTTTCCGGTATGGTGCCCGGCGAAAGGCTGTCTACCAAAAGGTGAACAGTATTCTGGGCACGCCACAAATTGGGTTTTATGCTAAAGGCCTGAGCCAGATCTAGCAAGTTGTTAACCAGCTCTATCCTAGAGGGATCGTTCTGCGCTCTGTGCAGGTACAGGTTGTCGGTTTCGCGTTCCAAGAGAGACTCAAAGGCCAGTTGCAGGGCGGAATAGTTGCTCACCATAACCCCCATGGCCTTGGCCTGCATTGCCAACTGGTTAAGTTTGTGTGGTATGGGGTCGCCCGTGGTTAGCGACTCCAGGCTGCTCATAAGCTGGTCTACCGTGACGATTTCAGCCAACGTTAAAAAAATGCGCGGCAGAGGTAAATTCATTTCCCGAAAGATCCGCATGGCCTCCCGGGCTTCGTCGTAAATAGAGGTTATTGACTTGCGGTAATTGTTGAGTACCGTGCCAAAGGCGGCCTTGGCCAGCATAGAACGGGTTTCTTCAGCCAGCTGTGTCGGATCTACCCGTTTGTAGCCATGGGCATTGGTAAGCACCGCCCTAAGCTGATGAGCGTTGGCGTCTTGCAGCAGAGCGTAGAAATACTTCCAATTGGCCTTATCATCGCTAGATTCGCTCCATGGCGATACAATGCATACAGGTTCGGTTTCCGGAACATAAAAAATGATATAACTGAATTTGTGCTGCAACAGTAAGTGGTGGTGCCGAAAACTCAACGCACCGCCAAACAAACGCATGCTTAAATGCTTGGCTTGTTCACTCCAGTCAGACTCTACCGCATAACAGTGAAAGTTGCTATCTACCGTAGTACGGTTTACAATTGAGGGCAGCACTGCCTCTATTACCAGTTGTTCTGGCTTTATCCAGTCGCCCCATACATGGCGGCGCCATATATCGAGCCCGGTGCCTTCGGTGCGTTGATTGGAAATGGCGGTTTCCAGCGTGGCCAGCAGTTTGCGCTGATAGCTGCCAGATTTAATTGATTCGGCCAGTTCAATGGCGCGCGCCGCGTAGCGCATATTTTGTATTGGTTCCAGGCCCGCTATATCATCGAAAAACCATCCGCAGGAAGTAAACGTATACATACTGTAACGGCTACATTCCATAAGTTTCATGGCCGTATGGGCTTCAAGCTGGTTTAATTCTTTAGCCTGGTTACGTCGCAAAAAATCGTGAATGGCTTCTATCGTGGCCGGGCCCTGCAAAAAATTTATATAGTCGTTGCGCGCCTGGTAAGGGTCTTTGAAAAGCTCGCGGCCATAAGTTTCCATAAGCCCGCTTATGTCGTCTCTTAGCTCGTCAAAGGCCTTACGTAGAGGCGCGCGCCAGGCCAGGCTCCACCCCTGCCCGTGCCCGCCACAGCCGCAATCAGAGCGCCAGCGTTCCACCCCATGCGCGCAAGACCATGATGACCTCTCCACGATTTGCGCTTCCCAGGTGGGAGGGTTGTCAGCCAGAAAGGCGGCGTAGTTGCTAAGGGTGGTTGTCGGGTCTTTGTGCAGGGCCTGCAAGGCATAGGCTAAAGCCATTTCGCCAAAACGGTGGTGATGGCCGTAAGACTCTCCGTCGGTGGCCATATTGGCCAGTTGCGCTTCCGCCGGAAACTTATCCAACGCATCACGCACGCGGTTTGCAAAAACAGCGCCATCATTAAGCACGCCTTCAAAAGCAATGGCCTGGCTCAAGGGGCCGTCATAAAAAAACAGGGCCAGCCTGCCGCCGCTGGGCAGGGTGACAAAATAGGGGCGTTTAGGGTCAATGCGCCCTCCACGCATGTCCTGCCAGGGAGAGTAATTGCTGGCACGTGCCGCCGCGGCCTGTCCTGGAGCCAGAATAGTGAACTTTATGCCTTCCGCTGCCAGCACATCCAGGGTTTCCAAATCTACCGCCGCTTCGGCCAGCCACATGCCTTCGGGCTTGCGCGCAAAATATTTTTCAAAATTGGCTATACCCCATTTTACCTGGGTTATTTTGTCTTGGCGGTTAGCCAAGGGCATTATGATATGATTGTAAACTTGGGCTATGGCATTACCGTGCCCAAGGCGTGCCAGGCTTTTTTTGTCGGCGGCCTGCAGCTCTTCCACCGTGCGCGGGTTATGTTTGGCCAGCCAGTCTAACAATGTAGGGCCGAAATTAAAAGATATGAATTCGTAGTTATTTAATATTTCGATAATTTGTGCCGCGTTGTTTAAAATGCGGGCTGCGGTGTTGGGCGCATAACATTCAGAATTTACTCTCTCATTCCAGTCATGGAAGGGACTGGCGCTGGGCTGGGTTTCTATATCTTCCAGCCAGGGGTTCTCTCGGGGGGGCTGATAAAAATGTCCATGAATGCAGACAAATTTTTTGTTTTTCATAGCGCGTCCTCGGCAAGGCTTGAGAATTAGGGGGCCATAACTCAAGCCCAAGATAAACTAAAGTTGCATTATAGTATAATACCATAATAATTATACACATAAGCATCAATAAGTAACCACCGGCCAAAGTGTGTGGCACGGTTGAAGTAAGTGGGAAAACAAGCTGCACTAGTTAGCGGGAAAAGGTATGCGCCAATATCATGAAGAGACAATTTATCAACGAGGTTCATTGCTGGGGCACAGCTTGGATTGGGGCAACCGCCCCATAACCGTAAAAAATTATAAAAATAGAAGCCTTATACCAATAGCGGCTGAAGCTTCGATAGCTGGCGGCTTTTTTGACGTGGCAACAAGCTGGCCGCCGCGCTATGGCAAAGCGTCCAAAGCCGCCCCCCATGCCACCGGGCTTTGCCAGGTGCTGCAAATGAGCGCCGGCATCACCAGCCCGCGTTGGGAAGACGGGCGGCTTTTGGGGTTGCGCGCCAATCCCAGCGCGGGCGCGCTTTATCCCTGCGAGCTTTACGTGGCTGCCAGTGAAGTACAAGGTGTGGCGGACGGGCTTTACCACTACAGCCCGGAAGGGCCGGGTTGGCATTTTTTGTGGGAAGAGAACTTGGCCGCGTTTGCTGCCACCGCTTTGGGGGGGCGCCCCGCGCGGCTTACATTTTTTATAACCAGCCTGCTGTGGCGCAGCTTATGGAAATATGGCAGCAGGGCCTACCGCTATTGTTTGTTGGACGCGGGGCATTTGCTGGCCAATCTGGAGCTGGCGCTGGCGCTACATGGCTGGCAGCCTCGCACCACTGCCAACTTTGCCGATAATGCGCTTTCCGTATTATTGTCTTTGGCAGATCAGAGCGAGCTTCCTTTGGTGGCGGTGCGCGCGGGCGGCGCACCCGGCGAGCCAGGGGCCAGCGACATAGACCTGCCGCCTTTGGATTTACAGATGCAACCTTTGTCGCGCAGAGAAGGGCGCGATTTTGCCGTGTTAAACTTTCACCAGCAGTCTCAACTGGCCAAGCCCAAGGCAGAGCCAGTATGGCAGGGGATAACTCTTAAAGCGGGCGTCCGAAGCATAGATTTGCCCAAGCCTGCGCCGGGCGGACTGCCTCTGGCCCGGGCCATGTCAAGCCGCCGCTCTCAGCGCGTCTTTGCCGGCAAAGGGTTGAGCCTGCGGCAATTAGGCCAGCTCTTAAGCTGTATGATGCCCATGAGTTCACCGGTTATGGCCACCGTGGTGTGCGGAGCCAACTGCGAGGCTGGCGCGGGTACGCACCTATATCTGCCTGTACGCCACCAGTTGCTGCCGCGTAGCTTAGGGCAAGATTGGCGTGGTGTGGTTGCCGAAGCATGCTTAAGCCAAAACTTTATGGCCAAAGCCAGCGCACAGATTATTTTGTGGGCTGACTTGGCTGCTCTGGAAGAGCAGGTAGGCAATAGGGCCTACCGTCAAGCCATGCTGGCCGCTGGGCGCGTAGGTCAGCGCTGTTATCTGGCTTGCCAGGCCTTGGGCCTTAACTGCTGCGGTATAGGGGCTTTTTATGATGAAGACTTGGCCGCCATAAACGGAATGCCGGAGAGGGCACAGCCGCTCTATGTATTGGCGTTAGGCTGAAGCGCTTGGCCAAAGCGCTTGGCTTGCGGTATAATCTTTCAATTCTATGGCCCCGTAGCTCAGTAGGACAGAGCGACCGCCTCCTAAGCGGTAGGCCGTGCGTTCGATTCGCGCCGGGGCCACCATGTGCATAGAAGGCAGGGGCAACCCTGCCTTTTTTGTCTTTCATTGCTTAAGGTTATAATTATATAAATGCAGGCCAGGCTAAGGCAGGCGTATGATGGCGTTAGAATATGCCAACTTACCTTCAGGATGGCTGTGGCATGGAAATTTTTTACCGGCTCAAAGCAATCTTTTTCTTTATTACCAGTATCTTGACGAATAATCATAAACGTGTAACACTAACTCCGTAATTGTTGTAAATGCTTTTTGAGTTATTGTAATCACATTTTTTTTACTGCGGCGGAGCCAGCTTGCTTTGGGTTCACGTCTTGAGGAGGATTTATGAAACGTTGTTTGGCAGAATTGATAGGCACCTTTTGGCTGGTATTTGGCGGCTGCGGCAGCGCGCTTTTGGCCGCCGGGGTGGAGCCAGGAGGCATTGGCCTTTTGGGTGTTTCTTTTGCTTTTGGCCTTACCGTGCTTACCATGGCCTACGCCGTGGGGCACATTTCGGGTGGGCATTTCAATCCGGCGGTTTCTTTTGGTTTGTGGGCAGGCGGCCGTTTTGCCGGTCGTGATCTGCCTGGCTATATTATCTCTCAAGTTATTGGCGGGTTGTTGGCGGGCGCGCTGCTATATTTCATTGTAACCGGCCAGCAAGGATTTAGCGAGCTTGGCCGTTTTGCTTCCAACGGCTTTGGCGAAGCCTCGCCTGGCCATTATTCCATGGGTGCCTGCTTGGCCGCCGAATTTGTTTTAACCGCGGTATTTATTTTTGTTATTATGGGCGCTACCGACTCCAATGCCCCGCAAGGTTTTGCTCCCCTGGCCATTGGCTTGGCTCTTACCTTAATTCACCTAATTAGCATACCACTTACCAACACTTCGGTTAACCCGGCGCGTAGTATGGGGGTTTCGGTTTTTGCCGGCGGCATTTATTTACAGCAGCTTTGGTTTTTCTGGGTGGTGCCCATTGCCGGCGGCATTATCGGCGGAGTATTATACCGTTTTTTGGGTTGCTGCAAATGCTGTAAAAAAGATTAGGGCATAGGCTGCCCGCCTGTTTAACCCCCAGCCGTATGGCTGGGGGTTTTTATTTGTTCGCTGCCAAGCGTCGCAACTTGCAGGCTGGCTATGTAGAGTGTTACGCTTTATAGGCAGGGCAAAATAGCTTTCATTTGGCAGATACGAGGGTTGCCTCATTGAGCCTTAGTTTTTATTGCCGGGTAATGGTGCCGCATGGTGCTAGTTCTTTAATAACGCTATTTTTAACTTGGCCTGTTGTTAGCAGCCCCTACTTAATTGCACGATCACTATCGTTGGTTATCTGCCAACAGAAATATATGGAATCCTATGTAACGTCGGGGCAAGATATCCAGGTCACCATAATTGTGGCATGCTAAGGCGCCCCCCCCCATGCCAGCTAAGCGTTTGTGCCAAGCGTAGGCATTAGCAATGTTTTTTTACGACAAGTTGCAGTATTTGGCCAGTTTGTCATAGCTGGGTGGAAAAACCGGATCCGCACTTATGCCAAAATAGGGCGTTGGCATACGCGCCACGCCGCCATCGTGGGTGGCCTTTACCCCGCGCAGCACGCTTTGTATTTTTTCGCCAGGCATGGCAAAACACATTTCGTCGTCGCAGGTCATGGCAAACACCCGCTCGCCGCCGCCAGGCAATACCACATTGCACTGCTTGGTTTTAAACGGATAGCCTATGGAAGCGCCGCAGGCCCCCCTGCCCATAAAGCTGGAGGTTATATTGCCACCTTCTTCAAACAGCGCGCCTTGTATAAGGCGCACTATCTGCGCCGGGTTGCCGTAAATAATCAGCACATCCGGCTCAAAGTCCGCTCTATGCAAAGGTGCCAGAATTAAGCTGTCAAAGCTGCCGGGGGCAAGATGCAGCTCCTTGCTGGCGGTATTTTTACCAGCGCTTAGATCCTTCACATAAAGAGGGTAAGCCACCTCGCCTTTTTTATTCATGGCCGGTTCTTTTACAAAGCCAAAAAGCACATGAGTAATGGGGCAGGCATGGTCTTGTTTACTGAAACCAATGGCACGCCCCAGGCGCCGGGCAATGGTTATGCCCTGGCACACCGCCAAGCCGTGTTGATAGAATTGGCGCGCGCTTTTTACCTTTTCCGGCAGGGAGCCCTTGAATAGCTTTACCGCCACCGGAAAAGTGGCTGGGCGCAGGTATTCGCTGATAAAAGCGTTGAGTTCATAGTTAGTTATATTGTCTCCGTTTTTTTTGAGAGCTAGCGTACCCATAATAACTCCTTTCGCTATCTAACAGTTAAACCGTAATATTTGTTTTTGCAGGGGGCCAGCCGGTTTGCGCTAGTTTGCGCCATACTCTTGTCTTGCATGCGTCATGTTAGTTTGGCGCGTGCCGTTAAAAGGCTATCCAGCCTGACACGGCCCGGCCTCCCACGCAGGCGGGGCCATGTTGTACTCTGGCGTCTAATTATAAGATAACACATATTTTTGCTGTGTGAAATAGGCATAAAAAACAGAAGTAGTTGGATAAAAGCGCATTACGCAGCTTTTCATGAGTTAGTCATATTTTTATGACTAATATATTTATTGCCGTTTTAATTACAGACAATTACAGACAAAGCGGAGGCGCGCAGGCCGGTTGGGTAGCGAAAAACATTTTTCTTAATCGGTTTTTTGTTATATAACTATCTTTATAACAAAAAAGGGCGGAGTTTGCTTATACGGGAGGATAGTTATGAACAGAGACCTGGTAACATCTGAAAAGGGCTCTCTTAACGAACACACGCTGCCCACCAGCAAAGAAGCTTTCGATCTGGCCAGTTGCCCCATGGTCTCCACGGTGGAGTTGATTGGAGGTAAGTGGAAGCTTGGCATTATTTGCTATTTGCGTCAGGGCACCTGGCGCTTTAAGGAGCTGCAGCGCCATTTGCCCAAAGTAAAACACCAGGTGTTAAGCCAGCAATTGCGCGAGCTGGAAGAGGCCAATATTGTGCGGCGCAAGGTTTATGCGGAAGTGCCCCCCAAAGTGGAATACTCGCTTACGGAAACAGGGCAAAGCCTGCTGCCGGTACTTAACGCCCTGCATGCCTGGGGCAGAGAACACTTTGCCGACTGCTGCGCCCGCCCCATGAAGGAGGGGGCCAAGCGAGAGAGGGCGCGCAAAAAAGCCCAACCCGCAGAGGCCTGAAGCAGCCTCGTCCGCCAAAGGTAATCTTCAATGTTCCCCTGTCTAAATTTATTAGAGCTGGCTCAACTAAGTGTAAGCCGGGTGTTAGCTCCGGGCGGGCTGGCCGTAGACGCCACGGCTGGCAATGGCTTTGACACGCTTTTTTTGGCCAGGCAGGTGGGAGAGGCCGGTCTGGTTGCGGCTTTTGAAATACAGGCCCAAGGCTTGGCCAATACCGGCGCGCTGTTGCGCGAACACGGGCTTGCCCGCAGAGTGCGTTTGCTGGCCGTGGGCCACGAGCACATGGCCGCTCAGGTGGAGCTGTTTAAAGAAGAGGATAAGAGGCGGCAACCGGGGGCGATAATGTTTAACCTGGGTTTTTTGCCGGGCAGCGACAAACAGATTAAAACCAGGCCCGCCACCACCTTGGCGGCATTAGAGCAGGCGGTCGGTTTACTGTCGGCCGGGGGCATAATTACTGTCCATTGCTACAACGGGCATGCGGGCGGGCAGGAGGAAGGCGATGCGGTGCTTGAATGGGCGCGCGCTTTGGATGCCAAGCGCTTCAGGGTTTACGGCTATCAGGCGCTCAACAAAAGGCGCGGGCCCGAGCAGTTGTTGCTGATAGGCCGTAGGGTTGCCCGAGAGGCAAGACACCCGTCACTATAAACCAACACCCCCTAACGGCCTGGGCCGGCCTTTTCCACAAGCCCGCGTCGCAGCATATTGGCATAGGCCCTGCGGTACGTCGGTTGGCTGGGCCGCAAGCCCCTTTGCCCCAGCAATTCCGCAACCCGCGATATAAACAGCATTCCCTTTCTTCGTATCCACAGCAATGCAAGGGTGCAGCCATTGCCAGGATGCGCGTAACTGTATAACTAATGCACCCCCAAAAATTCACAACGGGTAAGCTTGTCTTCGGCAAAACTGAAATTGGCAAACCCCACATTGGAAGCATGCAAATATACTGAAAAAAGTTTCTGCAATGCCATGGCGCAGCTAAGTTGCTGTAAAGAAAGGTGTTTAAAAAAATATCGTCACTATGCAGCCTGTGAATATTGCTATTTACCCAGAAGTTTCCAGGCCCAGCTCACGAGCAAAAACGTTGTTTTTTGCATAGTTATACAAATATGTCCGGGATTTCAGCCTGATTGTGGCAGGCGCCGCAGTTGAACACCGCCAAATGGCTCAGTTGGTGGCCAGGGGGCATCGGCGCCATGGGTCATCACCGTGTACATGGAATCCACCCCGCCGGAAAAACCGCTGGCCACCCCGGCGCTGGGCTGGGCCTGGCCGTTAAGCGGACCATGGATGGCAAAGAGCTGCTTGTTCTGGCAGTTGGCGGAAAGCGTGGGAATATAATATTGGCTTGGCTGGTAATACAAGCGCGCCAATATGGAACATGCGCTATTTTCTATTCATACTACAAGCCATTTCATAAATGGCTTGTAACGCCGCCTGGAACAGGCTTACGCGGCGGCGCAAGCCGCCGGGAGCGAAGCAAAAATCACACTTTTTGCTTCGCGCTCCGTCATAAATCACCCTTTAGGGGGATTTGTGAAATAACTTCCAATATTGGTTAGTAAAGCGTTAAGTTGAATTTTGGTGTATTATTATATTATGATAATGCCATTGCTTATCGTTTTTTACTACAATACCCTGTTCTCTTTGACAAGAATTAGTGTACATAATTGCCATGGCCGCTTCTACGGTTAGCTATTTGCATTTTTTCAAAACTGCTCTGCACCTTAATGGGACAGACCTGAAGCTGCTCCGCCTGCTGTTTGCTCCCAAGATAGATCCGCAAAACCTGGCGGATATTTTTGCCCGCTTCAAAGTTGATGAATTGCGCCAGGAAGAGGTAAGCCTGCTTTCGCAATTGTGCATTAAGGCCAATTATCAGGGGGTGCCTCCAGCACAGCGCCCTAGGATGAAAGGTGTTTCGCGCTATTTTGTTACCCTGAACGCCCGCCAGACCTTCACCTTCCTGCAGTTGGCAGAACTTTATGCCCAAGCGGGCATTGAGGTGCTTTTATGCAAAGGCATTGCCATGCGCCTGGGTTACATGAAGGATCAGTCCCGCCATATGTGGGATGTGGACATTGCTGTCCGCCCGCGAGATTA
The DNA here is from genome assembly GCA_031554335.1 of Desulfarculales bacterium. GTDB lineage: Bacteria > Desulfobacterota > Desulfarculia > Desulfarculales > Desulfarculaceae > JAIRYI01. Next base: position 106,209 of record JAVBVK010000003.1, read on the forward strand.
CGAGCGCGCCGTAGCCCTGGCCCGGCAGCATGGCTATGCGGGCAAGCCGGGCATGCATGCCACCACCTTGGAAAAAGAAAAATACCTGCCCATAGACCTGCATTCTTATTTTCATAAAACCAGTGTGAAGGGCATTGATGAAGGCGGAGTGTGGCAACGCAGCCGGCGGTTGAACATTCACGGGCAAAAACTTTTGCTGCCCGGCGTGGAAGATATTCTGGCACAACTGCTCACCAACGCCTTTTCCAATATTGTCATTGAAGGCAATACGCGGCCGCACCTGAAATGGATATATGATGCCGGCTGGCTTATACGATTTGCTGGTGTAAGTTGGCCACTGCTTTTCAAGGTTGCCCAAGAACTGCGGGTGGCCCATTTTGCTAAGCTTATGCTGCTGCTGCTGGAAGAGGTTTTACCGGGCACTGTCAACATGGCCGCTTTGGACAAAGCCTTTCCAGGCTATGAAAACAACAATACGCTGTTTGCCCATTATTACCGCAGCGCCATTTACTTCAAACGCTACTTCAGCGCCAAACAAAGCGGCAAGCTAAGCAAATACATACTGCTGTGGCCCGGCTTTTGCTGGCACTACCACCGTTATTATCAGTACGGCCTGCCGTTGGCCAAACAAATCGAGCTGTTTCCCCAATATATAAAAACCATAATGGGTGCCCGTTCATGGTGGGGTTTACCGCTGGCCAGCATAAACAAAATTGCCCTTAGAATGAAGCGTGATCGGGAGCTGTGTTGATAAGAGGGGTTACCAGAAGGATAAGCGGCGACGAGCAGCACCTGGCGCTTTATTTCGACAAAGTAAAGGAACGCCTGGCCGGGCTGCAGAAAAGCCGTAATTACGCTCCCCAGCCCATTGTGTTGAATCTTGCCGGCAAGCGGGTGGGGGTGGTTTTCGGTTCACAGGCCAATGAAGACGCGCTCATGCCTTCCCTGGCCTCCCAGCGTGCGCCGGGGCAAACCCCCGATGCGGGCTGCCTGTATTTCTGGCAGGATTGGCCCGGCAACTACTGCCCGGCCATTGAGCAAGACGACTTTGATGAAGAAGTCTGGCGCCATGAAAGCGCGGCGGCTAAGATTTTTGTGCCCATTAAAAAAGTGTACTACCTGGCCTGGCACTATGCGCGCAACGAATTTTTCTATTGTCTGCCTGCCACGCATTGCCAAAACTTCATCCACACCACCCATCCGCTGCGCCCCCAGTTGCATGCCTGGGCTTTGCAGCATGACCTGCTGTTTGCCCATGGCGCGGCGGTGGAGGTTGCCGGGTGCGGCATTTTCATAGGCGCGGCCAGTGGCAGCGGCAAATCCACCCTGGCTACCAGCTGCCTGTTGGCCGGCCATAAGTTTGCCGGCGACGACTATGTGCTCATTGATCGTGGCAATGTGGCGCACATGGTTTGCGCCACCGCCAACCTGCACCTGGACATGCTTGAGCGCATGCCCGCTTTGCGGCGGAAGGTCATCGGTAAAGATGCCAGATGCGACAACAAAACTCTGCTGGACTTGAGCGATTACGCTCAAGCATTAAAACAGCATATTAAACTGCGCATGGTGCTTATCCCCCGGCTAAGCACCAATGAAGGGCCCGCCATACGCCAGGTAAGCCCGGCGCGGCCGCTTTGGGAGGTGGTGCGCTCCACCGCCGAGCAGAATGGCGTACCTCATAGCCGAATTTTTATTAACAAAGTTTTTACGCAACTGACCTCTTTGCCAGTGTATGAATTTTTATTAAGCCCGGATGTTAACTGTAATGTCGAAGCGCTTGAAACATTTGTGAAGAAAAGGAAAGCTTATGTATTGTCTGAATGAAAGCAAAATGTTTTACGATTTGGCCGACAATCAGGCCATTATTATCGATTCCAGCACCGGTTTTTATTATGCGCTGAACATGCTGGGCTCCATGGTGTTCGACTATCTGGCCAAGGGCGCTTCCAGCGCGCTTATCCGCGCTGAACTACAAAAGCTGCCCCAGGCGCCCCCAGATGCCCCCAAACTGCTGGAAGAGTTTGAAGCGTACCTTTTGCGGCATGAAATTCTTCTGCCCGCTGAACAAGCTGTTGATATGCCCATAGCCTTTGCCGCGGAACTGGCGGCCAATGGTTTTGCCTTGGAAATTGAACAATTCAACGATGCCCAGGAAATAATGCTGGCCGACCCTGTGCACGATGTGGACCTTGAAACAGGCTGGCCTTTTCTCAAGCAACCTGAACAATAGAGATGCGGCCCGCCCTAGCGCCCCCGGAGCAATGCTTTGGCTGCCATGCCTGCCAGGCGGTTTGTCCAGAACAGGCTATTTTCATGCGGGAAGATGAAGAAGGCTTCACTTATCCTCATGTGGATTACGCGCGCTGTAAGCAATGCGAGTTATGTGCGCGCACCTGTCCGGCTTTGCGGCCCCATGAACATACGACATTGCCCATAAAATTTTTAGGGTGCAGGCACCTGGACGCATCCACCAGAATGGGCAGTTCCTCGGGTGGCCTTTTCCCGGCCCTGGCGCGCGCCATGATCGCCCAGGGTGGTGTGGTTTATGGGGCCGCTCTGAAGCCGGCCGGTTTGGGCCTGGTGGTTCAGCACCGGCCCATCACCCATGCCGGCCAGCTTGGCGCCCTGCAAGGCTCCAAGTATGTGCAGAGCGCCATGGGCGGGGTTTGGCAAGCGCTGCGCGCGCATTTGGCTCAAGGCCCGGTGTTGTTTTCCGGCACGCCATGCCAGGTGGCTGCGGCCCGCGCCCTGGCCGGCCAGTACCATGACAGGCTGCTGACTATGGATCTTATCTGCGACGGTGTGGCCAGCCCCAAACTGTTTGCCCGATATCTGGCAGCGCTGGGCTCGGTTACAGGTTTTTGTTTTCGCGACAAAGCCGGCCACCAAAATTCGCGCGTGATTAGCTGGGAACAAAACAATAAGAAGTATTTTTCCCCTTATATCATCAATAGTTTCATGCATTTTTATTGTACAAAATTGTGCATGCGCCCCGCCTGCCATAGCTGCCCCTATGCCAGCTTGCAAAGAGCAGGCCATATAAGCGCCGGAGATTTTCATGGCGTGGAGCTGGTTGGCGGTGAATTGGACGATGGCATGGGGGTAAGCCTGGCCTTGCTCAACACTGCTGAGGGCATGGCGGCATGGCAGGCTGTGGACCATTTATTCCACAACGTGGAAGTGACACAAGCACAGGCCATGCAGCCTCGTTTGCAACAGCCGCCTCAGGCTTCATCGCAGCGCGCCAGCTTCATGACCCACCTGGCAACCATGTCATACCCGCAATTGGAACAACATTATCCCATCCATAAAAATCGGCAGCAAACCATGCTGCACAATATAAAAGCCTTGCACAGCCTGCGCGCGCGGCAAGGCGCGCAAAATCCGCCTGAAATTTCAGTGCTGATAGTATGCTATAATTACGCGCATTTTCTCATGCAGTGCCTAACCAGCGTGGGCGCGCAAACCTTTACCAGTTATGAAATTATTTTGGTAGATGACGGCTCCACAGACAATACCGCGCAAATAGCCAAGGCTTACCCGCGTGTACGCTATATCCGGCAAGAACACCAGGGCGTGGCCGCCGCCCGTAATACCGCGGTTAGAGCTGCGCGCGGTCAGTACCTGGCCTTTCTGGATGCGGACGACTATTGGCCGGTCCAGCGTTTGGCCACATTGTTGAACCATGCCAAAGCCTGCGCGCCAAAACTTGTGTTTGGCGCAATGCGGAATTTTTACCACAGCCCCCAGGTTGAAGATATCCCGCTGGCCCGGATCATGGCCAGGCGTTCCCAGGCGGTGCTGCCTTCCCTGACCCTGCTGCCCCGCACATTCTTTGATCTTTACGGCTGGTTTGATGAAAGCAAATTGTTCGGAGAAGACAGCGATTATATGGAGCGCCTGGTGGCGGCCCGCCTGGAGTTCGCCCACATCAAGGCCCCGGTGTTATATCGCCGCCTGCATGGAGACAACATTTCCTTAACACTGCGCAAAGAAAGTTTTCATCAAGACAGGTTGCGGCGCCTGGCGGCCGATATTCGCAAGCACCGCAAGGCAATGGCGTAATGGATCTGTCAGTGATCATACCGGCCTATAATGCGCGGGCCTATCTTGCCCAGTGCCTGCAAAGCGCTTTTGCGGCCTGCCAACGGGCTGCCATAACCTTTGAAATAATTGTTGTTGATGACGGCTCCACTGATAATACCGCGGCACTGGCCGCGCAACTGGGCGCGCGGCTTATCCGCCAGCCGCAGCGTGGCGCGGCGGTGGCCCGCAATGCGGGTTTGCTGGTGGCTAGGGGGCGGTTTGTTATGTTTCTGGATGCGGATGATATATTGCTGGATCAGGCGGTGGCCAGCCTGCTGGCCCCTTTATTGGCCGACGCCGCTTTGCTGGCCAGCTTTGCTCTGGCGCAAGAATTCATCTCGCCAGAATTGCCGCCGGAACAGCAACGCCGCTTTGCCGTGCGCCCCTTGCCCTATGCCGGCTGTCTGCCGGGCTGTGTTATGGTGCGGCGTCCGGTCTTTGACAAAGTCGGCCGGTTTGACGAAACCCTGCCGGCCGGGGAAACCGTTGCCTGGCTGTTAGCGCTTAAGGATACGGGTGGCCCCTTTGCCGACCTTGACATCACCACTTTGCATCGCCGGCTGCATCCGGCCAGCACCGGCATGACCCAACGGGCCCTGGAGCAAAAAAGCTACCTAGCCCTGTTGCGCAACCGCATGAAGAACCGCTTATGAACGAACTGGTAAGCATTATAACCCCCACCTATCGGGCGGAACCATTTATCGCGGAATTTTTGCAAAGCGTGCTGGCCCAGAGCTATTCGCCCATAGAGTTTATCCTGGTTAATGACGGTTCTGACGACAATAGCGAGGCTATCATAAACGCCAGCGCCGCCGCTTTCCGGCAGCGCGGCATTAGCTTGCGCTATTTGCGCCAGCCTCACCAGGGGCAGGCCGCCGCCTTCAACCTGGCCCTGCCGCAGGTTTCGGGTAAGTATCTTACCTGGGCCGACTCTGACGACATTCTGCATGCCGACAACATAAGGCTTAAAGTGGAATACATGCGTGCTCATAAAGATTGCCGCATGCTGCGCTGCAACGCTGTTGAGTTCAACCAGCTAACCGGGAGGGTAATTGGCCAAACCGCGCGGGCGCATGACAAAGCGGCCAGCAATATTTTCGAACGCCTGGTCAGCAGCACAACTTATTGCCTGGCCGGCTGCTATATGCTGGAAACTTCGCTGTTCAGGGAATGCTACCCCGGGTTGCGCATTCCGGAATCGTCCCTTGGGCAAAACCTGCAAATGCTTTTACCGCCAGCCAGCCGGGTTGTTTGTCACTATATTGACGCGGTTCTGCTCAATTACCGGCGGCATCCCGGCAGCCACTACCATTCGCAGCTTTCCTGGGGCAAAAGCCTGGCCAGGCTGAAGGCCCATGGCGCGCTGCTTAAAGCCATAGCCCCTTATTGCGCTACGGGCCAAGAATTTTTATTGAGCTACGAACCGGAAAAACCTATGTTGGATAAACTGCGTGCCACCCTAAACGCGCGCTCGGGTATGTTATGAAGGTTGGAATTGTCACTTTCCATGAAGCGGCCAATTATGGCGCTGTGCTGCAGGCCTATGCGCTGCAAGAGGCCGTTAAGGAGCTGGGGGCCACGCCGTCATTTATTTCCTGCACCCCACTGGCCCCCGCGCCGCCGCCCGAGCCACCCGAGCTGCTGGCCCGCTTGCAAAAATTTCCGCGTTTGCGTGAAGAGCGGGAAAAAATGAAAGTCCAGCGCGGCAAAAGGAACGCTTTGTTCAGCGATTTCAGGCAGCGTTTGTCTATTTCCCCGTCCTATACAGCCGAACAACTGCCCCAGTTGAATGCCGTTTATGACACATTCATTACCGGCAGCGACCAGGTGTGGAATTATGAGATTATTGGGCGCAATCCTTTTTACTTTCTGGACTTCGCCCATCGGGCCAAGCGTTTTTCCTATGCCGCCAGTTTCGGGCTGCATGAATTGCCAAAGCAGTTGCACGGCTGGTATGCCGAGCATCTGCTCCACTTTGCCCAAATATCTGTGCGAGAGGCTAGCGGGCAGAAGCTAGTTGCGCAACTGCTGCAACGGCAAGCCCACTTGTGCCTGGATCCGGTGTTTTTGCTTGACGCGCACAATTGGAAAAAACTGGCGTTATCTGCCCGTGCTGACGGACATGGTGGCGGGCAGCTTTTTCTGTATCTGGTAGACCTGGATAAGCGCCTGCTGCGCCTGGCCGGCACCTGGGCGGCGCAAACCCATAGGGAAGTAAAAATTGTAACCGCCAGCCTGCAGGGGCCACTGCCTCCTGAAACATGGTGCGGCACCGGTGTGGCTGAATTTGTGGCCGATATAGCCCAGGCCTCGCTGGTGCTCACTGATTCTTTTCATGGCCTGGCTTTGGCCATAATTTTCGGTAAGGATTTTTATGTGAGCGACAGGGTGCTGGAATCTCCCCGCGGCTCTCGCCTTGCGCATCTGTTGGCGCTAACCGGTCTATCCGCCCGCAGGGCTGACAATGCGCCTGCACCAGCCATAGACTGGCATGATGTCCATGACCGGCTGGCGCGGCAGAGGCAATTGTCGCTTCAGTATTTGCGCGACATTGTAACTTGAGTGAAAAAAGAATTTATGTTATACGCCAGCCTGCAGGCCATTAAATCGGTATTCAAATATCTGCCCGGAAGGTTCCGTTTCCGCTTTGGCGTCAATATAGTTTTTTCAATAATTTTAAGCGGCCTGGAATTACTGCTGGCCGGCATTGTTTCCTTGATCGGGGTGTCCATGGTTTCTCCGGCTTTCATGCTCCAACAGCCGGCAGTGGCCTTGCTGCTCACCCATGTTCCCTCACTCACCATGTTGTTTGCCGACCAGATGATACTGCTGGTGGCATTGATGGTACTGTTGTTTTTCATGTATCTTATCAAGATAGCCGCTTCCGCCTTCCTGGCTTGGTATCAATCGTTGTTCAGCCAGAACGTGGGCATTGAGTTGGGGCATAGAATGTTCAGCGGGTTTTTGCATGCCCCTTATCTCTGGCACATCCAGCAAGATCTGTCCCGCCTGATGACCGATCTGTCCTGGCGTAACCATCTGGTTCTTTATCTGCGTTTATCTCTAAATGCCATCAGCCAGACCATTGTGGTAATAATTCTGCTGGTTGCGCTTTTTTGCCTGGCTTCGGCCGCCGAGTTTTCAGCGGTGCTGCTTACCGGCCTTATTGCCTTTGCCGTATATTTAATGCTTAAAAAAAAGGTGCGCGCCATTACCCAAAAACTTACCGAACTGGAGGCGGAACAGGCGCGTATTACCTGGCCGGCCATACGGGGCATTCGTGAAGTTATCATACACCGGCAGCAAGACGCCTTTAGCCAGTATTTTAGCCAGATTCAAAAAAAGATGCGCCGTCTGAGGCTGTGGCTGGCAGTGCTGCAGCCTTCTCCGCCCTGGTTGCTGGAGCTGGCGGGAATTGGCATCCTGCTTTTGATCGTCTTTTACATGCGCGCTTCTGGCGCGGCGGTGGACCATATTGCCGGCACCATCGTAATCTTGTTTGCCATCTGCTGGCGTTTTCTGCCCTCGCTCAGCAAGGCGGTAAATTCCCTGCTGCAGATGCAGGCGTCTTTGCCATATTTAGAGCGTGTGATCATGCGCCTGGATGATGTGGAGCACGCTGAAGCACAACGCGGCACAGATAACACGGCCATAGCTTTTGCGCGCACAGTACAGTTACAAGGCATTAGTTTCAGATACCCCTCAACCCCTGGCGATGCCCCGGATGTTGTGAGCAACATCAACCTTAGCGTCACTAAAGGTACCATGGTGGGCTTTGTGGGGCTGCCCGGTTCGGGCAAGAGCACCCTGGCCGGCTTGCTTACCGGGCTTTTTGCGCCCACCAGCGGTGCCGTGCTTATTGACGGCCAGCCCTTAAGCGCCGCTTCACGGCAGCGATGGACAGCCAGCCTTGGTTATGTGCCGCAAACCCCCTTTGTATTGCATGACAGCATTGCCAACAATATTGCCTTCAGCAGGTGGGGGCAGCCGGTGGATGAGCAACGCATCATGCATACCTGCCAACTCAGTTCCATGGATTTTATCAATGATTTGCCCGACGGCATTCATACGGTTGTGGGAGAAAACGGGGTACGCCTTTCTGGAGGGCAAATTCAGAAAATCGCCATTGCCAGAGCTTTATATGCGCAGCCGCAGCTTATTTTCTTTGACGAAGCCACCAACTCCTTAGACGAAGCTTCCGAACAGGCCATCTTGCGGGCATTGGTAAAACTGCATACTCACGCCACGGTGCTTATGGTAACTCACCGGCTCAACGCGCTTGCATCTTGCGATGTTATTCACTGGGTTGAAAATGGGGGTATTCGCTGCAGCGGGGAAAGCGGGTATGTGCTAGACCAATATCGCGATTTCCTGGCGCGGCGGGAATACAAACCGTAATCTGGGTCTGTCAATAATTTCGTGATAATGCATTTCATCGCAAGCGGGATTTGACTTTGTCTGGGAAGAAGACGCTAAGCTGGAGGAGTATTTGTCTCCAGTTATGTATTCTTCCGGTCCATTTCAACATTACATTTCGGGTAACCAGGTAGAGCATTTTCAACAAGGCCTTGTCAGAGGGGAAGACGGATTTGCCCTTGGTCACCCCGTGTAATTGGCGGTGGCAGCTTTCGATAAAGTTGGCGATGTAGATAGTTTTCCCGGTCTCAGTCTCTGGCCGCCACCTCAAACAAACGGGATATAACCGCCAAATCCAGGCGTATGCTATTGGCGCCCACGCCTTCTTCCTGCCTTTCATTCATAAAATCAACAGCATCTCTGCCTGTGATGGCAAAAAGATTTGAAGGCTATTTCCCGCTGTTGGAGCGCCCTGGCCCTTGTTGCCTGCTTTTGCGCATGCTGGCCATAAAAAAATGCTCCTCATTGATATGGTTTCATATCAATCGGAGCATTTTGGGAGCAAGAAGTCAAATCTTTATTTTTAGACTAACATAGCTTGCTGTTTTTGTTGGTGCCGGGGGGCGGAATTGAACCGTCGACACACGGATTTTCAGTCCGTATCCATAGATTTGTTGTAATTTATTGCAGTTATCTATGATTGTAAAATTTGACGTAATTATTGTAAATAACACTAAATATGTTATAAGTAAATAACTGAGCGTTGCTCTATCAGGAAGGAAAAAAACAGGAATTTTATCTAACATGGTAGGAAAAAGGTAGGATAAAATATCCGCTTTTTTGGAGTAAATAACATGGTAAAAGAGGAAGTTAGCAGCGGAAAAAGCCGGGTAAAAACTAGATATCCTGGTGTTTACCTGGAATATGGTTCTGAAAAGCGCCGCTTTTATAATAATGGCAAGGAAGATGGCTGTTTTTATATTCTTTACAATGTTGGTAGTAAGAAAAAATGGGAACGTATTGGCTGGCAGTCGGACGGTTTTACCGCTCAATTTGCCAATGGCACAAGGGCGCAACGACTTAAAGACATACGGCTTGGCAAGGTTGACGAACTGCCTTTTTATGAAAAACCAAAATGTATTACAGTTAATGCAGCATGGGCCATATATAAAGAAAAGCATCTTCCAACTATCAAGCATCCTGAAGACGACATAGCCCGCTACGACTATCATATCTATCCTGCTTTTGCCGATACTCCGCTTAATGAGATAACTACTTTGGAGCTTGAATCTTTCAAACAAAAACTGCTTCAAAAGCAAGTGGTCTCCAAAGGCAAAAATACTTACACGTCCAATCAAGGCCGAAGGTGTCTTTCTCCGGCCACTGTAAATCATGTAATAAGTCTGTTTGGCCGTATCTATAACAGAATGATTGCTTGGAATCTCTATGACGGTAAATCTCCAGTCCCTTTTGTAAAAAAAACCAAGATGGATAATGCCAGGGTAAGATTTCTCGGTACGGAGGAAATTGAAAACCTTCTGACAACCCTGCAAAGGCTCAGCCCAACCTGGCATGATATAGCCAAAGTCAGTCTCAATACCGGCTTGCGCTTGGGTGAAATTCTCAATTTGCGGGTAACTGATATTGATGTGACCAATGGGATCATCCATGTGCGCGATGCCAAGGCAGGCACCCGGATGGCTTACTTTGCTGATGACTGTAAAAAGTTTTTCAGAGAACTCATTAATAAAAACAATGACCAGTTTATCTTTACCAATAAATACGGAAAACCATTTACATCCAGAAGCGCCAGCAAAACTTTTGATAAGGCTGTAACCAGATTGGAGCTGAACAGCGGAGTGGATGATAACCGGCAAAAAGTTGTTTTCCATACTCTACGGCATACCTTTGCTTCTCGGCACGCTATGAACGGTACGGCCATTTATGTAATTGCGGAACTTATGGGGCATTCCACATTGGAAATGACTAAGCGCTATGCCCATCTTTGCCCGGATACTAAGCGTAAAGCGGTTAACAGCATTAAATCTGTATAGCTATAAATTGGGCAGGGTTTTGACTGTATGCCGTTTCAGGTAGGCCCTTACTTCTTCGATAGAGTAAAGCACCTTGGAACCAATCTTGACATAAGGCGGGCCAACGCCTCTGGAACGCTGGGTGTTGAGCGTATTTTTTTCCAGGGAGAATAGCTTGGCAATATCCTCGGCAGGAAGATATTCTTTGCGGCTCAGCCTCTCCAGTTCAATAACCGGCTGAAGCTGTTCATTGATGGCCTTGTCTATGGATTCTTTGATGTTGATAGTGTTGCCTAAATTATCTATAACCATTTATGATGTCCTCTCAGATGCTGCATGTAAATAATAAAACCCTTAATTAGCCGGTTTTATTTTCAGTTATAGTTCGTTTTATGGGGTACGCAAGGGGGGGAGGAGATTATCTCCTAGCTATCACTAGGTTATTACAGGTTATTTTCAAAAATCCGCAATTATTGCCGAGTTGCCTATTTTCAATACAGAAGATAAAAACCAATTATTATTGGCGTTTATTCGAGTGGAGATTGTAAAGTAAAACTTTTTTTGAAAAAAGTGCATTTTTTTATTTAAGACGTATATTTTGAAACACTTTTTAAGCAAAAAGCGCAAAAGTTGTTAGAGATGGGTTGTTGATACAAGCTCGACTGGGTTATTTGTTGAACTGTTATAGCAGAGAGTTTGTACCCTAATTGCACCTAAACCGATAGTTTCACACTTTTCCAGTCAGTAGCCACTTCATAGGTTACGCAATCTAAGGCCTCAAAGTGGCGTTTGCCGCATTCAATTTTTATGCTTTCTTGGCCGCGCAAATCAAGCTGGCGACTGGTGCCTTTGGTTTCCAGAACAAAATAAAGGCGTTCAGCGCCGTCTTTATCCAGCAGTACCGCCCAATCTGGATTATAAGTACCCAAAGGAGTATCGATCTTAAACTTGTCGGGAAGTTTGAAAAACAGCTTCACGTCCGGGTCGTCATTCAGGGCCTGGGCAAAGCGGCGCTCCACGCCGGAAACATCAACCACCACATGGTCATAAACACTTTTGTTTTCATTAGCCGGTATGGCGTTGTATTCCAGATAAGCGATTAGCTCTTGCTTGTCAAAAATCTCCTGTATTGAGTATTCCGCGCCAGCAATCCGTTCATAGCGAATGCCGTCCATGACCATTTCCGCTTTGCTATCGCGCAAAATAGCGCTTGCCTGTTCAATAAATTTTTCAGGGTTCAGGCAAAAATCAGCTATGCGCCCGCTGCTTTTAATAATTTGAAGCATAGTAGGGTAAAGCAGCTCCAAATCCTCACATAAAATAGCCAGTAGTTGCGGTATGGGGGTGGTCTTCTGTTCCAGCTCCAGGGCGCGGCTATGGGTTTCGCGTGTAGTGACGCCGCTTTTCTGCACATCAACCGTGGCGGTGGTTTCCACCAGCCGGGCTGGTTTTATTGGCGGCATTTGCTGCAAACGTTTTGCCGCAAATTCTATGAACAGGTGTGTATCCATTTTTACCCGGTATAGCGTCTTTTGCCGGATACGCTCCCAAATGGCCTTAAACTCCGGCGAGACTAAAACCTGCTTATTCTGGCGCACTATGATTTTCTTGGAATCGTCACGCACGGTAATTTTGGTGTTGGCCTTGCGTATCTGGGCAATGATGGGGTTAGCTATGGGCTGATAGGCGGGCGGCAGGGTTAAAGAATCATCTTCAATCTGCTTGCGCCCCTGGCTGGTTATCTGGCCCTTTTTATCAATCACGCCCTGTTCGGTCAGCGCGGCAACCAGCTTTTGCGCGCCCTCATGGCCCAGCCTGACTGTTGGCGCTGATTGAGGAGTAGGGGTAAAAACAGGTAAATCCGGTTCCGTCCAGTTGGGTTCATTGCTCTCAGATACAGGTAATATTACAGGTGTGCTGGCTTGTTCAGGTTTGCTTGGCTCTGGCTGTTCACTGGATGGGGTTAAATGCTCGTGTGGTATGGGGATGCCTAAAGTTAAGGCCACCTCAAGCGGTACTTCAATATCAATAAAATTGCTTATATCCAGCGCACCGAATTTTATGCCGGTTTCCTTTTCAATTTCTTTTTGCAGGTTGTCGGCAAACTCGGCAAAATGTTCAGAGGCGATAACATGCAAACTGTTTATCTGCCGGTCATATAAGCGTTCCCCGTCCTGGTTGACGCACAGACGCAATCCACGGCCTATTTTCTGGCGGGCAGACAAAGCGCTGGACTGTTCCAGCAGAGTGCAGACCTGGAACACATTGGGATTGTCCCATCCCTCTTTCAAAGCACTGTGGGAAAAGATAAAGCGTAAGGGAGTAGCAAAGGAAATTAATTTTTCCTTGTCGCGCATGATAAGCGCATAGGTACTCTGGTCGTCAACCGTATCGCCGCGCGTGTCTTTGACCTTGCCTTTTTTATCTATGCTGAAATAGCCCTCATGGGCCTGGTCAGCATCTTTGGCCCAGGGCATGGCCGCAACAATGGGCGCGTATTTGGGCAAGCCTATCAGGCGCTGATATTCTTCCTCAAAGATGGCCGCGTATAATCCTTTGGCTGGCTTATCATTTTCATAAAGGCGGTACTTGTCAACCCGGTCAATAAAGAACAGGGATAAAACCTTCACGCCCTCAGACAGCAGGCGCAATTCTTTATCAAGGTGGATTTCTATGGTCTTGCGTATCTGGCCGCGCTTTATTTCCACGTCCGCCACGTTGCCCATGCTTTGCCCCAGCATCAATTGATGCCCGCCGGAAAGCTCGATTTTCTCAAAGCCTGGCTGGCAGTCAATATCAGTAATGCGCCAACCCTGATATAGTTCGCGCTCTCCGCAAACCAGATACAAATCATCGCCTGTCTTTACGGTTTTAGTAGCACGCGCTAAACTGCCGGTTGCGGTTTTTACATCCATTTCCAGACGCGCCTTGTAGCCGTTGGCATTATCCACGCTGACTAGGCGCAGGTAAGGATGATTAAAGCCGTCTTGTGAAGCTATGGAAGAAACAGAGATATTTTTTACCAGACCCTGCTGGTAGGCGTCTACAGGCGTCAAGCTGTAAATGGTGTTTATCTTTTCCCTATGGGTGGCTGAGTAGCGCAGGGTGAAAAGCGGGTTTAGCCAGCTTATAGCCTCTTTGGCCTTGGGGGTGTTGTCCACGCTTTGCGGCTCATCTATGATAACCACCGGCCGCACGTTCTGGATAAGCTCAATGGGTTTTTCCACACTGTTCATGCGGTCTAAAGGCTGGTGAATGATGTTCTCGCTTTTGCGGAAAGCGTCTATGTTGATAATCATGACTTCAATGCTGGTGGATTCGGCAAAGTCGCGCACATCATTGAGCCGGGATGAGTTATAGACAAACCAGTGGATGGGCTGACGGTTGTACAGGGTCTGGAAATGCTCATGGGTCATTTCCAGAGATTTTTGTACACCCTCACGAATGGCCACCGATGGCACTACGATAATAAACTTGCTTAAGCCGTATTGTTGGTGCAGTTCATAGATAGTCTTGGTGTATACATAGGTTTTGCCAGTGCCGGTTTCCATGTCAATGCAAAAGGAAAGACTTTGCGCTTCATGGGTTAAGGGCAGCAGGTTATGGCGCTGCACTTTATGTAAGTTGTTCTGTATTAGTTCCACCGGCGCGGGCAGGGTGTTGCCCACACTGTCGATAATAGTGTGGGTGCGTTTAATGTGACGATAAGCCAGCTTGTCGCCACCCTGGAACAGGTCAGTTACAGCCTTGACCGCTTCATCCTGATATGCCTGGGAAGTGAACTTGAGTTTCATACTTGGTTAACCTCACCCTCACTAGCACATAGGGAGCAGTTTATATTTTTGTTGCGATAAAATGTTCCCTCCAGGGGGTTTTTTATAAAATTCGGGTGTTCATGATGAATAATACATTCAGGGGGTAAGGTTGCAGTTATCCAGCAGCCTTGCATTATATTTTCCGGATGATATTTTTTGAAAATCTCTGTTAACAGCGATTTTGACAGTAAATCAATAGGCACATCGCAGGTAAAGAGTGTGGGTATACCGGTTTTCTTGAGAATCTCACGGTATTGTCCTCCCTCACTTTTATCTAGCACACCCGCCAGGCATGCTAATAATTCACTGCCGTAACATAAATAGTGCCCAGCGTCCCTTAATAATAAATTTTTATAGAGTTCAAAATATACTTTATTTTCTCTGGTCAAATAAATGTCATCAGTAAAATAACGATCACTGCGTTCAAGCGCTATTATTTCATCAATGCTTTTGTCAAACAGTGCAGCGGCTCTTTTGCGGGCCGCACTTTTATTGAGAGGCTTAATGCCTTCCCGGTAATAGTCTGATACATCCACCGGCCTGCAGGCATGATAGGCGCGGATGTGAGTATAATCCTTGAAATTGGGCTTGCCCTTGATGCTTTTACCTTTTACATCAAACACTTTTTTGTTGGGCATGGCTAAATCCACCTTACTTCAATCAGGTGCTTCTTAAGGGCCATGCTGGTGTTGATCAAGTCATTGTCCGTGGCAAAGCTGGCATTGGCAAATATGACTGTGCCTGGCTCGTATGCGGCTATGGCTTCGGCTATTTCCACGGTCAGGCCCTTATCCACACAGATGAACAGATAACCGTCATCACCGGCCACATAGAAAGTCTTGCCCTGTATTTCCAGGGTGGACAGCTTTTCGGTAAGCGCTATGCCGTATTTCAGAAAAAGTTCATAGACCACATCTACGGCACGCCGGTCGGGTTTGAAAATATCCAGAAAGTTTTCCAGACGATCGAACAGGCTATGGGCCTGCTCCGGGGATACATAGCTGTCATCCCATTCTTTCAGGTTGGAGCTATCCAGCTTGAACAAGCGAAAACCGATATCCGGGGGATTGGCTGTACGCTGCTCTTCACCTAAAGTTAGCTGGCCGGTCTGTTGTTTCTGCCATTCAGCCATGATGTTGTCGCCAGCCCGGCGTATGCGTTCCTTGCCTATGTCGGCTATGGACTGAAAGCCTGCTTTGAATGCTTCACTGTTGTGGTCGGTTGGTTCGGGGATTTGAATCATAATATATTTGCGGTTGCCGCTATCTTCAGCATTTAGATGCATAACCGCATGGGCAGTGGTAGCGGAACCTGAAAAGAAGTCGAGAATAATGGAATCGCTATCCGTTGCTATTTGTAAGCATCTCTTAACTAAGTCAACTGGCTTGGGAAAATCAAAAAGTCTTTGGTTATCAAGAAATTTTGTCAAGAACTGTGTAGCCGATTGGGTGTGTCCAACTTCCTTATGATACCATAAAGAAATAGGTACTATACCCTGTTTAATTTCGGATAAAAAACGTTTTACACTAGGTACATTATTACCATCTGCGCCAAACCAGATACGATTATCAGTTATCATTTCAGCAAATTTTTCTTCCGTGTAGCGCCAGCTAGTTCCAGGTGGCGGTAATACTTCACGGCCTGAGGGCGTTTTCAGGGGAAAAATAGCATAGTCTCTTGGTTCATTCCTTAAGGTATCGCCACCTTTCCAAGGCCCGCGCGGGTCATTATCCAAGTTTCTATATCTAGATTGTTGTTGGTCGGTCATGGGTAATAGGTTGCGATTGAATGAATCTATGTTTCTGGCATAGCAAATTAAATATTCATGGTTCAAGGAAAAGTATTTAGCGTCATTTTGTGGGGCATATTTCTTCTCCCATACCACCTGCACCACAAAATTTTCTTCGCCGAATACCTCATCACAGAGTTTTTTCAAATTTGCCTGTTCATTATCGTCAATGCTGATAAAAATAACCCCGTCATCACGCAGTAAGGTCTTAGCAATTTTCAGCCGGGGATACATCATGGACAGCCATTTGGAATGATAGCGTCCGGCAGTCTCCGGATTAGCCCGCATACCCTGGCCGGTTACTTCTTTATACTGCTTGATAGGGTCGGCAAAGTTATCTTCATAGACAAAATCATTGCCGGTATTATAAGGCGGGTCTATGTATATCATCTTCACTTTGCGCAGGTAGCCCTGCTGCAAGAGCTTCAATACTTCCAGGTTGTCGCCCTCAAGATATAAATTGCCGGTGCTGTCCCAATCCCGGCTTTGCTCGAAATCGGGCCGCAAGGTGGCAGTGCTGCGCTTTTGCGCCTGCCGTAAGCTGTCCAGCTTGCCTTTCCACTCAAAGCGGTATTTTTCATGCTCATTGTCAAACTCGTCGCCCAGAATAAACATCAAGGTGTCGTAATCCAAATGCCCCTCATTAACCGCTTCGGGAAACAGGCGCTTGAGTTCTTCTATGCGCTCACGCACATTGTCCAGAGACATGCCATCCAGCTTTTTCATATAATCCTCATAAGTGAGATAACCGGCAGATTATTTATAATAAATTAAATATGTAGTTAAATCAATATGGTTACTTAACCTGCCAATTTACCACAAACATAAGCTCTTCCCAAAAGCGGGCGCTAAACTCTGCCACCGCCCGGCTGGTCAGCGTCCGCTGTTTTTGGGTCACCTCCGCCTGCTGGTATAAAATTTCCTCTTCCCGGCTGATCCGCTCCCTGTCCAGCTTGACTAGCCTTTTATTGACAGACAGGCGTTGGGCAAAATCGCTGCTGTCCTTTAGCTGTTTCTGCAACTGGCTGATCTGCTGCAAAAGTGCCTGCTGCGGCAACTGTAAGGCCGCAGCTTCATCATCTGCCCATTGCCCAAGCTGTTTTTGTCTTTCCTGTAAAAGCTCACCCTGCTGTAAAGCCATTTGCTGACGCAAACCAGCCATGCCTGTTGCCGCCAACTCAGCCAGTTTTGCACTGCATGAGGCTGGCCTGAAGCTGTCCTTATTTTCACATTCGCGCTCATTCATGGCTCCGCTATGGGAAATCGGCTTAAGTTGCAGCAAATTAACGCATTGTTCATGGCTCAAAATATTTTGGCCTGATAAGCTACATAACAGCAGGTCAGTACGGTAATTGAGATGGGAAAGACAATGTATGCGCCACAGGCCAAGTTCACCGCTCATGCCGCTGCTGAAATCGTCGCCAGCTTGCAGCACAATCGTTCCGTAAGAAAAATCGCCATCCAGGCAATCCCGCAAAACCCGCCTGACCAGCGGGTGATGCAGGGTCAAACGTTCCCCACGGGGCAGGGCTTTATCCATGCCGAAAAAAGTGCGGTTCAGATGCAAGTCTTTATAAGGAGATTTTTTAAGGGCCAATTGCCGTTTGTCGTCAAATATAGTGGCCTGATTGTGCAGTTTGTAACAAATTATTTGCCACAGCATATTATCCAGTTGAGATATGGCCGGGGCAACCTTTTCGCCATACCCGGCAAAGCGGGCCTGTACCTCATGGTCAAAGTGGGCCAGTAAATCATTTTGCGCCTTTTTAAGGCTTTGCTGTATTTCCGCCTGCTTTGCAGGCTCAGGCCATATATTTTCGCTTTGCTCATCTTCGTCATTTGTAAGCGGACTGTCTGCAATCTGACCTAGCACAGTATGAGATGCGCCAAAAACATCATCAAACATTTGCAGCTTGCGGTTAAGCAGTTTGTACAGGCGTTTTTCCGCACGGTTGGCGGGGTCAATAAAATTAATGACCATGACCTCATGCTTTTGCCCGTAGCGGTGACAGCAAGAAATACGCTCTTCCAGCTTCTGCACGTTCCAGGGCAAGTCATAGTTAATGACCAGCGGGCAAAAAGACAAATCAAGGCCAACCGCGCTGTTACCGGTCAGCATAATCTGAGCGCCCTTGTTAGTCCTGAAAGCCCGCAATTGACTTTCCCCCTTATAAACCACAGAGTTATAGCTATGGCTGATAAGCACTTGATGCAGATAGGCCAGGGTGGCTTTATTCTCACTGAAAAGAACCGCTTTTAAAGGGCGCTTACTTTGCTCAAGCTGACTGAAAACTTCGGGCAGGGTTTGCAGCAAAATCTGACTGCGGGCGGTGGCCTTTATGTTCAAGGCCGTTTCCGCTATAGTGGTCAACTCTTGTAGTTCATTATACGCGCCTTGTATATTTTGCAGCCGTTTAAGCGGCTTTTGCAGAGCATCATGCAGTGCGGCCGGTGATGAAGCCAGCAACTTCCAAAAAACCAGCCTGATGCGGTGTTCGGGAATTTTGGGGAAAGCGGCCAGGTAAGGACGGTGGAAATAAGCTGACAGCAGTTGAGAAAGGCTGTCTTCAGCTTCAGATGGTAATACAACAATGGTGCGAACCACGCGCTTTATTTGCGGCATGGTCAAAGCCTGGCTCTTCAAGGTACGCTGGCAGACTAACTGCGCCCGGGCTTGCAGTTCCTCTTTAAGCTGGTCGCTTTGCAGGTAACGCTGGCGAAACAATTCCGGCGTACCGCCCCAAGCGGTTTCATCTATAAAGCGAATCAGATAATACAAATCCAACAATGAGTTCTGCATGGGGCTGGCGGTTAAAAGCAGTTTGGGTATGCCTAGCAAAGTGCTGTACAGGCTGTCGGCTATGGCCTTTTCCGACAAAGAGGCATTGGCCAGGGTGTGGGCCTGATCCAGCACACATAAATCCCAGGCAATTGTTGCCAGACTGCCAATCTGGTTATAGGCGCTCTGGTAACTCAAAATCACAACTCCGCTTTCCCACCCCACTGTGTCTAAGCCAACCTGCATAAGCCCGAATTTGCTTTCCAGTTCCTGCTGCCAGTGCGTTAGCTGATTGGCCGGGCATAACACCAATAAGTTGTTTTTGCCCTCAATGGCTGTCTGCAAAAGCACAATGCCCGCTTCAATGGTCTTACCTAACCCGCTCTCATCAGCCAGAATAACCCCTTTCTGGAACTGGGAGCGGCTGGCAAACAGGGCGGCGTCTATCTGATGGGGATGCAGGTCAATGGTGGCGCTAAGCAAGGCGGGCAGGTAGCGCTCAAGGCTTCGCCCCGGCCAGCGCTGGCTAAGCAGGGCCGCATAATATCGCGCATGATAGGGGGTTAAAACCATCTGTATCGCCTTTAACCTGCAATATTTTTAATATGTTAAGGATTTATTATAACATAAAGCAACCTTAATAGTCAGAAACATAATTATAAAAATAAATCAACAAAAAATGTTGATTTATTATCCATTATGAGTTATATTAAATATCAAGAAAGGAGGATTTTGCCATGCTGACTGATTTTGGCCGTTATTTAAGAAAGCTTCGTATTGATTGCGGGGAATTAATAAAGGATATGGCCGCTAAACTGGAGGTGACAGCATCATATCTGTCAGCGGTTGAAACCGGTAAAAGGAACATACCTGCCGGGTGGGTACAACAAATTGCCGATCTGTACGGTCTGGATGAGGCGCAACATGCCGCCTTGGGCAAAGCAGCCGTTAATTCCGCGCGTAGTGTGAAACTGGAATTGGAGCATCTGTCGGCTGAACGTAAAGAAGCCGCCATCTTATTTGCACGGGAATTTGGTGGCCTGGATGATGCAGCTATTGATAAGATACGGGAAATAATAAAGAATAAAGGTGATGGAGTATAATCGATTGGACTATATTGCAGAACCTTTACAGCGTTCACAAATCCGCGATTTGGCCTGCCAGTTACGTGAAGCGCTGGGAATGAACAATACGTTACACTTTCCAGTGGCGCCCTTTCTGGAACACATCATGCCGCGTACCATTGATGGCTTTCATTACGAAATTGTAGACCAAGACTTTTTCCCGCCCCAAAAGCGTGGCGAAAAGCACGCGGAAATAGATATTGTCAACCGCATCATAAGAATCCGTGAAGATGTCTATTTGGGAGCTGTTGACCAAAACTCCAGATGGCATGGCCGTGACCGCATGACCATTATGCATGAGATTGCCCATTTCATTTTACTGGTGATTTGTGGTGTCAAATTCAGCCGCAGCTTTGGGGCGGAGACAGTGCCAAGGTATAAAAATCCAGAATGGCAGGCCAAGGCGCTGGCAGGTGAGATTATGTGCCCGGCGCATTTGATTACTGATCTGACAGTGGAAGAAATAATAAGTCAATGCGGTGTTTCCAAAAGCGCCGCTATTTTCAACCTTAACAATATTAATAGGAGCAATATGGATAAAAAGAAAAGCATAAAAAAATGAGCCAGTTGATAGCTGTTAGCGCAGCAGGCAACTGACTCAGGCGAGAAAACTAGAAGCCTTCTCTGGGTGTGTCTATTAGACACTTTGGATAAATAAATGATGACGCATCCTGAGAACAAAATCAAGCACTATTTTTTGCAGGATGCGTGTTTTTATGAAAAAAGAATCAATAAATCCGCGACTTGATGTCTTCAAGTCCAAGCTGGTAAAAGGTGCCAGCTTCAGTCCACATTACGAACTTCCCATACTGGCCAACTCGGATTACAAACCCGAGCGGGCGCTTCCTTTTGAAAAAGCCTCCACGGCCAGCAATCATGCCCAGGGGGTGCATTTTTACACCCATGATTACCACTTTGAATGCGTGTGGAACAACCCTGACCGTTACCTGCCGTTGTTTCAGCGTTTTCAGGGTATTATTAGCCCGGATTTCAGCCTGTACCGGGAAATGCCCCTGGCCATGCAGATATGGAACACCTACCGTGGCCGGGCGCTGGCCTTTTGGCTGCAGAGCCAGGGCATTAAGGTGGTGCCCAATGTGCGCTGGGGCGATGAGCGCAGTTATGAGTTCGTTTTTGAAGGATTAACCCCAGGCGGCACAGTGGCTGTGAGCACCAACGGCTGTATTCAAAGCAAGCTGGAGCGCCGCTATTTCGCTCAAGGCCTGGCCGAAATGGTAAAAATCCTGAGGCCCCAGACTATCATTAACTATAGCCAGACCCCGGATGATATATTTAACCAATACCGGGAAAAGGGTATAGAGGTTATTAGCATCCCTCATTATGCCCAAATCGTCAGAAAGGCGGTGCCCTAATGGGCGGCGGGGGCGGAAGAGGATGGTTTGGGGGGACCAAGGGCAGTGGCGGTGGTAAAACATATGCTAACTCCAAAGCAGAGGCAAGACAGGCTATAAAAAATCTGCCTGCGCCTGTGCAAGGCGTAGCAAAGCGTATGATCAAACGATCGTCTAATCGATACCAGAGTTTTGGTGTGAAACAACTGCCCAATGGTAATACTTTGTTTAGAACAGAAAATCCAGGCAAGGTGCCAGGTTCCAAAGCTGTTTACTATAAAGAAGTTAACCCGCAAGGAACAACAGTGCGTGTGTACAAAGAAACATATGACCCCAAGGGTAATCTTGTCCACACGAGGGAAAAGGAGGTAGACTAGTGGCAACTTTGAGTAAAATAATTGAAGCGCTTAACGAATACAAAGCTCTTAAAATAACCAAAAAGCAGTTGCACGAGAAAGTCGGTAAAAAATTTTGGGACGTACAACTTGATGAAGATGACATTGTTATTGTAGACAATAATGACTTAATCTATGTGCTTCAAGCAGCTAAAGACGGGCGTATATCCATACCTGAGCTAATTGATTGGGTAAATGTTATTTGGTTCAGCGAGCTTTATGATTACTCCGATGAGCATGAAGACGTCATTGCCGCAGTCATGAACGAATTGGAAGAGTTGGAAGATACCGGTTATGTATTGCCAGTTGAAGATATCGACCTCTACATTAGTGCATTGGAAAAAAATGATGATGAAATGGTTCTGAAAAGAAGGCACGATTCACCTGCCTTGCCTTAATTGGTGAGAGTAACCAAAACCAAAAGCCATATCACCAGTAAAGGTGATATGGCTTTTTTGTTCGTCAATTACAGCTAGACGCCTGATGATATATTTAAAAGGGTATCGGTTTTCATCCTTCCTAGCGAGAAAGTCCCTTGCTTGGGGCATACTGAGTTTGCCAGCGATATACAGGTTTAGCCACGGTTTGCTGTGCTTGTTCCAGCGGTTTTTGTTGCTGCTGTTCGCTATTCAATACCTGTTCACGCTGTTTATTCTGATGGTAAAAATCCTGCCATGATTTATAGGGAAAGCGTTTTTTCAAATCGATGTATCTGCACTGGGCCGTGTCCATGATCCTTTGCCGCTGTTCCTTTTCCTGCCGGTAGGTATAAGCCATTAACCCGTACCGGTCTTTTTTGGTCAGAGCCATGAAATTAATATCAGCCCTTTTGGCTTTCCACTTGCTCTTAATGTCGGCCAGTTGCTTTTGTTTTTCTTCCCTTATGCTGGCGGATATGGCGCGTTTTTCGTTGCACAACTTTATGTATTCTTCAAACAAAGGTGACTTCTGTAACGGCTTCGCCTGATAGGTTTCCTGTGCCGGGGTGGACCTGATAATAATTTTCTTACGATAGGGGCCAAAGCGAGTTTCCAGTTTGCTTTTGGAAAAGCTGCGGTCAAAGGCGCTGGCCTTAAAGTTGAGCTTGGGATTATTGGCGGCCTGTAGTACCAGGCCATTGCCGTGGGGTTTTATGCCTATATCATACTTTGCCAGGGCTTGATGAACATATTCCCAATTAGTCGCGCGTGCTACTGCAGCCAAAATGGCCTCGCGCCGCTCCAGGCAATAACCAGCAAAAGACTGTTTACCACTAAAGGCCTCCATGCTTGCCGCCCGGTCACTTAGGCGGTGTTCTTTTTTCTGCTCAATGCCATGGTCAACTGCCAGGCCGTATTCCTGCTCCAGTTCACGGCAAAGTTTGTCCCTTTTCCAATAGTCCCGATAAGGCTCAATGCGGTTAAGGGTCTCAGGGTGTATCAGGTTATAGGCCACATGCAGATGTAAATTGTCGGTGTTCTGGTGCACTCCACAGTGGCGCTGGTGGTCTTGCAGGCCAAGAACCAACGCGAATCTTTTTTCTATTTCCCTGAAAATATCCGGTGTAAGTTTATCCGCATCTTCAGGGCGAAAACTCACCAGCAGGTGATAAGTCTTTTCTTCCTTGGCAGTGGTGTTCATGGCCTGGGTTGCCAGCACTTCGGATACGGCAATGTCGTAATCGTCCTCGGTAAAGCATCCGCTAAACCAGCTTTGTAAAACTTTATCCTGTTCATGGTCAGCGTCTATATATTCCGCCAGACGGCGGTAACTGTCATTAGCCGCATCACACTCCACGTGCTTGCTTATCACTTTCCATTCTCCAGTTCTTTTATCTGCCGGTTGATTGCCCTTTGTCCTGCCTCCAGTTCGCGCAACAGCATACGCACGTCTGTTGCATGGTTGTCTTTATCGGTGAGCCACAATTTAAGCAGCCCGCCCAGCCTGCCCATGTCGGCCCGCACTTTTACCAGTTCGATAATCACCCGCTGCGCTTCAATGCTTTTTATGGTCTGGCCCATGCACATCATCTTGGCGAATCGGGAAAAAGATATCCCGGCCTTGTCCGCACTCTGTCTGATTTCCTGGTATTCATCGTCACTCAAATAAACGCTTAGTTTTTTCTTCTTGCTTGGCAATTTTGTCTCCTGTTTCTGTCTTTCATGCTGTTTTCAGCGTTGAGCCGTCAGGCGAATAAGCCCGCGCTAGCGGCAGGATAGTAAGGTTAGCCACTTGCAAAGTGGCGTTACCTTACCTGTCCTGCCCTCTTATGATGTTGCATTTTATTGGAGCAATGCTGGAATATTTGCCCCTACCAACATGGAGTTGATAAATTCCAGCATAGCGGTCATATGCCCCACTACAATCTGACAACTTCCAATATGGCGCCCGCATAATCCAGCATGGCTTCCATTGTTTCTTATTACAGTTAACCGCAGATAAGCAGGGCAAATGTAAATTTGTCGAAATTTTCTTTTTGCTCGATTTTGTGACATCCTGCCTTATACAGTGTTTGCTGTGTTTAGCTGGCCAAATGTGCTTTGGCTTGTTTTGCATTTTTCATTCCTGTCTCTTTTCCTTCTTGTCTCTTGATAAATGCGCGACACTTAATGGGGCAAGTATGCGGCACTTATTTTTCTTAAAAGCAGATGTTTCTGTTTCATTGTTTATGTCCTTTCCTTAATGGCGTTTAAATTGGTTGCGGATTTTTATTGGCAGGCCGTACGGCTTTTATCGGCATGGGTTTGCGTAGGCTTTGGGGCATATCAGCGCATACCTGGAGACCAGTTATGTGGAAATCCAAGCTGTATGTTTGTCTTTTTTTGTGCTTCCAGATGGTCAAGGCCAGCTTGCAGATAGCTTCGCCACACTTCGCGCCAGCGTTTGCGCTTGAACTCGGTTTCTTGATCGGGAAACGGCTCGGCTGGCTTAAAAAGAGGGATAGACCAACGGTTTTTGTTTATACGATTGAGCAGGTCTTTTATGGTTTTGTTGAGGTGGGCCGCCTTGCGGCTCAGCCGATTAATGGCCCGCTTTCTTTCCCGCTCCAACATGGGGCCAAGGCCCAGCCATTCGAACAGAATTGAGGTAACTACCCGGATAGCGCGCAACCCAATATAGTTGCCCTCGGCGTTGATTTTGCGGGGTTGCTTCACTTCCATAAACCCGGCCATTTTCAGGTCACGGATGGCGCGTTCACAACGGCGCTGGTTAAGGCCGCTGGTCTGCACAATTTTAGCCATAGACACGTCAACAAAGCCGCCTGCCATAGTGGGAGTACCCAAGCTCATAGTGGCCAGTTCCAAATGGGTCAATACCGCTTCCAGGACAATCTGATGGGCTTCGCGTCTTTCACTTCTGGTCTGGCGGCGGTGGTGGGTACAAAGCGGCTTACACTTTTCCGGATGGGCGTACCAGGATTTAGCCCGCTCAGCAGCCAATGAAAGAATGCGGGGCAAGCCACCCTTGCCCTTGCGGATGGGGTTGCGGGGTGTCAGCCGGGGTTGGCGGGGATTATGGCCAACGCGGTTGCCACTTTTTTTTAGAGTTATATGGCGCTGGCCGGTATTTTTATTCATGGCCGCACATTTTTATTGCTGTACTTAGCTGGAAGTTGCTGGAGTTGTGTTTTGCGGATAGGTAGGAAAAAAGTAGGAAAAAACAAAAACGGGTTACGCTTAAAATGGCGTAACCCGTTGATTTTCTTGGTGCCGGGGGGCGGAATTGAACCGTCGACACACGGATTTTCAGTCCGTTGCTCTACCTACTGAGCTACCCCGGCTAAACCCTAACTTATGTACAAGATAGCGGGCAATTAGTCAAGCATTCTTTTAGGCAAAGCCAAGAATACCGGGAATGCTCCTGAAATCATTTACATGGGCCCAGGCCCGCAAGCTTGGATTTTGAAAAGCCAGCAGCCGTACCTGGCTGTTTAAGCACAATATTTCATCCACCGAGGAATCTCCCACATAAATCGCCTGGTTGGCATCCATGTTAAGCTGCGAGAGCAGGTAGGCCATAAAGGCGGGGTGGGGCTTGGGCTCCGGCGCCTGGATGGGGGTTACCACCAGGTCAAAGTAGTCCAGTATTTTCAGGTCGCGCAAAAGGCCTAAGGCGGAGTGGCTGCGGTTAGTGCCTATGGCCAGCTTGGCCTGAGGGCGCAAAAGGGCCAGGGTTTCTTCAACGCCTTCAAACAGGCTTAGGTTTTGCTGCAGTTGCTTGGCATTGTATTGGCTGCCCAGGGCCATGGCCTCTTGCAGCCTGGCCGGCCCTGCAATATGCAGCAATGCCTGCTCGTGGGTTTCGCGGTGCACCACCGCCTGGTCGTGGGGGCTTAGGGGGGCTAAACCAAGGCCCAAGGCAATATGGCTGTAGTAGGCCACATTGGAGGCAAAGGAATCGATGATAACTCCATCCAGGTCAAAAACCACGGTTTGGGGCGGAAAAGAGGGCATTTAGTCTACTCCGGCTAAAATACGGGCTTTGTTTATAAGGGCCAAGGTGGGTGGCCAAATATTAAGTTCGGCAAGTTGGCGCCAGCTAAACCAGGCGGCTTGGGTGGCGTCGCCGCCAGCTTGCAAGCTGCCACTATTGAGGGCGCACAAATAGTCGAACAAAATATAATGATATTGTATACGGCCGGCGGCGTCGGGCACTATGCTTTCTATGGTATCAACAAGCGGGCCCACGCTTACATTAAGGCCGGTTTCCTCGCGCACTTCGCGCATCAGGGCCTGGCGCAGGCTTTCGCCTAGCTCCACCACCCCGCCCGGTATGGACCACATGCCGCGCATGGGGGGCTGGCCGCGCTTTACCAACAGCACCAACGGGCCGTCCAAGACCACCGCGCCCACCCCCACTACCGGAAGTTTGGGATAGCTTATGCCCATCAAACTCTGCCTTGTGCCTTTAGTTGCCGCCAGTACCGGCTAAGCGCCTCTGACCACAAAGGCAGGCTGTAGCCCAGGCAGGCCGCGGCCCGCGAACTATTAAGCGCGGAAAAGGCCGGCCGGAGCGCGCCGGGGAATTGGGAGCTTTTGGCGGGAACAATGGCTGCCGGATTTAACCCCAAAATGGTAAAAGAGGCCAACGCCACCTGCAAACGCGAGGCAAAACCGCTGCCCGCCACATGGCAAAGGCCCCGGGCCGGCGTTTGGCAAAGCTTGAGCAGGGCTTTGGCCAGGTCGGGGGCGAAAGTGGGGCTGCTGATCTGGTCGTCCACCACCTGTGGCCGCTGCCCGGCCTGATACTGGCGCAGCGGCCTTTCCACAAAGCTTTCTTTGGCCGCCCCAAAAACCCACGAGGTGCGCGCTACCAGCGCCTGGGGCAAATGTTGCAATACCAGTCTTTCGCCCTCAAGCTTGCTCTGCCCGTATACGGAAAGGGGGTTTACCTGATCCGTTTCCAGGTAGGGTTCATTTTTTTGCCCGTCAAACACATAATCGGTGGATAAATGGATAAGGCGGATATCTAGCGCCTTGCAGGCCAAAGCTAGCAGGCCGGGGGCAATGGCGTTAAGGCTGAAGGCGGCTTCAGGGTTTTGTTCGCAGGCGTCAACATTGGTCATGGCAATGCAGTTAATGCACACTTTTGGCTTTACGCTTTGCAGCGCCCGCTTAATATGCTCCAATCCGCCGTTCAAATCCAAATGCTCACGGCCTCCATCTATTACGGCCAGGGCCGGGTCTTGCTCCAACAGCGCCTGGCCCACCAAGCCGCTATGCCCTAAAACTAGCGTTTTAGCCATAACTGGCTATCCTCGGTGGAGTTTGGCCACCAATTTTCATGCTCAACATACCATTGGGTCGTTATGTTCAGGCCCTGGGCAAAATTTACTTCAGGGATGAACCCCAGCTCTTGTTCTATTTTGCGGCAGTCTAAGTCATAACGGCGGTCGTGGCCTGGCCTGTCTTGCACATGGCGTATAAGGGCGCCGAATTCCTCTGGCTTGCGTCCGGATACAGCCCCCAGCGAAGCCAGTATCATGTTGAGCAGGGTTAAGTTATTTAGCTGGTTGTTGCCGCCAATGTTATACACCTGGCCTGGCCTGCCTTTTTGCGCAACCATGGCCAGCCCCCGGCAGTGATCTTTAACAAACAGCCAGTCGCGCACGTAAAGCCCGTCGCCATAAACCGGAAGTTCGCGCCCGCTTAAGGCGCGCCTTATCATTAGCGGTATGAATTTTTCGGGAAATTGGTGCGGGCCGTAGTTGTTGGAAGCTCTGGTAACCACAACCGGCAGGTTGAATGAGTGGTAATAGGCCAGGGCCAGCAAGTCGGCACTGGCTTTGCTGGCGCTGTAAGGGCTGCGCGGGGCCAGCGGGGTGCTTTCCGTAAAGCGGGCCGGGTCTTCCAGGCTTAGGGACCCGTACACTTCGTCGGTAGAGATATGGATGAAGCGCCGCTCGGGAAACTTTTGCCAGGCCTTTACCGCCGCCTGCAGCATTGTGCTAACCCCTAGCACATTAGTGCGCATAAACACATCGGGATCGTGTAGGGAGCGATCCACATGGGTTTCCGCGGCCAGGTTGAAAACCAACTCTGCCTCGGGCATAAGCCTGTTCATCAATTCCCCGTCGGCAATGTTACCATGAATGAATTGATAGCGTTTGCCGTACATCCGTTCCACCTGCTCCAGGTTGCGCGGGTTGGCGGCATAGCTTAGGGAATCGAGATTTATAACGCGGGCCTCGGGCAGGTTTTGCAAAAGATGCAAAACCAGATGCGAGCCAATAAACCCCATGCCCCCGGTAACTAATATTTGCACTGGCCCTCTCCCTAAGTGATTTATACGCCCGTAAAATACTAAAATAGAATACCATTAAAGTTAAGTTAAAGTAAGTGTTTTTTGTGCTGGTTGAGCCCGCGTAAAACAGCTATATTATGTTAGCGCGCATTTTGTGTTACATTTTTACAGAGGCCGGAACATGGATGACAGCATATTTAAGTTGGGCTTTGACCGCTATCAGCGCTTTCGCCTTACCCAGGAGCTTATTGATAGCCTGGCCCTGGGCGGCCCGTTAAGCATTTTGGAGGTGGGAGCTTTTGACAATGCCTTCCAGCCTTTTGTGGCGGGCCACCGGCACAGCCTGTGGCCGCGGGAAGTGCGGCCCGGAGAACCAATAGATTTTGCCGACAATACCTTTGATGTAACCTTAGCCTTGGATGTGCTGGAACATGTACCCGCCGAGGAGCGCGGGTTTTTTGTGAGCGAATGCGCACGGGTGGCCTCTAACGCGTTTATTATAGGTTTTCCGGTAAGCACTAGCCTGGCGGCCGAACAGTTTGTGTTAAAGCTTACCGGCAGCGCCTGGCTGGCCCAGCATCAAGAGCTGGGCTTGCCCGACAAAAGCGAGATGGAAGCCCTTTTCAAAAAGCTTGGGCTTAGCTTTACCTGCCATGCCAATGGCTCGCTGCCTTCGTGGACAGCCATGATGCTTTTAATGCATGGGCTGCGGGGAGAGCAGAGAGAAGAGGTGAGCGACTTTTTTAACCGGCGCTTTTACGCCCTGGAAAACAGGGAGCCAGCCTACCGCTACATTTACGTGTTGCAAAAATGAAAGACGGGTGGCCAGTTCCACCCGTCTTCACTTAAGCCATCACCTCAGTTGCCAGTAAATTTAGGCGCGCGCTTTTCCACAAAAGCGCTGATGCCTTCCTTGCCGTCCTGGCTGGCCCAGCAGGCAACCTGATTGGTGGTTTCAATCTGCAGCAAAGTCTCCCAGGTGCATTCTAAACTGCGGTTTACCCCCTGTTTAATCATTTTAAGGGCCAGCGGA
Source organism: Desulfarculales bacterium (assembly GCA_031554335.1). Taxonomy (GTDB): domain Bacteria; phylum Desulfobacterota; class Desulfarculia; order Desulfarculales; family Desulfarculaceae; genus JAIRYI01. The sequence goes on from JAVBVK010000003.1 coordinate 135,694, forward strand.
GCGGCTTTGGCCAGTTTTGCGGCCAGGGCATAGGTTTGGGCGTTAAGCTCTTCGTCGGCCACTACCCGGTTCACAATGCCCAAGCGCAGGGCGTCGTCGGCGGTTAGGATGTCAGCGGTGAACATAAGTTCTTTGGCTTTGGCTAAACCCACCACTCTGGGCAGCAGGTAGGTGCCGCCCATGTCCGGGTGCAGGCCCACCGCGGAAAAGCTTTGGGCAAAGCGGGCCTTTTGGCTAGCTACGAGAATATCGCAGGCCAGGGCAATGTTAAAGCCGGCGCCCGCGGCCACCCCGTTTATCATGCCTACTACCGGCTTGGGAAAGTCGAAAAGTTTACTGGCCAGCCCGCCCGCGGCCTTGATAAAGGTTCTGGTGTCTTCATTGGTTTTGAAAGATAAAATGGTAGGCAAGTCGCCACCCGCGCAAAAGCCCTTGCCTTGGCCGGTGAGCACTACCGCCCGCACGTTGGCGTCGGCCTCCAGGTCGTTTAGTATTTGGCTAAAGTATCTAATGAAGTCCCAGTCAATGGTGTTGAGCACTTCCGGGCGGTTGAGGGTAATGGTGGCTATCTGGTCTTTTTTTTCACACAATACGGCACTCATATCAGCATCTCCTCTTTTAGAATGGTCACCCCTCTGAAATTATTGTCCCACAGGGCAGGTCTTTTGACAATTAAAACAAAAATATTGGTTACCCATATGGCAGGCTTGCAATAAATTAAAATAGCGGGGCGAGCGCAGCATTTTTTGCTGTTCGCTATTGTCTTTTGTTAGCAGCTCACTGAAAAAGGCGGCACTGGCCCCCATGCCGGTGGGTTGGGAATTTTGCATGCAGCGCATTACATCAGTCCTGCCTGGTTCATTCAGGGCGCCAGCCGGGCACTGGCTTACGCACAAGCCGCAGTCAACACACAAATCTTCAGTTAAGGGAGAATCCGTGGGTAAGGGCAGGCTGCACAGCAGGGCAAATATGCTCACCCGGCTGCCGTGCACTGGGTGCATGAAGAGGTTGTGGCGGCCCAACGAGCCTAAACCTGCGGCTAATGCGGCATGGCGTAGGGAGACAATGCCCATGGGCAGTTTGCTCTTACCTATGGCCATGGGGTAGCTATAGGGCAGGGTTACCGCCTGCGCGGCAAATTCTTTTTCCAAATAGCGGGCCAGATGGTAGCTAGCATGGCGGATAAAACTCACAACATCCAGGCGGCCGTTCATGGCGGCATAGGGGTCGTTAGTATAGGGGCTGCCAATTTCCTTGGCCAGCAACACCAACAGGCTCTGGGCACCAGGCATTATTTGGGGAAGCTCGGAAGTGCCAGGCAACGTGGCAACCGGGGCCACTCCCATATCTTCAGCGCCCAGGCTTAAGGCAAAATCTTTAATTTTTTGCTTAGCTGCTTGCATAAAGCTTCTCCTGTGTATTTAGCTGGCTGCGCTTTGGTTTGGCTTGTTGCCAAGTATAGCACAAAACTAGACAGACCGGTTTACTTTTAAGTGGGGAAAATCAAAATATTTTACAGGGAGGTGTCTGATAAAGTATTTTATGGTTTTTTATCGGGGCGATAGATTATGCTTGAGTCTTTGTCGCGCCTCATGGGTAAAAAAGGCAGGAAGGCAAAAGCGGGCAGGGCTACTAAAAAGCTCAAGCTGAAAAACCAGGTAAAACCTAGCTGCTGGGCCACCAGGCCGCTCAAGCTGGAGGCCACTGTGCCCGAAAGCCCGAAAACGGCTGACAGGATGGCGTATTGGCCGGCCGAGGCCTGGCGGTTACATAGCCGCATAAGCAGGGTGAGAAAGGGCGCGTTGCCAAGGCCCCCGCAGAAAGATTCCACCATGCTGGCGCCATAGGTGGGAATGGCCTGGCCCAGGTTAAGGGCGGCATAGGCATAGCCAAGGTTGCTTATGGCCTGTAGCCCCCCCAGTATCCATAGGCTGCGCCACAGACCCCAGCGCTTGCACAGCACGCCGCCCCAAAGCGAGCCCACAATGGTTAGCCCGGTACCCAGGGTGCCGCTCACCAGGCCAAACTGGGCACGGCTAAAGCCGGCGTGGTGCCAAAAGGGGCCCACCATTTGCCCTAAAAAGGCCTCGCCGGCCTTAAAGCACAAAATAAACAGCACCACAGCCCACAAGTTCGGTATTCTAACAATGCCCAGCCAGGCCAGGCGCGCGGCGGCGGCCAAGCTTTGCCGGCTGGCCGCCTGCTCGGCCGGGCGCGGGGCATGGGCCGCCGGCCAAAGCAGCACCACCAGGCTCACCAGGCCTAAGCTGGCGGCAAACAGCATCAGAGAACCTGTCCAGCCTAAGTATTCACTAAGCCATATCATCAGCCCGCCGGCGGCAATCAAGGCCACCCGGTAGGTTGCCGCCCTAACCCCATTAGCCGGGCCTTGTTCCTCCGGCTCTAGAATGTCAATGGTATAGGCGTCTATGGCAATGTCTTGGGTAGCACCGGCTACGGCCACCATAGCCAGCATGGCCATGAACAACAACGAGCCCACGGCCAGCCACGGAGTTATTGCCATGCCGGCAATTAGCGCTACCTGGCAGCCAAGCATCCAGGCGCTGCGCTTGCCAAAGCGGTCTACCAAAGGCGCCCAGATGAATTTGAGCGTCCAGGGCAGATGCAAGAGCCCGGCCAGGCCAATGGCGGTAAGGCTAAGGTTTTCGGTGGCCAGATAATAAGAGAGGGTTTTGAACAAAAAGCCGTAGGGCAGGCCCTCGGCATAATATAATACCCCCACCACCAGCATTTTATTCCAATACTGGCGGCGGGGGTGCTTGCTCAACGCGGAAAAAAGCAAAACAGGTTAGCCTTGGTTTATTTCAACCACTTCCAGTAAACGCATGCCGCCCGGGGTTTTAAAACGCACCTCATCGCCCTCTTCGTGGCCGATCAGGGCCTGGCCTATGGGTGAGGTAAGGGAGATGCGGCCACAGGCCGGATCGCTCTCCCACTGGCCTACTATCTGATAAGTTACTTCTTCTTTTATTTCAGGATCATATACCGTAACGCACGAGCCGAATACCACCCGGCCCTCAGGCTCCGGCAAGGGCTCTATCACCTCTATTTGCGACAGAATTGTTTCTAATTCCACCATCTTGGCGGCTATAATGGATTGGCGCTCCTTGGCCGCATGGAATTCGGCATTCTCCGAGATGTCCCCATGGGCCCTGGCTTCGGCTATGGCCTGTACGTTGCGCGGCAATTCCACTTTGCGCAAATTTTCCAACTCTTCTTGCAAACGCTGCTGTCCCTGACGGGTCATAGGATGACGAGTCACGATAATCCACCTTTTGAGTATAGTTTAAAAACAACTCACCTGACCGTAGCCAAAGGTTAGACTACGGTCAGGCTTGCTCCAAGTTCTTTTCATCATAGCACCCTTTATAAGCAAAGGCAAGCTATGTTTTTTAGCATGGCTTAAGGCGCGGCATGTGCTATATTATATGTCTTAGCTGCAAATTAAGTCGCTGCCCGCTGGGCAAGTGCTGTTATTTTTTAGGAGTAAGTCCATGAAAAAAATCCTCTCCGGCAATGAGGCCATAGCCCGTGGCGCCTATGAGCACGGGGTGTTGTTCGCCTCGGCCTACCCGGGCACACCAAGTACTGAAGTTTTAGAAAATATTAGTAAATACAAAGAAATTTACGCCGAATGGGCGCCTAACGAAAAGGTGGCCATGGAGGCGGTGGCCGGGGCCAGCCTTATGGGCGTGCGCTGTTTAACCGCGTTTAAGCATGTGGGGCTTAATGTGGCGGCCGACCCTTTAATGACCCTGACCTACACTGGGGTTAAAGGCGGGGTGGTGTTAATCAACGCCGACGACCCGGGCATGCACAGCTCGCAGAACGAGCAGGATAACCGTTTTCTGGCCGCCTTTGCCCAGATACCCATGCTGGAGCCGGCCAGCAGCCAGGAAGCCAAAGACATGGTGGGCGTGGCGCTTAGCCTGTCTGAAGAATATGACACCCCCGCCATGCTGCGCACCACCACCCGCACCGCCCATTCCAAGGGCGTGGTCAGCCTCAATGAACGCCAGGCGCCAGCCCCGGCCGGGGGATTTGCCCGACAGATAGAAAAATACTGCATGTTGCCGGGCAATGCCATCAAGCGCCACCCTTTGGTGTTGGAGCGTGAGGCCAAATTACAGGCTTTGGCGGAAAGCACGGATCTCAACCAATGGGAAAAGGGTAGCGGCAAGGTTGGCATCATCAGCGCCGGCGCGGCCTATCAATATGCTAAAGAGGCCATGCCAGAGGCCAGTTTTTTGAAATTGGGCCTTACTTGGCCTTTGCCCGCGCAAAAGATAAAAGACTTTGCCGCTTCAGTGGAAAACCTGGTGGTGGTGGAGGAACTGGAGCCTTATCTGGAAAACCAGCTTAAGATCATGGGCATTGAAAATGTAATAGGCAAGGAATTTTTTCCACGTTTGGGCGAGCTAAGCCCTGAAATAGTGGCCCACGGGCTGGCTAAAGCCGGGCTCTTGCCCGTGCCGGCGCAGGCTGTGTCAACTGTGGGCGCGCCGGCCATGCCCCGGCCGCCCTTGCTTTGCGCGGGCTGCTCGCATCGCGGCATAGGTTATGCGCTCAAAAAAGTAAACGGCATTGTCACAGGTGACATTGGTTGTTACACCTTAACCGCCCTGCCGCCTTTGCAGGCCATTGAAACCACGTTATGCATGGGCGGCGGCATCAGTATGGCCCATGGCCTGTACAAGGCCAGGGAGCAGGCTGGCCTGCGGGACAATACCCCCATTTTCGCGCTCATTGGCGATTCCACCTTCTTCCATTCGGGCATAACCAGCCTGTTGGACGCGGTTTATAACCAAAGCGCCATTACCGTGCTTATTCTGGATAACCGCATAACCGCTATGACCGGCGCCCAGGACAACCCCGGCACGGGCCGCACTTTAATGGGCAAGCAGGCGCCACAGGCCGACATTGAGACCATTTGCAAGGGCTTGGGCGTAACCAGAATACGCCAGGTGGACCCCTACAACCTGAAAGAGTGTGAAGCCGCCCTGCGTGAAGAGGCCGCCTTTAACGGGCCTTCGGTTATAATTACCAAGCGCCCCTGCGTGCAATTACTACAGTTTGATCCGGCACAAGCCTACCATGTAAACGAAAGTTGCATTGGCTGCGGAGCCTGCCTGCGCCTGGGCTGCCCGGCCATTTACCAGGGCGCGGCCATAGATAACCCTAAAGCCAAAAAGACCATGTACAGGGCGGAGATTGACGCCAATTTGTGCACGGCCTGCAGCATGTGCGCTCAGGTCTGCCCCAAAAATGCCATTGTGCAGAACTAGAGGAGAATTGTAATGGTAAAAAATATTCTAGTTGTAGGGGTGGGCGGCCAGGGTGTGATAATGGCCAGCGATTTGCTGGCCGACGTGGCTCTGGCATCCGGTTTTGACGCCAAAAAAAGCGAAGTGCATGGCATGAGTCAGCGCGGTGGCGTGGTGAGCAGCCATGTGCGCTATGGCAAAAAAGTGCATTCGCCGCTTATAAAAAAAGGCGAGGCGGACTTGCTGCTGGCTTTTGAGCTGGCCGAGGCCGTGCGCTGGCTGGACTTTTTGAACCAAGATGGACAGGTGATAGTAAACGAACATAAAGTGGTGCCGCCTCTGGTTTCCATGGGGCTGGCCAGCTACCCGGAAGATGCGGTGCAAATTTTGCAGAGCCGCAGTAGAAATCCTCAGGTGGTAGACGCGATGAGCCTGGCAACCAAGCTTGGCAATCCGCGCCTGGTCAACACCATATTGCTGGGCGTGGCCTCGCGCTTCTTGGATTTGGACGCGGAAAAGTGGTTGGCCACCATAAAAGGCCGCATGAAACCAGCCTTGCAGGAAATTAACCACAAGGCCTTTGTGGAAGGGGCCAAGCTGGCCTCTTAAGCTTGGCGTATGGCTTAACGCCCCAGCGCTTTTAAGGTTTTGGCCAGCATGCCTGGTATTAAGGCAATGGCGTTAACCGGGCATACCTCCTGGCAGCAATAGCAGCGTATGCAGCGGCGATAGTCAAAATTAAGCTTTTTGCCGCTTTGGCTTATGCATTTTTCCGGGCAAATGCTAAGGCATTTGCCGCATAACACACAGCGGCTCAAATTTTGCGCGGGCCGCGACACCAAATAGCGCCTGGTCCAGCCCTCCAGAAAATCCGGCAGAAAACGAATACCCGCTGGCGTGGGCAGCTCCACGTCTTGCAGGGCTGTGTCTTCGATTGCCTCTCCCAGCCATAAGGGCTCGGGCCAGGGCTCGGGCAGCAAGCCTCTCCGCGCCGCGGCCTGGGCCAATGGAAATTCACGCCAGTCTAGTCCCAGCATGGCCGCTATGTTCAAATCTAAAACCAGGGGGCTTACGCCAGCGGCCAACAGGCCAAAATGCCGCGCCTTGCCGTTAGAGGGGCCGTGCCCCTCCATGCCCCACACGCCATCTAAAATGGTGAGCGCGGGTTTCAGCGTGCGCTCCACATCCAGCAGCATATCGGCAAAGGCCGTAACGTCGCGCCCGGCCATGTGGTGCCATTCGGCCTTGCGCATGCCCACCACGGCGCCAAACATGTTTTTGACGCCTAAGGTAAGCGCCATTTGGCTGTGGGTTTTAAGCTTGGGCAGGTTTATGATAATTTGCGCCTCCAAAGCATGGCGCGATAGTTCCAGGCTTTTGTAGCGGCTGCCCGCTGGCGTTTCCACCCGTAGGGGCTCACTTAGTTCAATAAGCTCTATATTGAGATCACTGGCCACCTGGCTCATGCCGGCGGCGGCAGCCGCTTTCTTAAAACCGTCCAAGGCGGGGCTGTCTCCCAACATAACGCGGCCGCCGGCCTCTAAGGCCAGTTCGGCCACAGCCCGCACCACAGCGGGGTCGGTGGTTATGCGGGCGCCGGGCGGGCTGGCGCTTAACAGGTTGGGCTTAAGCAGCACGCGTTGCCCTGGCTTTATAAAAGCCTTCATACCGCCAAGGCCGCTCAATAGTTCCGCCAGGCATTCTTTAAGTTGGCTGCTATCGTAGCTGGGGCATTTTATAAAATAGGGATTCATGATTTATTTATGTACCTTGCGGCCGCTTTTTTTAAAAGTGGGCCAAGGCTGGGCTATTGTGGCATATTCGCCGGCTAAAACCCCCCTTACGGCTGGCTTTTACAAAAATTGTGACTAAAGTTAGTTTCGTAAATCCCCGGGGATTTAAGAAGAACGCCGCGTGAGCCTGAAGCAGACGCGTTAGCGGCCATTTATGAAATGGCCGCTAATTAAAGAAGCGAACCTGCGGCCAGCCCGGCGGTTTTAGTGCATTTCGCGCTATATTTTGGTAGATTATGCAAAGGAGGCGCAATTGGCCTTAATGGCATATTTCATGAGGCAGTTATGGCCGCGCAAGGCTGTCGCGAGCTTGCGGGCAATTGCATTAATGTTAGGCGGTTAGTGCGCACAGGTTAAATTTTTCGTATGTGCCTGGTAACATACGGCACATTTTGCGTTTGTTGTAAGGAGGTCTTTTATATGTCCAGTTCGCCGCGCAATCAGGCGCGCTTTGCCATTGCCAACGCGCATTTTGTCGAGGCCCCCCATTCGGCCAATAATCCCAGCCAGCTTTACGGGCGAGACGTGTTCAGCATGCGGGCCATGCGCGAGCGCCTGCCCAGGGATGTGTTTGGGCGTTTGTTGCAGGCCATTAAGCAGGGCAGTCCTTTGGCCGAGGGCGATGCCGATGTAATTGCCAGCGCCATGAAAGATTGGGCCATAGAACACGGCGCCACCCATTATACCCATTGGTTTCACCCCATGACCAGCCTTACCGCCGAGAAGCATGACGCCTTTACCATGCCCACGGCCGACGGCTACATGATAAACGAATTTTCGGGCAAAATGCTGATCAAAGGCGAACCCGATGCCTCCTCTTTCCCCACTGGCGGGCTGCGTTCCACTTTTGAGGCGCGCGGCTATACCGCCGGGGACCCTACCAGCCCGGCCTTTGTCATTGCCAACCGCTGGGGTAAAACGCTTTATATACCCACTATGTTCTTCTCCTATACGGGCGAGTCGCTGGACCGCAAAACCCCTCTCTTGCGCTCTATTGCGGTATTAAGCCAGCAGGCGCTGCGCATTTTGCGCATTTTCGGCAACAACAGCGCCACCTATGTACGGGCCATGGTAGGGGCCGAGCAGGAATACTTTTTGGTAGACCGCCGCCTTTTTCGCCTGCGTCTGGATTTGATGCTGGCCGGCCGCACCCTGTTCGGCGCCAAACCCAGCAAAGGGCAGGAACTGGAAGACCATTACTTCGGCGCCATCAGCCCGCGGGTGTTGGACTTCATGGGCGAGGTGGAAGAACGTTTGTTGGCCTTGGGCATACCCGCCCGCACCCGCCACAACGAGGTGGCTCCCGGCCAGTTTGAGCTGGCGCCCTTATATGAAGAGGCCAACCTGGCCTGCGACCACAACATGTTGGTTATGGAAGTATTGCGCGACACGGCCGAGCGCCACGGCTTTGCCTGTCTGCTGCACGAAAAGCCCTTTGCCGGGGTCAACGGTTCGGGCAAGCACAACAACTGGTCCATTTGCGACTCTGAGGGCAACAACCTGCTGGAGCCTGGCAATACCCCGCACGCCAATGCCCAGTTTCTGGTGTTTCTGGCCGCCATTTTGCGTGCCGTACATTTGCATGCGCCGCTTTTGCGCCTTGGCACCATAGGCGCGGCCAACGACCATCGCTTAGGCGCCAACGAAGCCCCGCCCGCCATTTTGTCCATCTTTTTGGGCGAGCAGCTTACTAAAATTTTGGAGAGCATTGTACAGGGCCAGGCCGACGGCTCCGGTTGGGACAGCGGGGTAACCATGCAAATAGGGGTGTCTTCCATGCCGCCTCTGCCCCGCGATATTTCCGACCGCAACCGCACCAGCCCCTTTGCTTTTACCGGCAATAAATTCGAGTTCCGCGCGGTGGGCAGCGCCCAATCTATTGCCCCGGCCAATATTGCCATAAATGTGGCGGTAAGCGGGGCGTTGGACGATATTGCCAGCGAACTGGAGGAGGCGCTGGCCAAAGGCGAGAAACTGAATGATGCGGTGCAGAAGCTGTTGTCCCGGCTGTTTAGAGAGCATTTGCCGGTAGTGTTTAACGGCAATGGTTATAGCGAACAATGGCAGCAGGAAGCGGCCCGGCGCGGGCTGCCCAACTTGAAAGATACGGTATCGGCCCTGGCCCATTACAGCGACCCGCAGGTTATTGCGGCGTTTAACCGCCATGGCGTGCTTTCCGAGCGCGAGCAACTGGCCCGTCAGGAAATACTGCTGGAAACCTACATTCGCCAAGTGCATGTGGAAACAAAAGTTACCTCGCGTCTGGGGCGTTCGGTAATTTTGCCTACAGCCCTTAGCTGGCTGAAAGAACTGGCCGAACTTAGCGCCTTAACCGAGGCTAACTATAAAAACAGTCCGGAAAAGGCCTACTATGAACGCACCCGCAAGCATGTGCTGGCTTTAATAGAGGCGCTGGAAGCGCTGGACAAGCGTCATGCTGAGCTGGATGTTATGCATGGCATTATGATAAGAGCCCAGGCCGCGCGCGATGATCTAATTCCGCTTATGGCCAAATGCCGCGAGCGTGCTGATGCTTTAGAAGAATTGATAGACGATGCGCGCTGGCCCCTGCCCAAATATAACGAGTTGCTCTGGCAGCATTAATAAAGCGGCCACGGCCCGCGGATAGCAGGCGGGCCGTGGTTTTTGCCTGCCTTACCCTTTGCCATACGCATTGCTGTTGATGCCGCGGGCAAATAACAACTGGCCCGCGGGCTACCCTGCCCGACGCGTTGCCGCAACCTTCAACCCAGGAGAAGCTTTTATGAAAAACAAGAGGTCTTTGGGGGCGGAACCATTTTTATATCCGTTGCCCGTGCTGCTGGTAGGCACTTATGACGGCCAAGGCAAGCCCAACCTGATGAACGCGGCCTGGGGCGGCATTTGCGGCTCTGAGCCGGTGAGCCTGTACGTTTCCATACGCCCTTCGCGCCATACCCATGATGCCCTGCTTGCGCGCAAGGCCTTTACGGTGGGCATAGCTAATACAGCTCTTGCCCAGGCCGCCGACTACTTGGGCATGGCTTCCGGCAAAAATGCCGACAAGTTTGCCGTGGCCGGCCTAACACCGATTAGAGCGCAAAAAGTTGATGCCCCCTATGCGGCTGAATGCCCTGTGGTTTTGGAGTGCGCGTTAAGCAAAACAGTGGAGTTGGGTTCACATACCATGATGATTGGAGCTATTTTAGATGTTAAAATAGATGAAGACTGCCTGGATGAAAACAATGCCCCCGTGCTGGCCAAGATTGATCCTTTAATTTACGATATGGGCGCCAAGAATTATCACCAGGCGGGGGGCATGGTGGCTAAAGCTTTTAACGCTGGCCGGGCCTTATTGCCTATGAAGTAAAAGCTTTCCGGCGGATGGGAAATAACTGGCTATGGATATTTTTTGCGGTATTTGGAATGCGGGCGGGCAGGCGCCCCCACAGTTTAAAGAGCGCTTGCAAAGCATAAACGCTGTGTTACCGGCCAAAGTAACGCAATATGACGATTGGGAGAGTATGTCCCTGGCCTGGCATGGAGCCGGGCTTTCAGTAAGCGAAGGGCTTGTTTTTTGCGGACGTATTTACAATTGGCGCGAATTAATCGAGCTTTTACAGACAAAGTGTAATAACCTGGCCGAACTAACGCGTCTGCTGTTTGCGCGTGTGGGCGTAACTGAAGGCCTACGCCGCATTAACGGCGTTTTTTCCCTGGCCTATGCCCAGCAAAACACTCTGATTTTAGCTAAAGATCATTTCGGGGTTGCCCCCATGTTCTACGCCAGTCTGAATGGTGATGTGGTCTTCAGCAATCAGCTTAGTTGGCTCAGCCACTATCCGGGCTATAATAAAAAAGTAAGCGAAGAGGCGCTATCCGCTTATATAACCTTTAACTGGGTTCCCGCCAATCTTTGTATTTATCAGGGTATTAACAAAATACCGCCTGGCCATTATGTGCAGCTCCACAAAAATTATTCGCCACAGCTAAAATGTTATTTTGACCCTGTGCAGGTGGCGCTGGCCGGACAAAGCAACCCCAGCAAACTCAGCGCCGACGACGCTGCCGCCGAACTTGGCCAGTTGTTGGCTGGCGCCATAGAATGCCGTCACGACGGCCGTTTGAGCCAAAGCCTTTTATTGTCCGGCGGCATGGATTCCTCTTTGCTGGCCGCGTTTCTGAGCCAGCGGGGAAAAGTTAACGCCTTTACCATTGGCTTTAGAGAACAAAATTTTAATGAGGCCGGCTATGCCCGCCTGGTGGCGGAAAAGCTTGATGCCAGCTATCACGAGCAACTTTTTGATGGCGCGGCCGCGCTGAAATTGCTGCCCAGGCTGGCGGGAGTGTATGAAGAGCCCTTTGCCGACCAGTCGCAAATGCCTACCATGGCGGCCATGCTGCTGGCCGCCGACAGCAAGGAGGCACTATGGCTGGGCGACGGCGGCGATGAGTTTTTTATGGGCTATCCACGCTATTTGTCGCATGCGCGCTATGCCTTGCCGCACAGCCCGGAAGACGGACGGGTTGCGCTGAAAACTTATTTACGGCACCCATGGCGCAGCTTTTTATATTTTGGTTTACACCAGCCCATGAACTACCTCGACCGCCACCGGGCCAACCCCGAAGCTGATAAACTTGTTGTTAACTATGTGGCGCCAGACCTGGGGCTTGGTAAATACAATCATATTTATAAGCTCAACAACCCCAGCCGGCAGGCCGCGCTTTTTGATGTGTTGACCTATCTGCCAGGCAATGGGGTAATAAAGGCCAGCCGCCTGGCCGCGAGTTTGGGCCTTGCCATTAACTGCCCGCTGCTAGACTACAACTTGTTCAGCTTTGCGCAAAAACTGCCGATTGCCATGCTGGCCGCGGGCGGGCGCGGCAAACTTATTTTCAGGAATATGCTTTACCAATATTTCCCCGCCCAATGGATAGACCGGCCCAAAAGCGGTTTTGGCGCGCCGGTTACCCAATGGCTGCAAGACGAATTTTTAGATTTCAGGAAAAGCCTGTTAGACGAAAACGAGATAAGAGAACAAGGCTTCTTCAATTATGAGCAGATAAAGCGCTACATGGAAAGCCTGGGCAGCCGCGGCAGCTCCACCGGCAAACTGTGGGCCATTATGATGTTCCAGGTATGGGCCAAGCGCGAGGGTGTAATTTAGGCTTGCTTGACAAAAAGATTTCATGGCTTATTATTGGCAGCCAGTTGTAGGTGCAGTCAATCTTCAAACGCAAGGTGTAGCCATGAGCCTGCCGGCCGCGTATATTCCCGCCCTGACCATTGGGCTTTTATTGTTATCCAACATTTTCATGACCTTTGCCTGGTATGGGCATCTTAAGTTTACCACAAGCCCCCTGTGGCTGGTGGTGGCGGTTAGCTGGGGCATTGCCTTTTTCGAATACTGCCTGCAGGTGCCGGCCAACCGCTACGGCTATGGCTATTTTAACCCGGCCCAGCTCAAAACCATTCAGGAGATAATGTCGCTGTGCATCTTTATGGTGTTTTCGGTATTCTATCTCAATCAGGAACTGAAATGGAACTATGTGCTGGGCTTTGCTTTAATAGCCCTGGCTGCCTTTGTAATATTTAAGGAGTGGTAGCCAGGCGCTGGCCCATGGCGCCCAAGTGGCAGAAGGCCAGGCAATAAGCCCGCGCCGCCCGGGAAAAACCCGCCGGCCCATAGATGCGCCCCCGCAACTGGCTCAACTCGAAATAAATATTGCGGCTTTGCCGCGGCTGGGCAAAATGCCAGTGCCCGCCTTGGGTTCCAAACAGCCTTCCGCGCCTTAATACCTCACTTTTATGAAAGCGAAATTCATTCATATCCAATAAGGGGGTCACAGGGGGGCGCAGGATAGGAATGCCCCCAAACTTATTGTGTAGTTACGGCATGTTAAACATGTATGGCGCGAAGGGGGAGCCGTGAGATATATACATATCTGTGAGTTAGTCAGAACAAGCTGGTAACCTCTAATTATTTCAACGCGATAGCAATTATAATGTTTTGTATAGCCTCAGTGATACGAAAAATTTCGGTCACAGCTAAATCACCCCCGGCTAACTCACAGAAACAATCTTTCAGTTAATTGTATGAAAAAACTGTTTATTTTTATGTTTGGGGCCTGTATGGTATACTGGCCTCAGTATCGCGCTGGTATTAAAGGTTATTGTACAAGATGCTTGATCCCAACTATCCATATACTGTTTTGACTACCCCCATTATCTTTGAAGATATATTAAGAGCATGGATTGGTGAACATGATGCCAACCTGCTATTGACACAATGCGCCCACACATTGAACGGATATGGTGAATTGGCCGTGATGCTTAAAAAATACGGCTATGACGATGTTATTGATTTAGTGCGTGGCATAGAAAATCAACTGGCAATCGCAACGCAGGCTGGCAAAATTGCGCTGTATGGGAAACGAACATCAGCCGGTCATGATATGTTTTACAAGTTGTCTGGTATTCCCGGTCTGCCAAGCTATAAACCTTACCAGGGCATTGTTGAGCATTTCCAATTTCGTTTTTACCATGATAATGTCAAAAATATGCCCAGCGAACCCATGTACTTCGATACTGGCGAAATTGAGGCCACGTTTCCATTTTTGAAAAATTGCGTTGTCCAAGAGCCCATCCTCGATGATAACTCCTTGCTTAAAACTGTTTATATAGATCACAATTTGTTTCAGGGCAAAAAGCCTGAACAAGTAGTTAACTTAATGCAAAGTTATGACAATAAATTTATAGCTCACGTTCTTGTGGAATATAATAAGGTGGACAAAACCAAAACCGGGCGTTTGTTGTATCCCGACCAGACCGGGGCACATGATGACCGGGTATACAGAGCGTACACTGACAAGTTATTAAAAGAAGCGTCATGCTTTATTATTAAGCCTGTTGATGGCTAGTCCGCACTTCATCCGCTTTTTGTCCTCTAATCTTCCCGTAAGTTAAGCGCTTCCCCTTTATCATTAATCAGGAATTGACAGCTTCCACCAGGAAGCGGAAAGGCCTGATTATGGACGCACAAACTAAATTTTTGTCTTTGGATATAAAGGAACGCTGTCGTACAAAACCAACATCTGCACGGCGTGATGTGTTCAAGCCAGAGCTGGTATTGGCTAATGTCTAATATTAATTAACTTTAAGGAGGAGAATTAACTCATGTGCATGCCTTTTATGGAGCAACCGCCTTCCAATTACCCAACCATCAATGATGATGAAGGGAGTCTCTATCGTGATGAACTAGGTGTATATCGTGGAAGCCAGCCAGGATTATATAGCAACAACCCTGTAATCTTTGAAAATAGACCAGGGTATGAAGCTTTTGGTAATAACCCCCTGGCCTATGTGCAAGGCGGGCTTACCGAAAATAAAGGGGTGGTGGGTTCGTTTGGTGATGCCGCAAAAGGAGCAACCCACCTTGTTGTTTATGGTGACCCCAAAACAGGTAGGCCTTCAAGTTGGACTCTCTATGAATGGAAAGGGACAGGAAAGAATTGGCCTGAGCTTAAAGCGGAAATATATAAGTGGGTACCAGTCCCCAATGTAAGAGAAGCGCAAAGTAAAGCCTGGTTACAAAAAAATTTAGACGCTTTCAGGCGTTCGAGGCCGGTAGTTCCGCAGATCAGCAATCCATCCAAATGAGATTCGCAATTAGTATGGTATAGTTTACCCAATTAATTAAGATAGGATAGCTATGCTTTTTGCCATATTTTACAATATGCTGGGTGTTGCCTGCTTACTGGTTTTGCTTTGCTGCATCAAAAAATTACTGAAAGCTTTCAAAAAGGCTGCAGGGCCAGTACCCCTAAGGAGTAAAATGTTATCTCTGCTGCTGGGGGTGCTGGCAGGGCTTATTGCATTTGTGGTGGGGCTCTATGCCGCACTTGCGGTTTTTTTGATGATGGACTGGCCCTCGGATGAACTATCTATGATGATATTGGTTTATCTGGCAGCGGGTGTTTCTTTTGCCTCTGCCTATGGTTTAAGTAGGATAATAGCAATGCTTTACCGGCGTGGCATGGCAAAACTAACGCTTTACAGCGCACTTATCATTGCCGGCTACTTCACATTGCAGCCTATTGGCTATAACTGGCTACGCCTTTTGTTTTTTTCTTGAGTCAATTGACAATTACGAGCTAGCGTCATAATGAATGCGTTAGCTGCATAGAGTGATTTTTATAAAAATTGTATCCACGCGTCTATCCACGATCAATGCTTATGTTGGGCAAAAAAATTTTTTACAGCCGCCATTTTCATTTTATCAGCCGGTAGCCTCCACTGCTTCTTTATAAAATCTATTTTAGACCATTCAGCATGTCTTAGTTCACCAGGACACAGCATTACATATATATGGGGTCAGCTGCAAGGCACACTTGGTGGCAAAATCTCCAGCATAGCCGTCTATGGCCCTCAAAAGACTGCCTACCGCTTTAGGGCCAGTAATGGTGGCCATATGCTTATTGCGTTTAGAGGTAAGCGCGCCTTGCAGGTCCCCGACTGGGGTCTCTCTCACATCTGTCGGTACGAGAATACCATACCTGAACACTTCATCACAAATACCTCTAACCCTATGGGCAATATCAATTGCGCCTCTGCCCTGTATGCGCTCCGGCAGGCTAAGAAGCTCCCTGGCGGTTATACCCTTGATGGGTGCCTGACCAAGCACGGGAAAACATTCGTTTCCAGCAAATGCCATTTGCGCTGGGCATGGCCTTCAGACCATTTACTTTTCATCTTCGCATGCCACTCAGCGGCAATGGCTTCAAAGCTATTATTAGTTTCGGTGATGAGCTTGAGTTTCCTGGCCTTCTTTGCCTCAAATGGGTCAATACTATCACTAAGCAGCTTCCTGGCTTCATCCCTTTTTATCCTGGCTTCTTTTAGGGAAGTTTCTGGATATACGCCAAGGGCTAAGGTTTTCCTCTTGCCTAAAAAACGATAATCCAGCCTGAAATACTTGCCGCCATTTTGGGTAACAAAAAGGTACATACCCTTTTCATCAGCTAGCTTGTAATCAGCATCTTTAGGTTGGAGTTTTTAATGGTGGTATCGGCTAAGGACATGACGGTGTCTCCTTTTGCCAATAACATAACATACCGTCAAGAAAAGCAGGCTTCCAGAGAATTCCCCTGGAATCTGTTGGAACGAAAAGCCGCATAAATACAGCAAAGAAAAGGCTTCTTGGAATCTCCAAGAAGCCTTCAGCAGCATATGTGGCGGGGATGACGGGACTCGAACCCGCGGCCTCCGGCGTGACAGGCCGGCGCTCTAACCATCTGAGCTACACCCCCAGATTAAATTTTATCAGCAATTGAGCTGGCGTTTTATGCCATTAACCTAAGCTTATACCAAGTAAGCGCAGTTCCCAACTTCCCTTATGCGGCCAGCCTGGTTGTGGTAGGCGGAACAGGGCTTGAACCTGTGACCCCCGGCTTGTAAGGCCGATGCTCTCCCAACTGAGCTACCCGCCCGTCATACTCAATTACAAGCATTATCTTTTAACAAATTTATGCCCTTCTGTCAAGGGGCGGGCTCATTCTTTTACAGCCAGGCGGCCCTCTGTCCGTTAGTTTTTGGCGGCCTTAAGCTCTTTGGCTGTGCTGGCTTTTTTGCGCAGCCTTATGGATACAGGAGTAACTTCCACCATCTCGTCATCTTCAACATATTCCAGGGCCTGTTCCAGGCTGAAGCGGCGCGGCGGGGTAAGGCGCAAGGCCTCGTCGGCCCCGGACGCTCTCATGTTGGTAAGCTTTTTTTCCTTGCTTATGTTCACCCACATGTCTTCAGAACGGGAATTTTCGCCCACAATCATACCCGGATAGGCGGGCTGGCCAGGCTCCACAAACATTTGCCCACGGGGTTGCAGGTGAAAGATGGCGTAGGCATTGGTCTGGCCCAGGCGGTCGGCGGCCAGCACCCCGTTCACCCGGCCCTGCACCGTGCCGGCATAATCGCGGAAGCCCAGAACCAGGGTGGTCATCAGGCCGGCTCCCCTGGTATCGGTGAGAAATTGGGAGCGGTAGCCAATGAGCCCTCTGGTGGGTATCTCAAGCTCCATGCGCACCCGGCCCGAGCCATGGTTGAGCATGCGGCTTAAACGTCCGCGCCGGGCGCTGAGCTTCTCCAGCACCACCCCTTGCGATTCCTCCGGCACATCCAGCACCGCCAGCTCCCATGGTTCTTGGGTCTTGCCGTCTTTTTCCCTGGTTAATACCCTCGGGCGGCTCAGGCCCAGTTCAAAGCCCTCGCGGCGCATGGTTTCCACCAGCACCGCCAATTGCAGTTCGCCGCGGGCGCTTACGTTTATAGATTCCGGAGTTGGCCCGGGGGTTAAACGTAGCGACACATTATAGAGAAGCTCTTTCTCTAAACGGGTTTTTATCTGGCGCGAGGTAAGCATTTTGCCTTCGCGGCCCGCCAGCGGCGAGTCGTTGACCGAAAAGGTCATGGAAAGGGTGGGTTCCTCCACGCTGATGGGGGGCAGGGGGCGGGGGTTGTCCGGCGCGGTTAAAGTATCGCCAATAAATATTTCATCCACCCCGGCCAACGCGGCAATATCACCGGCCCGCAGCTCTTCCACGGCCGCCTGCTCTATACCCTGATAGGTATAGAGCTGGCGCAAGGTGTAGAGGCCGCTGGGCTCGCCGTTTTTGTAAAGCACCATCTTTTGTCCTTGGGTAAGCCGGCCGCTGTGTATTTTGCCTATGGCAATGCGCCCCACATATTCAGAGTAGTCCAAGTTGGCGCTCAAAAACTGCAGATCTTCATCAGGATAACAGGTGGGGCCTGGTATATGCTCTAAAATAGCGTCGAACAGGGGTTTAAGGGTGGCGCCCTCCTGGCTGTCGTCTGGGTTATTTATAGCCACGCCGTTTTTGGCCACCGTATAAACAACCGGGAACTCCAACTGCTCCTCACTGGCGCCCAGGTCTATGAGAAGCCCGTAGAGCTCATCCAGCACCTCGGCAATACGGCGGTCGGGGCGGTCTATTTTATTTATTACCGCAATAAGGGGCAGCTTCAAACCCAAGGCCTTGGAGAGCACGAAACGGGTTTGGGGCAAAGGCCCTTCGGAAGCATCCACCAACAGCAGCACTCCATCCACCATGCTCAAGGCGCGTTCCACCTCACCGCCGAAATCGGCGTGGCCGGGGGTATCCACCAAGTTGAGTTTTATTCCCTGGTAGGTTATGGCCACGTTTTTGGCCATAATGGTAATGCCTTTTTCCCGCTCCAAGTCGAGCTTGTCCATCACCCGTTCAGCCACTTGGGCATTTTCCCTGAAAATGCCGCTTTGCCAGAGCATGGCGTCCACCAAGGTGGTCTTGCCGTGGTCAACGTGGGCCACAATAGCCAAATTGCGTAAATCTTGCCTAATAGTAGAAGACACTTGAGTACATCCTTCATAAATGCAGCAGCTTAAGCTGGTTATAAAACAACAGGGGTGCAATTATAGCAGTAAACTGAAAAGGCGGCATCTGTAATGGCAAAGCGGCCGCAATAGCTCAAGGTAGAGTCTACCAACCCTGGTTGTCGCGAGTACGGTCCGCCTCTTCGCGTAGCGGCTGCTTGCCTTCTGGCCCCCACTTCTCCCAACCCCAGCCCCAGTCGGGCACGGGCATGGCCTGGTTGCGCCACAGACTGGTTTCGGTGCGGCCGGCCACAAAACCCTCGGGGTCGAAGTAGAAGATATCGTCGTTTTCCATCAGGCCATATTCCGGATGCTCATATTGGTAAATATGGCGGATGGCCCAGGTAAAATGCCAGCCAAAGGGCACATAGACCGGGTCGCTGAAGTTTAGCGCCTGATAAGAGCCTGGATTCCAGGTGTGCTTGATTATCCAGTTGCTGACCGCGGCTTGAGGATCGGCCGGGCGCAAAGGCGGCGGGTTTTGGTAGCCATAGCCCGCCGTGGGGGCGGGCGCGGCCGGAGCGGCCCAGATTAAGCTAAGCAAGATGGTAAGGATTATCGTCGCTTTTGTCATAGGGGTGGTCGGTAAATTCTATGAACCAAAGCGGCTCTAAGGCCAGCATGTTATGAGCCACCATGGGCGGAATGACAAAGCGGCTGCCAGGTTCAAGTTCCAGCACCGCGCTTTCATTGCTGGCAAGGCATGTTAAGGCCAGCCGCATGCGCCCGCAAAGCAGGTAGAAACCTTCAGTCTTATGCTTATGGTAATGGTTGCCGCGATAACCTTTGCCCGGCAGCAGGCTTAAAGCCGCCACCCGGCACACCTGGTAGTTATTTACAATAAAATGGGCTTCACCGCGTTCGTCTCGCGCTCTCTTCTCCGGTAAAACGGCGTCGGTTACAGGTAACACGGTAAGTTCTATGCGTTCCAATAAAGTTGCCGGCATGGTTAGCTTTCCCTGGCCGCCTGCTGTTCGGCCGCCAGTTGCTCCAGATCTTTGTCTTTTAACAGCTCCAGTTCCTCCAGAGCGTTTTGCAATAACTCCACCCGCTCAGACACGGTCTTCAAGCGGTCTACAAACAAATAATACTGCCCTCTAAACCAGCACAGGCCGCTTCTTAAACGCAAACCGGCAAACTGTAGCCGTTCGTAACCCAGGCGCACCCCCCGGCTTTTTATTTCTCTTTCCAGCTCTTGCAGTTTAAGCTGGCTTTTAGTTGGTTTTGCCACCAGTTATGTCTCTTTCGTTAACCAGCCGTCCCCATCGTAAAATTGCCCAATCTGGCGCAATGGGCCCGTAAGCCCTTCCAAGTAATGGCGCAAGGCCGGTAGCATATAGTATTGTTCCAAATTCTGGCCGCCCAGACACAGGGCCAGCTGTTTCACCCTGGCTTCTGTATTTAGCCGTTTGTCCACAAAAATAGTTTTTTGCCCTTTGATGAGGCATAGACAGCCGCTTAAGCTTACCTCATCCATAATTTCCAACCTTACTTTAATTGTCATTTGTTGGGCCAAGTCAAGCAGCAGGGGCCACAGCGCTGAAGAGCATATCATAGGCGCATTTACCTAAAGTATGGGCAAAATTGAGCTGTCTCAGGGCAGGCGCGCCACAAAAGCTCCTTTGGCCTGGCCGCTGTTACGCCATTGGTTGGCCTTGGCCTGGGCTAATGCCTGGGTTGCATACTGGCCAACGCACAGGCGGTGCCAACGGCCCTTGCCCGGCAAATCCACACTTACAACTTTTACCTGGCCCAGGGCGCTAAAATTTTTAACCTCGGCCTGGGCGCTCGCCTCGGTGGCGTAAGATGCCACGCAAACCGTAAAGGCGCCACTGGCCGGCGCGGCTCCAGAGGCAGCGAGTGCCTCTGGGGGAGCGGAACTGGCAGAGGGCTTATCTTCCGGCACAAAAGGTTTGGGTACAGGCTTGCCTTGCTCCGCCGGTTTATCCGGCTCGGGCACAAAGGGCTTGGGCGTGGGCGGAGCCTCTGGCTTGCTTGGGGCCGCCGCTGGCGCGGGCTTAGCGGGGGCGGGCGCCGGTTTAGAGGTTGGCGCCGGCTCAGGCTTAGCCACTTCTGGTTTGGTTGCTTCGGGCTTGGCCGGCGCGTTTGGCAGGGCTTCCGCTTTGGGCGTTTCAGGCGCCTGCGTCAAGGCGGAATTATCAACCGCTGGTTTGGCCTGGCCGTTAGCCGCCACGCTTACCGACGGCGGCTTAGGGGTTGGATCTTCCACTTTGGGCGGCATGGCCCGCTCTTGCGGCGCTGGCGGCTCTGCCTGTGGTTTGGACGGGGCACCGTCAAAAGATGGTTGGTTTTGGCTGGGCTGCGTCTGGGAAATGACGCTTTCTTCGGAGAGGGGCTGCTTGCCCAGCCAGCCGGTAAACAAAAATCCGCCAAAACATAGTATGAAGGCCACCCCGCACAATAGAAAACGCACCTTCTCCACCCGCCACACCCGCGGCAGTTGAGGGAAGAGGTGGCTTCGCATAAGGTAGCGATATAAGAAAAAAATTACTCCAAGCAGGGATAACGCGGATAAGCTTAGCAAGGCCAGAATAAGAAAAGTCATATTACGCTCGTATTAGTTTTATTCAAAATACAGCTAGGTAAACGCTAGCGTCACTCATGGCGTTAGGCAAGGCCCTGGCCATAGTTTATCATTTTGGCCCGCTAATTGCACATAAGGTGGGCAACTAGTTAACAACAATAACTGAGGATAACGTGAACACCGCCAAAAAGATATTGCGTAATTTTTATGATCAGGCCCTGCTTACTCCAGATTTGCTATGCCTGAATTGTTCGTATATGAACTGGCGCGGCAAAGGCGGGCGTTGCTCGCCGGTGCGTAAAGAAAACTGCTTGCTGTTTGTGAATGACATGCTCAACTGGCTGGTTAGCGAACCCCAAGTCGAGCGCCGCCCAAGCAGGCGGGTTTAACTGACAACACCCCAAAAGAGTATAATAGCTCTTCATTCCTTAAATGCGGGTTTAGGCCTCGGGCTCAAACCCGCAATCTTTTATAAGTCACTTCATAACTGGTTTGTAACGCCGCCTGCAACAGGCTTATGCGGCGGCGTTGCCGCCGGGAGCGAAACAAAAACCACACGTTTTGCTTCGCGATCCGTCATAAATCCCTCTAAAGGGGGATTTATGAAATAAAGGCGCAACTATTTTATGAGGTTGCCCAGGCGCGACCAGCGCACGTCAAACGAGTTGCCCTCCCAAGACCAATAGATGATAAGCGCCTTGCCCAAGATATCCTGCTCGGGCACAAAGCCACCACGCCGGCCAAACCAATAGCGCGAATCGCTGGAGGAATCGCGGTTATCGCCCATGGCAAAATAATGCCCGGCCGGCACCACCACTGGGCCGAAGGGCTCGCGCCGTTTTTGCGCCACGGCTAAATGGTCATCCATAAAATGCCCCCAGGGGTCATCCAGCGGCTTGTCGTTGATGTAGATGGTTTTGTTGACAACCTGCACCTTTTCCCCGGGCAGGCCAATGATGCGCTTTATGAAATCAACCGAACGGTCTTCCGGATAGCGAAAGACAATAATGTCGCCCCGGCTGGGCGAGGCAAAGGGAATGAGCATCTTGCCGGCCAGATAGCTCTCCTGGTTTTGCGGCCCCTTGCGCCCGAAATCTATTTCGTGGGGAATATGAATGCCGTAGCTGGATTTGCTGACCAGCAGATGGTCGCCCACCAAAAGCGTGGGTTCCATAGAGCCGGATGGTATTTGAAAGGCCTGCACGCCCCAGGTGCGGATAAACAGGGCTATAATAATAGCCCAGAATAAGGCGCCCAGATATTCGCGGGCCATGGATTTTTTCTTTTTGATTTTCACATATTCTCCTAGCGGTTACCTGGAAAATAGAAGGTTAAGCCCCGCAGCATTTTTTGTATTTTTTACCACTGCCGCAGGGGCACAAATCGTTACGCCCCACCTTCTGCGCGGCACGCTGCTTGGGCGCGGATTTTTCGGTGCCATCGCCGCCAGAGTAGGTGAGTGGAGTTTTGGCTTCCTTGGGCGCCAGGTCTTCCACCTCTTCCGGGCGCTTGATCTGCACCCGTAACAAGCTGCTGGCGGTATCGCTTTTGATGCGGCCTATCATGTCCATAAACATGTTGTAGGCTTCACGCTGATATTCACGCAGAGGGTCTTTCTGGCCATAGCCGCGCAGGCCAATACCCTCTTTAAGGTGGTCCATATTGAGCAGGTGGTCTTTCCACAGGCCGTCCACCATTTGCAAAAGCAGCATGCGTTCCAAATAATGCATGGTATCAGCGCCGTAGGTGGCTATCTTTTCCTCGTACTGGCCGAGGGCCAAATCCACCATGTCCCGGGCCACTTCTTCCGGGTTCAATTCCTCGGCCTCAATGGTTAGCTGGCGGCCCAGAAAACCGCTTAAGCTGTCTTCCAGGGGCTTCACATCCCATTCCGGGTCATCGGGGTTAAAGTGGTTTTGCACTATTTCGGTTACTTTTTCTTCGATCATTTCCACAATGATTTCGTGAATATTTTCTCCTGAAAGCGATGAGCGCCTTTGCTGATAAATAACTTCGCGCTGCTTGTTAAGCACATCGTCGTACTGCAGAAGCTGCTTCCTTATCTCAAAGTTGCGTCCTTCCACCCGGCGCTGAGCGTTTTCGATAGCTTTGGTAATAATGCCGGACTCAATGGGCACGCCTTCTTCCATGCCCAGGCGCCCCATAATGTTGCTCACCCGCTCCGAGCCGAACAGGCGCATAAGGTCGTCTTCCAGGGAGAGATAAAAACGGCTGGAGCCAGGGTCGCCCTGGCGCCCCGAGCGGCCGCGCAACTGGTTATCTATGCGTCGGCTTTCGTGGCGCTCGGTGCCGATAATATGCAGGCCGCCCAGTTCCTTCACCCCTTCGCCCAGCACAATATCGGTACCGCGGCCAGCCATGTTGGTGGAGATGGTGACCGCGCCCTTCTGGCCAGCTAAAGCCACTATTTCCGCTTCTTGGGCATGCTGCTTAGCGTTGAGCACCGTGTGCTTAACCCCCTGGCGCTTGAGCATGTTAGACAGGTGCTCCGACTTTTCAATGCTGATGGTGCCCACCAGCACCGGCTGTCCCTTCTGATGCAGTTCTTTTATTTCATTGACCACCGCGTTGAACTTTTCTTTTTCCGTGCGGTACACCTGGTCGGTATGATCTTTACGGATCATGGGCCGGTTGGTGGGAATTACCATAACCTCCAGCTTGTAAATGTTTTGGAACTCTTCCGCCTCAGTGTCGGCGGTGCCGGTCATGCCGGAAAGCTTGTTATACATGCGGAAATAATTTTGGAAGGTTATGGTGGCCAGAGTTTGGTTTTCGTTTTTTACCTTTATATGCTCTTTGGCTTCCAAGGCCTGATGCAAGCCTTCGGAAAAACGGCGGCCCGGCATTAAGCGGCCGGTAAATTCGTCCACAATAATTACTTCGCCGTTTTGCACAATGTAGTCCACATCGCGCTTAAACAGGGCATGGGCCTTAAGCGCCTGCTGAATGTGGTGCAGCACCTCCAAGTGGCGCGGGTCGTAGAGGTTGTCTACCCCCACAATGCGTTCGCAGGTTACCACCCCTTGGTCGGTAAGGCTGGCACTGCGGCTTTTTTCATCCACGGTGTAGTCGGCATCTTTTTTTAAGCGGGGTATAATGCGGTCGGCCTGGGCGTAGAGTTCGGTTGATTTTTCCGCCTGACCGCTGATTATAAGCGGGGTGCGCGCCTCATCTATTAAAATGGAGTCAACCTCGTCCACAATGGCGAAATTGAAATCGCGCTGCACCATTTCGCTGATATCGAATTTCATGTTGTCGCGCAGGTAATCAAAGCCAAATTCGTTGTTGGTGCCATAGGTTATGTCGGCCGCATAGGCGTCTTTGCGTTCCTGGTCGGTAAGGCCATGCAGAATACAGCCCACGGAAAGGCCCAAAAAGCTATAGATTTCACCCATCCAGGCAGAGTCGCGGCGGGCCAGGTAGTCGTTCACCGTAACCACATGCACGCCGCGTTCGCTAAGCGCGTTTAAGTAAGCGGGCAGAGTGGCGGAAAGGGTTTTGCCCTCACCGGTTTTCATTTCCGCTATTTTGCCCTGATGCAATACCATGCCGCCTATGAGCTGGGCATCGAAATGGCGCTGGCCAATAGTGCGCAAGGCCGCCTCGCGCACCAGGGCAAAGGCCTCGGGCAAAATATCATTTAGGGTTTCGCCCAGAGCCAGGCGCTCTTTGAATTGCGGGGTTAAAGCGGCCAGTTCTTGGTCAGTCTTGCTTTTCAGGCCAGGTTCCAGAGCATTTATTTTTTCGACAAGGGGGGTCAATTTTTTGAGTTCGCGCTCATTACGCGAACCCACTATTTTTTTCAGCAGGTTGCTAAACATAAATTACGCCTCGCACCCCGCATTTAAATAAAATGCGGAGAGTGGAAAAGGGACATTTTTAACAGGGTTAGTCTACCAGATAGTTGCGCGGATTGGTAGGAATGCCAGAAATATGCACTTCATAGTGCAAATGCGGACCGGTAGAGCGGCCGGTGCTGCCCACGTTGCCAATTAGGGTATTGCGTTTTACCTGCTGCCCCACGTCCACCCCTATGGCGCTTAGGTGGGCGTAACGGGTGGTTATGCCGTAACCATGAGATATAACTATAGTTTTGCCGTAAGCGCCATCATAGTCGGCAAAGGTAACTACGCCATCGGCCGGGGCTTTAACCGGCGTGCCAGTGGGCGCGGCAATATCCACACCTTGATGCTGGGAAGTCCGCCCCGTCCAGGGAGAATTGCGGCTGCCGAAGTGACTGGTCATAAGGCCGCGGGAGGGCCACATGTTGGGCGTGGCTTGCAGAATAGAACGCCTTTCCTGCAGGAATTTGACCAGTTCCTGCTGCATGCGCAGTTCATTTTCGCTTTCGGTTTTCAGTTGTTCCAACTCGCGGGACATGGCCATAATCTGGCGTTCGCGGGCCGAGCTCACAATTTTTATGCCCGCGCCGCTACGATTGCCTTCCGGGCCGCCCAAGCCGGGGGCTGCGGGCTCCAGGGCGCCAGCCAGCTTAATATCCAGCCGGCTTAGATCGCGCAATTTCTGGTTGAAGGAACGAACTTGGGTGAGCTGTTCTCTAAAATCTTCCAGTTGTACAGATAGTTCTCCCAATTGGAAGCTTTGATGCTGGGCTTGCTGACGCACCGCGTTGTAATTGGGCATGCTGGCGGCCAGAGCGCGATATTCCAAGTACATATAACCAGCCATGCCAAAAGCGGCGGCCACTATGGAAAAGATAATCGGAAAAACTAAAGCGTGCAGAGAAAAACGCTTTACTCTGTGAGTTCCTTCCGGAATTATCAAGATAGTGTATTTTTTTGACAAAATCAGCTCTTGTTAAAAAAACGATATAATAATTGTATGGAACGTGTTGCGATAAATTGCCTGTGAGGACAAGGTTATTACTAACATAATTTTTTATTTTAGTCAAGCCTTAGTTGAATTAAGTAAAAATTATCCATATGTTACGCGTTGAAAATAAAAAGGCGAGCTGTTGCTCCGCCTTTGGGCTCTGCTGGCCTCGAAAAATTTGCTTTCCATGCGTTTATTATGTTGAGAAAAAATTCTTTCTTTTGGGATTAGGTGCCCATGTGTTCCCGGAGGGTTAAAACCCTCCGGGAACGGGCGGAAACGGGATAAGGAGTAAGTTGAATTCAGTGTACAGTAATTGAGTCTCTATTGTAATAGTAAAAATAAAAAATGTGCGCAAAATTAAATTTGGGATTATAAGTTAGATAAGGCTCAGTTTCGTTGCGCCAATGACGATAACTATGTGGATTATATTATTTTTTTGCATATTATAAATAGCTGTGTGCGTTAATGACAAACGGGGCCGCGTAGAATATGCAGCTTACCTAGGCTCAGGACTCATTAATTGCCAGTTCTGGCTTATAATTGCCTATCATCCTGCATTCACGCCCATTGTTTTTGTTGTTGCCGGAAGCCACCACCGGCGATTATCCGTGGTCCGTGCATCTACGGGTACTGAAGCCTTGATTGGCATTTAAAACTTATCTAAGATAGCCACTTCTTTAATAACAACTGTAAATAAAAAGGCGGAACTGTTGCTCCGCCTTTTTGGCTATGATAGCCTCGAAAAGTTTGTTTCCCCATTATTTCTTTTTTTATTCTATAAAAAAACCCTTTCTTATGGGATTAGGTGCCCATGTGTTCCCGGAGGGTTAAAACCCTCCGGGAACGGGCGGAAACGGGATAAGGAGTAAGTTGAATTCAGTGTACAGTAATTGAGTCTCTATTGCAATAGTAAAAATAAAAAATGTGCGCAAAATCATATTTTTTTATAACATCGTTATTTTATTGATTTATTTTAGAGTAACGGCCGTTAATGTTACTGCAGCTTTGCCCTTTTGTGCAAATATATACTAATTACATTGAGCGCCGCTGGGGTAATACCGCTTATGCGCCCGGCTTGGCCCAGGTTGTAGGGGCGGATACGCATGAGCTTTTCCTGCGCCTCGCGTGACAGGCCGGGGCAGTCAGTGAAATCCATGTCGGCGGGGATGGGGGTGTCTTCGCGGTTTTGCTTTTGGCGCACCTGGTCTTCTTCCCGGGCCAGGTAGCCGGCGTAGCGCGCTTTAATATGTATCTGTTCGGCCACGGCCGGGGGCAGGGTTGCCAGGCTTTCCAGGCTTGCCTCTAAAGAGGCCAGCACAAGGAGGGTTATGCCGGGGCGGGCCAGCAGCTCGGCCGCGTTCTGGGGCTGACGAATGGGGGGGTGTCCCAAGTTTGCCAGGGCGCGGTTAAAGGCCTGGCCGGGCGTAAAACGTGTGGCCTGCAGGCGCTGCCAAGCCTGTTCTATGGCCCGGCTTTTCTCGTTAAAGGCCTGCCAGGCTTGCTCTGAAACTAGGCCCAGCTCCCGTGCCAGAGGGGTAAGGCGCAGATCGGCATTGTCTTCACGCAAGCTCAGGCGATATTCGGAGCGCGAGGTGAACATGCGGTAGGGTTCATTAGTGCCTTTGGTAACCAGATCATCTATCAGCACCCCCAGGTAAGATTGGGCGCGGCCAAATACCGTGGGGCTTTGGCCGCGCGCCTTTTGCGCGGCGGCAACGCCGGCGGCCAGCCCCTGGGCCGCCGCCTCCTCATAGCCGCTGGTGCCATTTATCTGGCCGGCCATAAAAAGCCCGGGCAGTATCTGCGATTCCAGCCAGGGTGTGAGATCCAGAGGTTCCGACATGTCGTATTCAATGGCGTAACCGGGCCTGGCAATAATTGCCTGTTCGCAGCCTGGCAGGGTGCGAACCAGCTTTTCTTGCACGCTTAGGGGCAGGCTGGTGGAAATACCGTTGGGGTAAACAAGCTCGTTATTGAGCCCTTGGGGCTCCAAAAAAACCTGGTGGCTGTCGCGTTGGGCAAAACGCACCACTTTATCTTCCAGCGAAGGGCAATAGCGGGCGCCCACGCCTTTGATAACTCCGGCGTACATGGGCGCAAAATCGAGATTATTGCGCACCAGTTCATGGGTGGCGCTTTGGGTGCGGCTTAGGTAACAGCATATTTGCGGCAAGGCGGGCGGGCTGGGGTTAAAGCTGAACATGCGCGGGGCCTCATCGCCATATTGCTTGGGCAGGCTTTCCAAGTTGAGGCTTGCGCGCAACAGCCTAGGCGGGGTGCCGGTTTTAAGGCGCCGCAGGTTAAACTTAAGAGTGTTAAGCTGCGCGGCCAGACTGTCGCTGGGCGGTTCTTGCCAGCGCCCACCGCGGCTTTGCTCTAAACCAACATGGATTGTCCCGGATAGAAATGTGCCGGTGGTCAGCACTACGCTGGGGGCGCTGAAGCGCCCGCCTTTGCTGGTTATAACTCCTTTAAGCCGCCCTTCTTCCAGCCACAGACCTTCCACCTGGGCGCTTAGCACTGTAAGGTTGGGGGTGGCCGCGCACAGCTCGCGCATGTGGGCCGGGTACAGGTCTATATCCACCTGGGCCCGGCTGGACCACACCGCCGGCCCTTTGCCCTGATTGAGCAGGCGGAACTGCAGGCAGGCCTGGTCGGCAATGCGCGCCATGGCTCCGCCCAGAGCATCTATCTCGCGCACCAGGTGCCCTTTGGCCAGGCCGCCAATGGCCGGGTTGCAGCTAAGCAGGGCCAACGGGCTTAAGCTTATAAGCAAGGTGGGTTCGTTCATGCGGGCGGCCGCCAAAGCCGCTTCACAGCCAGCGTGGCCGCCGCCTACCACGATTACGGAATAGTTTTCTCGCAAAGGATATATCTTCATTAAAATTCCTATGTTATAGCCATGCCCAAAGCCAACCCAGATATTCTTTTATGGCCAATTCGCTCAAACGCAAGGCGTGCGCCGAGGGCAGCAGGGTTTCATAGTTTAAATTAAAGGCGCGGGCCTGAAAGTCGGTGGGCGCCAGGTAAGGCGCCAGGCCCTGTTGCTTGAACAATAATTCAGACCTCGGCATGTGCCAGGCCGAGGTAACCAACACAAAAGGCTCTTTACCCAGCATGGAGCCTAAGGCTTGGGCCTGATCGGCAGTATCCCAAGATGCCTGTTCCATAATCATGTCTCGCTCGGCCACCCCCAAAGCCCGCGCCAGTTCCGCCATGGCTATAGCCTCTCTACCATTAAGGCCGAAGCCCCCGCCAGAGAGGTAAAGCTTGGATCCGGGCATGGCCTTGTACAGTTCCACCCCGTAAAGCACGCGGTTAAGGCCGCTAAAGCCAACTTGGTCGTACACGCTGTAGCTGCCCTGGCGCACGCCCGCGCCCAGCACCACAATATTTTTGACTCCCAGGGAGTTAAGTTGAGCGGGGTTGGCGTACTGGCTGTGACGGGCCTCCAGCGGATAGAGCAACAGGGTGGCGGTTAACGGTATGGCCAGTAACAACAGCAAGGCTGGCGCCAGCAATAAGCAAAAGCGGGCAACGCCGCGGGCGTGTTTGCGCAAGACAAAGGCCAAGATAAGCAAGATCAAGAAAATGCCCAGTGGCGAGCAGCAAAAGCTTATTACTTTTTTGGCGATAAACAGCAGTGAGGCCATGGAGGCTAGCGGATAAGCTGCATATTTAAGGCAGTGTTTATTTGCGACTTCAGTAGTTCATCATCTTGGTTCAGCTGCAGGCCCAATACCGCAAAGTTGCCCTGGCGCGCCAAGTTGCGCACCACACAGTTCATTTTTATGGGAGAGTCGGCATCTCCCAGTTGGGTTTCCACCCGTACCAGTGAGCCAGGCACATAGCTTTCCATTAGGTCGTTTTGCCACAAGGTTTTTATGCGGCAACCCCCGCAGGACATTTCCAGCATGGTGGCATTGGCGCTGCCTAGAATCTGCTCCTGCCCTTCATTAAGAAACAGAATAACCACCGGCATTTTTGCCATGTAGCGCACTTCTTTGCTAACCGCGGCCACTTCCACTTCAGCGGGCCAGTTAACTATAAGCAATGGCGGGTCTAACAAAACTTTAAGGGCGGTGGTTTCAAAGCCGTAAACTTTACCCAACAGCAGGTAACGCACCAGCAGCAACTCTTCTTTGATAATCTGCCCGGCGGCCAGGGCGGCCAGTGACGGAGCAATCAAAATGCTCTCTCCGGTCACCCAGCCAGCCAAAGACATTTTAAGGGGCTGACGGCGCAGTTTGCCCTGCACCAGAAGTGTTTCGCCTATGGCCAGGGTGCGCTCAATATCTTCCACATTGGACAATGATTTCCTGGCTTCAGCGGTTATGCGCGTTTTAGCCTGCTCTAGTTCATTGGCCGCGGGTTGCGCCGCAACGTTTTCCTGAACCGGGGCGGGGCTGGAATCACTAGCTCCATCCAGATCCAATTGCACTTCATCCCCCGCTGGGTCGTTGGTCAACTCCACAGTCTGTGTGGGCTTTTTGGGCAAAGATTAAAATCCCCCTAATCTAATTAGCAAAACGTAGTTGTTTAATTTTGATTAACTAATCATATAGGTCGCGGCTCATTAAAACAAGGGATCGACAATAATCATCTTTCAAGTCGCTATGTTACATGGCCATTGGTTTTGCCCCCGGCCGAGGGCAAAACCAGCTCCGCCTCCTCTTCGTGAAAGGAGTCTTCGCTCTCCATTTGGATGGTGGTATGGCTGATCCCGAATTCTTCCAGCAGGATCTTCTGCACTTGGCATAAGACCAACGGCGCGTCTTTGCTTTTGTCAACTTTTACGTGCAGGGTTATTATTGGCCGCTCCGGGGTTAAGGTCCACAAATGCAGGTGGTGAACATCCTGCACCAGCGGCAGTTGCATTAGCCTGGCGCTTATGGCCTCTGGCTCGGCCGTGTGCTGCTGGGCTTCCATTAAAATGCCCCACGAGCCTTTTATCATGCCCCAGGCGGCTTTTATAATAATAGCGCTTATGAATATCGATAGAAGCGGGTCTATGGTGTGGAACTGCCACACTAAAATAATAAAACCGCCAACTACCGCGGCCACCGAGCCCAAGGTGTCGCCTAACACATTAAGCCTGGCCGCTTGATGATTTAAATTACCATGGCCGTGCCTGCCCAAAAGTTTGAGAACCAGCAGGTTAACCATAAGCCCGGTTAACGCCACGGCCAGCATGGGCCCGCCCAGTACCGGAGTTGGAACAAGCAGGCGTGAGATGGCCTCCACTATTATCCATAAGCTTAAGCCAGCCAGTAAAATGCCATTTAAAAAAGCGCTTATTACCTGTATGCGGTAATAGCCGTAAGTGTGCTGGCTGTCGGCCGGGCGCATGCTTAAGCCCAAAGCCAGCCAGTTCATGGCCAACGCCAGAGAGTCCACCAGCATATGGGCCGCGTCGCTTATGAGAGCCAATGAGCCGGAATACAGGCCTGCCAGAGCTTCCAGCACCATAAAGCAGGAGGTTAAAGCAAAAGCCAGGCCTAACAGGCGGCGGCTTTTGCGGTTTTCTTCTCTCAGCAGATCCGGGTTTTTTGCATACATTGTGGATAAACCGCTTGTTGCTGGGTTAAACTACTTTGCTTGCGCAAATAAGTTGGCTGCGCTGCTTTTGCGGGTTGTACAGTCCGCCGCGGTCATTTTATTACCCGCAGGCTAATTGGCCTGGCGCGGGAAAACTGGCGAACCTGGGAGTCTAACTCCAGGGTCAGCGGCGTGGTCATAAAGCGCGGGCTTACGGCGGCGCATAAACCCATTAAGCCCATGCAGGGGAAATGCCCCACCAGAGGGCGGGCGTTCAGGCTAGCGGCGCGCCATATGTGGGGAGATGGCCCTAAAACCTGATGTAAAAGGCTTTTCAGGCGCCACAACCCCATAAAATGCAAGGGGCGCATAAACGGATTCAAAAAAACCCGGGTGAGAGAGCAGGAGTTGAAGGTAATGACACACAGCCGGCCGCTGGCCACCCGGGCCGCTTCCGCCAAAGCCACTGCCGGCCGGTCCATGTATTCCAGCGAATTTACCATCAAGACCGCGTCGAAGCTGTTGTCTTCATAGGGCAGGTTATAGGCTTCGCCTAAATTTACGCTGCTTTGCGCGCCCAGGCGTTCCTGGGCCACTCGCCTTAAAATGGGGCTGGGTTCCACACCAAATGTGAGCAAACCATGATTTTTCAGGTGTTCCAGATGCAAACCCAGGCCGCAGCCAATGTCCAGCACCCGCCAACCGGGACGGCAATTCAACAGGTGATCCAGTAGTTGGCACGAGGCGGCCAGGTAATGATTGCCCGCGCGGCTGCTTATCCAGTTTTCGTAGGCTTGCGCCTGTCTACCGTCAAATATTTTGTCCATAGTTTAATAAGGTAGCCTAACTAGGCGCGGTTGGCAAGAGAAGATAAGCATTTGCGGTAGATAAAGGGGGTATTCGAGCCCGCGCTTGACGAAAAAGGACAATGGCTATAATTTTATTTGCTTAACCTAGATTGGGAGGAAAATGTGAAGCTGCAAGCCATTCGTGGCATGAAAGACCTGCTGCCGCCGGATGACAGACTTTGGCGCAGGGTGGAAGAGCTTGCCCGCCAGACCTTTATGGCCTTTGGCTTTGCCGAGCTTCGTCCGCCATTAGTGGAACATACGTCTTTGTTTGCCCGGGCTGTGGGGCAAACTACTGATATTGTTGAAAAAGAAATGTATACTTTTCAAGATCGGGGCGGCGAAAGCATAAGCTTAAGGCCCGAGGCCACCGCCGGGGTGCTGCGCGCTTATATTGAGCATAAAATTTATGCTTCACCGGGGCCGCACAAATTTTTTACCATTGGCCCCATGTTTCGTTATGACAGGCCGCAAAAAGGACGTTTGCGCCAGTTCCACCAGCTTAACTGCGAAATACTGGACGAGGCCGGGCCTGAGGGCGATGCCGAACTTTTGGTGATGCTGACGCAATTTTTGGCCAAGCTTGAGCTTGGCAACATAACCATTTTGCTCAATTCCCTGGGTTGCGCCAGTTGCCGCCCGGCTTACCGGCAAAAGCTCCTTAATTTTCTGTTGCCGCAGAAAGACGGATTATGCCCCGACTGCCAGCGCCGCATGGAGTTAAATCCTTTAAGGGCGTTGGATTGCAAGGTGGAGCGCTGCCAGACGCTTACCCTAAACGCGCCCGAGCTGCCGGACAGTGTCTGCCCCGAATGCGCCGCCCACTTTGCCAAAGTGCGCGAACTGCTCGACCTGGCCGGGGTAAGCTATAAGCTGGAGCCACGCCTGGTGCGCGGGTTGGACTATTATCAACGCACCACCTTTGAGGCGGTATGCGGGGAGTTGGGGGCGCAGAGCGCGGTGGCGGGCGGCGGCCGCTATGATGGCCTGCTCAGCCTTTTGGGTGGGCCAGACCAGCAGGGCATAGGTTTTGCCATGGGCATGGAACGGCTTATCATGCTTATGCCACCGGCTCAGGAAGTTGGGCCGCGGCTTATGGTGGCGGCTTTGGGCGAGGCGGCTTATACTGTCATGTTTCCTTTGGTAATGCGGCTTAGGGAGCGAGGGCTTACGGTGGAAATGCCGCCGGCGGGCAAAAGCTTGAAAGCGCTTATGCGCAAGGCGGATAAAATAAAGGCCGCGCAGGTGGCCATAGTGGGTGAAGCCGAGCTTGCAAGCGGGCAAATTCCGCTTAAGGACTTAGGCAGCGGCCAGCAGCGCCTGCTTACGCTTAATGATTTCTGCCGCGCATTTGCCTGAATTTTGTCAGGAGTCATTTGTGGCTGACTTCTAACGCTGCCCGAATAGGGCTTACACAGCGGCGTAGCCGCCGGGAGCCCGCCGAACACCACGTTTTTCAAGGCCTTTCATAAACTTTCTCTAACATGGGGACTTATGAAATGGGTTGCAGATTGTTTTTAATTACACTGGGGGCGTTTGTTCCTTAACCTATCCGGTTTGGTCCGGGCTTTTAGCAAGCGGAGAAAAAATGTCGGATTTCATAACTAAATTGAAGCGGACCCATCACTGTGGCGAACTAACTACCGTCCGGGCCGGGCAAGAAGTGGTGCTTATGGGCTGGGCCATGCGTCGTCGCGACCATGGCGGCCTTATTTTTGTGGACTTGCGCGACCGCGGCGGGGTTACCCAAGTGGTCTTCAACCCCGAGGTCAGTGGCGGCGCCCACAGCCAGGCCCATACCATCCGCAGCGAATTTTGCTTGGGCATTAAAGGCACGGTGGTGGTGCGCCCAGAAGGCCAGGCAAACGACAAGCTGGCCACCGGCCAGATAGAAGTTATGGTGACAGACTTTGTTATCTTCAACACCAGCCAGACCCCACCCTTCATGTTGGAGGAGTGGATAGAGGTTAACGAAAATTTACGCCTGCGCTACCGCTACCTGGACTTGCGTCGTCCGGAGATGTTTGCGGCCATGAAGCTTAGAAGCGACTGTGGGCAAGCCTTTAGAAGCTATCTTGGCAAGCATGGCTTTTTGGAAGTGGAAACCCCCATGCTCACCCGCTCCACCCCGGAAGGCGCGCGTGACTTTTTAGTGCCCAGCCGCCTTAGCCGTGGCGCTTTTTACGCGTTGCCCCAGTCTCCCCAGTTGTTTAAGCAGCTTTTAATGGTAGGCGGGTTGGAGCGTTATTATCAACTGGCCCGCTGTTTTCGCGACGAAGACCTGCGCGCCGACCGCCAGCCTGAATTTACGCAGATAGATATTGAGATGAGCTTTGTCAATGAAGATGATGTAATGGCCTTGGCTGAAGGCATGGTGCAGGAAATAATGGCGGTGGCGGGGGTTGAGGTTAGCTTGCCGTTACCAAGGCTTACCTATACCGAGGCGATGGACCGCTTTGGCCTGGACGCGCCGGACTTGCGCTTTGGCCTGGAGCTTACCGATGTGGCGGATTTGGTGGCCAACGCCGACTTCAAGTTATTCAGCCAGGCGGCTTCCCAGGGGCTTTGCATAAAAGCCATTAACGGCAAAGGGCTGTCCGAGGGCCTGTCGCGCAAAGATTTGGACGATCTAACCTCTTTTGTGGCCGACTATGGCGCCAAGGGCATGGCCTGGGTGCGGGTGCGCGAAGACATGGAATGGCAGTCGCCCATTGCCAAATTCTTTAGCCAGGAACACCAAAATCGTATCAATCAGCGCCTTGGCGCCGCGCCTGGCGATATTTTCTTCTTCGGTGCCGACCATGCCCGGGTGGTGCACGAATCTTTGGGGCGTTTGCGGGTGGAGCTTGGCCGCCGTTTCGGCCTTACCAGAGACAAAGGCTTCTATTTATGCTGGGTAACCCATTTTCCACTGCTGGATTATGATGCCAAGGAAAAGCGCTATGTGGCCATGCACCATCCTTTCACCGCCCCCCAGGCCGAGCAGATAGAGCTGTTGGCCACCGACCCCCTGGCGGTTAAGGCCAGGGCCTATGACCTGGTGCTGAATGGCACGGAAATAGGCGGAGGCAGCATCCGCATTAATACGCCGGAAATGCAGGAAGCCATGTTCAGGGTGTTGGGCATTGGCACGGAAGAGGCCAAGGAGAAGTTCGGATTTTTGCTGGAAGCGCTTACTTTCGGCGCGCCGCCCCACGGCGGTATTGCTTTTGGTTTTGACAGGTTAGTGGCCATCCTCAATGGCAGCCCCAGCATTCGCGACGTTATTGCCTTCCCCAAAACCCAAAAGGGATCCTGCCCGCTGACCGAAGCCCCCGGCCAGGTGGACAGAACCCAGCTTTTGGAACTGGGTTTACGGTTAGAAAAGGGAGTTTAAGCTTTTTATATTTTTATGCAAACGTGCTGGTCAAAATTAAAAATTGACTTGCATTCTCGCACAAGTGGATATAAATTTAGAAAAAGTGTAAGTATTGATTTAAGGCGGTAAAAACGGCACAGTTTTTAATAAGCCTAATTGTTTGAAATAAATAGGTTTTTGCTGAGCCGTTTTACTTTTTTGTTGTTAGGTGTCGATTTTGGTGTTGAGTTTTTTGTTTATATAACGTTTATTAACCATAAAGGTTGTCGCTTGCGTGACAGCTGAAAATGGTCTATTTAAGTTGATTTTAATGGATAAAGCGCAGGATTCTCCCGAAAATCCTGCCAATAAGCAGCCTGTAACAAGGCAAAACAAATTTTAAGGAGGGTCTTAATAATGAAGAAGTTGGTAAAACTTTTCCCCTGGCTGGCCATGGTAGCAGCTATTGCTATGCTGAGCGCTTGTGCTTCGGTGTGTGGTGTGGATGATGCGGCCTCTACTACCCCGCCCCCGCAGCGCCCCGTTGTGCAGACTCCTAGCGGCACCCCGCAGGCTCCTTCGGCTCTGCCCACCACTTACACTGTGGAAAAATGCGATGACTTGTGGAGCATTTCGGCTAAAGCCAATATCTACAACGATGCTATGTACTGGCCTTGCATTCTGAATGCTAACAAAGACCAGATCCGCGATGCCAACCGCATCAAAGAGGGCATGGTGCTTACCATTCCTCGCAACCTGACCGCCAGTGAAATGCAGAACTGCCGCAATCAGGCTGCCCAGTTCCCCAAATACGTGATTCCTGCCGGGGCCAAGCGTTACTGCCCCCCCAAATAGGTAGAATTTGCTAATTGCAAAGAGGGGAAGCCGTTAAGGCTTCCCCTCTTTTTTTGTTTGCGCAGCGGGTTAGCGCATTGGCGCTCCCGTTACAATCTTGACAAAAGTTTTCATGTCATAGTCGCGGGCTATATTGAATCTGGGCAGGCGCAAAGTGGCGCCGTTGCCCGCGCGCCAGGTGGTTTCGTCGGTAGTGCAGGCAACCTTAAATTTGGCATTTGCCACGTAAGCGCACACTTTGTCGTTATACATGCCATAAGGGTAGCTGAAGGCGTTTATTCTATGCCCTAAAAGCCTGGTTAACCGCTCCTGGCTTAACAAAGCTTCCTGGGCCATCTGCCGTTCGCTTATTTGCGTCATCATGGGGTGGGTGTCGGAATGGGAGCCAATTTCCACACCAGCCCGATCCAGGCTAATTATTTGCCTGGCATTAAGCAGCTTAGTGGCCGGAATACCTTTGTTGCTGACAATATCCCATTCATTAAGGCCGCCAATATCGTCGCTTACAATAAACAGGGTGGCGGTCATGCCGTGGGCACGCAGTATGGGCCAGGCCTGTTTGTAGAAATCGGTATAGCCATCATCAAAAGTTAATACTATGGGCTTAGCTGGCAAATTTCGCATGGTTACCGCCTGGCTTACCGTAAGGGTGGTGTAGCCGTTGGCCTGCAGATAGTCCAACTGGGCATCAAAATTTTCCGGGCTTACACTTAATTCAGGCATGGAGGTGCCCTGCAGATCATTGCTTATATGATGGTACATTAAAATGGGGATCTGACGGATGGGTTCGCTGCTGGCGGCCATGGCCGGGGCAACGGCCCCTGTAAGGCAGAGCAGGGCAGTAAGAATTATGGCCGTGTACTTCATAAAATTCCTTTACTTGAGCGTGGTTGCCGATCTGTAAATTATAATTCCATTTTTTATAAAGCAAAGCCCAAAGGCCCGCACGCACAAAAATATAGAGATAATATTTACCGCTTTTCTGTTGCCTGTGGTGTTTGTGGCAGCAATAATTGCCGCGTTTTAAAGGAATATTATGCCTTTATCTCCCCAATATGGTATTAATGCATCGCTGCTAATACTAATAACTATTTGTTTTTATGTTGTAATTTATCTTGTTCAGTTGTACCGTCTCTTTTGGCATGCGCTTTGCTTTAAATAGGGCAGGCGTTGGATGGTCGATCCTACCATCCATTTCCTAAGACACAAGGAAGTGTCTTTCCCCTTGTCAGTCGCCATGGACGGTGACCCCGGTGTCCTCCCGTCTTTACGGCGGGAGGAGACCTTTTTTAAATTCAATGGTAAAATATATTAAGTAATTATGCTATGGTGGGCGCATATGCGCCCATTTTTTGCATATAAAAATCTGGGCGCCTGCCCGCAACCTCAACATCCTGGCGCTAAGGCAAATAGCTTTGAAACCCCATATCCGCCCATTTTTCAAACGCCGCCGTAAAACTACCGCGCCAGCGGCTAGAAGCAAGTTTAAGCCAAGGCTCAGCCGCGAGCTTTTGCCAATCATGCGTCAGGTGGGCACCCCGGCGGCCGGCGTTTTTAAGCCCGACCATTTTCAGGTGGAAGCCATTGCCAAGCTTGAATTGAGCGAC
The DNA here is from genome assembly GCA_031554335.1 of Desulfarculales bacterium. Lineage (GTDB taxonomy): Bacteria > Desulfobacterota > Desulfarculia > Desulfarculales > Desulfarculaceae > JAIRYI01. Next base: position 173,767 of record JAVBVK010000003.1, read on the forward strand.
GTGCTGGTAAGCGCGCCCACCGGCAGCGGTAAAACCTATATTGCCGAACAAGCCATTGCCCATTATCTTGCTCATGGGCAAAAAGTGTGGTATGCCAGCCCGCTTAAGGCTCTTTCCAATGCCAAGCTCTTGGAGTTCGGAGCTTTATTCGGAAGCGGCAAGGTAGGCATTTTAACCGGCGACCGCAAAGAAAATGTGAACGCGCCGCTTATCGTGGGTACCACCGAAATTTTGCGCAACCAGCTCTATGATGCCATGCACCAGGGGCAAGACCTGCCCTTTGCTTTGGTGGTGCTGGATGAAGCCCATTATTTGGGCGACGCGGATCGGGGGGTGGTATGGGAAGAGGTGTTGATTTATTTGCCCAGCCGCATAAGGCTGCTTTTGCTTTCGGCCACCATAGCCAACAGCGGGCAACTGGCTGGCTGGCTAACTTCCATACGCAACGCGCCCTGTCAGGTGGTATATAGCGGCCAGCGGCCAGTGCCGCTTAAACCGCTGTTTCTTTTCCCCGATGGCCAGCTAACGCCCTTGCACGACAAAAAAGGCCAACTGTTGCCTTTGGCCCAGCGTTTTGCCAGTAAAGAAAAGCCCGGTCATCCGTCGTTGCCCAATGCCGTGCGGGCGTTGGATCAGTTTAACCTGTTGCCTGCCATCTTTTTTCTGAAGTCGCGGGCCGATTGTGAAAACGCCATAAAGCAGGCGGCCCTTACCCCTCTATGTATAGAAGATGAGTGCCGCGCGCGCCTGCAAAAAGTTGTTAAAGATTTTTTGAACCGCTTCCCCTTTCTAGAGCGTCAGGAGAGTTTGCCTTTGCTGTTGGACAGCCATTTGGCGGCCCACCACGCCGGGCTGTTGCCGCATTTCAAACTGTTGGTGGAAACCTTGATGCAGCAGGGGCTGTTAAAGGCCATCTTCAGTACTTCCACGGTGGCGGCCGGGGTTAACTTTCCCGCCCGCACGGTGGTGATCAACCAGAGCGACCGCTTCACCGGCCATGAATTCTCCAAGCTAAGCGCTTCCGACTTAACCCAGATGACGGGCAGGGCCGGGCGTCGGGGCATGGACAATGTTGGCTTTTGCCTGCTGCTGCCCGGTCCCTTTCAAGATCTCGCCTATATGGCCAAGCTATTTGGAGCGCAACCGGAACCCATTATCAGCCAGCTCAATATAAATTTTTCCATGACGCTTAACCTGCTGCTCTCGCACCAGCCGCTGGGTGTGCGCCAACTGCTTAAGCTTAGCTTGGCCGCCTGGCAGAACACCAGCCAGGATAAGCGCCATGTTGCGGCGCGGCCCGAGGGCGCGGCGGTTAGGTTGTTGAATGGCGCTCTGTGCTCTTGCGTGGAGGAGGTGTTGGTGCGCGCCAGGCAATTGCGCGCGGTTAATGAACGCAAAGATCAACTACAACAATTAAACGGGCAAAGCCCGGCCGCCTTGGGCAGACTGCAGGCGCTGGCCCGGGGCAGAGTATTTACCAGCAGCCGCATGCTGCCTTTTGCGGTGCTACGTAAAGACTTTGCCGTAAGCAACCCCGGCGTGTGGGCCGTGGCCCTGCTTCCGGAAAAAAAATTGCTGCGCACAGGCAGCGCGCGCATAGAGTTTGTGGCCTTGGAAGATATCTATAGAATAAGCCAGGTGGTGCTTGAGCTGCCGCCAGAGGAAAAGACCAGGGCTTTGGCCAGGGCGGTGCTTATGGCCGAAGGTGATTTTAAACAAGAGCTAAGCGCGGCCCAGTTAACCCGCCTGGGGCATAAGGGCAAAGCTGAGCTGGAGCAGAAGCTGGAGGAGCTTGCCAAGCGCCTTGCGCTCATGCCCTGTGGCCAGTGCCCTAAATACGCCGCCTGCCTCAACCGCTCTTCTTCTCTTAGCCGCACGGTGGAAAAGCTGCTGCCCCAAGTAAGCAAAAACGGGGCGGAAGGCCTGTGGTTTGAATTTGTGCGCCATCTGGAATTTTTGCGCAGTGAGGGCTATGTGGACTATGCCGGCAAGCTTACCGCAGACGGCCAGTGGGCTAGCCGCCTGCGTTTAAGCCAGCCCATGCTGGTTGCCGAGGCCATTCGTGAAGGCGCGCTGCCGACGGAAAAGCCCGTGCTGCTTTCCGCGCTGCTGGCCTGGATGGCTGACGGCCGCGAAAACACGATTGGTTATCTGGATGATGAACTGGCTCATAGCTGCGCCAGCCTGCGCCAGGGCTTGCAACCGCTTTTCAGGCGTTTGCAGGCTTTTGGCTTTGCGGTGCCGCCGTTGTCCTTGGCTGCGGCCAGCGCCATTTTTGCCTGGGGGCAAATGGCGGAGTTGGAGCAGGTTGGCGAGATTTATGGCGGCGGCGAAGGAGACGTGGCCCAGCTTATTTATCGGGTGGCCGACAACTTGCGCCAGCTCACCAACCTTGAAGATACCCATCCCCAACTGGCGGCCTGCGCTTATCAGGCGGCGGAGACGATGATAAGGCCGCCAATTTTGCTGCCCGCCTAATTTTGCCGCCCGCATTTATTGATATTTAAGGTATAGTTAAAAATTCAGCTGGGGGTGCTGCGTGTTCCACGTGGCTGAGATATACCCCTAACACCTGATCTGGATAATGCCAGCGCAGGGAAGGCTGCAGCCGTCTTCCTTGTTGCGCGGAAGATGGTTTTTATTTTTTAAAGCGGTGATAGTATGCCTATATGTAGAGTTTTGGTTATAGCCGGCTCCGACTCCGGCGGAGGAGCCGGCATTCAGGCCGACATTAAAGCCGTGGCCGCGGCCGGTGGCCATGCCTGCACGGTAATAACCGCGCTTACCGCCCAAAACACCACCGGCGTGCAGGGAGTACTGCCGGTGGAGCTTGGCTTTGTGCGCCAGCAGTTTGTTTCTGTGCGGGAGGACATAGGTTTTGACGCCGTAAAGACAGGCATGCTGGCCTCGGTGGAACTGGTGGAGTTGGTGGCCGGGCTGCTTGCCCAGGTTGCGGTGCCAATAGTTGTAGACCCGGTTATGGTGGCCAAAGGCGGGGCGCGCCTGCTGGCGCCCGCCGCCGTGCTTGCGGTAAAAAACCTGCTTTTACCCAAGGCCAGCCTGCTTACCCCCAATCTGGATGAGGCGGAAGAGCTCTTGGGCTATGCGGTGCGTTCTAGCGAAGCCATGGAGCGCGCGGCTCGCGATCTTGCGCAAATGGGAGCGGCCGCGGTGCTGGTAAAAGGCGGCCACTTAAATCAGGAGCCCATGGATGTGCTGTTTGACGGCAAGGAAACATATCGCTTCAGCGCCCCGCGCATAAATACGCCCCACACCCATGGCACGGGCTGCTCCCTGGCATCGGCCTTGGCCTGTTTTTTGGGGCGAAACCTAAGTCTGGCGGATGCCGTAGCCCGCGCCCGGCAATTAGTGCGCCACGGCATAGCAAACGCCTTGCCCATAGGCCACGGCCATGGCCCGGTGCACGTGCTGGGGGGCCGGGAGATGCCGGGAGGCGCCCAACATGAAATATCTTGACATTTCATGGGCCGGTACGTAACTAGTCTGGAGTTTTTAGCCTACAACCACAATCGTTCTAACTAGGTTCAGGGCTCATTAAGTTAAGAGCACCAAGACAGCACATCGTCATTAACTAGAAGTTATTTCATAAATCCCCCTAAAGGGGGATTTATGACGGACCGCGAAGCAAAAAGTGTGATTTTTGCTTCGCTCCCGGCGGCTTGCGCCGCCGCGTAAGCCTGTTCCAGGCGGCGTTACAAGCCATTTATGAAATGGCTTGTACAAATAATTGCGTTATTGTCACCCCGGAAGTGGCGCCAGCCGCTATCCGGGGTCCATGCCTTTAGCTTTTAAATCCAACAGCCTGGATGCCGGATAGCCGCAAAGCGGCTTCCGGCATGACATGCCACCTTGCTAATGATTAAGCAGCCTGTTCACACAAGCAATTAATGAGTTCTGAGCCTAGGCGGCCAGGCGGGCAGGGATGGTAGAATAAACGGCGCTTTTATCTTAAAAGACAAAAGGCATGGCTTGACTGGCCCGTGGCTCGCGCCGAAGCGGTCTTTGCCGCGCTAAGAGTGACGGGGGGCGCACAAAATGGCAGCACGGGGTTGAATGACACCGCGCTTAAGGATGACGGGGGAGGGCGTGGGTTTGCAAAATGGCGATGCGGGATTGCGCGGCGCCGCCCATAATGGAGCCGTGTAAAATTTCTCCCATTACCCCAATAGCGGCCGGGCAATTATCTCAAGGCGCCCGGGCGTAACCGCACAAAAAATATCAGCGCCAATTATCAAACCGCCGGCGGGTCGGGATTAAAGCGGTAGCCCACCCCGCGCACGGTTTCCAGGTGGTTTTCCCCGGCCGCCAGTTTCTGGCGCAGGCGGCGCATGTGGGTATCCACTGTGCGGGCATAGCCGGAATTGCGATAGCCCCACACATGTTCCAGCAGACTGTCGCGGTTGTAGACCCGGCCGGGATTTTGGGCTAAAAACAAAAGCAGATCAAACTCGGTGGCGGTAAGCATAAGGTCTTGCCCGTTTAAGCTCACTTTGCGGCTGGCCTCGTCAATGCTTAAGGCGCCAAAGCTCTTGGCCCTGGTTGCGGCGCGGGTGCGCCGAAGCACCGCTTTTATGCGCAAACTAAGCTCGCGCATGCTGAAAGGCTTGGTTACATAGTCGTCGGCGCCCAGGCTAAGGCCCAGCAGCTTATCTATTTCTTCGGCGCGGGCGGTAAGCATGATGATAAAAACATCCTTATGCTCGGCGCGCAGGCGTCGACAAAGGGTAAAGCCATCCATGCCGGGCAGCATTACGTCTAACAAGGCCAACTGGGGGCTGTGGTTTTTAAGCCAGGCATAAGCTTCCAGGCCGTTGTGCATTATCTGGCAGCTAAATCCTTCCTGGCTAAGGTTGTAGCTAAGCAGTTCGGCCAGATCGGCGTCGTCTTCCACCACCAGTATCTGCGGTTGCGCCGGCAACATTGCCTCCTTATGCTTCAGGCAATACCATGGTAAAAGTGCTGCCCTGGTTGAGCTTGCTTTGCACTAAAACCTCGCCGCCATGCAGTTTCAGCGCATGGCGCACAATACTAAGCCCCAAGCCGGTGCTTTCCTGGCCGCGGCTTTTGTCCACCCGGTAAAAGCGTTCAAAAATGCGCTCCAAATGCTCAGGGCCAATACCAGGGCCGTTATCGCGCACCTCTATCAATACTTTGTTATTTTCAGCCCAAGCCCGCAAACAAACCTGGCCGCCAGGCGCGCTGTATTTAACCGCATTGTCTAAAAGGTTGATAAGCGCCCGCTCCAGCGTGTTGTACTGGCCAAACACCGTCAGCCCTTGCCGGGGCGTCTCGCACACTATGTCCACCCGCGCGGCCGCCGCGGCAACATCAATGGCCAGCATTGCCCCCTGCAAAAGCCGCTTCAGGCCTATGCGCTCCTGGTCTTTATCCTGCCATTCGGGAGATTCCAAGTGGGCCAGTTCCAGCAGGTCGTCCAGCAAATTTTGCAGGCGCGCCACCTGGCGGGCAATGGCCTCTAAAAAACGCCGGCTGTCTTCCTCGCTGGCGTGCAGGCTGCTTAAGGTTTCCTGTGCGCCTTTTATTACCGCAAGCGGCGTACGCAGCTCGTGGGAAAAATTGGCCACAAAGTCGCGGCGCATGGCCGAGAGCTTTTGCATCTGGGTTATGTTGTGCAAAATAACCACCACCTCGGCGGCGGCGCTGTCTGGCCCGGGCAGGGGCGAACACACGGCCTGCCATATCTGGCCGCCTTGCGTTCTTATTTCCTCCCGCACCGGCTTTTTTTCCACAGAGGCCTGGCCCAGCGCGCTGATAAGCCCGGCGCTGCGTATGGACACGCCCACGCCTTGCCCCAGCGCCTTTGTTCCCAAAAGCTTTAAGGCGGCCTGGTTGGCGCGGCTTATTTTGCCGTCCGCGTCCACACTGAAAACCGGCTCCGCCAGGCCCTGCAAAATGCTGCGCAGGCGCATGGCGTCCTGGCTAAGGGCATCGATAGTGCCTTTTACCTCTATGGCGGTTTCTTCCAAGGCGCGGCCCAGGTGCCAGGCGTTGGCCTCATAGCGGCCCGCCCGCCAGGGAAAGGCGCACACCCCGTCTTTTAAGGAGCGCAGGGAATTCTCCACCTCGTTAAAAAAGCGCCCCTGGCCTTTGGCCAACCAGTGGGCCAGGGCAAAGGCCAAAGCCACCAGCAAAACCCCGGCCAGCAGCAGGCCGGGCCAGGGCAGGCCGGTAAACTCCGCGCTTTTGGCGGGCAAAGCCAGGCGCAACACCGCCTGATGGTTTTTGAGCGGCTTGGCCACATAGATCATGCTGGTTTCCAGGCTGCTGCTATGGCGCTGGCTTAAACCAAAGCCCACATTAAGCGCCTCCGCTATTTCACTGCGCGCGCCATGGTTTTCCGCCCTGGCAAAGTCGTTCTGCCTAAGCATGGAGTCAGCCAGCACCTGGCCGCCGGCGCTTATAATGGAAACCCGGCAGCCGCTGATGCCGCTTAAATTTTCCGCCAGTTCCTGCCAGTTGTCGCCCTGGTGGGCATTGGCTATTTGCAGGGCCAGGTTAAGCGCGGCTTTCAAATCTTCCTGCACGCGGGCGCGGCTTTGCTGGGCCACCCAAGGCTGCAGTACAAAATAATAGCTTAAGCCCGCCGCCATAAGGCTTATAAGCAAGGCTAAAAATATTTTGCTGCGCAGCTTAAAGGCCATGGCGCGCTACAGGCTTGGGTTGGCCATTTTAATAGCGCAGAACTCGCCGCACATGGAGCAGGCCTCTTTCTTTTCGTCATCCACCGCTCGCCGCGCCCGCACCATGGCCGGGTCTAACGCGCTGGCGGCCATGGCCCCCCAGTTAAGGCTTTTGCGGGCCGCGTTCATGGCCTCTTCCCTGGCGGCCGCGCTGGCGTAGCCGCAGGCCACCTCGCCGGCCTGGGCGGCCACCCGCGAGGCCATTACCCCGGCGCGCACATCTTCCAAGTTGGGCAGGGTTAAATGCTCAGCCGGGGTTAAATAGCACAAAAAGTCGGCGCCCGCGCTTACCGCCAGCGCCCCGCCAATGGCCCCGGCTATGTGGTCGTAGCCTGGGCTTACGTCGGTAACCAGAGGCCCCAGCACATACAGGGGCGCGCCCGCGGTAAGTTTTTTTATGGCCCTTATCTGGCCCTCCACCTCTTTTAAGGGCACGTGCCCCGGCCCCTCTATCATGCACTGCACCCCGGCATGCACCCCCTGGCGGGCCAGCCTGCCCAGCATTATCACCTCGTCCCACTGGGCGGCATCGCCCGAGTCCAGCCCGGCGCCCGGCCGCAGGCCATCGCCAAGTGACAGGGTTACATTGTACTGGCGGGCAATGTCCAAAATGGCCTCATAGTGGGTGAGCAGGGGGTTTTCGCAATCGTGCCTTTGCATGTAACGCGTTAAAATAGAGCCTCCGCGCGAAACAATGCCCATTTTGCGGTGTTCCGCGGCCCACAGGGCGGCGCGGCGGGTAAGGCCGCAATGCACGGTCATGAAATCCACGCCGGCATAGGCCTGGGCTTCTATTTCCCGCAACAGGTCGTCAGGGGTGAAGTCGGCCGCGTCTTTGCCCTGGGCCAAATAACGCTGGGCCACCGCGTAAAGCGGCACCGTGCCCAAGGGGGCCGGGCAGTTGTTCAGAATCACCGTGCGGATGGCCTCCAAATCTCCGGCAATAGACAAATCCATAATGGTGTGCGCGCCCGCTTCCAGGCATGCGCCCAGCTTGTTGAGCTCCTCATCCACCCGCATGCACCAAGGAGAGGTGCCGATATTGGCGTTTACCTTAATTTTAGCCGGCTGGCCCACCAAAACAGGCCGCAAACCCTGATGGCCGGGGTTACCCAGGCACACCATTACGCCGTCATCAATGGCCTGTTTAATAAAGGGCGCGGCCAAGCCCTCTTCTTCGCAAAGCCGGGGCAGATGCTCTTCCAAAAGGTCGCTTAAGGCGCTATTTTTCATCAACAAAGACATACTCGCTCCTAACAATATCGCAATTAGTTATCCATGTGCTTATACACGCAAATATTTTACAGGTTTATTGGGGCAAAGGCAAAAAGGGCGGCGCCGGCATAGGCCGTGGCCATGCCGGCGAGGAGCGGGGGTTTGGTGCCAGCTTGCGGCCGTGTTATTATTATAGGCGACATAGACAGCCCCACGCCAACCTTAAAGAGCGAACCGAGGAGATTATGGCAAAGCATTCGTTAAGTTTCACCATTGCGCTTATCTGCCTGTGCGCCTTTGCCTGCACCAACGTTGAAGGCAAATACATGGATCACGCCCTGCTGGATAAAATTATTGTCAACCAAACCAGCAAAGATGAGGTTTTGGCTCTGCTGGGCCCTTATGACGACCACGGCGTGAAAGACGGGATTGAGGTTATGGTGTGGTATTACGTTGTTGCCAATGTGGAGATTAGAGCCGTTGGCTACCAGCCCAGGCTGATGCAGAGCGTGGAGATTTATTTTAACGAAAATGGCACGGTAAAGAACGTGGTGAGCATAGACACCACCAAGCACTGAGCACAGGCGCCCTGACGCAACCCGCCGCCATTGCGGGGCCTAAGGTATGCCTGGTTTTGGTGGCCAAGGGCTTGGCTGCAATTCTTCCCGGCATTTGCATATTCATGGGCCTGCCCCGGGGGCAACCGGGGCATAAAAACCCGCGGGTTATTTTTTTGCGGGAACAGCGCCCTTACTGGTACGGGTTAAAGCCAATGGCTAGCTTTTACCCGCGCCCCCGCCCAGCAAGCTGGCATAGGCCTGCTGGAAGATGGGTACGCTAAGCCCCTGGCGGTCGGCGTGGAATTTAAGCGAAATGAAGCTTTGGGTAAGCTTGGCGCTAAATTCCGGCTCCTCGGCGCCTGGTTTAAGCTTGTTGCTGAAAAGCAAACTCAAATTTTCTTTACGCTTGCCCTGTTGTTTAAGCATGGTGCTGGCTAAAGCCAGAGCCTGCTTGGAAAGGGAAACCGCGCTCAGGCTGGCAAGCCAGATGGGGCTTATGGAGCCAAAGGTTTCTTTCTCCGCGCCAAACAGCTCGGCCCAGGCAAGCGCCTCGACAGAGGCCTCGGTGGCATAACTGCCCGGGTTGCTAAGGCCCTCGGCCTCTTTACTAAGGCTGGCGTAGGCTATCCACACTCCGTAAACCTCGGCCAGCACGGTGGCTAAATGCAGGCCCAAGGGGTCTTCCCCCACCACCACCTGCAAAGGCGGCCAGCGGAACAAATGCCCCACCTCGCGCAGGCCGCTGGTGGGCCCGGCCAGCACCACCTTGCCCGGCATGCCCTTAAGCAGGTCAGACTCCAGCACCGGCCCGGCCAAGGCATACAGGCTTACCGGCACCCGCGCGCCCTGCACCGCCTCCAGCGCCACCTGGAAGGAAAGCTTGTGGGTGACGGGGTCGAAGCCGTTGGTTATAAGCACCAGGCGCACCGGCAGCTCCACATCGCGCAGGCAGGCGTCTATCTGCTCTTTAAGCTGGTCTACCGGCGGGGCCAGGATAACCAGGTTGGCCTTTTTGAAGGCGCTGGTGGAATCATCGGTAATAAACACGTTTTTGGGTAGCCTGAACTCCTGATACAGGCCGGTCAGGCTGCGCTCGCGCAGCATTTCCGTGGCCGCTTCAGAACGGCTGTCGTACAGGGTGAAACTGGCGTTTAAGTAGCGCTTCTCTTCCAGGGTGCGGTTGCCTATCAGGTAGGCCCAGGCATAGCTCAAGTCGCCCGCGCCGGCCACCACAACGTTTTCTTTGGCCGTGGGCGAATACAGGCGGCGGTCGCCATGGGTGGCGTAAAAAGAAAGGGCGCGCTCGCTGCTTACCTTGGGCAGGCCGCGCCGGTCTTTGCCCAGCTTAAGCACTTTGCGTTTGCGCAGGCTTTTAAGGCCGTCGTTAAGCACGGCCTCCAAGTCGTTATTCAAGATAAAATCTTCCAGGTCCGGGGCCTGCCCGAAGGTGGCCTGGTGATATTCAATAAGCTGGTCGCGCTCCTGCTTAAGGGCGGCGGAAAGGCTTAAGTGTTCGTCCTTGCGCGCCCGTATCAGGCCCCTGGCCACTAGTTGGCTGGCCATAACTTTTTTGGCGCAGGCCACCTCTTTCATGGCGGTTAAGGCCACAAACTCGTCCAAACTCATGCCTCCCACATCGGCGGCGTGCATTTCTTTAAGCTCGCTCAGCAGGCGCGGGCGGGTGAAGGTGCAGTAGGCGCGGCCATAAAGGCCCTTGCCGGCCCGCCACAGGCCCCATTTGGGGTTAAGCAGCAGGCGGCCCAGGCTGCGCCAAAAGCCCATGCCCCGCACCCACCCCCAGGCGCCGCCATTGGCGGCCAGGTACAGGTCCTCTGGCACAATGGAGTAAGAAATGGCCACCGGCTGGATAACCAGATCGCGGTTTTCCAACGCCAGGGCGCCGCGCAAGGTGATAAGCCGGCGTGGGTAGCGCAGGCTGCCGTCGCGGCTGCGCGCCCCGCCGTGCCAGGCCTCCAAAAATATGCCCTGCTGGCAGCCGGTTTCGGAAATGGCCCGACAATAGCTGAACAGGCAGGCCAGATACACCCGGCCCGAGGCCCGGCGCTGCACAGTGTAGGAACCCAGCTTTAACACGCGGTTTAAGTTGGGCAAAACCATTAAGTTGGAACCAGCGGCAAACAGCGGCATACCCAGCCGCAGCGAATCCAGCGCCTCGTCCACAATAAATTCGTCTATATGCGAGGAATGGTTGCATAAGTACACCACCCCCAGGCCCTGCTTCTGGTACTCCCGCAAAAGCTCCGCATGCGCTTGCTCGCGGCCGTCGGGCGAGCAGAAGTGGCGGTTTTCCATCTGGTGCTGAAAAAAATGGCCCATAATAATATGGGAGGCCGTGCCCGCGACGCGATGCACCTCTTCGTCCATCTGGCAGGAAATATCATTAAGCGCGGCATCCACCTCGGTTAAAGAAAAGGCGTGGTCTTGCGCCTCCAATTGTTCCAAGGCAAATTGTTTAGCTTTTTCAAACAAAAGGGCTTGGTCTGGCACCAGCGGCGGCTGGTAGGGGGAGTAGCGCTCGCGCCAGTACTCGCCCTCTTTAGAGTCCACCAACTGCTGCAGACGCTTTATCAGTTCTATATTGCCAATTGTGGTTATGGCTTTTTTACGCCACCCATATGCCAGGCGCTGCAAAAGCGAGGGTTTTCTACTCTTTGCCATCAAATTCCTCTTGCCACTTAATATAACAGCTAAAATTACCTCTGGGCCATGGCCAACTGGCGGTAGGCAAAAGCTGTTTTTAAACGTATAATCTCCGCAATACATGGGGCCCGCCAGCTCAATAATACCAGCAACAGGCCCAGCTTTCAGTTTTAAACCCTAGCGCCGCGCGCCATAAACCGCTATTTTTAAAGTAGCGCCGCGTTTGCGGGCAAACAAACTACACAGGTTTATTTATGACTGTAATATTAGATTCTGACCAAGCTTTGGCCAAATTGCAAGCCCTGCCCCGGCCTCATGCCAGGCAATACCTGGCCATGTACTCCAGCGTTTGGGCGGGCATTGTGCGCGATCCATGGCTTATGGTTATCCCCATAGACGATCACATAGTGCATCGGGGCGACGGCGTGTTTGACGCCATACGCTGTGAAGACGGCGCCCTGTACGAGCTGGATCGCCATTTGGAGCGCCTGTGGCGCTCGGCCGCAAGCATTGCCTTAAACCCGCCCTTAGGCAAAGACGAGCTTAAGGAACTGGCCAAAGAGGTGGTCAGGGCCGGCAACCATCCCAACTGCCTGTTGCGCATCTACATAAGCCGCGGGCCGGGCAGCCTTAACGCCAACCCCAGCGAAAGCGTGGGGCCTCAGCTGTACATGGTGGCCTGCCTGCCCCATGCCCCCAGTCCGGAGGCCTACACCCAGGGGGTAAAGGTGGGCTTTAGTTATGTGCCCATAAAGCTGGATTTTTACGCCCAGGCCAAAAGCTGCAGCTATTTGCTCAACGTGCTGGTTAAGCAAGACGCGCTTAAAAACGGCTGGGACTACCCCCTGTGGACCAGCCCGGAGGGGGTGGTGAGCGAAGGGGCCACGGAAAACTTTATTTTGCTGAACCAGAATGACGAGCTCATCTTTCCCGATCCCGGCCGCATGGTGGAGGGCATAACCGTGCGCCGCACCCAGGAGCTGGCGCTGGAGCTTAAAAAAAGCGGGCAGATAAAAGAGATAGCGCAGCGCATGGTTACCGTGAACGACCTTAAACAGGCCAAAGAAATAATGATACTTAGCACCTCGCTTAACGTGGTGCCGGTGGCCAGCCTGGAGGGCAGGCCGGTGGGCCAGGGCCGGCCCGGCGAAGTGGCCCAGGCCCTTTTAGCCCTTATTAAGCAAGACATAAAAAGCGGCGCCCGTTCCACCAGGGTTTGGTAACAGCCTGGCGTTGGGCGTTTTTTTGGGGGGGGAATAAACCCTGCTTTTGCCCTCCCCGCCAGAAGAGCTAAACGCCATGCGGCTATTTCAGGATGAATTAGAGTCTGTGATTAATTTCGCGCCAATATTGTTCATCCAGGCACGGGACTGGTTAATTGCTTGTGTGAACAGGCTGCTTAATCAGTAGTAATGTGGCATGTCATGCCGGAAGCGGCGCCAGCCGCTATCCGGAATCCAGGCTGTTGGATTTAAAGCTAAAGGCATGGACCCCGGATAGCCGCTTGTGGCGGCTTCCGGGGTGACATGCTGCTTTATAGTCATTAAGCGCCTATCCACACAAGCAACTAGTGAGGCCTGGGCCTGAACTTATTTCGCTATAGTCATTCCGGAAGCGGCGTCAGCCGCTATCCGGAATCCAGGCTGTTAGCTTTAAAGGCATGGACCCCGGATAGCCGCTTGTGGCGGCTTCCGGGGTGACATGCTGCTTTATTATTCATTAAACGCCTATTCACACAAGCATTTAGTGAGGCCTGGGCCTGAACTTATTTCGCTATAGTCATTCCGGAAGCGGCGTCAGCCGCTATCCGGAATCCAGGCTGTTAGCTTTAAAGGCATGGACCCCGGATAGCCGCTTGTGGCG
>JAVBVK010000005.1:0-33880 GCA_031554335.1 Desulfarculales bacterium
CGCGGGTTCATGATGCCGTAAAAGAATAATAAGATGTTATTGCGGATAACTTTTGGGCAGGGAAAATGAAAAGTGGGACAAAATTTCTTTTGGATGTTGTTGCTAGCCATCACATTGGTTTCAACGGCAATATATCTATTAATAACTGGTCGGACAGGCTATGCTTGGGGGGTATCACCAGTGCCAGTCTGGGGATAAGTAATTTTTCTCATCATCGGCGTCATCATGCTTATCATGCTTATTCGCCACACTGGCGCAGGCAAAGAAGCCTGCAAGCGCGCGCGGCCAAGAGCAAGCAAACCATATAGCTGAACGGCAAACCGCAATGCCAGATGAAACCGGTAACGCTCCAGACAGCAAATAACATGGCCAGCGCTTATAACAGCGTGTTGCAAATGGAAGGGGTAAAGCCTTCGGCTTACCCTGCCTCGGCCCAGGCGGGTGTAGCCGGGCAGGCGGGTAATCTGGCCAAAATAAGCGGCCTGTCGGCGGGACGGTCTTTCGTAAATCCCCAGTGGGGGGATATATGAAATGAGTTCTAGGTTCAGGACTCATTAAGTTAAGAGCACCAAGACAGCACATCGTCATTAACTAGAAATAATTACGTTATTGTCACCCCGGAAGTGGCGCTAGCCGCTATCCTGGGTCCATGCTTTTAAAGCTAACAGCCTGGATGCCGGATAGCCGCAAAGCGGCTTCCGGCATGACATGCCACATTATTATTGATTAAGCAGCCTATTCACACAAGCAATTAATGAGTTCTGAGCCTAGTTAATAAGCATAAACAGGTTAAGAGCTATCTGGAATACGGCTCTTGGTTTAAAAAGACATGAACCCCGGATAGCCACTTGTGGTGGCTTCCGGGCGGCAATAAAAATAACAAGAACAATAAGAACAATTGGCGCGGATGCAAGATGATGGGCAATTGTAACCCGTAACTAGCAATTAGCTAGCCCTGATCCTAGGTTAAGCTATCCAAAAATCTTTCAAAAATGCGACGATCAAATTGGTTTTCGGAAATTTCATCGCGAATTATTTTGAGCGCGTCGAATGGTTTGGCCGCGTTACGGTAGGGCCGGTCTTGCGAGGTAATGGCTTCGTAACAGTCTATAATGGCTATTAAGCGGCCGGCAAAGCTTATGTCGGTCACTCCGGAGGGATAACCGCTGCCATCCAGCTTTTCATGGTGCTGGTAGGCGGCCAGAGCAACCGAACGGCTGCGGAACTTACACTTGCTCAAAATGCGGTAGCCATATACTGGATGTTTTTTTATCTCCGCGAATTCCTCGTCGGTAAGCCTGCGCGGGGCGGTAAGCAGGCTATTGTCTATGGAAATTTTGCCAACGTCGTGCAAAAGGGCGGCCATACCTAAGTCGTGGCACTGCTGCCGGCTCATTTTATTGTAAATAGCGTAAGACATGGTAAGCGACATAACGTTAACCGAGTGCAACGCGGTATTGTAGTCGGCATTGGAGAGCAGGGCCAGGTTGCGCATGGCCGGGGCCTTGTTGTCGAATTGCTCGGCCAGGATAGCCACGGTTTCGCTCAGGCCCTCCAGGCTTTCGGGGGCTGGCTCGGAAAAACTTAAATCTAACAATTCGCGCAGGGTTTCCCTTACGGTATTAGTGTCGGACTGTTGGATTTTAGTGAGCAGGCGGCTGTTCAGGGACGATTGGATCTCGCGCACCGCCAGCAGGCGGTCCTGCGGCATTATGAAAATGTGGGGCGGTATGTCATCCGGACCCAAACCCATATCATTAAGGGTTATGCCGCCCCTTTTAAAAAGCGAAAATCCCCCGTCTTCGGCGGGCAGATAAATACCGGTATGTTTGAGGTATATTAAATTTTCTCTTTTTGTTGAAAACAAATTGGTTATGTCCTGCCCGCTGATAAGAATAGTCTTCAGCGCCAATTATACATATGCGCAAACGCTTTTACCACCTTAGACAGGGCATGGTGGCAGTTGGGCTAACCCCGCATTTTTTAAACAGTTTACGCAGTTGCAAAGGGCTTGGCATGCCCGCCGTGTCCACCTGCAGAGTGGCGCCATGTATGCCGGTGGCCACAAAATATGAATCCAGACCCATGCGGGCGGCCCCCAGTATGTCGGTAAGCATGCCATCGCCAATGGCGGCTAACTTGGCGCTGCCGCAAAAGTCTATGCACGCCTGGTAGCCGTGGGCAAAGGGTTTGCCGCGGTAGATGACCCGCCCCCCCAGTTGCTGATACTGCTGGGCCAGAGCTCCCGGGCATGGCACCAATTCGCCATTGAACAGCACCTCTAAATCCGGGTTAGCGCAAATTAGGGGCAGGTTGCGCTCAAGCATTTTTTTTAACAGTGCGCCGTAGTCTGCCAGGGGGGCCTGCACGCACCAGACAAAGTCGGCCTCATCCACATGTTGACACAGGCGCAAATCAAGCCCATGCAGCATTGCGGCCGCGTAGTCGCCTGGCGCGCTCATTATAAAACACTTTTGCCCCAGCCCGGCAAATTCCGGATAAATGCGTTCTTTAAGGCCCTGCCACACCAGTTCGCCCGAGGTCATAACAAAGTCATATTCCGTAATCCCCATGGCGGCCAGGTGCTGCTTAATGAAGCCAACGCGGCTGGGCGCATTGGATAGCAGGCACACCTTTTTACCCATAGCCCGCAGGTTGGCCATTACCTGCTGGCTCAGGGCAAAGGGCTGCCGGCCGTCGTGCACCACACCCCATAAGTCAATGATGCAGCCATGGTAGTTGCCGGCAACTTCAGAGAAATTGATCAAAATTTTAGGTTCGGCGTCGTTATTGATCATGCAGCAACTATATAATAAGAAGATATTATTGCAAGGTATTAAAGCGGGTTAAGTCGAATGGAGGCTTGGGGGTGGTTGCCGGCATAGCTTTGACGCCGGCTGGCGCGTAGTAATTTGCGGCATGACTGCTATAATGTTACCTTCCGTTATTTGGCAATATTAAAGTTGGAGAAAATTGGTTATGAGCACTACAAGTAGACTGCGCTATCCTATATGTGGCTTTGTGTTAAATATGATCCTTGGGGTAATGTACGCCTGGTCTATTTTTGTGCTACCCTTGGAAAATACCTTCGGATGGAAGCGGGCGGAAACCTCGTTTACCTTTACGCTCATTATTGTCTGTTTTTCCATAGGCACTATTTTGGGCGGCACCCTGCTGCCCAGGCTTAAACCCACCCTAACCGCCATGCTGGGCGGGCTGCTGTCTGGCGCGGGTTTTTTTCTGAGCTCTTTTGTCACCAGTTTGAACGGCCTTTATTTGTGCTACGGGGTTATGGGGGGATTGGGCATTGGCCTGGCTTATGTGGTGCCGCTTACCGTGGTTATCCGCTGGTATCCAGATAAAAAGGGCATTATCAGCGGGCTGCTCACCATGGGCATGGCCCTGGGCACCTTTTTCCTGGGCTCTCTGGGGGCCAGTTATCTTATCACGCTTATCGACTGGCAGAATACTCTGCGGATTTTAGGCGTGGTGGTGGCGGCAGTGGCGGCCATAACCGCTTTGCTCCTTAAATTCCCCCCCAGCGATTACCGCCCGCAAGGTTACGCTCCGCCGCCGGAAAATGCCGGGATATGGGGCTTCAGCTTGGGCCAGGCGCTTAAAACCAATGCCTATGCTCTCGTATTTTTCTGGATTTTCCTTATTCAGTCAGGTGGGCTTATGCTTTTGGGGCACATTGTGCCTTTTGTAAAAGAGCTTAATTTAACCCAAACTCAGGCCGCGGCGGCATTGGGGGTAATTGCTCTGGCCAATGGCGGCGGGCGTTTCTTCTTCGGCTGGTTATTTGATAAGGCGGGCCGCAGAGTAAGTATGAGCCTGACCGGCGTTTTTATGATAGCGGGGCTGGTGGGGCTGAATCATTTGCCCGCGGGCTTTGTCTATCCCGCGCTGCTGGCGGCAATAGTCTTAATAGGCATGAGCTACGGCGGCTCCATTTCCCAGTTGGTGACAGTGTGCGCTACTTTTTTCGGGCCCAAAAATTTCGCCATCATTTTTGCCTTTTCCACTGTGGGAACTATTGCCGCCTCGTTTGTGGGGCCTTCGGTCGGCGGTTATATAAAAGACCATTTTAGTAGCTATGAGCTGGCCTTGTACATGGCCGCCGCTCTGGCTGTAATCAGTATTTTAACCGCGCTTTTGATAAGGCAGCCCAAGCTTAAAACCAGCTAGCCCTAGGCCCCGGCAGGCGTGTGTTTTTGCGTAAGCCGGAGGCAGCAGGTACAATAAAACATAACTTGCAACCAAGGAGTTGAAAAAATAATGCGACGTCTTTTGCTTGGTTTATTTATGTTGATAGTTGTGGCGGCTGCCGGCGTGATGGTATGGGCCTATTTGAACGACAAACTGGAGGGCAAGGCTCCGGACGTACTACTTAGCGACAATATTACCCATGTGGGTAAAAGCACGCAAATTCAGGCCTCGTTGTTAGACGATGGCAGCGGGTTGCGCGAGGCCAAGATAAGCATTGTGCAGAACCATCGCCAGATAGTGTTATGGGAGAGTAATTTTGTTGCCCAGCTTGTGGGCAGTAATAAAGTTATTAACCAGCAGGATATAAAGCTTTCCGTAAATGCCCAGGAACTGGGTTTGGTGCAAGGGCCGGCCACGTTGGTTGTTGAATGCCGCGATAATTCCTGGCGCCGTTTCATGCGCGGCAATGTAATGCTGCGCGAATTCCCGGTGCAGGTGGTGCTGGCTCCGCCCAGGGCCGCGCTTATCAACAGCAATATCTACATCAACCGTAGCGGGGTTGGGGTGGCTATTTACCGGGTAACTGAAACCGCCACTATCAGCGGGGTAAAGCTTGGGGATGATTTTTATCCTGGCTTTGCCGCCTGGCCGGAAAAGCCGGATATCAGGGTATGCTATTTCGCCTTTCCCGACACGGTAGACCGCAACGCGGCGCCCCGGCTTGTGGCCACGGATTCGGTTGGCACCAGCACCACCACCAGTTTGCCGGTGCGGCTGCGTTGGCGCGATTTTAAAACCGACACTATCACCTTAAGCGATCATTTTTTAGATATGGTGGTAGAGCGTTTTGGCGACCGTGCGCCGGCGGGAGTACCTTTGCAGGTATTCATGTGGGTAAACAAAGACCTGCGCGAGCGGAGCAACCAAATGCTTAAGCAGGCGGTGGCCTATAGCGAGCCGCGTCAATTATGGCGCGGAGCTTTTCTGCGCCCGTCGGGCAAAATGATGTCGGACTTTGTGGAAAACCGTAACTATGTTTACCAGGGTGAGCGGGTTGGCACTTCGGTGCACTACGGGCTGGACTTGGCGGATGTGGCCTTTTCCCCGGTGAAGGCCGCGGCCGACGGGCGGGTGGTGTTTGCCGGCGATATGGGCGTTTACGGCAATACCGTCATTGTTGACCATGGGTTAAACCTCTTTACCCTTTACGCCCATCTTTCCTCCATGGAGGTGGCGGTGGGGCAAAACGTGGCCTTGGGCGAAAAAATTGCCACAACAGGTTCCACGGGTTTTTCTTTCGGCGACCATCTGCATTTTTCCTGCATTATAGGCAGTAAATTTGTTACACCTTATGAGTGGTGGGACAGCCACTGGATAGCTGACAATGTGGAAACTCATTACAAACAGGCCGGGCTAACGGCTCCCAACTAGGCGAAGGCCTGATCAATCGCCAAATTGCCAATAGCCTTGCATCAGTGCCCGTTGTTTTGGCGCTTTTACCGTGTCAATTGCGTTGTTACCGCCTGGAAGCCGCCGCGGGCGCTGTCCGGGGCTCATGCATTAAAAGTCGACAGCCCATAAGATTTACGGAGTATTGGGCTTTCCGCATGGCTTTGTTATGGTTAGCTTTTAAAGCCGCTTGTATTAGCTTGCATAAGTTCTTATAATAATACAATGATAATTGTTATCTTGTAATTTAACCGTGCGGGATAATTGCTGGTTGACATATAGGAATGATTCCTATATATTTGCTTCATGGTAGACAGAGGTGGAACTATGCAAGATTTACGAATGACCCGGCAGCGCAAAATCATCCTGGAAGAATTACACAAAGTCACGACACATCCCACAGCGTACGAATTATGTCAAATGGTCCGTACTCGTTTGCCGCGTATCAGTTTAGGCACTATTTACCGTAACCTGGATATTTTGGTTCGCAGAGGCGACATCAACAAAATAGAGGGCGAGGAAATGCGCTTCGACGGCAACATATGCAAGCATTATCACTTGCGTTGTCAGATGTGCGGCAGTGTGGAAGATGTGCATCTTGAAACGGTAAATGGCTTGGAGCGGCAGGCCGAGGAGGTCTGCGGCGGCAAGATATATGGCCACCATCTGGATTTCATTGGTATTTGTAAACATTGCTGCTGAACCTGGCTTTAAGTTGAAGCAGGCTTTGGCACCCAAACAACACGAAAGGGTAAGTTATTATGGCTAAACTAAAAGGTAGCAGAACCGAGATTAACCTGTTGACCGCCTTTGCCGGGGAGTCCCAGGCGCGCAACCGTTATGATTTCTTCGCCTCCCAGGCGGAAAAAGACGGCTTCAGGCAAGTTGCATATATTTTCGCGGAAACCGCTCTGCAGGAAAAAGAACATGCCAAGCGCCTGTTTAAGTTTTTAGATGGCGGAGAGGTGCAGATTGTAGGGGCTTTCCCGGCCGGCATTATTGCCGACACCGAACCCAACTTGCTTGCCTCGGCCGCTGGCGAGCACCATGAATACAGCGAGATGTATCCTGACTTCGCCCGCATTGCCAAAGAAGAGGGTTTCGGAGACATTGCCACTGTTTTCAATAATATAGCTATTGCTGAGCAGTTTCATGAAAAACGCTTCCTGGCTTTGGCCGCCAATATTCGCGATGGTAAGGTATTTAAAAAAGACAACAATGTGGTATGGCGCTGCCGCAACTGCGGTTGGGTTTACGAAGGCCTGGAAGCTCCCAAAATGTGTGCGGCCTGCGCTCACCCGCAGGAGTGGTTTGAAATTAAGACTGAAAACTGGTAGTCAGCAAGGAGTAAAACAATGGTAGAGCGTTTAGAAGTCTATAAATGCCTTAAATGTGATAATATCGTGGAAGTAACCCATGGCGGCAAAGGCCAATTGGTGTGCTGCAACGAGCCCATGAAACACATGGTGGCCAACACCGTAGATGCGGCCAAAGAAAAACATGTGCCGGTTATTGAAAAAACAGCGGATGGCTATACTGTTAAAGTGGGCAGTGTTGATCACCCCATGGTGCCTGAACATTATATCGAATGGGTGGAGATTATAGCTGGCGACATGCAGTACCGCAAATATCTCAAGCCGGGTGAAGCCCCGCAGGCGTCTTTTAAGTTGGATGCCCCCAAGGTGGAAGCCAGGGAGTATTGTAACCTGCATGGCTTGTGGGCGGCTGCCAACTAGTTTGCCTTAGCTGCGTGGCCAAGCCAACCGCTTGGCCACGCTACTTTACTGGCAGTCCTCGGCGTTACCCCAAAAATTACATTTAATCAGTTTACAAGAGAGGGCATAATATGAATAATTACGTTTGCGGCATTTGTGGTTATGTCTACGAGCCGGCCAATGGCGATCCGGACAATGGTGTAAAAGCAGGCACCGCCTTTGCCGACCTTCCCGACGATTGGCACTGTCCTTTGTGCGGCGCGGCCAAAGAAGATTTTTCCGCGGAATAGGCGGAGCGGTTGAATAAATTATAAGCCGGTATTATGGCACAGGCGCCATAAAACCGGCTTTATTATCCATAGCTAACCAAGGGGGCGCATGTGAAACCGGTAGAACTGAAAAAAGGCATTTATTGGGTGGGCGCGGTGGATTGGAATATTCGTGATTTTCATGGCTATTCAACTTATGAAGGCACAACCTACAACTCTTACCTGCTGGTGGATGACAAAATAACGCTGTTCGACACAGTAAAAAAAGAGCATTTTCCCGCCCTGATGGATAACATCTCGCAGATTGTCGATCCGTCTAAAATAGATTATTTGGTGGTTAATCATGTGGAAACCGATCACTCCGGTTCCTTGCCGCAGTTTTTGCAGGTGGCCAAGCCCGAAACTATCTATTGTTCGGATATGGGGCAAAAGGCGCTTATGGGACATTTCCACGGCAATGCCTGGCCGCTTAAGGTTGCGCAAAACGGCGAAACCGTAAACTTGGGCAAAACCAAAGTGCAGTTTTTAGAAACCCGCATGCTGCATTGGCCGGACAGCATGTTTTCTTATTTGCCTGATTATAAGCTTTTGATTTCCAACGATGCCTTTGGTGAACACCTGGCCAGCAGCGGCCGCTTCGACGACGAGGTGGACATGAACCTCATCATGGAGCAGGCGGTTAAGTACTATGCCAACATTCTGTGGCCCTATTCCGGCCTTGTGCAGAAGTTGATTACCACCATTAAAGAGCTTAAACTGGATTTTGACATGATAGCCCCTGACCACGGCGTTATCTGGCGCAAAAACTTGAATACCATCATCTCCGCTTACGAACGCTGGTCCAGCTATCAGGCCGGCAACAAGGCCGTGGTAGTGTACGATACCATGTGGAAGAGCACTGAGGAAATGGCGCGCTACATTACCCAGGGCCTTACAGATGCCGGCGTAAAAGACGTGCACCAAATGCGTTTGGGGGTCAGCCACCGCAGCGATGTCATTGCCCAACTGCTGGAGGCCAAGGCCATCATTGCCGGTTCGTCCACTTTAAATAACAATATGCTGCCCTCCATGGCCGACTATCTCACTTATATGAAGGGGCTTAGGCCGGGCCAGAAAATAGGGGCGGCCTTCGGCTCCTACGGCTGGAGCGGGGAGGCGGTAAAAGATATTACCGCCATGCTTAAAGCGGCCAATATAGAGCTTAAAGGCGAAAACGTGCGCCACCAGTGGGTGCCGGATAAGGCGGCGCTGGCCAACAGTTATAAGCTGGGCCTTGATATAGGCAAGGAAGTGGTGGCTGCCTGCAAGGGCTAAACCAAGCCGCCTGTGAAAATAAAAAAGGCCAAGCCTGGCTGCAACCGCGGCCAGGCTTGGCCTTTTCTGCTATGTGCTTATTGCCATATAATTTTTTAATTATGCGTTTTGCAGAAATGTATGGAAAAGCTGTGAAAAAAAGTTAGAATAGCAAGAACTTGTATGCCTTGTCGGTTTTGCTTAGAAGTCATTTCATAAATGACTTCTAAGACGCTGTCTGCATAAGGCTTACGCGGCGGCGTCCGCGCGGTTTTAGTTAAGCTGTTATAATCGTGTGCGGGCGCGACCAAGGATAGTGGCGAAAACTTGAACGAAAGGGTAGTTGCATGAGCTTGAAGCTGGGAGCCAAAATAAGGTTTGGTTTTTTTGCGGTACTGCTTATTATGGTTATTTTGGGGGTAATGGTCTATTTTGGCCTGTCCAATATAAATAATCAGGCCACCACCATGAGGGACGTGGTTTTCAAATTTGCTGCGGCCTGTAACGAGGCCAGTGATGTAACTAACATGAGCGCCATTGAAATGCTTCGTTACGACAACTCCAAAGACGAGAAATCGTGGCAGGCGGCCTATGATTTGAGCGTACAAAAAATACGGCACTTGCAAGAAGCCCACGCCCTGGCCTCGCAGTTCGACATATTTAAGCAATACAGCGCTCCGCTGCTTAAGGCCATTGAGCAAAGTGAAGCTTTGAGTAAGCTTTTGGTGGCTAATAAGGAGGAAAACGCTACCCTGGCGGAGCTGTTTGACAAGCTGAATGAAGCGATAACCGTTGTTTTTGATAACGATACCACCTACACCTTCCAGCAGACGGATATTATGGCCAAAGGCGCCAGCCAGGAGGCGTTGCTGGCGGCTGGCGAAAAGCTGGTTCTTATTAAAGAGGTGGACGATATAATTTACGTATGCCTGGAAAGCATAAACCAAACCAGGCAAACCCACAAAACCGAATTTATGGTAAATGGCATGAAGGAGTTGCCGGATGCGGTTCAAAAAGTAGACGAACTTATCAGCCGCGGCGCGGACTCCGCAACCAAAGCCATGCTCATGACCATTAAAGACGGCACCATAGCCTGCGGCCGGCTAATGCAAGATTTCATAAGGCACTATGAGGCCTTGCTTAAAATACAGGCTGATCGTTTAGCCATTGACTCCGACACTATCAAGAGCCTGTCCGCCATTGCCAACGAAACTAACAGTATTTTGGCCAAGGGGGTGGACGAGTCGGCCGCCAGCAGCGGGCGGGCTATCATGATATTGGGCATAGGCATTATTGCCGCCCTGCTGTTGGGTATAATTATTTCCATGCTTATGTCCGGCAGCATATTAAAGCCGGTAAAAGCATCGGTGGAAATTATAGACCGTTGCGCTGATGGCGATTTTTCCCAGCATATAGATCAGGAATTACTGGCTCGCGGCGACGAGTTGGGCCAGCTTTTGCGTGATGTGGAGAATATGAGCGGGAGATTGGCCGCTACCATACGCCAAGTTGGGGCATCCGCGCAAAATGTAAGCCAGCATGCCAGCCAGATCCGCCAGGGTAACCAGGAGGTAAGCGAGCGTACCCAGAACCAGGCCGGGGCCATTGAGGAAACCGCCAGCGCGGTGGAGCAGATGACAAGCTCCATACGCAACAATGCCCAGCATTCTAAGCAGGCCAACCAACTGGTGCAAACCGCCACCAGCATTGCCCACAATGGCGAAAACGTGCTGAAGCGCACCATGGACGCCATGCGCCAGGTAAGCGCGTCTAGCAAGAAGATAAATGAAGTTACCAATGTGGTGAATGAAATCGCCTTCCAGACCAACTTGCTGGCCTTAAACGCCTCGGTAGAGGCGGCGCGCGCCGGTGAAGCGGGCAAGGGTTTTGCCGTGGTGGCTTCCGAGGTGCGCAATCTGGCGGAACGCAGCGCCCGCGCGGCCAAAGAAATTCAGGATTTAATTGGCGACAGCGTGGGTAAGGTGGAGTATGGTAATCAGCTTATGGAGGAAACCGCCAGCGCCTTGAGCGAGGTGGTTAAGCACGTGAGCCAGGTTGCCGGCACCATTGCTGAAATAAGCGCAACCAGCCAGGAACAGGCAATTGGCATAGAAGAGATAAATCGGGCCATAGGCCAGATGGACCAGGGCGTGCAGCAAAATGCGGCCCTGGTGGAAGAAACGGCTTCCGCTTCAGAGCTAATGGCCCAGACCGCTCAGGATTTATTGGGCCAGGTAAGCCAGTTTAAGGTGGATAAAGACAACCGCCGCCCGGCATTGCCGCCCGCCTAGCCGGCGGCCGTTTCATAACCGGCGGGATGCTCTGCTAAGCTCATGCCTCATTAATCAAGATAAAAGATAGTTGTCGCCCCGGAAGATGTCGTGGGCGGCTATCCGGGGTCTATGTATTTAGAAACTGACAGCCTGGATTCCGGATAGCGGCTAACACCGCTTCCGGAATGGCGATGGCTCGTTAGCATGCTTATGCTTATTAAGTAATTGCTGTAAACGTATTGTTTAATGAGGCCTGAGCCTAGCAGGCAAGGCGAAAGCGTGTTTATTTCACATACCCCAATTAACAGGGCCAACCGGAAATCCGGTTGGCCGCTTTGGGCTGTTAGTGGCGCGGCGGTTCATACCCTACGGCTTTGGGGATAGCCTGCCTTACATGGAAGCTTTAATAAATAAGAACGGCCCGCCACTCTCGGGTGGCGGGCCGCGTTTCATGTCTAGAAGTTATTTCATAAATCCCCCTAAAGGGGGATTTATGACGGATCGTGAAGCAAAAAGTGTGATTTTTGCTTCGCTCCCGGCGGCGTTGCCGCGCGCCGCCTGTTCCAGGCGGCGTTACAAGTCATTTATGAAATGACTTGTAGTTATTTGATCTAGTGGCCCAGCACGCCCAGCTCATATTGGGCATCGGCCTGATAGGGATTTTCGGTAGTGGCCACATCACGGAACATGACTCGGGCCTTGCCCAGGTCTTGAGCTACACTGGCGCCGTTTTTATAGTTCTGGGCCATTTCGTAGGTCATCTGCTCATTGGTGAGGCCCGGGTAGTGGGCGTGGAAATTGTCCTTCACCCGGCGATAGTCCCCGCCGGGGAAACGGTAGGCGCCCACTTCCCAGCGGTTGGGGCTGAAGATGAAGTAGTTTTCATGATAAAGGTCGTAATTCCAGGATTTTACATGCATGTAATCGCTCTCGGCCGACTTGTTAACCCAATAATGGGTCATATCGGGGCTTTCTGTCGCTACCCCTTTGCCGTCAGTATAAGCCATGGCCAGTGCATACATGGCCTGGCTGTGGCCCTGACGGGCGGCATCCTCCCACTTGCTTATGCTTTCTTGGGGATAGAGAATGGTGCCCTGACCCTGGCTGTACATAAGTCCGACATAGTACTGGGCTTCCGCATAGCCATCCTGCGCCAGCGGGTTTAAGATGGCGAAAGCCTGCTCGTAGTTGCCGGCGTCATAGGCCTCTTTGCCTTTGTTGAATTCGTTTTGCATGGCTTCCGGGCGTAAATCTATTTGGGAAGAAGTGGCGCAGCCGGCTGCAAATAAACAGATAAACAATATTGGCAATAAAAAACGTTTCATCATATCCCCTCCTGGTGCTCTACTACACCGCAAACTAATGTGCAACGTTGACAACCCTGTTCCGCTATTCTATTAATTTTATTATAAACTACATGCTATTGCCAGGGAAAAGCGGCAATTTTTCGGAGATTGTGCTGGGGAATCAACTAACAACGCGCCCGCATTGACTAAAATGTCAAGCGGGCGCGTTGTAAAAAAATGCAAAAAAGCGTTTATTCTTCGTCTTCGCCCTTATTGGCCTGGTAGGCTTCCACTATTTTGGCCTGAACATCGCCTGGGGCTTCTTCATAGTGGTCCATACTCATGGCAAAGGCTCCGCGGCCGCCGGTCATGGAAGTGAGTTCCGGCTGATAGGTGAGCACCTCGGCCATTGGCACATGGGCGCTTATTACCTGCAGGCTGCCCTTGGCTTCCATGCCCAGCACTTTACCCCGGCGCGAGCTTATATCGCCCATTACATCGCCCATGGCATCTTCCGGCACAGTTACGGTAAGCAACATAATGGGTTCCAGCAAAGTGGGCTTGGACATCATGGCCCCCTTCTTAAAGCCCAGCGAGCCCGCCACCTTAAAGGCCATTTCCGAACTGTCCACCGGGTGGAAAGAGCCATCCACCAGGCGCACTTTGACGTCTATCATGGGGTAACCGGCAAAAACCCCGCGGGCCATGGCCTCGCCAATGCCTTTTTCCACCGCCGGGATATAGTTGCGGGGGATGGCTCCGCCAACGATTTCATCAACAAAAACATAGCCTTCACCAGATTGAGCTGGTTCGATCTCCAGCCAGGTGTCGCCAAACTGGCCCTTGCCGCCGGTTTGTTTCTTATAACGTCCCTGCACTCTGGCCTTGCCTTTTAAGGTTTCGCGGTATGGCACTTTGGGGGTTTTAAGC
Organism: Desulfarculales bacterium; assembly: GCA_031554335.1. Classification (GTDB taxonomy): domain Bacteria; phylum Desulfobacterota; class Desulfarculia; order Desulfarculales; family Desulfarculaceae; genus JAIRYI01. The sequence continues at coordinate 13,425 of JAVBVK010000005.1, forward strand.
AGCACTTCCACATTAAATTTGCGGCGCAGGCGCTCCAGCGTGGTTTCAATATGCACCGAGCCCATGCCGGAGAGGATAGCCTCGTTGGTAAGCGGGTCGCGCTCCAGGCGCAAGGTGGGATCTTCTTCCAAAAGCTTGTTGATGGAGGCGAAAACTTTTTCCTCATCGCCCTTTTCCTTGGCCGCAATGGCATAGCTTATTACCGGGGGCAGGGGGCTGATAGAGGGCAGCAGGATGGGGTCTTTTTCATCGGCCAAGGTGTCGCCGGTCACCGTATCTTTGAGTTTGGGGATGGCGATAATGTCGCCAGGCATGGCCTCGCTTACGGTTTTGGTGTTTTTGCCGGTCATCTGGTACATCTGGCCAAAGCGCTCTTTACTGCCCCGGCCGGGGTTTAAGAGCTGCATGTCGGTAGTGAGCTTGCCCGAGAGCACGCGCACCATGGACAGACGGCCGGCAAAGGGGTCGGCCACGGTTTTGAACACCAGGGCGCTGAAGGGTGCGCCCGCTTCAGGCTTTCTTTCGGTCTTGTCTTTGGTTTTGGGGTTTTCACCAATGGTTGCGCCACTCTCAACGGGTGAAGGCAGAAGCTGGTTGATGAGATCCATAACAGGCATAACCGCTATATTTTTCAGGGCCGAACAGCATGCCACCGGCACAAAAAGGCGCTCCCGCACCCCTTTGGCCAAAGCCGCGGCCAGCTCTTCGGGCTTAAGCTCCTCACCCTCCAGGTCGCGCTCCATCAGGGAATCTTCGGCTTCGGCAATATCTTCAATCAAGGTTTCCCGGGCCAGTTGCACATCGTCGGCCATATCGGCCGGGGGTTCGCCAGTGGTCATTTTGCCATCAGCGGCAAACAGATAGGCCTTGCCGGACAAGAGATCCACCACGCCCAGGAAGCCATCGCCTTTGCCTATGGGCAGTTGCAGGCGCACAGGCTTTATGCCCAAAATGTCGGGAATCATGTTGCAGGCCATGTCGAAATCGGCCCGCTCCCGGTCCATTTTGTTAACCACAAACAGGCTGGGCAGGCCGGCTTCTTGCAGAAAGTGCCATACTTTCTCGCCTTGAACCTTAACCCCGTCAATGCCGTCTATCACCATCACCGCGCTATCCACAGCGCGTAAGGATGCCACAGCATCGGAAAGGAAGTTGTCATCACCGGGGGTATCGATAAAATGAACCAGGTGCCGTTTGTAGGTGTAGTGGCCGAAAGAAGCGCTCACACTGGCTCCGCGCTTTACCTCTTCAGGCTCATAATCCAGCACTGAGGTGCCGTCGCCCACCTTGCCCAAGCGGTCGGTGGCTTTGGCGTTATAGAGAAAGGCTTCGGCCAGGGAGGTTTTACCACCTCCGCCATGTCCTATTAAAGCAAAGGTACGGGTCAATTTTATTTGTTCGCTCATAACATCTTCCTAAAAATTGCCGGTTAATATCAAAATTCAATCCCTACACAGTAACTAATATCAAGGGGGCAAGTCAAGTTTAAAATTGAGCTTAATGCCATTTGCCGGGGATATTGGCCGATTTTTACGGTATTACTTGTAATTATGCCGTGTTAATGAACGCTGGGGCAAATCCTGGGCGCTGGCCGGCGCCGGTTGGCCAATAGGGCGCTTATTTGCCCGCCGCGACGAAAAAGGCAAAGCAAGCTTTGCGCTTGGCTTTGCTGGTATATTTAATTGAGATGAAGGGGCGTTAGCGCTTGCAGGCTTTTGGTATACAGGTAAAATAAATAGGTTATGGAACTTGGGCGCTTAGCTTTTTTTGTTTGATTGGGCAGGCAATGATCGAACCGCATTTAGAGGAATTTGCCCTGTATCTTACTCAGGCCAAGGCCGCGGCGCAACATACGGTGGCCGCCTACTTGCGCGATGCAACCGCCTTTGCCGGCTTTATGGCGCAAAAAGGCGTAATGGCATGGACGGAGCTGGACGTGCTTTTGGTGCGGGCCTTTGTGGCCGCGCGCCTTAAAAGCCACAGCCGGGCCAGTGTGGCCAGGGAGCTTATGGCCATAAGGTCGCTGGGCAATTTTTTGGTGAACAAGGGCCTTCTGGTCAGCAACCCCGCGCGGCTGGTGGCGGTGCCCAAGCAGGAAAAAAAGCTGCCGCGCCGTTTAAGCGTGGATGAAGCTTTTCACTTGCTGGAGGCGCCGTTGCGTAAAAGCGCGGCCAGCGACAAACGCCGCAAGCTTAACCTGCGCGATGCCGCCATGCTGGAGCTGCTGTATTCCAGCGGCCTTAGGGTAAGCGAGCTGGTGGGGCTCAATTTGGGGCATTTGCGTTTAGACTTGAATTTAGTGCGGGTGGCGCGGGGCAAGGGCAACCGGCAGCGTCTGGTGCCCATTGGCGAGCAAGCCAAGCGGGCGCTTAATGCCTGGCTGGAAATACGTTCGTTTTTTGTGGGCAATCTTAAAGATGAGGCCCTTTTTGTGAACCAAAATGGCGCCAGGCTTACCACGCGCAGCGTGCAGCGCCTGTTTGCCGGAGGGCTGGGCGAGGAAGGCCGCAGTTACAGCCCCCACAGCCTGCGTCATGCCATGGCCACCCACCTTTTAGAGGGAGGGGCCGACTTGCGCAGCGTGCAGGAGATGTTGGGCCACAAAAGCCTGACCACCACGCAAAAATATACCCATTTAACCCTGGATCACCTGATGAAGGTGTATGACAAAGCGCATCCGCGGGCGGCTGACGAGAATACGGAAGATTAGGAGAAATAATGCAGACAAGATCTACCACAATTTTAGCCATACACCGAGATGGGCAGGTGGTAATGGTGGGCGATGGCCAGGTAACCTTGGGCAACACCGTGGTGAAGTCCGGCGCCAAAAAAGTGCGCCGCCTGTATAAAGACAAAGTGCTGGTGGGCTTTGCCGGCGCCACCGCCGATGCTTTTACTTTGAGCGAACGTTTGGAAAACAAGCTTACCGCCCACAGCGGCAACTTGCCTCGGGCCGCGGTGGAACTGGCCCAGGAATGGCGTACCGACAAATATCTGCGCCGCCTGGAGGCCATGATTTTGGCCGCGGATAGAGACAACCTGCTTCTGCTTTCCGGCAATGGCGACATTATAGAGCCGGAAGAAGGGGTGGCGGCCATTGGCTCGGGCGGGCCTTACGCCCTGGCCGCGGCGCGCGCCTTGCTGCGCCATTCCAGCTTAAGCCTGCGCGAGATTGCCGAAAAGTCGCTTTGCCTGGCCGCCGATATTTGCATTTACACCAACCACCAACTGGTGGTAGAGGTACTATAAAACCATGGATAAGTCCTTAACGCCCAGACAGATTGTAACCGAACTGGATTCATACATCATAGGCCAGGCCGAGGCCAAACGCCAAGTGGCTATTGCTTTGCGCAACCGCTGGCGCCGCCAGCAGGTTGAGCCGCCCCTGCGCGATGAGATAACGCCCAAAAACATTATTATGATGGGCCCCACCGGCGTAGGCAAAACTGAGATAGCCCGGCGTTTGGCCAAACTGGCCGACGCTCCCTTTTACAAGGTGGAGGCCAGCAAGTTTACCGAAGTGGGCTATGTGGGGCGCGACGTGGAATCTATTGTGCGCGACCTCACCGAGCTGGCGGTTAACATGGTTAAGGGCAGAGAAAAGGAGCTGGTGCAGCAAAAGGCCAGCGAAATAGCCGAGGAAAAACTCCTGGACATTCTTCTGCCGCCACGCCAGGGCGCGGCGGAGCCGGAAGACGCCAGCCACCTGGAGGTGGTGCGTAGCGGCGAGGAAGAAGTTAACCCCACCCGCGCCAAACTGCGCAAGCTGCTGCACGACGGCAAGCTTGACGAGCGCTATGTGGATATTGAAGTTACCCAGCAGCCCAGTATGCCCTCTATTGAGGTTTTGGGCGTGGGTAATGACGACATGGACGGCATTCGCGATATGTTGAGCTCGTTTATGCCCAAACACAGCAAAAGGCGCAAGGTAAAGGTGCCAGAGGCTTTGGAGATACTCACCAACGATGAAAGCAGCCGGCTTATTGATATGGATAAAGTGGTGCAGGAAGCTTTGAGTAAGGTGCAGGAAGAGGGCATTGTCTTTTTAGATGAGGTGGACAAGATAGCGGGCCGGGAAAACATGAAAGGCCCGGACGTAAGCAGGGAAGGGGTGCAGCGTGACCTTTTGCCTTTAGTGGAGGGCACCACGGTAAACACCAAATACGGCATGGTGAAAACCGACCATATCTTGTTTGTGGCCGCTGGCGCCTTTCACGTAAGCAAGCCCTCAGACCTCATTCCCGAATTGCAGGGGCGCTTCCCCATTCGGGTGGAGCTGAAATCGCTTAGTGAGGAGGATTTCGTTCGCATTCTTACCGAGCCGCAAAATGCGCTTATTGTGCAGTACAAGGCGCTGATGAAAACCGAAGGGGTTGACTTGGTCTTTGAAGAGAGCGCTATTCTGGCGCTGGCTAAAATTGCCGCTCAGGTTAACGAAAGCACGGAAAACATAGGGGCCAGAAGACTGCATACAGTGTTGGAACGCTTGTTGGAGGAAGTGTCTTTTGAGGCCCCCCATTGCCAGGGGCAAACCATCAACATAGATGAAAACTATGTGAGAATACGTCTGGCCGACATTAGCCAGGATAAAGACTTAAGCCGCTACATATTGTAGCTGCCGCGATTGCGGCTGGTGCCTGCGTGAGCAAAGTAAAAATCGCATGTTTTGCTTTGCGGTTCGTCGTAACTTCCCAATAAGGGAATTTATGATGTAATTTTTAGCTAAGATGCTTTAAGAAGGTGGTTTGATATGAATCATGAAGCGTTAAGAGCGCAAATTTTAATAGAGGCCTTGCCCTATATACGGCGCCTGGCCGGCCAGGTGGTGGTTATAAAATATGGCGGTGCGGCTATGGTGGATGATGATTTGAAAAAATCTTTTGCCCTCAACTTAATACTGCTGCGCGCGGTGGGCATTTACCCGGTAGTGGTGCATGGCGGTGGCCCGCAGATAGGCAAGCTTTTAAACCGCCTGGAAATTGGTTTTGAATTTGTGGAGGGCATGCGGGTGACCAGCCCTGAGGTTATGGATGTGGTGCAGATGGTCTTGGTGGGCCAGGTAAACACTTCCATTGTGGGGCTTATTAATCAGGAGGGCGGCCGGGCGGTGGGTTTAAGCGGACATGATGGCCGCCTGATAGAAGCCGAGCGCATGACCTTAACCCGCCACCTGGATTACGACCAGCCGCCGGAGATAATAGACATAGGCCAGGTGGGCAAGGTAACTAAAATAAACCCCCAGGTGCTGCAAACGCTGGAGCATGGCAACTTCATTCCGGTAATTGCGCCAGTGGGGGTTGGGGCGGATGGCAAGTCGCTCAACATCAACGCCGATTTGGTGGCCGCCAGCATTGCCAAGGGCCTGCGCGCCAGCAAGCTTATTTTGCTTACCGACACCAGCGGGGTGTGGGATGGCGAACAGAAAATGATACCAGAACTTAACCCTGAGCGGGCGCGCCGGCTGATAGAGGAAAAAGTTATTGTCGGCGGCATGCTGCCTAAGGTTAACTGTTGCCTGGAAGCGTTGCGGGCCGGGGTGGAAAACGCGCATATTATAGATGGCAGACAGGCCAACGCGGTATTATTAGAAATATTTACCGACCGCGGCATCGGCACCATCATAAAAAACGATTGAGAGGCTCCTATGAGTACGCAGGAGAAGATAGATAAATTTGTAATTAATTCCTACAGCCGCGCGCCCATAACTTTTGTGAGGGGCGAAGGCGCCAAGCTGTGGGATGAGGCGGGCAAGGAATATCAGGATTTTTTGGCGGGCATTGCGGTGTGCGCGCTGGGGCACAGTCACCCCATGGTGGTAAAGGCCATTAGCGAACAGGCCGCGCGTTTAACCCATGTTTCTAACTTGTTTTATACCGAACCGCAGGCGGCGGTGGCCGAACTTCTTGTAAACAACAGCTTTGCCGAGAAGGTGTTTTTTTGTAATTCCGGCGCCGAGGCCAACGAAGGCGCCATCAAACTTTCGCGGCTGTGGGGCAAAGAAAAGCTAAATGGCGCCTATACCATTATAACCATGCAGCGTTCTTTTCACGGCCGCACCATGGCCACCCTGTCGGCCACAGGGCAAGAGCGTATTCAAAAAGGGTTTGCGCCGTTGGTGCCGAATTTTGTGCACGTTCCCTACGGCGATATTGATGCCCTGACCGCCGCCATGGACCAGCAGGTATGTGCCATAATGCTGGAGCCGGTGCTGGGCGAAGGCGGAGTGCTGCTGCCGCCGGCTGGTTATATGAGAAAGGTGCGCGAGTTGTGCGATAAAAGCGGCGCGCTTATGATTTTAGACGAGATACAAACCGGCTTAGGCCGCACGGGCCAATTGTTTGCCCACCAGCACGATGGGGTGGAGCCAGACATTATGACCCTGGCCAAAGCTTTAGCCAATGGCCTGCCAGCGGGTGCGCTGTGCGCCGGCGAGCGGGTGGCCGACCTTTTTAAGCCAGGCATGCATGCCAGCACCTTTGGCGCCGGCCCGGTGGTTATGGCGGCGGCGCAGGCCGTGCTGGAAACCATGCTGGCACCTGGATTTATGTTGGATGTGCAAACTAAAGGCAGGCAGCTTTTACATGGTCTGCAAGATTTGACAATTAAGCATCCCGACCGCTTAAAGCAGGCTAGGGGCTTGGGTTTAATGGCCGCTTTGGAGTTTTACGAAAACGCCGACCGCGCCCAGGCGGCCATGTGGGAAAAGGGATTTATCATCAACCGCACTCAGGAAACCATGTTGCGCTTCCTGCCGCCTTTGGTGATAACCGCGGAACAGATAGATAGCATGCTGAAAGCATTAGATCAGGTTTTGGAGATGGGTGAGTGAAAAAAATAAGACATCTGCTATCAATGAGCGATTTAGCTAAAAATGAGCTGCTTACGCTTTTGAACCGGGCTTGTCAACTTAAAGAGGGCTGGAGCAAGGGCGCGCGCCCGCGCCCTCTGGCCGATAAAAGCGTGGCCCTTGTTTTTGAAAAACCCTCCACCCGCACCAGGGTGTCATTCGAGGTGGGAGTGGCCCAATTAGGCGGCAAGCCTGTTTTTATTTCCGCAGCCGACAGCCAGCTCTCGCGTTCCGAACCCACCCGCGACACCGCCCGGGTGCTGAGCCGCTATGTGGACGCCATTGTCATCCGTACTTTCGGCCAGAACATAATTGAGGAGCTGGCACGCTTTGCCACTATACCGGTGATAAACGCGCTGACCGACAGCCACCACCCATGCCAGGTGTTAAGCGACCTTATGACAGTACTGGAACATTTCGGCCGGGTGCAGGGGCTTAACTATTGCTGGCTGGGAGATGGCAACAACATGGCCAACTCTTGGATAGAGGCGGCCGGCATACTGGGGCTTAGCCTTGCTTTGGCCTGCCCCAAAGGCTATGAGCCAGATGCCGCCATTTTGGATGCCGCGCAAAAAAACGGCGCGCGTATAACTCTTGGCGCCAACCCGCAAGAGGCCATTAAAGGTGCTGATGTGGTTTCCACCGACGTGTGGGCTTCCATGGGGCAGGAGGATGAAGCGGCCGGTCGCAAGGCCGTATTCGCCGGTTATCGCCTAGATGAAACCTTGCTGGCTAAGGCGGCCGAGCAGGCGGTGGTGCTGCACTGCCTGCCCGCTCACCGCGATGAAGAGATAAGCGAGGGCGTTTTGGAGGGGCCGCAGTCGTTGGTGTGGCAGGAGGCGGAAAACCGCCTGCACCTGCAAAAGGCGCTTATGGAATTTTTGCTGGAGGCCTAGGCTTCCGGCTGGTTGGGTAAAAATAATTCTGGCAGGTAAGGATGGCAAACCATGGTAGGCTGCATCACCATAGACTTTATCAAAAAAGTGGAAGAGGCCAGAAAAAATAACAAGAGTATTTTTAACAGTAGTGTGGAGACTATGGATAACAAAATAAATAAAGTGGTGCTGGCCTATTCCGGCGGTTTGGATACCTCAGTAATTTTGAAATGGCTTGTGGAGACCTATAAATGTGAGGTAATAGCCTTTGCCGCCGACCTGGGCCAGGGTGAAGAACTGGAGCCGGTGCGCGGCAAGGCCCTGGCCACCGGCGCCAGCAAGATATACATAGACGACCTGCGCGAGGAGTTTGTGCGCGACTACGTCTTCCCGGCCTTCCGCGCCGGCGCGGCTTATGAAACCATATATTTGCTGGGCACTTCTTTAGCCAGGCCCTTAATTGCCAAACGTCAGGTGGAAATAGCCAAGAAGGAAGGGGCCAACGCGGTGTCGCATGGCGCCACCGGCAAGGGCAATGACCAGGTGCGTTTCGAGCTGACTTACCAGGCCCTGGCCCCGGAGCTTAAAATAATAGCCCCCTGGCGCGAATGGGACTTGAACTCGCGGGAGGTGTTAATTGCCTATGCCAAAAAGCACGGCATAGAGGTGCCGGTTACTAAAGCCCGCCCCTGGTCCAGCGACCGTAATCTGCTGCATATTTCTTTTGAAGGCGGCATTCTGGAAGACCCTTGGGCCGCACCGCCGGAAGAGATGTTTGTTATGAGCGCCTCGCCGGAAAACGCGCCGGACAAGGCTGAGGAAATAGTGATTGACTTTGAGCATGGCGACCCGGTGGCCTTGGACAACAAGCCGCTTTCACCGGCCGCCCTGTTGGCCGCCCTTAACCAGTTGGGCGGGCGCCATGGCATTGGCCGGGTGGACATGGTGGAAAACCGCTATGTGGGCATGAAAAGCCGCGGCGTGTACGAAACCCCGGGCGGCACTATTATGCGCGCCGCCCACTTGGCTTTGGAATCTCTCTGTTTAGACCGCGAGGTGTTAAGGCTGCGTGACACCATGCTGGTGAAATACAGCGAGCTTATTTACTACGGCTATTGGTTTGCGCCCGAGCGCGAGCTGCTGCAGCAGTTTATGGATGAGGCGCAAAAGCCGGTTAGCGGCCAGGTACGCTTAAAGCTTTATAAGGGCAATGTAACCGTGCTGGGGCGGCGCTCTCCCAATTCGCTCTACCGGCCGGATATCGCCACCTTTGAGGCCGACACCGTCTACAACCAGGCGGACGCCACCGGTTTTATTAGGCTCAACGGCTTGCGCTTGCGCATAAGGCATGCGCTTAACTCGGAGAAAGCACGTGGATAAGAAGCTATGGGGTGGCCGTTTTGACGAACCCACCGACAGCCTCATGGAGCGGCTGAACGCGTCTATAGATTTTGACAAGCGGCTTTACCGCCAGGACATCAAGGCCTCGCAGGCCCACGCCGCCATGCTGGCCAGCCAGGGCATATTGAGCGTGGAGGAGGCCGGCCGCATAATAAGCGGGCTTGGCAAAGTGTTAGACGAGATAGAAGCCGGGCAGGTGCAATGGCAGGTGGGCCTGGAAGACATTCACACCCATGTGGAAGCACGCCTAAAAGAGCTGATTGGGGAAGTGGCGGGTAAGCTGCACACCGGACGTTCGCGCAACGACCAGGTAGCTACCGATTTACGCCTGTGGGTGGTTGAAAGCATAGCCGAACTTAAGCGCGCGCTGCTAAACTGGCAACGCGCCCTTTTAACCTTGGCCGAAACCTATGCCGATGTGATAATGCCGGGCTACACCCACTTGCAGCGCGCTCAGCCTGTGCTTTTCGCCCACCACATGCTGGCCTATGTGGAAATGGCCGAAAGAGATAAAAGCCGCCTTGAGCACTGCGCGCAAAGGGCGGCGGTGCTGCCTTTGGGTGCCGCGGCGCTGGCGGGCACCACCTACGCCCTGGATCCAACTTTGGTGGCCGAAGAACTGGGCTTTGGCGCCACCTTCAACAATTCCCTGGATGCGGTGAGTGATCGCGACTTTGCCGTGGAATTCGCGTTCTGCTGCGCGCTTATCCAAACTCATCTTTCGCGCTTGGCCGAGGAAATAATTCTTTGGTCCACCAGCGAGTTTTCCTTTGTAACCTTGTCAGAGGCCTTTTCCACTGGCAGCTCTATTATGCCCCAGAAAAAAAACCCGGATGCGGCCGAGCTTATAAGGGGCAAAACCGGCAGGGTAAATGGCCATGTGGTGGCCCTGCTCACCATGCTAAAGGGGCTGCCTTTGGCCTATAACAAAGATATGCAGGAAGACAAAGAGCCTGTGTTCGACGCCTTTGACACGGTGCTGGACTGTTTGAAGGTTATGGCCCCCATGCTGCGCAATATGCTGGTTAAGCCCGAGCGCATGCGCAAAGCGGTTAACGACGGGTTTCTAAACGCCACCGAACTGGCCGACTATCTGGCCAGCAAGGGCATGGCCTTTCGCCAGGCCCACCATGTGGCCGGCCAGGCGGTGCGCCTGGCCGAGGCCAAAGGCTGCACCCTGGAAGAGCTTGAGCTTAGTGAACTGCAAGCTTTGAGCGAGTTGATAGGTCCAGAGGTTTACAGTTTGCTTACCCCCGAACAGGCCATTGCCCGGCGCTTAAGCCCTGGCGGCACGGCGGGCGAACTGGTGATGATGGCTATTGCCCAGGCAAAGGAAAAACTATGGCGTCAAGACTAGCCCTATTGTTATTTTGCTCATTGCTGGCCGCGGGCTGCGGGGTAAAGGCGCTGCCGGCGCCCATGGACAGCTTAAACCCCAAGTCCGTGGTGTTAAGCGTGCAAACCCTGCCTCAGGGGGTAGAGGTGTCCTTCAGCGCGCCAGGGGCCGACCGGCCGGACCAGGTGCTCGAGCAGGTAATTTTCAGCTACACCTATGCGCCGCTGGCCGAAGACCCGGCCTGCCCGGGCTGCCCGCCCGTGCTTAAGTATTCGCGGGCCTTCAACATGGAACGGCCGCAAGATATAGCGGAAAGCCGCAAATTTGTGTGGCTGGATAGCGAGGCGCCATCCGGCCAGCAGGCAATTTACCAGGCGGTGGTGGTGGATACCAAGGGCCGCCGTTCCGGCCCTTCGTCTTTGGCCAGGGGCTATGCCCTGGCCTTGCCGCCCGCGCCGGCTAAGGTGCGGGCCAGCACTCTGGAAGATTCCCGCCTGATAAGCTGGCAGGCCAGTGCGCCCATGGAAGACCCCGGTTTCACTAAAGACCGCATTGGCTATATTGTGGAACGCCGCGGCCCGGAAGGCATTGTCGCGCTTAACCAGCGCCCGTTGTTTGATACCAGCCTGCGCGACTATACGGCTAATGCCTCACGCACCTACCGCTATCGGGTGGTGGCGGCGCGCTGCCTGCAAGAGGAGGTGCTGGTGCGCGGAGAGCCTGGGCCATGGGTTAAAGCCGCGCCCTTTGGCAGAACGAGTAGCTTGCTTCCGCCAACCGATCTGGTGGCGGTGAGTGTGAAAGATGGCATTTACCTGCGCTTTGAGCCGGTGGCCGACCCGGACACCAAAGGCTACGTTATTGAACGGCGCAGCGGCCAGGGCGCGTGGCGGGCCGTTAAGGAAAGCCAGGATAATACTTATATTGACAAAGATGTTAGCCGTGGCCACTATTATCAATATAGGGTTATGGCCATTGATGAGGAAGGGGACATGAGTTCTCCCAGTGAAGCGCTCAACATCTTGTATCAATTTGAGGAGGAACAATAAAAATGAGCAATATTACCCCAGCCTACAGCTACCGCGATGGCAAATTATGTGTGGAGCGGGTTAAGCTGGAAGATATAGTGGCCCAAGCCCCGACCCCGCTTTTTGTGTATTCCCAACAGGCCTTAACCGAGGCCTGGCAGGCGGTTAATAAGGCATTTGCCGAGCTGGACCCAATTGTCTGCTTCGCGGTGAAGGCCAACAGCAGCAAGGCGGTTCTGGCGGTGCTGGCATCGCAGGGGGCGGGGGCCGACATTGTCAGCGGCGGGGAAATGCGACGGGCCGTAAAGGCCGGCATTCCGGCCGGCAAAATAGTCTATTCCGGCGTGGGCAAATCGTTTGAAGAAATCAAAGCCGCCTTACGGGCTAATATAATGATGATTAACGCGGAAAGCGCGGACGAGCTTGATATGATAAACGAGGCGGCCATAAGCCTTAACTGCAAGGCGCCGGTGGCTTTCAGGGTGAACCCGGATGTGGATGCCAAAACCCACCCTAAAATAACCACGGGCCTGGCTACCAACAAGTTTGGCCTTAGCATGGAAGAGGCTTTTATTCAGTACCAGCGGGCGGCTGCTATGCCCGGCATTACCCTGCGGGGCATTTCCTGCCATATTGGCAGCCAGCTAACCGAGGTGGCGCCTTTTGTGGATGCGGCCAAGCGCTTGGCTAGCTTGGTGGCGCGCCTTAAAGAGGCGGGTATAACTTTGCGCTACTTTGACTTGGGCGGCGGTTTGGGCATTGTTTATAAAGACGAGGCCCCCCCCAGTTGGCAGGAGTATGCCGACGCTATTATCCCTGTGGTAAAGCCATTGGGCATGCGCCTGGTGCTGGAGCCGGGGCGCTCCATTGTGGGCAACGCCGGCGCGTTGCTTACCCAGGTTATTCTTACCAAAAAAAGCCCGGCCAAGAATTTTGTGGTGGTGGACGCGGCCATGAATGATCTGATGCGTCCCAGCATGTACGATGCCTATCATGAGATAAAGCCCTTTAATCTCAACCTGGAGGTGACGCCCCAGGTGGTGGATGTGGTGGGGCCCATTTGCGAAAGCGGCGATTATCTGGCTAAAAGCAGAGAATTGCCGCCGTGCGCGTCCGGGGATTATCTGGCGGTAATGAGTGCCGGCGCCTATGGATCCACTATGAGCTCCAATTACAATTCACGCCCCCTGGCGGCGGAAGTTATGGTAAACGGCAGCCAGTGGCAGTTGGTGCGGCCGCGCCAGCAGGTGGATGACATTTACGCCGGCGAGTTAATGCCGCAGTGGCTGGAAAGAAATGGCAACGAAGAATTGAGCTTGGCCGCGGGTTTGGAATTTACCAAGATGAGCGGGGCGGGCAATGATTTCATTGTGGTGGATAACCGGATAACCAAACTGCCGCTTGCTTTTTTGCGTAAGCTGGCCTCTCGCATTTGCCCCAGGGCCGTAGCCGTGGGCGCCGACGGTTTTATCGCCCTGCGCCATCCCACGGAAAAGGAAAGCCCCTTTGGCAAGATGGACTTTGCCTGGGACTTCATCAATGCCGACGGCTCGCTGGCGGAAATGTGCGGCAATGGCGCGCGTTGCGCCGCCCGCTTTGCCTATGACATTGGTTTGGCCTCCGCGGACATGATCTTCTCCACCATCGCCGGGCCCATTCGCGCCACTATACGGGGCGAGGAAGTAAAAGTGGCCCTTACCCCGCCACAAGGCATCTATTTCGATGTGGAAGTGGAGGCGGCGGAACGCACCTTCTGCCTAATGGGGGCCAATACCGGGGTGCCTCATACCGTGGTTATGTGCGATAACCTGGAAGATGCCCCAATTGAGACCTGGGGACGGGCCTTGCGTTTTCACGAGCAGTTCGGCCCCAAGGGCACTAACGTCAATTTTGCTCAATTGGTGGACGACATGCTGATGGTGCGCACCTACGAGCGCGGGGTGGAGGCCGAAACTTTAGCCTGCGGCACCGGCTCGGTGGCCAGCGCCTTAACCGCGGCAATAAAGCACAACCTGCCCTCACCGGTAAAAGTAAAAGTGAGAAGCGGGGAAGTGCTGAAGGTCTATTTTTCTCTGGATGAGCAAGGCGCGTTTCATGATGTAATGTTGGAGGGCGGCGCTAATTACATATATAAGGGCAGGCTGGCTGCCCAGTTGCTGGCTTAAAGGCTTGGCCAAAGCAGGAGTAAAGATGATGTTGCAAGGAGCTATAACCGCGTTAATCACCCCTTTCCGTAATGGCAAGGTGGATGAAAAATCTTTTAAAAGCCTCATTGCCGGGCAAATCGCCGCGGGCATAGACGGCCTGGTGCCATGCGGTACCACCGGCGAATCCGCCACCTTGAGCCATGAAGAGCACAAGCATGTGGTGGAGTTTACGGTAAAGGCGGCTAATAAAAAAGTTCCGGTTATTGCCGGGGCCGGTTCCAATAATACCGCGGAAGCCATTGCCCTAACCAAACATGCCAAACAGGCCGGGGCGGACGCGGCCCTGCATATTACGCCTTATTACAACAAACCCACGCAAGAGGGCCTGTATCAACATTTTGCCGCCATTACCAAGGCGGTAAAATTTCCCATAGTGGTTTACAATATTCAAGGCCGCACCGGGGTTAACATTACCCCCGAAACCATGGCCCGTATTGTGGAACTGCCTCAGGTGGTTGGCATAAAAGAGGCCAGCGGCGATGTGGCGCAAATGGCGGCCATGAAAGCAATCTGCCCCAAGCGGGTGGCGCTGCTCTCTGGCGACGACTCGCTTACCTTGCCGGTGCTGGCCATAGGCGGGGTTGGGGTTATCAGCGTGCTCAGCAATTTAATGCCCGCCGAAGTTGCGGCCCTGTGCCGCCTGTGGCGGGAAGGCAAAATTGAGGAGGCAAAAAAAACCTACTATTATCTGTTCAGAATTTGCCGTGACCTTTTTTTGGAGACCAACCCCATTATGCTTAAAACCGCGCTTAAGCTTGCCGGGATAATTGCCAGCGATGAACGCAGGCTGCCCTTGTGCGCGCCGCAGGCCGGCAACCTTAAAAAGCTTACAGACACGTTACAGTCTTACGGCTTGCTTAAGGGGTAAAACATTATGATTAGCTTTGCCATAGCCGGAATAGGCGGGCGCATGGGCCGGGCCATGGCGGCCATTATTGCCGCGGCTCCAGATAAATACAGCTTGGCCGGTGGTTTCGAATATGAAGGGCACCCGGAGCTGGGCACGCCGCTTAGCGTTTTTTTGGGCCTGCCCGGCCTGCGGGGCAATTTAAGCGCCAGCCCGGAGCAGGTGTTGCAACAGGCCCAGGTGCTTTTAGATTTCACCTCGCCAGGCGCCAGCCTTGCCCATGTGCGGCTTTGCCTTGCGCTCAAAAAAGCGGTGGTGCTGGGTACCACCGGTTTAACGCAAGAGCAAAAAGAGGAGTTGCACAGCGCGGCCGGGCAAATCCCCATAGTTTTTTCCTCTAACTTCAGCATAGGCATGAATTTGATGTTTAATCTGGTGGAGCAGATGACCGCCACCCTGGGGTTGGACTATGCGCTGGAGCTTATTGAGGCCCACCATGACCAAAAAGTGGATGCGCCTAGCGGCACGGCCTATACGCTATTGGAGGCGCTGGCCAAGGGCAGCGGGCTAAGCCTGGCGGGCAGCCTGCGCCATGGCCGCCAGGGCATGGCGGGGCCGCGCGGGCGCGAGGAAATAGGCGTTTCAGTAATACGCGGCGGCGACATTGTGGGTGAGCACACGGTTATGTTCATTGGCCAGGGCGAACGCTTAGAGCTTACTCACAGGGTACAGTCGCGCAACACCTTTGCCCAGGGCGCGGTGCGCGCGGGCGCCTGGTTGGCGGGCAGGAGCGCCGGGCTGTATTCCATGAAAGAGGTGCTGGGGCTAACTTAAAGCCAAGCACGTGGCGCGCGCTTGTTACAACACTGATGGGAGCACGGCTTATGACCTTTGATTTCAAACAAATTTATTCCAACAAAGCAATTATGCGCCTTAAATATAAGGGGGCGGCGGTGTACGCCTTATGGCGGGACGGACGCCTGCGCGCTTACCAGGGTTCGCCTTTTGCCGGCGGCCAGCCAGAGGCGGGGGAACTTAAGATAAATGATGTGGAAGAGGTGCTGGCCCCCTGCCAGCCCAGCAAGGTGGTGGCCATAGGGCTTAACTATCACCTGCACGCGCGCGAGCTGAATATGGCCGTACCGGCGGAGCCTCTTATTTTTATAAAGCCGGCCACCAGCGTAATAGGCGCGCATGCCGCAATCAAAAAACCGGCCATGGCGGGCAGAGTGGACTTCGAAGGCGAGCTGGCCGTGATTATAGCCAAAACCTGCCATAACCTTAGCGAGGCCGAGGCGCTTGATTATGTGCTGGGCTACACCTGTCTTAACGACGTTACCGCCCGTGACCTGCAAGCCAAGGACGGTCAGTTCACCCGCAGTAAATCTTTCGATACCTTCTGCCCCATAGGCCCGGCCATTGCTTTGGATGTGGATCCCCAAAGCCTTTCCCTGCGCACCCTGGTAAACGGCCAGATAAAGCAGGACAGCACCACCGCCGACATGATATTCAGCGTAAGCCGTATGGTGGCTTTTATCAGCCAGGTAATGACCTTGTTGCCCGGCGACGTGATTGCCACCGGCACCCCGCCGGGCATTGGTACGCTTCAGCTTCACGATAAAGTTGTGGTGGAGTTGCAAGACATTGGCCGTCTTGAAAACCAACTGCAATAATTTCGGGGTATGTGAAACAAACTATGCTTTCGCCTTATCCGCCGGCTAAGGGCTCATTAAACGGTATGCGGATTTACAGCAATTAGTTAAAGAGCATAAGCATGTTACGAGCCATGGTCATTGCCGATAGCGGCGTTAGCCGTTATCCGGAACCCAGGCTGTTGGTGTTTAAAATACATGAACCACGGATAGCCGCCGGTGGCGGCTTCCGGGCGACAACAAAAACAATTGGCGCGGGTGCAAGATGATGGGCAACTGTAACCGCAGATGAACAACACGAAGCAATTTACAGATTCTGATTTTGCGTGCCGCGTTAGTTTTGTTATAATGATAACTTTAATTTATCAACTTACCTAATTTGAGGTTTATATGTTTGAAAAAGCCGAACGTTTAAAAATGCTTCCTCCTTATTTATTTAAAGAAATTGACAGATTGCGCGAAGAAGTGCGCGCTCAGGGCGTGGATGTCATAGACCTTGGCGTGGGTGACCCAGATCAGCCCACCTTTCCCAACATCATAGAAAAGCTTAGGGAAACCGCCAAAGACCCGGCCACCCACCGCTACCCGGCCTATTCGGGCTTAAGCACTTTCCGCCAGGAGGCGGCGGCCTGGTGCAAGCGCCGCTTTAATATCGACTTAGACCCCATGACCGAGGTGGTTACCTTAATCGGATCTAAAGAGGGCCTGGCCCACTTCCCCCTGGCCTTTGTCAACCCTGGAGACGTGGTGTTGGTGCCAAGCCCGGCCTACCCGGTTTATAATTCCTCCACCCTAATGGCCGGCGGGGTGCCGGTGCAAATGCCGCTACTGCCTGGCAACAGCTTTTTGCCCGACCTTAAGGCCATAGACCCGGCCGCGCTAAAAAAAGCTAAGGTAATGGTTATAAACTACCCCAACAACCCCACCGCCGCCGTGGCCGATGCCGACTTTTATAAAGAGGTGGTGGAATTTGCGCTTAAACACAAGCTTATTGTGGTGGCCGACGCCGCTTATACGGAAATGGCCTACGATGGCTACAAGCCGCTTAGCTTCATGGAAATACCAGGAGCCAAAGAAGTGGGCATAGAGTTTCACAGCCTTTCTAAAACTTATAACATGACAGGCTGGCGCCTGGGTTTTGCGGTGGGGCACCCCGATTTGGTGGCGGGTTTGGGCCAGGTAAAAAGCCAGATAGATTCCGGCGCCTTTGACGCGGTGCAGTTGGCGGGCATAGAGGCCATGCGCAACTGCCAGCAGGACGTGGCCAGAATGTGCGCCCTTTATCAGGAGCGGCGCGATATTTTAGTTGCCGGCTTACGTAAAATCGGCTTAGAGGTAACCCCGCCCAAAGCAACCTTTTACGTGTGGGCGCCTTGCCCCAGGGGCTTGAGCAGCGCGGATTTCACCATGCGCCTTTTAAACGACGCCGGCATTGTTTCCACCCCGGGCAGCGGCTTTGGCGCGCCGGGCGAAGGCTTTGTGCGTTTTGCCCTTACGGTGGATAAAGCCAGGCTGAATCAGGTGGTTGATCGCCTGGCCGCTTTAAAGCTATAGGCCTTGGCGGAAGTTTATATTGGCTTAGGCGGCAACCTGGGCAACAGCCGGGCTATTATGCTGGCCGCCCTGCATGACATGGAGGAGTTGCCTGGTTACCATGAACTGGCCAGGTCGGGGTGTTGGCTTAGCGCGCCGCTGGGCGGGCCCGCCGGGCAGCCGTATTTTTACAATGCGGTGGTAAGGGCAAACTATAGCGGCTCGGCGGACAAGCTGTTAAAAGAGCTTTTGCATATTGAAGACAGCCACGGCCGCCGGCGCTTGCAAATAAACGGGCCGCGCACCCTGGATTTGGATATTTTGTTGTTTGGCCAGATGATAATAAATGAACCCAGCCTTTCGGTTCCTCATCCCAGGCTTGGCCAACGGGCCTTTGTTCTTTTGCCGCTAATGCAACTAAACCAGCACTTGCCAGTGCCGGGCAGCAATTGCAGCGTGCTTGAGTTGTGGCAGGGGCTGGCGGCTGCACAGCAGCAGATAATAAAGGAAGTATCATGGGTTATTTAGTGCGGGTTCTCATAATTGCCGTAATTATTTGGCTGCTTTACCGCTTGATTGTAAACTGGTTTAGAAAGCCCAAGCAAAGCGCCGCCGCCGGCGGCATGCAAGAAATGGTGCAAGACCCGGCCTGTAAGGTATATTTGCCGCGCGGCCAGGGCATAGAACTTAAAAAGGATGGCCAGGAATATTATTTTTGCAGCGAGGAATGCAAAAATAAATTTCTGCAGGAACACAAAAAACCGCAAGACTAACTGCGGCTTATTGAAGGAGTGAGGATTATGAAAATCTTTATCGATACCGCGGATATTGCTGAAATAAAAGAGGGTTTGAGCCTGGGCGTGCTGGATGGGGTTACCACTAACCCCAGTCTGGTTAGCAAAACCGGCAAAAAATTTGAAGCCTGCATTAAAGAAATCTTGGAAATAGTGGAGGGGCCGGTTAGCGTGGAAGTTATAGCCCTTAACTATAAAGACATGCTGAAGGAAGCCAAAACCTATGCCAAATGGGCACCCAATGTGGTTATAAAGCTTCCCATCACTAAGGACGGGCTCAAGGCCATTCGCGCCTTGAGCGAGCAGGACATAAAAACCAACTGCACTCTTTGCTTTTCGCCCACCCAGGCGCTTCTGGCGGCCAAAGCCGGCGCCACTTATATCAGCCCCTTTGTGGGCAGGCTGGATGATATTGCCCAGCGCGGTATGGACCTTATTGAGCAGATAGTTGACATTTACGCCAACTACGCTTTTGACACCCAGGTGCTGGTGGCCAGCATACGCCACCCCATGCATGTGGCGCGCGCCGCTTTAATTGGCGCCGACGTGGCCACCATACCGCTTAAGGTAATAGATCAACTTTTGCAGCATCCGCTTACCGACAAAGGCATAGAGCAGTTTTTGAGTGATTGGGACAAACGTAAAAAATGACCAGCAGCCCCTGGCGCACCGTACCTAACTTAATAACCATTGTCCGGGTGGCGGCCATACCGCTTTTAATTGTGCTGCTGTACCAGCACAGCGAAACCTGCTCCCTGGTGGCGGCCATAATTTTTATTGTGGTCAGTTTTAGCGATCTCATCGACGGGTGGCTTGCCCGCCGCCTGCATGTGGAAACCGCGTTGGGGCGCTACCTGGACCCGCTGGCGGACAAGCTTTTAATTGCCGCTATGCTGGTTATGCTGGTTGATCTGGAGCGCATCCACGCCTGGATGGCCATTGTGGTGATAATACGCGAGCTATGGGTAACCGGTTTGCGCGCCATGGCCATGGAGCACGGCATGGTCGTCTCCAGCGACTTCTGGGGCAAGAGCAAAACCGTATTGCAACTGCTTACCGTAAGCATGCTCATCTGGCCCTACCCAGTGCTGGGAATAAGCCCGCAGCAGGTGGGTTGGTGGCTTATGTGGCCGGTTATGCTCATAACCCTTTGGTCTGGCTTTAACTATACTTGGGGGTTTAAAAATCTTTTGTTTAAGCAGTAGTTTTTGCTTGACAGTTTTAACAAACCAGCTAAAATAGCCTGATGTGAGCGATCACCTTTGATGATTCATGCGGGAATAACTCAGTGGTAGAGTGCAACCTTGCCAAGGTTGAAGTCGCGGGTTCAAATCCCGTTTCCCGCTCCAAAAAAATATTGTAAAAACGGCCGCTTAATCTTTTTTAAGTGGCCGTTTTTTGTGATCAGTCCGTGATCGCTTTCCGCACTGGCATGATCAGAATCGAGTATGTTGTTCTGGCGCTCTACCAGGCGCATTGAATCTTTCCCAAAACCATATGCTTGGTTGCACCAATTACTTAATAAACATAAGCATGTTGGCCATCGTCATTACGAAGCGGCGCCAGCCGCTATCCGGAATTCAGGCTGTTGCTTTTAAATGCATGGACCCGGATAGCCGCCAGCGGCGGCTTCCACCGCCGCCCTTATAAGTGAAACGGCCAATTTGATCGCACGGGTGTTTGGATTCATCCCAATCCCCGGTCCGCCGGCCGTCCGGGTCGATTATGATACGCCGCTACCATCTATAAATTATGCCAAGCCTGGCATCCCAGCCTTTACGGCTGCTGTCGCCTTCCAACGAATTGAGATAACCGCCTGTGACAAAGAGGCTTAGGTTTTCGCTCACCTGTCCTGAAACGCCAAGGCCAATCTCACCCCACAGGCTGTCAGCGCCAGAGGTCACGTCAATGGGGTTGTGGCCGCGCAGGGTGGATA
>JAVBVK010000034.1:0-16277 GCA_031554335.1 Desulfarculales bacterium
AGACGTTTACAGTGCTGAGCTTTACCCGCAAGCCACCCAGAGCAGCGATGTCATCAGTTTTTTGGTGACACACCAGGATGATCAAAACCCGGCCGCGCCAGGGGGAGACAAGTCTTTTGTGCTGGAGCTTGACCGGCAAACTCTGGATGTGGTACGCGAAACAGGCTTTCAATAAATATTGCTTTTGACATAAAGGTAATTTTGCCATGATAAAGCGAATCATGCTCTGGGCAGGCTTTCTTATAATTTTAACCTGCGCAAGCGCTCTAGCCCAGAGCATTCCCTGCCGCTTTGACGAGCGCTGGCCGGTAAAGAAAAGTGAAGTGCAAGAAACCGAAGACGGCATGTTATTCATTATGGGCGAAGAGCCGGAGATGCAGTTGCTGGTTACGCCACACTCTCCCTACTTTGCCGAAATCCAGCAGGCGCTCCGCGCTGATGATTCAGATAGTTATCTTAGCGCCCTTATCCAGTTTGGCAAGTCTGGGGTGGAAAAAGTGTGTGGAGTTGTGCCTTCGCTGGTCTCCCAAGGCAAGCTGCTGAGCTTCAGCCAAGAGGGCAATAAGTGGCGCATCCGTCAGATGGACGATATAAGCGGCACGGAACGGGAACTATGGCTGACGCCGCAAGCAAAATGTTATATTGAGGCCCCGGAGTGGTTAAATGCTATGATGGAAGAAAAAGTCTGGTTCTCCATTACCCCGGCGGGCTATATTCTGGAGTGCGGCAAATGAATAGAGATTGAATTCGCATACCGAATTCTTTATTACACAGGTTCCTCTGTTTTTACAACGCTCGCATTCCCTTGAGCTTTTTTACGCATTTGTGACACGCTAACCTTATACAGAATGAAGCCAACAGTAAAACTGCCTGCGGCTAAGCCCCACAATATCAGCACAGCCAGAAATCCCCAGCCATCACTGCCATCATTAATAATGCAACCCCATACAAAAAGCGCGACCGCCGCCACCATGAGCATGTTGCCCACCCAAAAAATGAACGGTTTTTTGGTAAGTAACGCTATAACTACGGCTACTAAAATAAATCCCAGGAAAAAAAGGGCAAAAACTTGTACCAGTTCCATTAGGTTCTCCGGTCAAAAAATATTATATTGAAGTTAAAGTGCATGGCATATATGTTTCTTAGCAGTATCCAATTACCACTGTCCAGACATCCTGTTCATAGGTTTTAGCTTCCGCCAAAAGAGTAAAGCAAAAATGGTGACAACCGCCCGCAGCCATGCCTTGTACGACCAGCCCACCAAGCTGATATCCCCCAAAGTCACAGGTTCGCTAAAGAATCCATAAGGGAGAACTAAATAACTTAGGAAAAAGACGACGGTCCAGCCCAGTAAAATCCAGCGCGGCATTGCTCTTTGGCGTGCGCTGGCTCTTCTGGTTAGCCATAGTATTATAAGCGGAAGAATGAACTCCAACACAACCAGAGCTTTCCAAAACCATATGAGCTTGATTTCCGAATGAGCAAGGCCGGCCAGGCTTTTTGTCTCGAAAAAAATATGCAAAGGGCCGCCCAAAGCACCGTGCGGCACCAGCCAGGGCACAAACCAGGTAACAAAACTTACTATCAGGGCCAGCAGCAAGAAGAGCGAAAACGTGGTCAGCCATTTTCTGTTTACAGCAGGCATCGTATTTACTAAAAGCTGGGACACAAAAAAATATCCTTATATAGTTCCATGCATTAACAAAAGCTGCATTGCCGGCAGAGTCTGCTCGTGCAGAGCTTCCAAAGCGGCATCTTTCGATGGGTCGGGCAGTACGTGTTTATCAGGGCCAATGGTATAAGGCCGGTCCAGCAGTTCGGCCATTTCTATCTGGTAATAAGTGTAGTCGCCATAAGGGCGTTTGCCGTCGGGAAAAATTACCGGCCACATGTCCATGGCCAGTATTTCCGGCAGCTCGTGGGCGGTAGACACCCGCCACAGCAGCCCTTTTTGCAGTAACAGCAAATGTTCATCCGTAAAAGTGAAGCCGCCGTCACTGGCAACACCAAAGTTGGGGCCGCCAAAAATGGGTTGCATAAAGGAAGGCAAGGTATAATGATCCGGCGCCATGGCCACAAGCTTCAGGAAAAGCTTCAAGCCCAGACAGGCTTCGGTCAGCTTGTTCACAGCCTCTGTCTCGGACAGGCCGGTTATGGCGGCCGCTATTTCTTTAGTATTGCCGTCCCCCAGCGGCTGCAGCGGATGCACAACCGGCGCGCCGGTTTCCACCGGCAGCCATATTACCTGCATGTGACGGATCAGCGCTATATGCTGCGGGTCAAGTTGAAAGTCGCCTGACAAATGTTCGGCCGCCGGCGATGGAATACCTGATTGCTGTTGGCTAGGCATATGATTCGTTCTCCTTACGATAGTAAAAGCTGTATAGATTGCCTTGGGTTGCAGACATACAGGTATCCTTGTTATTAACGCCTCTGGCTGTTATTGCGGTTGCCTGTCGGCGTGGCGAGCCTGGGTTTATTCTGGGCTTCCAGCAGTAATTGTTTTACCTCCGGATATTTCTCAGCCAGCGTTAATGGTGTTCTGCCGGAATGGTCAGGCAAACTGGGGTCAGCCCCGGCAGCCAGTAGCAGCTTGATAAGCTGCAAACGCATAGCGTCATCATCGTCAATATAGATAGTGGCTAGTAGTGGAGTGTGCCCACTGTCATTACTTAAATTAGGGTTGGCCCCTGCTTGAAGCAAAGCGCTCACGCATTGCGGCTTTCTGCGCTGGATGGCCTCCAACAGCGCTTTGCCCTGTCGTTCGTTGGGGTCGGCTCCATATTTTAACAAAAGCTCCACCACCTCATAGCAGTCTTCATAGTTGCCGGCAACAGCGGCCACCAAGTAAGGCAGCGTCCATTGTACCGGGCGCGGCCGGGCCCCGGCTTCCAAGAGAGCGCGCACCGTAGGCAGGGCGCAGTGCTGGCAGGCATTTTCCAAATATATATTTCTGCCCGCACTGTCCGTCTCGCTGGCCTGGTCTATATTGCTGGCCTTAAGCAGGTCGTGCAATAGCTCTTCATCCATGCCCGTGCCTTTATCGTTGCTGGCGGCATATAATACATGGCTGTCCACCCGTGCGCCGGCAGCCATTAGCTCACGGGCGATGCCATAATGGTGTAGCTTTATGGCGTAAGTCAAGGCGGTGGCGCCTCGACGGTCAGGAGTTTCCAAATTACTGTAGGGCAGCATGGCCTGCACTTTAGCCAGGTCGCCATAGTATGTGGCGGTCATTAGCGGGGTCTGTTTATCTTTGCTGTCGCCAATGTCCGGGCTGGCCCCGGCCGCCACCAGCAGGCGCACATGCTCTAAACGCATTGGGCACTCGTCTTGACTGTCCTCTCCTAAGCAGGCCAGATAGAGCGGGGTGCGGCCCCAGGCCTCCTGCGCGTTCACTGCTGGCTTGTATTTAAGCAGTTCGGCCAGCACTTGCGGGTTGGGGTTAAGCCAGGCGGCATAATGCAGGGGCGTCATAGCATGGCCGGGGTACAGGCCTTCCCGGCCGGAAGCGGTTAAACGGACGTTGGGATCGGCACCGGCCTTTATTAAAATGCTGATGATTTCCGGATAGGGGCTATACTGGGCGGCCAGCATAAGCGGGGTAAGCCCACGTTGCATCGCAGCGTCAAATTTCATGCGGGCAATGGAACGATTATTAAGCACATAAAGCAGATCTTCCGGCGTGGCTTTGCTAAAAAACTTGGCGCTGCTTAAAGTCTGGGGCAGGTTTTGGCGAGCCTGCTGCAGCCCTGCCTCGCGCCAGACTCGCACCCTATCGCCGTCTATGCTGGCTTCATCATCGGGCGGCGCGCTGAAGGCGGGCATTGCCAGGGCGCACAACATATACACTAATACAATAAAAGCAACGGACTTGAACATGCTCTTTTCTTTATTCTAATGTCTCTGGCTGTTATTGCGGTTGCCCGCTGGTACAGCGGGCCGGGGCTTGTTTTGCGCATTCAGCAGCAATTGTTTTACCTCCGGATATTTCTCAGCCATCATAATGGGGGTTTGCCCGGCGGCATTGGCCAGGTTGGGGTCAGCCCCGGCCTCCAGCATAAGCCGGGCGTAGCTCAGGCGCTCGTCTGCGTGCAGATTACTTAGCCCGTCATAATAGGGCGGCTGCATTATGAAGGTTAGCGGGGTTTGGCCACATGGGTAAACTTTGTTCAGCTCGGTGCCGGCTTTTACTAAAAGTTCCATCACCGCCATATGGTCATACTGGTGTATTCTAAAAGCTGCCACCATCAGCGCGCACTCGCCTTTTTGGTTTACGGCGTTGACGTTGGCGCCAGCTTTCAACAGCATTTTTATTACTTCCACCCGGTTTTTCAAAATATCACCTTCCGCATCCAAACAAGCCACCATAAGCGGGGTGTTGCCTTGCAAATCGCCAAGGTTGGGGTTGGCCTTGTGCGCCAGTAAGACTGCCACGCTGTGCACTTTGCGCTGCATGGCCGCCAGCCTGAGCGGCGCGCCCAAATCCGCGTTAGGGTCGTCGCCATTTTGCAGCAGCACTTCCAAGGTATGGTAATAGTCATAGAAAGGTTTGCGCAGGGCTATGGTAAGACAAGACGTGCCCTCTAACTTTGCCCCGGCCGCGAACAAGGCCTTAACCACCCGGTAAGCGCCGTTGTAGCAGGCGCTGGGCAGCAGGGCACTGAGTTTTTCGCTGCTCTGGCTGGCCAGCATAGTACGCAGCATTTCCTCGTTTATATCTTCGCTGTTGTCAGCGCAGGCTTCTTCTAATACCTTCTGGTTGACATGCGCTCCGGCCCGCAACAATTCTCCGGCAATGGCGTAATGGTGTTGGTCAAAGGCGTAAGCCAAGGCGGTGTTGCCCCGGCGGTTAGCGGTTTCCAGATTACTGTAGGGCAGCATAGCCTGCACTTTTTCCAAATCTCCCTCATAGACTGCAGTCATTAACGGGGTCTGCTGGTCTTTGCGGTCGCCAATATCAGGACTGGCCCCATGGGCCAACAGCAGGAGCACGGTTTCCAGGCGTCGGGGCAGGCCGTTACGGCCGTCTTTGCCTAGGCAGGCTAAATAGAGTGGGGTGTAGCCAAAGCCGTCGGCCGCGTTTATATCAAACTTATATTTAAGCAACTCGGCCACTACCAAGGGGTTGGGGTTGAACCAGGCGGCATAGTGCAGGGCGGTATGGTTGTGGCCGGGATGAATGGCCGCATCTCCCCTGGCTTGGGTATAGGCCCGCTGCTGGGCTAAGGGGTCGACACCGGCCTTTATTAATATGTCGATAACTTCGGGGTAAGGCGTGTTCTGCGCGGCCAGCATCAGCGGAGTTATACCGCTGGTGAAGTTGTCATTGAATTTAACTCCGGCCAGCGAGGTGCTGCCCAGCACATAGGCTACGTCTTGCGGGCTGGCGTTGCGGAAAAAATCGCGGCTGCGCATGCTTGCCATTACATCGCGTCGGGCCGCACGCAGCAAAGCCTGGTGTATGTCTTCCAGTTGGCCGGCATACTGGGCGGGTAGGTTAATCTCTTGCAACAAGGCGTAGTCGCCCCAACTGCGTGCCGCCTGCAGCAAGGGGCTGGGGTCGGCTCCGGCCTGCAGCAGCGCTTGCAGCCATATCGTTCTATTTTCTTCTAACGCCAGTTCCAATAGCGACTGCTGACCAGCGCCCGTTCTCTGGTTGGGGTTCAACCCCTGGGCCAGCAGGAATTTTATGGCTTGAGGGTCGCGTACCCCTCTTATCATATCTTTGAGCAAATAGCTTTGGGGGTCATTGCTAAGCGCGCCGCGAATATTGGCTCCGTTGTCCACTAAAAATTTAAGCAGGCCTAAGTCCGCCCCGTTTTTGAAAGCAGCGCTCAAGGGAGAATTAAGTCGGCGGTTGGTAAAATTTATGTCATTACTTTTCAATAGCAGCTTAACCAGATCCAAATCCGGCTTGGAGTATTCCAGGGCGGCCAGCAAAAGGGAACTGTTCTCGCCATCCACAGCCGCCGGATTGGCCCCAGCGGCCAGCAGCACTTTGGCAATGGCCGGTGACCCAGCGCGCAGGGCCAACAGGGCCATGGGCGGATGGTAATCGTATTCGTTGCTGCGCTCGTCGCCGGTTAGGCTTACCCTGGCGTTGGGATTGGCTCCGGCCCTTAGCAGTTCTTTTACTTTGGCCAAGGCTTCATCGGGGTCATCTTTAGCGCTGGTAACGGCCCGGCGTAATTTTATTTCCAGCGAGTAGTTGCTCTTATCGTCACTATTTTTAGCATTTATACGTATTTCATTATAAGCCGGCGCGCTTAAGGCGGGCGCGGCCAGAGCGCACAACATATATATAAATACGATAAAAACAGATGGCTTACACATGTGCTCTCCTTCAGGCTAGCGCCGCTGACTGTTATTGCGATTACCTGCCGGCGTGGCGGGCCTGGGTTTGTTTTGCGCTTCCAGCAATAACGATTTTACCTCCGGATACTTTTCGGCCAGCATTATTGGCGTTTGCCCGGTGGCGTTAGCTAGATTGGGATCGGCCCCGGCCTCCAGCATAAGCCGGGCGTAACGCAGGCGAAGATCTCTCTGGATATAGCGCATGGGGCCGAGTTCGTCATTGTATTCAGACTGCATGATAAATGTCAACGGCGTATGGCTGCAAGGATAGACCACATTGAGTTCTGTGCCGGCTTTGATCAACAAATCCACCACTATGGGATAGTACTTGGGTTCATAGGAACGGAAAACCGCAACCATCAAGGCGCACTCGCCTTTGTGGTTTACGGCGTTTACCTTGGCGCCAGCTTTAAGCAGCATTTGTACCACGTCCACCACACCTTCCCGCGAATAGCCCGGCTCATCCCAGCAGGCGGTCATAAGCGCGGTATTGCCCCGCGCATCTTGCAAGTTGGGGTCGGCCCCGGCTTTGAGCAACAGTTCCACACTCAATGCTTTGCGTTGCATAGCCGCAACCCTCAGTGGCGCGCCCTGACCGGCATTGGGGTTGTCGCCATGTTGCAACAGCACCGCAAGAGTTTGCTGATATTCACGTGATGGATCGCCCATGGCTGTGGTGAGATATGAAGTGCCTTGCAGCTTGGCCCCGGCCGCAAACAGGGCTTCCACCACCCGGTAGGCTCCGCTATAACAAGCGGCATACAGTAATGGATTAACTCCCTTGGCATCAACTTGGTTGACGTCCTGGCTGGCCAGCACGGCGCGCAGCAGTTCCATATCAAGCTCATCGCTGTTGTTAGTGCAGATCCGCCGCAGATCACGTTGGTTTACCTGCGCTCCGGCCCGCAAAAGCTCTGTGGCTATGGCGGAGTGGTTAAGGCGAAAGGCGTTGACCAGGGCGGTATCTCCCCCCTGGCCCATGATTTCCAAATCGCTGAAGGGCAGCATGGCTTGCACTTTTTCCAGATCACCTTCGCATACCGCGATTATCAGTGGAGTCTGCCCATCCTTATCGCGACTGTTGGGGCTGGCCCCCTTGGACAGCAGCAGGCGTACAGTTTCCAAGCGTCTGGGATTGCCGTCCCGGCCATCCTGCCCCAGACAGGCCAGGTAAAGCGGGGTTTGGCCAAAACCGGTAGGCGTGTTGACATCAAGCTTGTATTTCAGCAATTCGTCCGTCACTGCCGGGTTGGGATTGTGCTCAGCGGCAAAGTGCAGGGCCGTATAGCCATGCCCGGCAAAAATGCCTCTGGGGTCTCTATCCGTCTGGCGGGCCAAGGGGTCGCAGCCGGCCTTGATCAGCATGGCGATAACTTCCGGATACGGGCTGTACCAGGCGGCCAGCATCAGCGGAGTTCGCTCGGAGATGGTGGAATATTGCGGGAATGTCATCCCGGCCAACGATTTATTGCCCAGCACATAAGACACCTCTTCCGGCGTCGCGTTGCGTAAAAAATCCGGGCTGCTTAAAGCTGCGACCGAATTCCGCCTGGCCTCTTGCAGCATGGCCTGGTGCCTGGCTCCATCATCCAGCGGCGCGCTAAAGGCGGGTGCGGCAATGGCGCAGCCCAGCATGGCCAGGAGCAAGACCATTAAACAACAAGCCGTAATATTTTTCATGTTTCGCCTATCCCGTCTGCCATAGGTTTTTATTTCAACGCTACTTAAAATCCTCTCGCCAGCCCTCATTTTCCAGCCGTTCGAATATTATTACTTCAGACATGGACAATACGTGGTCATCATTAACCCCGTCAACCACTCCGCTTACAATTACTTTGTTACCAACGCTCAATTCGGGAACCTCTTTTTGCAGGCTGCAAGCCACCTTGTATCTGCCACCGATTACCCCGACAATGTTGCCCTCTAAAAGCAAGGGATCAATGCTGACTACCTGCAAGTAGGAAAGGCGTATTCTTCGCCCCAGAACGATTTTTTGCTGATCGCTATCTGAGGATAAGGCCATCTTCATAACATTATCTATAACGATAACCGGACCGTATTCTTGAAATTCCTGTTCATAGTGCGGATACAGCTGGCTGCTGACATAATAATAGCTGGTGGTTAATCTCCCCCCTAGCTCAACTTTATTGAGCCTTATGCTGGTGACAGGAGAAGCCTGCCACTTTAAAGCCGTACAGTTACCCTGCCAGGCAAAGCAAAGCGCAGGCTGTGCCGGCCCGTAGTTCTCGGTAAATTTATTATAAAGTGAGAGATACAGCGCTGCGGCGTCGTTGTAATTGCCTTTAAAGTCGGGCAGGTAACTTATGCCAATCAGTTGGTCCTGCCAGAAAGAATAAATCTGCACGCCTTTACCCTCACTGGGTGGCAAATATAGAGCCTGGGTGCCGCCTATAATCACATCGCTTCGGCCCAGCTCGATGAACAAGGCAGTATGCACATCTTGCTGGGTCTCACCCCAGGTGTAGCTTTCCGGCGGGGAGTCCATATCATAGGGCGCGGCGAAGGCCTGGTTGCTTACTAAAAGCATGACTACAGCAATCAATAATTTGCGCATTTCTTCTGATCTCCCAACAGTCTTTAGTTTTTCTACTGGCCCGGGGCGGTGGCGGAAAAAGTGAAGGCGATTTTATCCGCATGCCCGCTATAAGTCCAGCCGTTTATGGTTATGGGCTTCTCATCCTTCAGGGCGCGGTTGATTTTGTCAAAATATTCATCCATATACACACCCGGCTGGCTGGCGTACATTATCATGCTCATACAGGCCATTACCAGATGGGGATTGGGCTGCGGCCCGTCCTGAGGCATGGCTATGTTAAAGGTAAGAGTGTTGTTGCTGTTATCAGGCAATATATTATCCAGGCTGAAGCTCATGCCTTTGGGAAAAGATGGCGGCCAGAAATCCACTACGAATTTATTATTTACCTTATAAGGCATGGAGAGCATGTCTTTAACGCTGAAATCGCGCTGCACCCGTCCGGCTGCTTTTTCCAAAGTGCCCACCAGAAATTCTGCCTGAAAATAACCTCGGGATGCGCGGCCCGGCTGTTGCTCTTCCTGTTCCGGCCGCTCTACCACTTTAACCTGGGAAAGGCGTAATACGGTCTCATTATCCATGCCGTCTATAACGCCGCTTACGGTAAGAACTTCCAGCTCGCGCAAGCCGCGCAAGTTGCATCTGGCAAACCACCGAGTATTTCTGCACGCCCAGGGTAAAGGGATTCAACTCCGCCACCGGCAGGGTAAGGCGTATTCTTCTGCCTATAAGGGCATCGGTATTTTTGCCGGCAAGCAGCCGGGCCATAATATTATCCAGGTTTTCCATGCGGCCCAGTTCTTTTATTTACCTGGTAAATTCCGGAAAAAGCTGGCTGCTGTCATAAGAAAGGCTGATAAATGTTTTTTGCCCGCCCGGCATTTCGCGCACTACCATGGTAAGCCTTGGCGTGGTGGCATGGGTAGATTGCCAGGTTACCATGGTGCAGTCAGCTCCGTCGCTCTCACAGGGCGCTGGAGCAGCGGGCGTCCCCCACTGGGCGCTTAATTTTTCTTTAAGCTCCTGATATTGGGCTTGGGCTGCGGTCATGTCATCAATCTGGCCGGTCGAGCGGTTTATACTAACCAACTGATTTTTCCAGAAAGTAAAAATGAGTGCGTAATTTCCCTGATCGGGCCGCAGAAACATACGGTCCTTGCCTACCACCTGCGCCCCGGGCAGCATGCTTTTCACTACCTCCTGGCTTTCACCCCAGGTGTAGCTTTCCGGCGGCGAGTCCAGATCATAAGGCGCGGCCATGGCCTGGGTACTTAATATCAGCAAAGCCAAACAGCAAAAGATAATTTTCATGTTACTATCCTTTAAAAAGTTTCAACGCCCCGACGGGCGGCCCAATAAGCTAACTCTTTGTTTTGCAAAATAAAAAAGCTGGTGTAGATTATTTACCATAATCGCGGTTTTTTTAACAGTTATTAAAGTTGGTAAAGATAAATCCATAAAATGGCTAACTTGCTTTATTTATTTAATAAAGCAGCATTTTAAATTTAAAAAGGACAGCTTTTATGGTCAAAATTTTACAAAAAACGGCATGTTTTTTAGCCCTGGCTGTTTTAGTGGGTGTCATTCCATCCTGGGCCGGGCCGCCCGCACCGGCCAAACCCATTGCCGCTGCTGTGCCTGAAACCCCGGACGACTTCTTTGAAACCTATATGGCTAAGATGCGGGACAAGTTCGCGCAAAGCGCCGAACAAACTAGCATGCCATTTCTGTACTTTGCCCCACGCGTGCAAGCCGGGTTGATACAGTTTATGATCGAGCATTGCCAGAATAGTGGCATAGCCATTTCCAGGCAAGACGCCGCCTTAAGGCATTCGCCTTGTTAGGAATAAGTGAAGCATCACTTAACCAGGATGTTTCATGATCATCTTGTTAAAACCCGAATGGGTTATTCTTGGCGCCATGATAGGGATTAGCGCGTCGCTGCAGTATGCGGAAAACAGCGCGGGCAGCCCTGAACAGTACTGCCGTAATGTTCCGGCTGGAATTTCTCCTCTACCAGACCACTGCTAATGCAAGCGGCGGCCATTATTCTGCCCGCCTTGGGCGGCCTGGATGTATATAAACCCTGGCCCTTGCCGGCGGAGTTGGAAAACCAGCTTGTAAACGCTTTTATGGAGCGCTACAGCCAAGCCGAGCAGGCGGTGAGCAGTGAGCGGGCGGCCATCAGCGCTGGCATGGCGGCCGGTTATATGGTGCGCTATCTGCCCGAGTGGGATGACTACCATAAGAGTTTATTCAGGTAGCATGGCTATATTTAAGGAGCAAACAGCATGAAACGTATTTTTTCTTTGATTTTGTTATTGGTATTTGTGTTCTGTATTGCCTCTGTTTGCAGTGCTGGAAATGGTGCAATTGGCGTCTGGATAAGCCAACATCTTGGAGCCAATGGTAAGCCACGCATTTTATTCATAACTTCCGATTCAATAGGTGACAATTATAACGGGCCCATAGCCGTAACCTTTGAGGAAGCGGACGGAAAAGTAAAAATACTAGATGCGCAGAACAATAAAGTCATTTGTTATATCTCAGATATTAAAGAAACTACAGCCGTTTTTGAGTTCCCCATGAGTAAGGAGACTTACATAAGAATAACCGCCAAGGAAGTTGATAACATTTGGGGGAAATAATCGGCATAAAAGATCAAGGCAGCATCTAAGTCATCTTGCTTTCATAGCGCCGCGCCGATGATAGAAGGCCAGATGGAGTGCCGGCAGAAACGCGAATCGATTTTAACAGCGTGGCCCCTGGACCAGATGGCCTCATACAGCGCCTTGCGGACGGCAAGGCTGATGTCATATTCGGCAATTTGTTTTTTGCTGTTTTTATCCTAATAGAACAATCAGATTATGGCACCGTGGCTCTAGTCTTTAAAAGGCAATATTGGTTTAGGCGGAAATTGCGTATCAAAGTCAGGAATTGGTTTCGGGGGGTAAAAATCGTTCATGCTTTCGTAAAGTTCATCAAGTCTACTTGCATAGGCTTCATCTTCTGCTTGTCCAAAATCCCCATCAAGGTAAATTAATGTGAGATGTTGTATACAAGCTTTGCTGCCCAATCTTGCTCCGGCTCGTAATGCCTCGATAAGCCCGCCAGCATCTTTTTGGTAAAATTGATATATCGTGGCAATGCCCACTCCTGCGTCCCCATTTCCCAATGCCATAGATCTTTCCAACAATTTTCTGCCGTTCTCTACTTGCCCATTTTTTACGAGAATTACTCCATAGTATTCCATTGCTTTTGGTGATCCCATTTCAGCGGCCTTAGCGAGCAGCGCAAGAGCTTGCTGCTTGTCTGCCTTGACACCCCAACCTTTTTCATAACACTCCGCCAATGACAGGTAGGCTTCCGGGCAGCCCATTTTTGCCGCCTGCTCATACATGGCTATCATATATTTTTCACGCTTGGCTTCGGAGTAAAGCAATGAAAAATCCCACATATACATCTGGCCAATCTGAATAGCGGCCTTGGCATTACCCATGGCAAGCGCTTGTTTAAAGAGTTTTTCTGCCTGGGCTTTATCTATTGGCACTCCATGGCCATATCGATACTGGCGGCCAAGCTGATACAATTCTTCAGCCTGTTCCCCGCCTGTCGGGCATTGCTGGGACATCACTATGCCCTGCCTACTATAATTTTGCAAAGCATGGGCTTCTGTGGTGAAAAAACACATGGTACAGCAAAAAAGGAAAGCGTAAAACACTTTGATAACAAAACACATAAATCATCCCTCATGCTATCGTTAAAATGGCTCCATAATTATCAAACAGGGCTTGGCGCAGGTGCGTATAATCTCCTCTATGGCCGTCTTACTTATTGCCAAAACCATTGGCGGTCACGCACAGCATGGGGCGAAGCGGCGGCCGGGTTGGGCGACAAGTAGTAACTTATGAAATTTGCCGGGCGCGCCGGGGTTTGGCCGCCTTTAATGTAAAAGCGTAGCAGTTCTTTATCCCACCCCAGAACCAGGGTTTCCCATTTCAATTGGCTCCAGGCGCTTTCCAGCATGTATAAATAATCCATTTGTGCGATAAAGTCATGCGCGGGCAGCTTGTTCAGGGCCGGAAGCTGGGCCAGGCGCTGGGCTAAAATCTGCTTTTCCGCTGTTGTCATTTGCGGCCAGGGCTTGGGCATAAGGCCTTCAAAGGCTATTTCTTCCAGAGCCAGATGCATATCGCTCATATTCAGGTGGGTTACGCCTACAATAGGGGGCACGCTGGCATGCCCGTAATTATAGGGCGCAAGGGCGGCGGCATAGAACAAGGTTTTATCGGCATTGGCCACATAGGGCACGTCCGGTTTCAGCGTTTCCGGCACTTCTGTGGGTTGGTGGTCGGGCCGCCAGGGCCAGAGCTTGGTCAACAAATCTTCGCCCGCAATAGCCGGGCTGTCTTTGTCCACTTGCAGACCTATGGGCAACAGCCTTATGTGGGCTAACACATCAGTGCCCTGACGCGGCAGTTCCAGTTCCAGATAAAAGACTACTAAATTTTTGATGTTAAACTGCGCGCCCGGCCGGGCGAAAGACTGAGCGGAAAAACCCGGCGGCAACAACTGGCTGAGCGGCTTGCTGGCGGTGATTATGTAAATGGGATTGGCATCCCAATAGGCCCAGCCGCTGTTAATGGCAATATAAACCGGCGGGCCGCTGGTAGTTGAGAATACGGCGGCGGTAATGGTGTCGCTGGAGTTCATGGTCTCTTCGGGTATGCACTTGGTAAGCTGCAGGTAACCGTTAGGCAGGTCGACAATGCCGTAATAGGCGGGCCACTTTACCTGCCAGCAGCCCTCACGTTCAGGCACCACATTGGGCAGGTATAAACCGTTACCCGCAATTGCGCCGTACTTCTGCTGCCAGTATTCCTGTTGCCATGAATCCTCGCCCTGCAAACGTTGAGGGATGCCTGAAGCCAGCCACAGCTTGGGAGTAGCCTCTTGCCCGTGGGCCAAAGGCACAGGCCCGAAGGCGGCCAGGCCGGCGCAGCAGAGAAAAGCCATTAGAACATATACGGCCTTGTCTTTTATGTTTCGCATATCGTATTCCTCAGTCTGGAAGCTCAATCATAATATCGCCGCCAATTAGCAATAGCTTGCCTTCCCGTGCCCAGAAGGTGGCTGTTTCGGTGCGCCAGTCGGTCAAAGGGCTTTCATAGATGTAGGCGCCTTTTTGCCGGTCAAATACTTTTACAAAAAACGAACCGTCATGATTATATAAAATGGTGGTCAGCGGCTGCCTTTCCACATCGTAGAACTCAACCACAAAGCGACCGTTGGGCTTACTTTTTCGGCAAATTTTTCACCGGCAAAATATTTAAGGGCATCGGGCAGACCGTAGTGATAGCCCAGCCACAAAAGCGCGCAGATAAGAAGCAATGGCCGCCAGCACTTACGCAACGCCTTAAACAACCTATGATACCAGCGCCGGCCTGATTTTGCCGCCCGTCTGGCCGCGCGTTCCTCCTCCAGGGCCGTAACATCCGCCTCCCCGGCCAGGCGGTGTTCTTCCCACATGTCGAATACCATGATGTAATCGCCAAAAGTCCGCTGCAGAGCCAGCTCGTCGAACTCGCCGTTGCGGTAATGGAGTTCGCCATCAGGCCTAAGGCATTTTTCCAGCAACTGGCAGACTTCTTCAACAGAGGCGCTGGTTTTTAAATAGTACTGCGGCTCGGCAAACAAGTAAGCGGCATGTAAAAGTTCAACGGTTACGGCCTCCGGCTCCAGCACTAACACCTCATGTCCGGCCATAAAAAAAGACTGCGCAACCCATAATTGGTTGTACTTCTGATGGAAGGTGTCGTCTGTGGTAAATACCATAACACAACGCTCTCTGCCCAACCAGCCTTGCAGCTTGGCGGCCAGGGCGCTCAGCTCCCGTCGCCAGTCATCACTTAATTCGCGGGCCAGTTCCGTGGCGGAAATTTTATAAAATAGCGGCATGTTCTGGATGGCGTTCATAATCAACTTATTAATGCTTATAATTCATTTATTATTTATCTTCGTGAAGATGCGGAGCCAGTGTTTGTGGGTTTAGCCAGATAGCACGCAGTTGTTCACGCATGGCTGCGTCACTCACCCTCATTTATGAAATTGTTCAAACCGATCCACATCTTGTCCTGAAAATGTGGTCTGTTAACAAGCCTTATGATAAAGACGATTTTGTCTTCATTGTGAATAACAATAAAATGAGTATGGCGCTACACACAGCCCCGGACAGACGTTCTTATTATATCCGCAGTAACGAATGACTAAAATAAAGCCAAGGAAGCGATAAAATGAAAAAATTCCTAGCTTATATAGTGTTAATACCGCTTTTAATGAGCGGTTGCTTGGGTCTGGGGCCTCAACCCGATTTAAGCCCTCCCCCAGACTGTGACCAGGAAGTTACTAACATTTTGCCCCTTGTTGCAAGACTGACGTCAGTATAAACGTGTTCATTACGTGCGCACCAACCTGCAAAAGGCCTGTATCTTGCTGCGGTCCGGGCAGCCGGTGGTCAATAACGGCGAAAAAGACTATGCCGAGTTCATGGTCAGGCACGGCATAACAATAAACTATTAAACAAATGGTGCAAGCACACGGGGTAGACTAGATTTTGCCAGTTATCGGGCTAGCCGCTTAAGTGTCTCGATAATGGCATCACACCTGTTAGCGGTGCGGATAATTATGCTCATAAACCGGCCTTGCCATTCTTTTCCGCGCGCCGCCGTGTTCGCTTAAACTCTTGGGCGGATTCTTTATAAGCCTTAGCGAACTCCTTATCCTTCATCAGCTCTGGCAGCTTATCCAACACCTTGTTCATGCTTACCACGCCTTCGGCTTGCGTTTTCAGGTTGTAAAGATAGTCGCTCCACTCCTGCATCATCTTGCGACGCTCGGGCAGATACTCGGCGTAGTTGTAGGCCGCGCGCACGTTGTTGCTCTCCGCGTGGCCCAACTGGCGTTCTATCCAATCGCGATTATAGCCTTGCTCGTTCAAAAGCGTGCTGGCCATGCTGCGGAAGCCGTGCACGGTCATCTCTTCTTTGGTGTAGTCCATGCGGCGCAGGGCGTTTAGCAAAGTGGCGTCGCTCATGGGCCGCTGGGTGTAGCGGGCGCCGGGGAAGAGGTACACGCCTTTGCCGGTAATCTGCTGTAGCTCGCGCAGAATGGTAAGTGCCTGGCTAGAGAGAGGCACAATGTGCTTGATGCGCATCTTCATACGCTCCGCTGGGATGTGCCATTCCGCGCGCTCGAAGTCTATCTCCTTCCACTCGGCCTTGCGCAGTTCACCGGGGCGCACGAAAACCAAAGGCGCCAGCAACAGGGCCAGGCGGGTTACCGGGAAGCCGTCATAGCAATCTATGGC
>JAVBVK010000023.1:0-60803 GCA_031554335.1 Desulfarculales bacterium
CGTGGGCTATTTAACCGAGTCCCTGCACGGCGCCGGCTCGCCCCAGGCCCAGCGCATTATGTTACAACGCGGCGCCAACCTGCCGGCCAAAGAAAAATTGGCCAAACGCCTGTGTGGCATTGAACCAGACGGACTGTTCTAGGTTCAGGACTCATCAAGTTAAGAGCACCAAGGCAGCACACCGTCATTAACTACAAGTAATTGCGTTATTGTCACCCCGGAAGTGGCGCCAGCCGCTATCCGGGGGCCTGGCTTTTAAAGCTAGCAGCCTGGATGCCGGATAGCCGCAAAGCGGCTTCCGGCATGACATGCCACATTATTACTGATTAAGCAGCCTATTCACACAAGCAATTAGTGATTCCTGAACCTAAATAGTTAACCGCCTAATTAGCGCATATACGTTCCAGCCTGG
The DNA here is from genome assembly GCA_031554335.1 of Desulfarculales bacterium. Taxonomy (GTDB): domain Bacteria; phylum Desulfobacterota; class Desulfarculia; order Desulfarculales; family Desulfarculaceae; genus JAIRYI01. The sequence goes on from JAVBVK010000023.1 coordinate 413, forward strand.
CATTGATGCCAAGCTGGAACGTTTTTTTAAGCGCGAGTTAAGCCACCGGCGGATCAGGCGGCAGCGCTTCGTGGCGGCCGTTTTTTACAAGCCAACTGAGCAAGGCCGCGGCCAATGAGCTGGCAATACTCAGCCACCACATTAAAGCGTAGCTGCCGGTTTGCGTCATAAGCGCCCCGCCGCCCAAAGCCCCCAAAAAAGCCCCGCTTTGATGAGCCAGCAGGCTTATGCCAAACAAGGTGGCGAAATAGCGCATGCCGCATAGCCGGCCAACCAGCCCGGCGGTGGGCGGCACGGTGGCCAGCCAGTTAAGGCCCAAGAGCGCGGCAAAGGCGCAAAAAAATGGGCCGGTTTTGGGCGCTAGCAAATAGAGAGCCACTAAAAGCGCCCGGCTCAGGTAGATGGTTCCCAGTATATGTTGGCTTGCGAAGCGGTTGCCCAGAAAGCCAATCAGCAAGGTGCCGGCAACATTGCAAAGCCCGATAAGCCCTAAAGACCAGGCCGCCGCTTCGCCAGAAATGTTCCAGGCCGACGCCTCGGCCGGCAGGTGGGTTATGACAAACCCCACATGAAAGCCGCCCAGAAAAAAACCAGCGTTTAGGAACCAAAAGCCAGGCAGACTTAACGCGCTAAGCAGCCGGTTTTTTAAGCTTGCATCGCTTGAGGCGGAATATATGTTTGCGGTTACCTGTCCCGTTTCAAGCGGCGGCGGGCTTTGGCTTAAATGGCAGAGCTTAACTGCCAGGGGAAGGTTAGCCAAAGAAAACCCAGCCAACATAACAAGCGCGCTTACATAACCCCAGGTGGCAATAAAAAACTGCACAAGCGGGGCGAACAAAAATTGGCCCAACGAAGCGCCGGAGCTGATAATGGCGCTGGCCATAGGGCGCTTGTGCGCGGGCAGATGAGCGGTTAGGCCCATAAGAATGGAAAAGCCGCCGGCCGCCGCGCCCATTGGGGCCAGTACTCCCCAAACCAGCAAAACAGACCAGGCGGCGTCTACCCAAATAACCGCCAGTTGGCCCGCCATTAAAATGAGGGAGCCGGCGCTCAACACTAAAAGCGGCCCTTTTCTGTCGGCCCATGCTCCCATCAAAGGCTGAAATACGCCCCATAAAAGCTGGTTACAGGCTAATGCAAAGCTTATGCTAACAATGTTGAGGTTGGTGTTCTGGAGCAAAGGCTCCACAAAAAGGCTCATGGTTTGGCGCACGCCCATGGTAATGAGCATGATGAGGCCGGCTAGAGCAATAAGCCGCCAGCCCCAGCGGGTGAGCGCGCGAAAAGTATTATCCGCATTCTTCATCAGCTTTATCGGGGGACAGAGGGAAAATTTTTAGCCAGGCGCCGCTATAGTTGTGTCGGGCCTCTTCCAGCCTGCGCCCATGCGCCACCGGGCCCAGCCACCAAGGCCCTTGGCTGTCACTGAGCAGCAATACGTGCGCACGCTTACGTCGGGGTATTTTGAGATCTTGCAGAAGCCAGCTTATCTTGCGCCCGCCTTGCCCTTTATAAACATAGAAGCGCGCGCCCTGTGCGGGCAAGGCCAGGGTAAGGGGCCAGGCAATGCGTTGGGCGGGCAGCCAGGCCTGGCAACCGCGCGCGCGAAAATTGTGGGCATGGTTTTCCAGGGCCATGCTGTACCAGCGCTGCTGCTGCGGCCAGTAAAAACTGGCCGGGCCATCCAGTTGCAAGGGCGGCCAGGCGGCGGGCTGGGGCCGGGTTAGCACCAGGGCGTGGGGTTCCCGCCAGGCCAGCCAGCCGGCGGGCAAGGGCAGGCTTTTGCCGGTAGGCCCCTGGCTTAAGCCGAGCAACTGTTCAATGTGCACGTTCAGGCTGTGCTGTGCTTTGCTGTAGATAGCGCTTAACACAAAACGCAGAAAACGCCTCTTTTCAGCAATGCCCCAAGTGGGAGGCAAGGTTACCAGCCAGTCCCCTCCCTGGCGGCGCAGGCTGTGAGCCGCGTGTTTCATTGCCCAACTCTGCCAGTAGTCTTCCTCGTCGGCGCATAAGCCCGCCAGGCGGCCCAGCGCATTGGCCACTTTAGGGTTAAAGTTGCTTTGCAGGCTGGGCAGCAATTGGTGGCGCACGCGGTTACGCGTAAAGCCAAGCTCTTGGTTGGTGTGGTCTTCGCACCAGCTCTGCCCCTCATCCATAAGAAAAGCGCGTAGCTTGCCACTGTCTATATGCAATAGCGGGCGCCACCAGGGCGCGACAAAGGCGCGCATACCCGCCAGGCCGGTGGGGCCGGTGCCGCTAATTAAACGCATAAGCAGCGTTTCCGCCTGGTCTTGGGCATGATGGGCCAAGGCAATGACCTGGCATTCAGTTGCGGCTTGCATGTTGAGTAAAGCGGCGCGTCGCTGCATGCGCGCCGCCTCTTCGGGCGAGAGGTTGCGCTTCTTTTCTATGTGCACATTTTGTTGCAAAAATTCAAGATTAAGCCCGCGTGCGGCTTCCTCCACAAATGCGGCGTCCTGGCTGGCTTGCGGGCGCAGACCGTGGTTGACATGCCCGACCACCAGTTGCCAGCCGTATTCCAGTTTAAGCTGGTTGAGCAGAAGCAGCATGGCCATAGAGTCGGCACCGCCACTTATGGCCAGCAGCAGGCGATGCCCCTGGGGCGGTAGGAACAGGCCGGATGTTATTTGTGCAAGCAATTTTTCCATAACTAATTTTAGCGGCCAAGCCGTTAAACAGGTACACTTAATTCATAAGGAATAAGAACTATGAGCGTACAGTGTCCCGCCTGCGGCCATAAAATAAAAATATACAAAAACCCGGCACCCACCGTAGATATCATTATAAGCCAAAAGCCAGGGCAGGTGCTTTTGGTGCGCCGCCTGAACCCTCCTTTGGGCTGGGCTTTGCCGGGCGGTTTTGTGGATGTGGGCGAAACCACGGAAAACGCGGCCGTGCGCGAGGCGCTGGAGGAAACCGGGCTTAGGGTGGAGCTTACGGGTTTGCTGGGCGTGTACTCCGACCCAAGGCGCGATGCCCGCCGCCACACTATTTCCACTGTCTACGTGGCCCGCGCTGTTGGCCAGGCCAAAGCCGGTTCAGACGCCGCCGCCTGCGGGAGCTTTAACTTGGACAATTTGCCCGCGGATATATGTTTTGACCACGCCCTTATTTTGCGCCATTATCAGGGAACCCTGCATGGCGCGCGCAATTTATGCAGCCTGGCCGGTTGAAGCAAACGCTGCCAGCGGCCTGCTACAGGTCGTCTAAGTTCTGTCCCAGATAGGCTTCAATAACTCTGGGATCCTCTTTTATCTGCTTGGGCTCGCCCATGGCAATAACCCCGCCATACTCAAGCACCACCAGCTTCTCACACACTTCCATAACCAGGCTCATGTCGTGCTCTATAAGCAAAACGCTTATACCACGGGCGCGAATGGCGCGAATAAGATGGACCAGGCTTTCCGTCTCCTGGTCGTTCATGCCGCCGGCTGGTTCGTCTAAAATAATGAGCCGGGGCTCGCTGGCCAAAGCGCGGGCTATTTCCAGCAAGCGCTGATTGCCATAAGAAAGGTTGCGGGCCAGATTGGCGTGCTCGTGAGCGAGATTCACAAACTCCAGCTCTTGCAAAGAATCGCGCAAGGCGCGTTTCTCTTCGCGTCTTTGCAGGGGTAGTCTGAGCAGAGCCCCCAGTATGCCCGACTGCAAACGGCAGTGGCGCCCGGCCAGCACGTTTTCCAGCACGCTCATATTCTGGAACAGACGAATGGTTTGAAAGGTGCGGGCAATGCCCAGCTTGACTATGCGATGGGGTGCCAGGCCTTTTATGGAATGGCTGGCAAAAAATATTTCTCCTGAATCGGGGGTTAAATTGCCGGTTATCAAGTTGAAAATGGTGGTTTTGCCCGCGCCATTGGGGCCGATTAGACCCACAATGGAACCGGTGGTCACATCAAAAGAGGCCGAGGCCACCGCCACCAGCCCGCCAAAAGTTTTGGTTAAATTGCGCAGGGAAAGCAGGTTCATAATTTGCGTTTTCCATCGCTGGCCCAGCCATTATTGGGCAAAACGGAAAGAAGCCCGCTCGTTTTGTACTGGCGCGGCAGCGGCGGCAGCAAGCCCTTGGGGCGGAAGATCATAAGCAGAATCATGGCCAAACCGTAAAACAGCATGCGGCTGTCTTGGAGGTCGCGGAACATCTCCGGTAGCCCCACTACCAAAAACGCGCCTAAAAGCACGCCACGCAAATTGCCCGCTCCACCCAAAATTACAATGACAAAGAGAATGACCGATTCCCAGAAGGTAAAAGACTCTGGCGAAACCGCGCTCATTTTGGAGGCCAACAGGGTACCCACCATGCCCGCCCAAAAAGCGCCGAAGACAAAGGCGGCCAGCTTGTAGGCGGCCGTGTTTATGCCGCTGCCTTCAGCGGCAACGTCGTCTTCGCGTATGCATTTAAGCGCCCGGCCAAAGCGGGAATGCTCCAGATAGGTGAACAGCAACATGGTTAAACCAGCCATTATCCAGATAAGCGCGTAAAAATGCATGGGCTGGTAAATCTTGAAACCAAAGATAAAGGGGCGGTCTATGCCGGAGATGCCATTGGCCCCGCCCGTTAAACCAAAAATGTCCTGGGTTAGGGCAATGCGCACAATCTCTACCAGGCCAATGGTTACCAGCAATAAATAGTCGCCACGTAAATGAATGATGGGCCGGGCCACAATAAGGGCGAATAAAGCGGCGCTAAGCCCGCTAATGGGCATGGTCCACATTATGGGTACGGCAAACTGCGTATTTAAAATAGCGGTGGTGTAGGCGCCCACCGCGTAAAAAGCGGTATGTCCCATATGGAACATGCCGGCGTGCCCCACAATGACGTTTAGGCTGAAGGCCAGCATGGCTGACAGGCCTATCATGTTGAGCACGTCTAGCCAGTAGTTGTTAAGCGTAAAGGGGGGCAGGCATAAAAGCAGCACTACCAGTCCTGGTAAAAGGTGTTTTTTAACGGTCATATTTTGTCCGCCACCCTTTCCCCCAACAGCCCGGTGGGGCGGAAAATCAAAACCAGGATGAGCACTAAAAAAGCAATGGCATCTTTCCAGCCCGAGGAGATATAGGCGGCGGCCATAGACTCCACCACACCCAGAAAGATGCCGCCCAGCATGGCGCCTGGTATGTTGCCAATGCCGCCTAAAATAGCGGCGGTAAAGGCCTTCAGGCCATAACTCCAGCCCATGGTAAAAGTTATCTGGCCGTAATACACGCCCACCATTACTCCGGCCGCGCCGCCCAGACCCGCGCCTATCATAAACATAAGCGAGATAATCCGGCTCACATCAATGCCCATTAGCTTGGCCGCGCTTTGGTCTATGGCCACCGCGCGAATGGCCGTGCCCAGGCGGGTGCGGTGGATGAAGATATAGAGAACCACCATCAGAAAGATAGAAGCGGCAAACAGCACAAAACGCATAAGAGGGAAGTTCATGCCCCAAAGCTGCACAATGATGTTGGGCTTAATGCCAAAGGGAAAGACCAGCTCTTGCGGGCCATAGATGAGCATTATGGAATTTTGCAGCACAATGGAGGCCCCCAGAGCGGAAACCACCGCGTTCAGGCGGTTGGAATGGCGTAGGGGGCGGTAGGCGGCGCGCTCTAAGACATAGCCCAGAAAGGCCACAATGGCCATAACCAGCAAAATAACCAGCAAAATAGCCGTTACCTTGCCGGTTAGTTGCGTAAGCCCTAAGGTAACTAAAAAACTAAACCCCAAAAAGGCGCCTGTGGTAAACAGATCGCCATGGGCAAAGTTTATAAGCCTTAAAACCCCGTACACCATGGTGTAGCCCAGGGCTATGAGGGCGTATATGCCACCCACCGCCAGGCCATTACTTAGCTGTTGAAAAAATACTTCCATGCTTGCTTAGGGCTGCAGCACAAATTTGCCCTGAGCATCCACCCGGTAAAGGCGGTACAGCTCACCCACTCTGTCACCTTTGGCGTCAAAGGCTATTGTGCCGGTAAAGCCCTGGTAGTTTTTCAGGTCATTGTGCAGATAGCCGGCAATGGCCTCGGGGCTGGCGCCCTTGGCGGCAATGGCCACGGCAAGCACGTTGAAGGCGTCGCCAGCCAATACCGCCCAGATGGAGCGGGGAATTTGCTTATATTTGGCTTGATAGCGGGCCATAAAATCTTTGGCGGTCTGGCTGGTCAAATCTTGCGGGCCGGGAGGTGATATAAAGTAATATCCTTTGGCAGCCTCAAGCCCGGCAATTTCCACCAAACCCTGGTTGTTGGTGGCATCGCCGCCAAGCATGGGCGCCTGCCAGCCTATTTCCTGCATTTGGCGCAATAGCATGCCGGCTTCCGGATAGTAGCCGGTAAAGATGATGGCCTGGGGGTTTAAGCTTTTGAGCTTGGTTAAAATAGTACTGTAGTCGCGTTCGCCAGGGGTAAGGGCATCGAAGAAAACGATTTCCACTTGTTTGGCCTGTAAAAGCGGCTGGGCTTCCATGGCCAGGCCCTTGGCGTAAGAACTGTTATCGTGCAAAACGGCCACTTTATTAAAGCCCAGCTTATTCACCGCCGCCACAATGGCCTTGCCCTGATCGTCATCGCGGGGGCAGGTGCGGAAAAACAGCTTGAACTGCTTTTCGCTTAAGCGGATGGCGGTGGAGCCGGTGGCTATTTGCACCACCTTGGCTTCATCGTAAATGGCCTGGGAGGCTTCGGTCACCGCTGAGCCATAAGTGCCCACCACGGCGGCAACGCCATTGCTAACCAGGCGCTGGGCGGCCAAAGCCGCGGTACGCGGGCTGCCGCCATCGTCTTCCACCACCAGCTCAATCTTCTGCCCATTAATGCCGCCCTTGCCGTTGATATCCTCCACCAGTATGTTCAGCATGCGCTGCATGTCCTGGCCTTCATTGGCCCAGGCGCCGGTTAAGGGGCACATCAGCCCTATTTTTATGTCTTGGGCATAGGCGGGCGCGCATAACACACACAATGCCAGCACTATAAGGGCGGCTGTTTTTTTCATAATAAAGCTCCTTAATTATTTATCGATTATCATATTATAATGAATATATGGCGAAATTGTCCAGTGGCTAATGGTACGCCCCTGCTTAACAGACGCTATTTATTACACTAACCAAGTTGTGGGGCAATCCGGCAACAGGTAATATATAGTCTCACTTGCCAGTTAACTTTAAGAGACATGCCATGCCGGAAGAGTCTTTGCGTCACAATTTATCCAGCCCTTGGGATCAGCCGGAACTGGCGGAGTCTTTGGCCACCCAGCCCGGCGTGGGCAAGGCCCGGCAAAATGCGCTGGCGCAAAAGGGCTTGTTTACCTTGGGCGATGTTTTGTGGTGGTTGCCCGTAGCTTATGAAGACAGAAAACTGCTGCGAGCGGTAAGCGAGCTTAGGGAAAAAGAATTTGCCCTGCTGGAACTCACGCTGCAGAGTTCGCGGGCCTGGGGGCCGGGCGGGCGCGGTTGGCGTATGGAATTCAGCGATGCCGGGGGTGAGAAAATAGCCGCCATTTGGTTTCGTTTTAACAGGCCCTACATCAATGGTTTTCAAACCGGGCAGGTTTACCTGTTGGCCGGGCAGGCTGCTAAAGACAGGCAGGGCAAGTGGTGCATGGCGCATCCCAAGCTCTATCAAGGGCAAGACAAAGACCAAGCCGGAGCCGGCCGCATTTGGCCGGTGTATGCGGATGTGCCTGGCCTGGCCCCCGCCAATTTGCGCGGGCTCATAAGCTCGGTAGCCGCGGCCTACGCGCCCAAAGCGCCAGACTTTTTATATGAGCGCCTGCCCAGGGATATCTACCCTCTGCCGCTTGGTCAGGCGCTGTTGGCCCTGCATCAGCCCGATAACTGCCACCATGGGCACTTTGCCCAAGCCCGGCAAAGCCTGGTGGTGGACGAGCTTTTTTACTTTGAGCTGGCCTTAAGCTTAAGGCGGCAGGAGCGCGGCCTTAAACAAGCGGCGCCGCTGGCTGTAAGCACGGCCGCGCTGGAGAGCTTTGCCGCCAATTTGCCCTACCCGTTAACCATTGGGCAGCGGGCAGCGCTTGGCGCTATTGCTGAAGACATGGGCCAGTCCACGCCCATGTTGCGCCTTTTGTGCGGCGATGTGGGCACCGGCAAAACCGCGGTGGCCTTGGGCGCGGCGGCGGCTTGCGCCTTAGCCGGTGGCAGATGTGCATTTATGGCGCCTACGGAAATACTGGCCCGCCAGCACTGGCAAAACGCTAAAAATTTTTTAGAACCCCTGGGGATTGGCTGTTCTCTGCTTTTAGGCGGTAATAAAAACGAAGGTAAGGCCTCCGGGCGGGCGGGCTTGGTCATTGGCACCCAGGCCCTTTTGTGGCGCAAGGAAGAGCTTAATGACATAAGCCTGGTCATTATCGATGAACAGCATCGCTTCGGGGTGGGCCAGCGTGTAAGCGTTGGCAGCCATGGGACGGAACCTCACCTTTTGGTGCTGTCGGCCACGCCCATTCCCCGCAGTCTGGCCCTGGCTTTAAGCGGCTATATGGATATCAGCGATTTGCCCAAGCGCCCCGACCAGCACGCCAGGGTGGAAACTTGGCTGGCGGTTTATGACGAGCGGCAAAAGGCATTCAACGCGCTGCGCCAGTGCCTGCAAGACGGCCATCAGGCCTATGTGGTATGTGCGCACCTGCATGCTTCAGAGTATACCGGCAGTTGGGACGCGGTTTCCATTCATAAAAAGCTGGCCGGCTACTTTGCCCCGCTTGAGGTTGGGATTCTACATGGCAAGATGAACTCGCAGGAGCAGGAGGCCGTGCTTGCCGATTTCAGAGAAGGCAGGGTAAGGCTTTTGGTGGCCACCACCGTGGTGGAGGTGGGGGTGGATGTGCCCGCGGCCACCACAATGCTTGTACTTTCTTCTGAAAGGTTCGGTCTCAGCCAGTTGCATCAGTTGCGGGGCCGGGTGGGACGTGGCAGTGTTCCTGGCCAGTGCTGGCTGCTGGCCGGAGAGCAGGCGGCGGAAAGCTCTTTGCAAAGGCTGCAAACGCTTTGCCATACTGACGACGGCCTGGCCATTGCCCAGGCGGACTTAGCCCTGCGCGGGCCGGGAGAAACCTTGGGTTATAAGCAAAGTGGCCTGCCTCCCTTTCGCCTGGCCAACTGGATAACCGATGCGCCTTTGGCCGCGCGCGTACGGGAGATTATAAAAGAGAAGAATTTGGCCGAGGTGGCGGCGCTTAGACAGGAGGCTTTGCGCCGCTATGCCCGGCGTTTGGGGTTGGTGCGCAGCGGCTGAAAACAGCCTAGCGGCCAGGGGTTGGGAAAAAAGCGGCAAATTCCGTGGCTGAACGGGTAAAGCTGTCTTGAATGCTGGCCTGCTGCTGTTGCCAAAGTTCGCGCTTACCCGCCCAAAGGGCAATTTTCAGCGCCAGCATTGCCATGGCCCGGCAAAAGGGGGACCGGGGGTCGAGATCCAGCGCGGGCACGCCCTGGCGGGCCGCCTGGGCCACATTCGCATCTTCCGGCAGAAAAGCCATTACCTCTAACGCCAGCCCCAAATCATTAAAAGCCCAGCTCTGCACCTGTCTGGCTTGAATAAACTCATCTATTTTGTGGATGCGGTTAATTACAAGTTTGGGGCGCGGTTGCTCCAGTATTTCTTTTACGCGGGCTTGCTGCTCGGCCGCCAAGCTATCCACCAGCTTATGCAAAGCACCGCTGCCAGGGCCTTGGCCGCGGTCTTGAAAGGCGGCCAGGGCACGGGCAAAGCCGGTGTTGTTGCGCGCTAAAGGCGCCAGCAGACGGTAAACCAAATTTTTTAAAAAATTGAAAGCATTGAGTTCCGCCGCCCGTTCCGGCGTCATCACCAGTAAAGAAAAAGGGCTGCTCAAGAAAAAGTCGGTTATGGTTATGGAACTGCCCGCGCCCAAATCCAGCAGAACAAAGCTGTGGGGAAGATTGTTCATGTCGTAGAATAATTTGCGTTTTTTTTGGAAGCGCGGGTTGGTGGCCGCGGGCAGGCAGGCGTCGCCTGGCACAAAATAAAATCTGGGCTCGCGGATGGGGCGGATGAGATTTGCCAGGTTTAGCCCGCGTTGGGTTAGAAGCTCTCCCATGCCGGGGCCCAAGTTGTCCAGGCCCAAAATATTATGCAGATCAGACCCGCCCAAATCAGCGTCCACCACTACAGTGCTGTGCTCCAGGCGGGCCAGGGCCAATCCCAAATTGGCGGTTATCATGCTCTTGCCAATACCGCCTTTGCCGCCGCCTATGGAAAGTATTAAAGGCTTTACTCGGTCCATTTTCGCCAAAGTTCCAAAACCGGGGCATACCAGGGGGCTGGCGCGTCCGACTGCAGAAAAAGGACATCGCAGCGCAAGCTAACGTTTGGCTGCATGGTGTAAAGGCGCAGCTCCAGGCCCATAATGAGTTGATCCAGTTTAAATTGCAGAGGGAAGAGATTGTAACCCGGACCAGTGAAGTTGCCAGCCAGTAAAGTGGATTCCGCCACAACTTTCTGTCCGGAATGGTAAGCCACCTCTAAGCGGGCCACGGGCAAAGATGGGGGCAGCGAAGCCGCGTCTGGCAGTTTTATGCGAAACCTGGCCTGATACCAGCCTGGCGGCACCACCTCGGGTTCGGTGTTTAACAAAAGCCCGACTTCCACATTGGGAGCGCTTTCCAGGCTTCTTCTGCCGGGCGAGTCGGGGTCTGGCAGCGCAATGCCACGAAAGGTGGATGCGGCCCTGGCGTCATAAATAAAATCCACGCCCTGGTGCTGGGGCGCGCCAGTTTGCGGGCGCCAGGTGGGGTGCCGGTCTGGGGCGGTGTGCTGGGTTAAGCGCAGGGTAAGGCCATTTTCTCGCTGTAGCCAGATATCATATCTGCCGCTAGCTGGGTCGCGGGTGAAAAGCGGGGCCTTAGACCACACCAGCCCCGGCCCGTTTAAGGCAAAGCCGGTGTCTATGTTCCAGCTTGAGTCATCGCTTAGTTGCTGGCTGTGCCCGCCTTCCTCCCAAAACCAGATGGCTGTGCCAGGGGTCATTGCCGAATTGGCGGCGTGTACAAAAACCAGGGCCTCGGAATCGCCGCGCCAGGATACATAGTCGCCTTTGCCCAACTCCCGCTGCAGAGATGTGTGGCCGGTGAGCGGGTTTAAATTAAGCAGAAACATGGTGCCTGGCTGGTTGTCTTCAGCGTAACTTGTGGCCACTATCCTGCGGCCGCTGGGGGCAAGTTCCAAGGTCAGCTTATGCTCAATTTTGCTGAGCGCCTCTGGCAGCAGCAGGCGAATTTCTGGCCCTTTGCTCAACGGCCGCAAAAAATGTGAATAGACCGCCGGGCGATATACCAGCATAAGGTTATTGTAGGCCATGCCGGCAAAGCGCTCTTCTTGCTCCAGCGGAGACAAAAGGACGGGATTTTTCATGTCCGGGGCGGACATGAAAATTTGCGAGAGACCATTTTCGTCACTATGGTAGATAAGATGTTGCCCAGCGTGGATGAAGCGGGGCGCGGTATAATTGGCCGGCCCCAAAGACAGGCGGCTTAAGTTGGTGCCGTCGGCATCTATGCGAAAAAGGCGCCATTTGCCGTCGCGCAGCGAAGAGAACACCACCTCGCCGGGTACATGGCCTTTGGCATCGTCTAAAGCCTGCTTTTCCGCTGGCGTTAAGTTGAGAGGCTGACCATACCCCCAAGCCGTGCTCCCCTTAAAGAGCATGATAAAGAATACAGCCAGAATAAGCAGGCGCGGCATTTTGCTTTTTTCATAAAACGTATGTTTCACAATCTGCTCCACCTGGCATTGGCTACAAAACAAGTAACAAGTCGGCCTGTAAGCCGAGTTCTGTTCCCGCAAGCTAGCGGGTGGCGGCCATTAATCTAGGATGACAGTTACCTGTCACCTCAAGCAACCTACCCGGGGGCACAAGCGGGCCGCTTTTAACCGCCCCCCTATTTGGTCTTGCACTGGATGGGGTTTACCAGCCTTAAACGTCGCCGCTTAAGCTGGTGAGCTCTTACCTCACCTTTTCACCCTTGCCTGCCAAGCAGGCGGTCTGTTTTCTGTGGCACTTTCCGTGGGGTCGCCCCCCCTGGCGGTTAGCCAGCATCCTGCCCTGTAGTGCTCGGACTTTCCTCCCGCCTTAATGCAAAGGCCGGCGGCCGCCCGGCCGACTTGTACTTCGTTAAGTTTATTATCCACCAGCGGCTACGCCAACAGCATTATTCCCCCGCGTCCATGGCTTGGTTGGCCAGGCTGTCGGCTAGCGTGTTATACCCTCTGGCTATATGAGTTATCTCCACCCGGGCAAACTGGCCGAGCAAGGCTCTGGCCTCAAGATAGAGAGGTTTTAGATGTTCGCTTTTAACCTGATAAAGGCCGTTTAGCTGCTTTACTAATAGCTCGCTGTCCAGCTTTACAATAAGCTTTTGCGGATGTCGCTTAAGGGCCGCTTGAAGCCCCATGATAAGCGCCTTGTATTCAGCCACATTGTTGGTGGCAACGCCCAAAAACTTGTGCAGTTGACACAATACCGCCCCGCTGTGGTCGCGCAATACCGCGCCCGCGCCGGCCGGGCCGGGGTTGCCGCGGCTGCCGCCATCGGCCTCTAAAAATAAAACCTCCACCGTCGAGCCGGCAAAAAGCGTGGCGCGGGAGGCGGAAGGGTCTAAAGCATTAGCCGCCTGGGCCAGTAAGGAGCCCAAGCCCGGCACGGGGGTGCCCGCGGCCAGCATTTCAGCCGCATGGCGCAATTTAGCGGCCAGGGTTTTAGGCATTTATCTTTTCTGCGTCCGCCCAGTAGATAATGCGCTTACAGGAAGGACAGTGCATAAGTTTTTCCGTGCGTTGCAGTTCATTGAATTGCTGCGGGGAAATCTGCATGTGGCAGATGCCGCAGTTGCCTTTGCTTACCGGCGAAATGGCCACTCCCTGGCGGCGCGAACGAATAAAGTTGTATTCGCGCAGCAAGTTTTTTTCCACCTGGGCCTCTACACTGTCCCGGCCCTGGGTTATTTCGCCAAGAATTTTTTGGGCCTCCGCGCTGCGCGCCTGCAATTGCTCGCTGGCTTCACGCAAAACAGCGGTTTGCTTTTCCACCTGGACGGTTTGTTCGGCAACTTTTTGCTCCAGGGGTTGCTCTTTTTCCATTAGTTGCAATATCTGGTCGTCGTTGGCGCGAACTATATCGCGCCCGTCTTCCAGTTCGGCAGTGGCGGCGCGATGTTCTTTTTGGTTTTTGCTGCTCATAAGCTTGCCTTCAGCCTTGCGCAGTCTGGCTTTTATGGTCTCATTTTCGTCTTCAAGGCTTTTACGTTGTTTGCGTAAAGCCTCCAGTTCGGCGCTTAGTTTGCCAAGCTCTTCTCTGGCCTTGGCCTCACTTTGGCTTAGGCTGCTCAGGCGCTCTGGTATTTCTTTAAGTTCTTTTTCCAGATCAAAAGCAGTTTTATCCACGGTCTGCAGTTTGATTAGAAGATTTATCTGGTCAAGCAAAATTCAAACCTCCCAAGGTTAATCTTGAAAAATTTGTTGTCCGAAGCGGGCAACAAATGTTAATAACTATGCAAGTCCCGCTAAAACGTTAAACTGTTCCAGGGGTTTTGTTCCATCTGGGGCTGCACTAGGCAAGTGAAGCCTTGGCCCTGTAAGGCTTTATTTATTTTGGCCGCCCAGGGCTTGAGCACTATTGCCTCGGTGGCATAATGACCCAGCGTGGCCAGGCAAATACCCATATCGCGCGCGGCATCCGCGCTATGATAGCCGGCTTCCCCGGTTATAAAAACTTGCGCGCCGGCGGCGGCGGCGGCCGGCAAGGCGTGGGCGCCGGAGCCGCCCAACACCGCCACCCGTCTAACTTGCTTGGGCAACTCCCCGGTGTAGTGCAGGCTATTGGCATTCAGCAGTTTGGCGGCGTGGCGTAAGAACTCTTTGCCGGCCATGGGTTTAGTAAGCTCTCCCACCCGGCCGAAGCCTAAACCAGAAGGCTGGTTTAGGAGGGGCACAATATCAAAAGCCGGCTCCTCGTAGGGGTGGTGGGCCCAAAGCGTCGCCAGTGCCTGGCCTAACTTGTGCTTGGGCAGCAGCATCTCCAGCCGCGCCTCATCAACCTTAGTGGTTTTATTAATACGCCCTAGCGCGGGCAGGGCGCCGGCCCGGGGTTGAAACTGGCCTTGTCCGGCCACCATGAAAGAGCATTTTTCATAATTGCCCAAATGGCCCGCGCCCGCTCTAAACAGAGCTTCCCGCAGGGCGTCTGCCTGCTGGATGGGCACAAAAACCACCAGCTTCAAAAGCCCGCCCGCTTCCAACGCCTGTAACACGCTGGTGTTTAGAAGGCCAAGGCGTTCGGCCAATGCATGGTTAACGCCATCGGCGGCGGCATCCAGATTGGTATGGGCCACAAAAATGTTCAACCCGCCGGCAGCGGCTTTAATTAAGGCTGCCTGGGCGGGTTGTTCGGTGATTAAGTTTTTTAAGGGTTTGAAAATGGGTGGGTGGTGGAGTAGGAGCATTTGTACTTGGTTGGCTTTAGCTTTACTTAAAAGCTGTGGGCTGGACTCCAAGGCCACCCAAATTTTTTTTACGCTGCCCCCTGGTTTGCCAGCCAGCAGCCCCACATTATCCCAAGGTTCCGCCAGCCAGGCTGGGGCCATTTGTTCCATGAGGGTTGAAATATCTCTTACTTTGGGGTAACGCACCGGCATATACTCTCGATTTGCCACAACCCGCCATATCAAAAATGGTGGGCCCACCTGGACTCGAACCAGGGACCATCCGGTTATGAGCCGGGGGCTCTAACCAACTGAGCTCTGGGCCCATGTTATAATTCTAGCAAAGAAGTAATTATGTACGCTAACTTTTTGTATGTCAAGGAGCAGCCGCCCATATAACGCGCTTTTTTGGATGACCAAAAAACGCCGGCGCCGCCTGGCGGGCTAATTGGACATGGAAGAATTGCCGTTGTTTTTTAATGAGTTGCATGCAAGTTGGGCGGCCTGCATTACCGCGGGCTGAATTCTGAGCTGGTTAACCAGGCCGGCCTGCTCAATTAAGCCTTTTTGTCGCAAGCCGCTTTCCAGGTTCAGCCAGAAACTTTCCATGGCCGGGGTTGGGCCGGGAGGGGCGCTCTGCGTGCCTCGCAGCCGGTCAAGCTCCTGATGGCCTAGCGGGGTATAAAAGGCCATCCATTTGCCGTTTAGCCAAAAGGCGGCCAGTTGCCAAGACTCACGCATTTGTTGAAGCAGATCTTCAAGCTGGGCTTTGTCCACACCGCTTTGCGGTAGAAATTCGGTTAAATCGGCAAAGGCGCCGCCAGGCAACACAACATGGCCGCTTTCACTATAAGCGCCATGGCTTTCCAGAAAGCTTAGGAGGTTAAGTTTTAAGCTGGCCTTGCTGGGCAATTTGGGCTACTTTCGAACATTCGCTGACCTAAATAAATGGAGCGCTTTTTAATAACCATCGGGCATTTGCCTGGTCAATGCGCCGCAGATGCGACAATTTAAATTTATCGCATATTAACCAATACTACCAGCCGTCTGGTCTGGCGAACGGCGATTTTTTTTAGCAGGTTTTCTTTGCTGGAAAGGCGGCTAAGCGGTATTATATGTAAAATATATAAAATAAGGCTACAGGTTAGCTTTTCTCTGTAATGCCGCTCTTTTGCTGTTTATCACTGAATTGTTGGAGAAACTCATGTTGCGCACAGTTTACTTCGCTTTTTTGGCTGCCATGTTAGCTTTTGCTGGAGCTTGCGCCTCGCAGGTTCCGTTGGATGAAACCGAATCCGCCGCTCCGGCGCGCCCCGCTGCCGCGGCGCCCGCGGCCCAAGCCAATTTGCCCGCCACCGCGGTTGAAACCTCGATATCCGGCAAAACCCCCTTGGGTAGGTTGGGCCTTGCCAGCGAAGCTCCGGCAGGCATGTGCTGGCTGAACATGGCCCCCAATAGCGCCGACGCGCCTTTGGTGGCCTTGCTGGTCCCCAGCCAGGAGGCAAATTCGCTGCAGCCCTTGGCGTTGGCGGTTTCGTGCGAGCAAACGCAGGCCTGGCGGGCGGACAGGGGCAAACTGCCCACCGCCTATTTATTGATTGCCCAGAAAATGAATGAACGGGTGGGCGGCGGTGGCGCCAACCAGGCCCGGGAGCGCTGGGTAATGGTGCAGGCTTTAGGCGGCAATTTCGGGTTTTTCCCGCAAGATCAATATACTAAATATTCCTACCTTACAACTGAGGCGGGCAAGCTGGCCCCCGGCGGGTCACGCCAACTGGGTGAAGTGCGTCGCGATGATATGGCCCTGTACACTGTGGAGCTAAAGCGCCTGGCCAGTGGCGATGCGCAGCTTGTGCTTACCCAGTACAGCCAGCTCAGAGGCACTCCGGTGGCGCTGGTGTGGCATAAACCCTTAAGTCGGGTGGAGTCGCTGTCTTCCCAGGTGCTGGGCGCCTCGGCTTATCTGGCCGGGCTGGTGCGGCAAAGCGACGATCCGCGTCTGGCTGGCCAGGCCACTGCTCCGGCTGCTTCTGTCGCTCCGGCTGTGGGCGCTGCCCCGGCGGCCATGCCGCCACACGCTTCGGCTCCTGCGGCTACTCAACAGTTTGCCGGCGAATCGGTCATTGGCGTTGCGCCTGTGGCCAGAGCGCAAAACGACATTACGGGCTGGGAGAAGGCCTCCTTTGGCATGGCCCCGTCCGAGCTCAGACAAAATTACGCTTTAGCCAACCCTCTGCGTGAAGACTTGCATGGCCGGGCTTTCTACCTGGATGGACGTAACGAAGTTATGGCCGGGCTGGAGTTTAAGGTGTTGTTCGATTTCAGTGACAGCCCCATGGGGCCGCAGCGCCTGGGACGCATTATTTTTACCAACACCACCAGCGGTGGCGATATAAACGCACAAAAAAGCGCTCTGCTTAAAGTAATGAGCGAACGCTACGCCGCGCCCACCAGTGACGCCTCGGCCAGCGGTGGCCCCATTATCTGGGAGCGCGTGAGCGGCAAGGCCTCGTTGCAGATGATGACCAGCAATAACAGTGCGGTTTGGCTGATAGTGCTGGAGGCCAAGAGAAAATAGGCGGCGGAGCCACAGAGCTATGCGGCGCGGGCGGGCATATTTGTTGTTATTGCCTTTGCTGTGGTGTTGCTTGGGTGCCGCCGCCAGCCCCATACCGATTACTGTCAAAAATAAAAGCACAAATTTGCTCTATTTCGGGCAAACCTACCAGGATATGGCCAAGCCGTGGTCGTTGAGCGCCTGGCCAGAAAAAACGCCGCCTTTTTTTCTTTTGCCTTCTGGCGTGACCAGCCTTAGCGAGGTTGAGTTTTGTGGTCAGCCATTTTTAGCCAAATTTTATTTTGACCAACCAACTCCGCAGGGGCGCTTGTTGGCAGTTCGGCTGGTGCATTGGGAAAAGGGAATGAGCCGGGCGGCGGCACGGGCCGAGGCCGCGTTTACCACAGCCATAAGGTTAGCTTTTGGCGAGCAGGTTCCCAAGGTTGAGCAAAAACCAGAGGTCAAGATCGTTACCTACAGTTGGCCCGGGGTGCTTTTTAATAACCAATACGATGAAGGCGGGCAAACCTGGTATGTGACTTTATTTGAGCCAGGCCAAATAAGCCCCTTATTGGCAGGGTTGCCCATAGGGCGGCCGCGTGCGGCCCTGGAGCAAAGCCTGGCTCTGGAGCCGTATTTCGAGCCGGATAAGGCGTGGCCCACAATTGCCGGCAAAATTGGTTTTAGCCTTAACTTAACCTGCAGCCCGCTTAAACTGCGTCCGTTATATATGTTTGCCGGCTATGGCAAAGATGCGCCGCTTGTTGGCTTAAGCCTTTATCTGTCGGCCGATGGCGTCAACAACTGGCAAAATTGCGGCCTGGAACAATTGCTGCAGGAACTGCAGCTTGCCTATGGTGTTGCTCGGCGCACAGAAGCCAGGCGTTATCAGTGGCAGGGGGCGGAGGGCAAGTTAAATCTTTATTTGTGCGAAAATGGTCAGTGGGTGCTTGAGTACCTGTGGAGCAAGGCACCGGCCGCGCCTCCCGCGGCGTTAGATGAAGGCGCCTTTCCGCCCAAGGTTCGTGATGTGGCCGGATGGGGGGAACTCAAGTGGAATATGTCCATAAGCCGGGCCTTGGAAGCCTGCCCGGGGTTGGCTAAAAACAGTTATGCCAGGGCTGGCGGCCGGGGCAACTTTGTGGCCGGCCCAATAGACTTTGACGGCATCGCTTACAATATACGCATTTTATTTGATAGCTATGGCCTGGAAGAAGTTGTGCTTACCCACGATGGCCTGGCGTCGGGTGAAAAAAACGGCTATCAGGCGGCGCTGCAAAAACTGGAACAGGATTATGGCGTTTACGATTGGCAGTTTGAAGATGCCAACGAAAAGGTGCTGTACTGGTCGCGGGCCAGTGGTTATCTGGCGTTTGTAAATTTTAAGGAACCGGAAACCAGTTGGCGCATCGTCTTTAGGCGCAGGTCTAACGATGTTTTGTTACCCGGTGAATAACTAAAGCTAATTTCATAAATTACCAAGCCGGGGTTTTGGGAAAGACCGCCGCGCCGCCCTAATGGGGCGGTGTTAGCAGTCATTTATGGAGCAACTTCTAACTATTTGTAATTTTGAGTTTTAACAACAGTCGAGGTATTGCGTGCGGTTATCAGTTTTATTATTGAGTTTGAGTTTATGCCTGCTTATGGCCTGCCAGATTCCTTTGGAACAAAAGAAAGATTTTCAGTTTGGGGCTGAGCTCTTGGGCAAAAGCTATGAACAGTTGAAAGACGAATTTAAAATAAAGCCCCCGGTGTTAGGCTTTAACCAGGAACGCAGCTTGAGCGTTGTGCCCGAGCCATATTGGTTTGAGGGGCTTTCTTTCGAGGTGGTGTTTGTTTTTGATAAGCCTGGGCGGGAGGGCAGCTTGAAGGCGGTGGAAAATATATGCCGCCGCATAGATGAAGGGCAGGCGCAAGACCAATTGGCGCGTATGCTTAGCCGCCTTAACCAAGCGTGGGGTTCGCCGCAGGCAGAGCCCGCGGCTAAGCCCACCCGCTGGGTGTGGCAGACGCCTAGTTTTGTGGGCACCCTATCCATTCCCGAGGCGGAGAGTGGCATTGCCTGGATTTTGGAAGTGCACCAAAAGGTCAGCGCTCCGGAGCCCGCCAATAAGCCGTTAACTACCTTAGGCGGCTGGGAAAGAGCGCTTTACGGCAATACCCTGGCAAGCTTGGGCTCCATTTACAATTTGGGCAAGGTGGAAAGCTCACGCCTTAATAATAAACCAGTGGCGCTAGCACAGAATGAGGTGAATTACCTCGGGCATCCTTTTAAGGTGTCATTTTTTTTCGACCGCTTCACCCCGCAGGCCTCTTTGGTGGGAATAGACCTTTACCTGCTGCAGGATAGCGAACGCGCGGCTTGGGAGCAAAAACGCAACGACATGATTGCCACGCTTACCAGCATGTACGGCAAGCCCCATGCCCGCCGCGACGGCCACCGCCACCTGTGGGTGTGGAGAGATGGTGAAGGCAGCCTTACCTTTACTGATGCCAGTAAAGGTGGGCGCACCACCTGGCTTTTGGCCTTTCGCCCACCGCCGGGGGTGGTGGCGCCAACCCCGGCGCTTTCAGCGCCACGCAACCCGCAAGACATAGCTGGTTGGGGCAGCGCGCGTTTTGGCATGAGCCCCGCCCAGGTGGAGCTTCTTTATGTGGGACAATCTCCGGTCTTAACCCGTTTGGCCGGTTCCGGCTACGGTTTCGAGCAAATTCTTAGCTTAAACCATTTGGAGTTTAAGGTATTGTTTCTTTTTGATCGCGCGCAAAAGCCGCCACGTTTAACCCAGGTGGTGCTCACCCGCAACGCCTCTGCTCACGAAAGCGCGGAACAAGGGCAGGCCATGCGCAGGGATTTGCTTAACTTGCTTATTGCCTGGTATGGCGCGCCATCTAAAGACCTGCTCGGCAATAAAGAGGGCGGCAAGGTAATTTGGAACAGGCCTTCGGGCAGCCTGGAATTTCACGACCTGTCGGCCATTAAAACCTGGGTGCTGAATTTCAGAGTTAACGATTAACCTGTTGGGCGCAACCGTGGCCACAAGCCGTTTGAGGGCTCGATAATAAAATGATAAAATTGATAAGATGAAATTGGTGGGGGCACTTTAATTTCTATATTTAGTGGAGAAAATCATGGCGCAAGAAAAAAAATTGGAACCAGGTGTTAAATTTACCAACTCTTTGATAGTGACTGACAAGCTAACGGTGCCCGCGTTATCATCCGTTTTCGGCGATTTTCATGATATGCCGCCGGTATTTGCCACTCCCTACTTGGTGGCCTTTGTGGAGTGGACCTGTTTGACCGGCTTGCAAGAGTATTTAGAGCCTGGGCAGCGTACGGTGGGAACCAACATTGCTATCAGCCATGGAGCCGCCACCCCGGTGGGCATGAAGGTAACTTGTGAGGCCGAAGTGGCTTCGGTAAAAGGCAAGCTTTTAGAAATCAAGGTGGTCTGTCGTGATGAGGTGCAGGTCATCTCCGAAGGTGTTCACGGCCGCGCTATCATTGATTATGAAAAATTTATGAGCAAATTCCGCAAATAAGAAAATTGGAAGGAAACAACATGAGAGCAACCGCGCAAGAGTTATTGGCCATTGGCATCGACTATCAGGAAAAGCTTATTCCGGCCATGCATGAAAAAGAGCAACTCATAAAAAACTCGTCCATTTTGTTGGCCGGGTTAAACCTGCTTGAAGTGCCGGTGATAGTCAGCAGGCAATATCCCCAAGGGATTGGTGATACGGTGGCACCCATTTGTGAGGTTACCGGCGGCGCCAAGGTGTACGACAAAACCACCTTCAGTTGCTGCCACACCCCGGCTATCAAGCAGGCCATTGCCGCCTATGGCCGTAGAAAAATACTGTTGTGCGGAACCGAGGCCCATGTGTGCGTGCTGCAAACCGCCATAGATCTGCTGGCCGATGGCTATCAAGTTTACTATGTTACCGACTGCGTAGGCTCGCGCAAGGCCATGGACAAAAAATTTGGCATTAAGCGGGCGGCGCAAGAGGGGGCGCGCTTGACCACCTATGAGGCCATATTGTTTGAGCTTACCGCCAATACCGCCAACCCCGCATTTAAAGGCATTTCTAATTTAGTAAAGTAACTGGCTGAAACAGTAAAACTGGCCGCGCGGGCAAGCGCGGCCAGTAGTTTGCTTAAGCGGCAAGCCTACAGGCTAATGTCTATATTATCTATTAAGCGCACCGGCCCCACCGCCGCGGCAATAAGTATCCGCGCCTTGTTATTGAGCCGGTCAATGGTCTGCAAGGTGGCGGCGTCCACAATCTCCAGGTATTCCAGAGTAACACCCGGATAGTTGGCCAGTTCTTGCCGGCCCAAGGCCAGTAAGCTGGCGCTTTGTTGCTCTCCCTTTTGCGCGGCCGCCACCATGGCGCGCAAACAGCGGCTTAGGCCCAAGGCGTTTTGTCGTTCGCCTTGGCTGAGGCGGCGGTTGCGGCTGGAAAGAGCCAGGCCGTCAGCTTCACGCACCGTGGGCACCGGTATAATCTCAACCCCCATGTCCATGTCTTTAACCATTTGGGTTATCATCTTCAATTGCTGGAAATCTTTTTCGCCGAACCAGGCAAAATGGGCCATGGAAGCATTGAACAGCTTGGACACCACTGTGGCCACGCCGTCAAAGTGGCCGGGCCGCCCCGCGCCTTCCATGGGTTGAGTTATAGGGCCTAGGCAAAGCTTGCTTTGAAAGCCTTCAGGATACATATTCTCCACTGAAGGCGCATAGACTATATCTACCCCGGCGCGTCCGCATAGATCCAGGTCCGCATCCCAGGTGCGGGGGTAATTGGCCAGATCGGAGGCCTGGTTAAACTGTATAGGGTTGACGAATATGCTGACAATCAGCGTATCGCAGCCTTTGCGGGCATGGTCAAACAAGCTGCCATGGCCTTCGTGCAGCGCGCCCATGGTTGGCACTATGCCAATGGTTTTACCTTGTTTGCGTAAGGCATCGGCTTTTTGGCGAAGCGCCCCCGGGGCGTGGATAATTTCTATGGGCATGTTAAAGGCTCCTGTTTCAGGTGCGGCAAAAATACCAGTCAATCCGTTTATATTTATCAGAGCTGAACACAGACTGCGAGATGTTTTTGCACCGCACTAAATTACCAGGCACCCGGTTGCGCCGCCCGCTTTGCCGCGGGCATGCCTAAATGGTCAGCAGCTTTTCATCGGCCTGCAAAATTTGTGTAAAAAACTCGCCCAAATAATGTATTTTCATGTTGCCCATGTCTTCCAGGGCCTCCAACGCCACCACTACCCCCATTTTTTCGGCGCAGCGGCGACATACCGATACCTCGCCCCCCAGTTGCAAAAATTTACGCAGCTCGTTCTGCAGGGCTTTGTCATCGCACAGAAGTTTTGCGGCCGAGCCCCAAACAATGATATGCACATGTTCCCACCAATGGTTGCGCAGGGAATAATCCGCATACATGAATATCATGTGCTGCACGGTTAGGGGGTCGTTGGTGGTCCATAATATATACAAAGTTTTTTTCTGCGCCATGGCTATGCCCTTTCTTTATAAAAAGAAATAGAGGTGCTTATTTTTATTATATCGTGCCGGGGAGGCCAGCGCCTATGTTTAATGGCAGAGCGTAAACCGCAAGCAAGAGATGTGGTGAGCTTACTCGGCTCGCAGGGGCAGCATGTAACGAGGTATGGAGTTGTCGAAAAGGATGGCGATAAACTGTCGCCACAGGCTTTCAGCCGGCTTGGCTGCCAGAAGCTGCCAGAAACCGCCTTCATCCTGAGGGCGGATAATTTCCGGCACCTGTTGCAAACCAGCCTTTTCCGCAGCCAGCTTAAGCGCGTCGTTGTAGTTGCCCAGCACATCCACCAGGCCGTTAGCCAAAGCCTGCTGGCCGGTAAAAACCCGGCCATCGGCCAAAGCGCCAACCCGCGCCACCTCCATGTTGCGCCCTTTGGCCACATCATTTACAAACTGGCTGTGCAGGTCTGCTATTAAAGCCTGGAACATGGCCTTTTCCTGAGGGGTAAGGGGGCGATCACTCTGGCCGGCGCCCTTCATGGCGCCACTGGTCAGGGTTTGAAATTTGATGCCCAGCTTGTCAAACAGGGCCTCCAGGTTGGGCAAGGTGGTTATTACCCCAATAGATCCGGTTAGGGTACCGGGATTGCAGACAATGACATCGCAAGCGGCGGCAATGTAATAGCCGCCGCTTGCCGCTATGTTGCCCATGGAGGCCACCACCGGCTTGGGTATGCCTTGGATGGCGCGATAAATTTCCTGGCTGGCCCCTACCGCGCCGCCGGGTGATTCTATGCGCACCACAATGGCTTTTACCTGCTGGTTGTTTTGAAGGGTTTCCAGGGCTTTTAAAATGCTGGTGGCATCTAAAATAGGACCAGTTACCTCAACCACCCCCAACTGGGCTGGAGCGCCCCATGGGGTTAGCCCGGCCCGGCTGGCAGGGCTGCCCTGGCTGCCGAAAATGTAGGCTAAAAGCACAACTAGGGCTATCACCAGAAGTGATAGCCCTAGCGATATGGCAAGAGAGCGTTTCAGCGCTTACTCCTCAGACTGACCCCCGCCCGCTTTTTGGGCCAGGCCTTCTTTGAGCAGATCGCCCAGGCTGCTGGTGGCAGACTGATTGGAGTTAACATATTCAGTGTAAGAGTCTTCGCCTTCTTCCATGCGCTTCATGGAAAGGCCAATTTTGCGTTCACGGCGGGACACGCTGGCCACCTTGGCTTCCAGGGTTTCGCCAACCTTAAAGGCCTCTAAAATTTCTTTAGCTTTTTCTTCAGGCAGTTCGCTTACATGCACCAGGCCTTCCACCCCTTCTTCCAACTCCACAAACAGGCCAAAGTCGGTTACGTTGGTGATAACGCCTTTTACTTTGCTGCCAATGCGGTAAGTGTTGGGAATGTCATCCCAGGGGTCGGTCTCCAGTTGTTTGATACCCAGGCTGAAGCGCTCGTTTTCACGGTCCACATTGAGCACAATGGCCCGTACTTCGTCGCCTTTTTTGAAGAGCTCGCCGGGGTGCTTAAGGCGCTTGGTCCAGGAGATGTCGCTGATGTGTACCAGACCATCTATGCCTTCATCTATGCCAATGAACAGGCCGAAGTCGGTAATATTTTTGATATGTCCCTCAATGGTGGTGCCAATGGGGTATTTTTCGGAAATCATATCCCAGGGGTTGGGGGCAATTTGCTTCATGCCCAGGCTGATGCGTTTGGAGTCGGGATTGATGGCCAGCACCACCGCTTCCACCTCATCGCCCACGTTGACCAGCTTGGAGGGATGGCGCACCTTGCGGATCCAGGACATTTCGCTGACATGGATAAGCCCTTCCACACCCTCTTCCACTTCCACAAATGCCCCGTAGTCGGCCAGGCTGACCACCTTGCCCTTAACTTTGGAGCCCACAGGGTAGTTCTGCGAAGCGATAATCCACGGGTCTTCTTTGAGTTGTTTGAGACCCAGGCTCACGCGTTCACGGTTGCGGTCAAAAGAGAGCACTTTAACTTCAATTTCATCGCCCACATTGAACATTTCCGAAGGATGGCCCACCCGGCCCCAGCTCATGTCGGTAATGTGCAAAAGGCCATCTATGCCGCCCAGATCCACAAAGACGCCGTAGTCGGTGAGGTTTTTCACCACCCCGGTCATAACCGCGTTTTCTTCCAGCACCTGCAGGGTATCGCGTTTTTTGAACTCACGTTCTTTTTCCAAAATAGCGCGGCGGCTAAGCACAATGTTGGCCCGCTTGCGGTTGAACTTCAAAATTTTGAAGGGGTGGCTCTGACCGATTAAAGAATCCAGGTTGCGTACCGGGCGCAGATCCACCTGGGAGCCGGGCAGGAAGGCGGGCACGCCAATGTCCACGCTCATGCCGCCTTTCACCCGGCCGGTAATGGTGCCGGTGATGATGCCGTCGTCATTGAATACGCGGCTGATCTCGTCCCACACTTTTATCTTCGCGGCCCGCTCCATGGAAAGGCTGATGGTGCCTTCATCGTCTTCAGAGCGTTCCAGTAGAACCTCTACCTCCTGCCCCACCTCAGCTTTTATATTGCCTTCAGAGTCTTTGAATTCATGAATGGGAATGTGCCCCTCGGATTTGTAGCCAATATCCACAACCACATAATCTTTTTCAACGGCCACAATGGTGCCTTTGGCCACTTCTCCTTCCTGGATGGTCTGGAAAGATTGCTCGTAGAGCGCGGCCATTTCCTCTTGGTTTAGTTCGTCTTCAGGGTATTTAGTTAAGTTTTTGTCAAAATCGATCATAATAAAAAGCCTTGGGGTTTAATGGTTTATACCAATATCTAACCCTGAAACGGGGTAGACGTGCCTACTTTTCGCAATCTTAAACAGATAACATAAAAAGTTGTGGTTTTCAATGAATAAAAACGGAAGGATCGAGATTTGTTCTAGTGGCGCAACCAGGAAAAGCCAAACCATATCCATAACAGCACATTAGCGGCTACCGCCACTGCCGTGGCGCCGGATGCCAGATCCTTGGCTTGCTTGATAAGCGGGTTGTATTCAGGGCTGACCAGGTTGCAAACTCGCTCCAGGGCGGAATTGAAAAGTTCCAGCGCCAGCACCATAAGCCAGGCCAACAGCATAACCACGAAAGGCGCGCTACGGAAAATGCAAAGCAGCACCAGCAACACGGCCAGAATCAGCGCCACATGGCGGACGGCCTGTTCGCTTTTAAGGGCATGGCTCAAGCCCTGCAGGGAATAAAGAGTGGCCTGCCAGGTGTGGCGGGGGTTGAAGAACTTCACCGGCAACCCTGTGTTTGCCGCGCGCGCACATGGCCCAGCATTGCGCCTATTACCTGCTCTTTGTTCAAATCGGTGCTATCAATAATCAGGGCGCCCTGGGCGGGCTTTAACGGCGCCAGGCTGCGCGAGCTATCGCGGGTATCGCGTTCGCTAATGTCCTGGCACACTTCTTCAAAGGTGGTGCGGGGGTTTTGCGCCAGCAGGTCTTTCAGACGCCGGCGCGCCCGTTCCTCCACCGTGGCGGTCAGAAAAAACTTGACCTCCGCGCCAGGGAATACCACCGTGCCCATGTCACGCCCTTCAGCCACCAGGTTGCCGCTTTGGCCGGCGTTTTGCTGCAGGCCGAGCAAGAATTCGCGCACCGGGCGTAAGGCGGACACCTTGCTGGCCATGGCCGCCACCTGTTCGTTACGGATAAAAGCTTCCACCGGCCGGCCTTCCAGTAACAGCCCGGCCGGCGTCAAAGATATTTCCACCCGGCTCAGCCAGGCCCCGAGCACGGCCTCGTCCATGGCGGTTAAATCTTTATTGGCCCAAATGGCGCTAAGGGCCACGGCCCGATACAGGGCGCCGGTGTCTAAAAAGGCATAGCCCAAGCTAGCGGCCAGAGCTTTACTTATGGTGGTTTTGCCCGCTCCGCCCGGGCCGTCTATGGTGATGACCATGGTCCGCGCCCTTTCTATTTCAGCAGTTTTTGCAACGCCTCTATGCAGCGTATGTTTTCCGAAGGCAGGCCAATGCTTATGCGTAAAAATTCCGGCAGGCCATAAGAGTGCATAGGACGCACAATAACCCCTTGCAATAAAAGCTGGTTTGCAATCTCTCCGGCCTTGGGCCCCAATTGTACCAGCACAAAATTGGCCTGGCTTTCCAAGTAAAACAGGCCCAAGCGAGTAAAGGCCTGGTAATAGCGCAGGCGTTCGTCTTTTACCAACCGGCGGTGTTGATTATAGAAATCATGATCAGCCAGAGCCCCCAGGGCTGCGGCCTGGGCCAGGGAGGAGGTGTTGAAGGGCTGGCGCACCCGGTTAAAATAGCCGGCTATTTCCGCGCTGGTTAGGCAGTAGCCAATACGCAAACCAGCCAGCCCGGCTATCTTGGAAAAAGTGCGCATCACCACCAACGGGGTGGATGAATTCAGGAAGTCCTCGCCACTGGCGCAGTCGGGATGGTCGGCGAAATCTATATAAGCCTCGTCCAGCACCACCACCACGCCATCTGGCACTTGTTCTAAAAAATCGGCAAACTCCTGGCGGTAGATAATAGTGCCGGCCGGGTTGTCGGGATTATTTATAAAAATAAGCCTGGTGTCCGCGCTTATGGCCGCCAGCAGGGCGGGCAGGTCTATGCGGTAGTCTTGGTTCAGGCCAACTTTAATAAGCCGCCCGTCGGCTACTTCCACCAGCTTGTCATACATAAGAAAGGAAGGGGCAGCGGCTAGCGCGCTGTCTCCCGGCCGCATAAAAGTGCGGCACAGCATTTCTATAATTTCATTGCTGCCGTTACCCAGGCATATCTGCTCCATGGGCAGGTTATGGCGTTGGCTTAAACCCTGGCGCAGGGCAAAGCCCGCGCCGTCCGGATAGCGGAAGATGTCTTGCAGCGCATGGTTAATGGCGGCCACGGCTTTGGGGCTGGGGCCCAGGGGGCATTCGTTGCTGGCCAGCTTTATGGCGCCGCTTATGCCCAGCTCGCGCTCCAGTTCTTCAATGGGTTTGCCCGGCTGGTAAGGCGTGAGCGCTTTAATGCTTTCGCTGACAGGGGGTAGTTTTTTCACACAATATCCTTCGTTAAAATGGCAGCTTTAAAATTTACTGCTTTTGCCATCCAAGGTCAACTAAGCCTATGGCGCGCCATCCACTATAGCATCATTGGGCTGCGCAAATCCAACCCCGCTCCGGAGCACATGCCGGAGCGGGGTTGGCCTTTGATAGTCGTCAGAAAACCAATAGATCAGAGTGGAGATGGAGTTATCGTTAAAGCTTTTGCCCGCTTAACTTGGTTAAGGCTTCCCCATAAAGCCGGCTGGTTTTGTCTATAACCTCTTGGGGCAGACGGGGTGCCGGCGGCTGCTTGTTGAAGTTAATGCTCTCTAGATAGTCTCTCACATATTGCTTGTCATAGCTGTTCTGAGCCCGGCCCGGGGCGTATTGGCCCATGGGCCAGAATCGGCTGGAGTCGGGGGTGAGCACCTCGTCAATCAAGGTTAGCTCGCCATTGTACAGGCCAAATTCCAGCTTGGTGTCGGCAATTATAATGCCCGCTTTAGCCGCTATCTGTACTCCCCGTTTGTAAATGGCAATGGTAAGCTCTTCCACTTTGCGGGTAAGTTCTTTGCCCATAAGCGCCTCTGCCTGGGCTACGCTTATGTTTTCATCGTGCTCGCCCATTAACGCCTTGGTGCTGGGGGTAAAAATGGGTGTGGGCAGCTCCTGGCTTTCTTTAAGGCCCGCGGGCAGCTCATGGCCGGAAATACGGCCGGTTTGCTGATAGTCTTTCCAGCCGCTACCGCTTATGTAGCCGCGCACAATGGCCTCAATGGGCAAGGGCTGGCACTTTTTCACCAGAACCGTGCGCCCCTCCAGTTGTTCGGCAAATGGCTGCAGTTCGGCGGGGAAGTCTTTTACCTGGGTGGCCAGCAGGTGATTAGGGCAGAGATCGCGCATTTGTTCGAACCAGAAAATCGAAATTTGGTTCAACACCTTGCCTTTGTTGGGGATTGCATCGGGCAGAATGACGTCAAAGGCGCTTAGGCGGTCGGTGGTTACCAGAAGCAGGGCCTGGCCCAAGTCATAAATATCGCGCACTTTGCCGCGATGCAGCAGGGTTATGCCTGGCAAACTGGACTCAGCAAGGGGCATGGTTGCCATGGGGAGAAAGCTCCTTTAATTAAAAAATACATTTTTGCCGCTTGGCGAAAGCGCCAATTAGCTATAAAAATATGCCAAGTTTAGCAAAAAATAAACAGGAGATTTTATGCGCAGTAAAATTACGGTTATTGGAGCGGGCAATGTGGGAGCCACTTGCGCGCAAAGGGCGGCGGAAAAAGAGCTGGCCGATGTGGTGCTCTTGGATGTGGTGGAGGGCATGCCCCAAGGCAAGGCTTTGGATTTGGGCCAGGCCGCGCCGGTGGAAGGGCACGACGCCCGTTTAAGCGGTAGCAACGCCTGGGAGGCTACCACCAACTCCGACATCATCATTGTGACCGCTGGTATGGCGCGCAAGCCTGGCATGAGCCGCGATGATTTGCTCAAAATAAACGCCGGGATTGTGGCTGACACAGTCGGCCGGGCCGCTCCGCTTTCCCCGCGGGCGGTAATAATTGTGGTAAGCAACCCTCTGGACGCCATGTGCCATGTGGCCTTAAAGGCCAGTAATTTCCCGGCGCACAGGGTGGTGGGCATGGCCGGGGTGCTGGATTCGGCCCGCATGCGCCTGTTTATTGCCCAGGCGCTTGATGTTTCGGTGGAAAGCGTGCAGGCCTTTGTGCTGGGCGGCCATGGTGACACCATGGTGCCTTTGCCGCGCCTTTCCAGCGTGGCCGGCATTCCCCTTACTCAGCTTATGGAGCCCGCGCAAATAGACGAGATCTGCGAGCGCACCGCTCAGGGCGGGGCGGAGATTGTGAGCCTTTTAAAAACGGGAAGCGCCTACTACGCCCCAGCCTCGGCCGCGGTGGAAATGGCAGAAAGTATTTTAAAAGACAAAAAAAAGGTGCTGCCCTGCGCCGCCTATTTAACCGGTCAGTACGGCTACAAGAATTTATATCTTGGGGTGCCGGTAAAACTGGGCAAGGACGGGGTGGAGGAAATTTACCAAATAGAGCTAAGCGCGGATGAGCAAAAGGCCTTAGCTTACAGCGCGGGTGCGGTGCAGGAACTGGTGGGGGCGCTGGCCAAGCTGGGCTTCTAGAGCGGTTTAGCTCAACCGGCCCGCAGCCCGCGCCGCTGGCATTTAAAATAACGGGGCGGCTTGTTAGCAATAACAGGCCGCCCCATAAATATTTTAATTAGTCGGAAGCAAAGGGCTTATCGCTGGACTGTTTTTTGGTGACCGCGGCATAGGTGGTATAGCCGCCGGAGAGATTGTACACATTTTCGAAGCCATTTAAGATAAGCATGCGCGCGGCATTGTAGGAGCGCAAGCCCACCCCGCAGTTAAGCACCAGCTTTTTGTTCTTGGGCACTTCGTCCAGGCGTTTGCGGAGCTCGCCAATGGGGATGTTAATGGCGCCGGGAATAAGGCCGGCACTCACCTCGCCCGGGGTGCGCACATCTATGAGCTGGCTGGTTTCGGGGTTCAAGTCTTTAAGTTGCCACCAGTGAATGACCTTTACCTTGCCATGCAAAATATTTTCGGCCACAAAGCCCGCCATATTTACCGGGTCTTTGGCGGCGGAATAAGGGGGCGCATAAGCATGCTCTATTTCCTGCAGGTCGTAAATGGTGCCGCCGTTTTTTATTACCTGGGCCAGCAAGTCCAGGCGTTTGTCCGCGCCCGCCTGCCCCACCACCTGGGCTCCCAGAAGCCTGCCGTCTTTGGGCGAGAAGTGAATGGCAATGGAAATGGGTTTGGCGCCCGGATAATAGGTGGCATGGGAATTGGGGTGAGTGAACGAGGTGATATAGGGTATTTTTTCTCTGTCCAGCACTTTGGAGTTTACGCCGGCGGCGGCCACGGTGAGATCGAAGACCTTGGCCACGGAAGTGCCGATGGTGCCGCTGTATTTGTACTGATTGCCAAATGCCAGGTTGTCGGCCACAATGCGCGCCTGCTTGTTGGCCGGCCCGGCCAGGGGGATTAAGACATGCTTTTGGATAACCGGGTTAAAGACCTCCACCACATCGCCCAGAGCGTAGACCGAGCTGTCGGAGGTCTGCATGTACTCGTCTACGGTTATGCCGCCTAAGAGCCCCAGGGCCAGCCCCGCCTTTTTAGCCAAGGCCGCTTCAGGGCGCACGCCAATGCTTAAAACCACCATATCGGCCGCCAGCTCTTTCTGGCTTTTTAAAAGCACTTTAAGCTTATCCCCCTGGGGCGCAAAGCCGGTAACTTCCTCCTGCAGCATTAACCCCACCTTTTTTTGTTTCAGGTGGCGGTGCACAATGGCGGCCATGGTGAAGTCGAGCGGCACCATAACTTGGTCGGCTATATCCACCACGCAGGTTTCCACCCCGGCCTCGGTCAGGTTTTCCGCCATTTCCAGGCCAATGAAACCACCACCTATTACCACCGCGCGCTTGGGTTTCTTGGCGTCAATGTAGTCTTTTATCTTGTCGGTGTCATCCACATTGCGCAGTGAAAATATGCGTGGGTCGTTAATGCCGGGAAAGGGCGGTTTGATGGGTTCGGCCCCGGTGGACACCACCAGTTTGTCATAGCTTTCTTCATAAGTTTTTTCGGCCGTGCGCACCGTAACCTTTTTGGCTTTCAGGTCAATGTCCGTAACCTCGGCGTTCAAGCGCACATCCACATTGAACTGGTTGCTGAAATTGTTGGCGGTCTGCACAAACAGCTTTTTGCGTTCGCTAATAGCTCCGCCAATATAGTAGGGAAGGCCGCAATTGGCGTAGGAAACATAGTCTCCCCGGTCAAACATCACTATTTGCGCTGTTTCATCCACTCGTCTTAAACGGGTGGCGGTGCTGGCGCCGCCGGCAACTCCTCCAATAATTACAACCTTCATGACCATCTCCCTTGCATTTAAAATTAAGGCGCGAAAACAGCTTGCCATTCGAGATATTATTTTAAGATACCATGCCCCGCCCGGCTAGGCAAAAACCCAAGGTTGGGCTAGGCGCCGCAGCCGGCATCCAGGCACTGGGTAGGGTATTGGCCGGTAAAGCAGGCCTGGCAAAAGCCAGCCGGGCCGCCGCCGTTGGCTTGTGTGCTTTGCAACAGGCCGGGCAGAGATATGTAGCGCAGGGAATCCAACTCCAAAAGCCGCCTTATTTCCTCCAGGCTCAGGTTGTTGGCCACCAGTTGCTCTGGTTCGGCAAAATCCACCCCGTAATAGCAGGGAAAGCGGCAAGGGGGCGAGGCTACCATCATATGCACCTCCTTGGCCCCGCACGCGCGCAGGCCGCGCACCCGGTTGATGGCGGTGGTGCCGCGGACAATGGAATCGTCCACCACAATAACTCGTTTGCCACGTATAAGTTCGGCAATGGGGTTCAGCTTTACTTTTACCGCAAAGTCGCGCATGTCCTGGGTGGGCTGAATAAAACTGCGCCCCACATAGTGGTTGCGGATCATGCCCATTTCCAGCGGTATGCCGCTCTGGGCCGACAGGCCAATGGCCGCATAGTTGCCGCTGTCGGGGAAGGGCACGATAAAATCGGCTTTTATGTCCGGGTTTTCTTTAGCCAGAATAACCCCCTGCTGACGGCGGGTTTGGTATACATTCAAACCATATATGTCGGAGTCGGGCCGGGCAAAATAGACCAGTTCAAAAATACAGCTGCGGGGTTTGCGCGCAGGCAAGGGTTTTATGCTTTTTAACCCGCTGGCATCAATGAAAACAATCTCGCCGGGTTCAATATCGCGTACATAGGTGGCGTCCACCAGGTCAAGCGCACAGGTTTCGGAAGCCACCACATAGGCCTCATTCAAGCGCCCCAGGCATAAGGGGCGAAAGCCCAGAGGGTCGCGGGCCGCCACCAGTTTGTCGGGCGCCATGATAATGATGCTGTAAGCGCCTTCCACCTGGCTAAGGCAGGTGGTGATGGCCTGTTGCCAGCCCAAATGCAGGTTTCGGGCTAAGATATGCACCATTACTTCTGAATCGCTGGTGGACTGAAAAATACTGCCCCGCCCTTCCAACTGGCGGCGCAGGCTGCAGGCATTGGTTAGGTTGCCGTTATGGGCCAGGCACAGGTGCTGGCCCGCGTGGTGCAGCAAAAAGGGCTGCACATTGGCCTGCACGGGCGCTCCGCTGGTGGAGTAGCGCACGTGGCCGCAGGCCAGGTGCCCCCTCAGGCCTGCTTTGAAATCGGCTTCGTGGAAAACGTCGGCCACCAGGCCCAGGCCTTTTTTATGAGCCAACTGCCCATCCCGGCCGGCCACGATTCCGGCTGATTCCTGGCCGCGGTGCTGTAGAGCATAAAGACCATAATAGGTCAGGCGGGCGGCCTGCGGGTGGTTGTATATCCCGAAAACTCCGCAACTGTGTCTGGGGGCGTCATCATTCATCATAAGCTTGCAAGTTGGCCTTTGGCATATTATCTGTTAGACTAAAGTATATATAATATAATCATATTTGTTGCATAGTTAAGGGTGCCCCGGCATAAGTTGGCCGGCATTCGCGGCATTTTTAAAAGTATAACGATATCAGCACAATTCAAGAACATGGGCGTTTGCCATCAACAAATTCCTGCATTTGTTAAGTGCGTATATAAGCACCACTATTTTATATATTAACCCAGAAGAAGCAACTTTTATTGACTGGCGTTTATGGCAGGACCCATTCCTTCTGAAGTTATAGATGAGGTAAGACGCGCCGCCGACATTGTGGAGGTGGTTAACCGCAAAACCAAACTTACCAAAAAAGGTAAGGACTTTTGGGGCGTTTGTCCGTTTCATGGCGATACCGACCCCAGCATGAAGGTGGATCAGGGGCGCGGAACCTGGCACTGTTTTGGCTGCGGCGCCGGCGGTTCAGTCTTCAACTTCGTAATGCTGGCGGAATCGCTTCCCTTTCCCGAGGCCGTGCGCTCTTTGGCGGCCAGTTTTAAGGTAAACCTGCCCGAGCAGGAGCTAACCCCCGAACAAACCCGCCAGCGGGCCAGGCGAGCTCAGATATTGCATGTCTTAGCAGTTTCATGTAAATTTTTTGAACAACAACTGCATTCCGGGCTGGGCCGTAAGGCCCACGATTATCTTTTTAAGCAGCGCGAGCTAAGCCAGGCTACGGTTGCTGATTTTGTGCTGGGCTATGCCCCGGACGCGTGGGACGCCTTGTTTCGTTATTTAAGCGGGCAGGGGGTAAGCCTGGAGTTGGCCACAGAGGCCGGGCTTATTGTGCCCCGGGAAAAGAGCCAGGGTGGTTATGATCGCTTTCGTAACCGGGTGATGTTCCCCATACGCGATGTGGCTGGCAGAACCATAAGTTTTGGCGGGCGCACCTTGGGCGATGACCCGGCCAAATATGTGAATGGGCCGGAAACAGATGTTTTTCGCAAGTCTGCCACTCTTTACAATTTGGATAAAGCCAGGCAGGCGGCCAGAAGCAAAGGCCGTGTGCTTTTGGTGGAAGGCTACTTTGATGTGGTGACATTGGCCGCTCACGGGTTGACCGAGGCCATGGCCCCTATGGGTACGGCCCTTACCGCCACCCAGGTGCGCCTGCTGGCCGGTCTGGGTGTGGAAATTGTTCTGGTTTTTGATGGCGACGATGCCGGTCGCCGGG
This sequence comes from Desulfarculales bacterium, assembly GCA_031554335.1. Lineage (GTDB taxonomy): Bacteria > Desulfobacterota > Desulfarculia > Desulfarculales > Desulfarculaceae > JAIRYI01. Next base: position 34,612 of record JAVBVK010000023.1, read on the forward strand.
CGGCCACGCGAGGGCTGAATATCTTTTTAGAGGAAAGGCTGAGCCCCTTGGTGCTATGGCTGCCCAAGGGAGAAGACCCGGATAGCTTGGTGCGCGGGCAGGGGGTGAAGGCCTTGGAACGTATGCTGGCCGGAGTTGGCCCGCTATTGCAGGCGGTGCTGGATGACATTATAAAATCTGGCCAGCAAAGCAGCCCTGAGGGTAAATCGCGTCTGGTGGCTGCCTGTGGGGAAATATTAGGCGCGGTTAAAGACCCGGTAACTAAATCTGGCTACATTGAATATGTGGCTGACAAGCTTAGCTTAAATCCTGGCTTGGTGGCGGGGCGCCTGGGGCAGCCGCGCGGCGCGTTTGTGGTTAACCGCCCACCAGTTACGGTTAAAAGCCCTGGCTTAAATAGTCAGGGATTAATGATGGAGCTGGCTTTAAGCGGGGCCGCCGCGGCGCGGGCGATATGCCAGGCCGGCATATTGGAAGAGATAGACCAGGTGGAACTAATGCCCATTGCCCGCGCGCTTATGGATTTGGTGGAACAGGGGCATGCCCCCGAGTTGGGGGCTGTTTTGCAGTATTTGGCGGAAAATCCGGCAGCCTGCGCCACCATAAGCCGTTTGGCAATAAACACCGAGCAAAAGCCCGTGCAGGTGGAAGAGCAGATAAAGGCCTGGCGTGCCAAGCAAAGAAAGAGTGCGGCTACGCGGTTGAATAAAGAGTTGGCGCTGGCCCTGCGCGAGGGAGACCTGGTAAAGGCTTCCCAGTTAAGGCAGCAGCGGCGTGCGCTGGCTTTAAGTCTCAGTTCAGGCGAGGAGTGAGATGCAAAAGGTTAAATCTTTAGCTAACCCGGAACCGGCTGCCCTGGAAGGCGCAGAATCCAGCTTTGCCACGTGCGGCGAGTTTTACCCGCGCGCGCGCCCTAAAGGCAAGGCGGATTTGTTAACAGACATGCTCGGCAGTGATGATCTTGACCTGGTTGATGATGCGAACGATTTTGACCATGCCTTTTCTTTGGACGATGCCGCCATTGATTTGCTGGACAAAGATAAAAATGAAGAAGACATTATGGCGGGCGCGGCCAACGATCCCGTTAAAATGTACTTGCGCGAAATGGGGCTGGTGTCTCTGCTGTCGCGGCAGGGCGAAATCGATGTGGCCAAACGCATAGAGTATGCCGAATCGCAGGAAGTATATCATTTGCTGCGCATGCCCTGGTACCGCGCGGAAATATTGGGAATAGGCGAAGGTTTGTTGGCCAATGTCATTTCCATAGAGCAGATACTACCTGTCGATGAGGATGAAATAGAAGGTTTGAGCGATGAGTCGTTAAATGACTACAGGCGCATGAATCTTTTGTCTCTCATCAAAAAAATAAAAAATTTGGACGAATGTTTTGAGAATGATGACAGCCCGGTTGGCTGCAATGAGTTGCGTCATGACGTGGCTTTGGCTTTGACCAGAATGAAGCTGGATCGCCGTTTTATTGATCAGGCCCTGGAAAAAGCCCGCTTTCATTTGCAAGACATGCGTTTTATAAGCGCGCGCAACAGAAAATATCCCAGCGCCGCGAAAAAAAACAACCAAGATGAAAGCGGTGCTACCTGGCGCATGTCTTTAGCTGATTTGGAGCAAAGCATGTATGCCATAGAGCAGGCGCAAGGCATATGCAAGGCTGCTAAGCAAGAAATGATAGAGGCCAATTTGCGTCTGGTGGTCTCCATTGCTAAAAAATACACCAGCCGAGGTTTGCAGTTCTTGGATCTTATTCAAGAAGGCAATATGGGGCTTATGAAAGCGGTGGAAAAATTTGAATACCACCGCGGGTACAAGTTTTCCACCTATGCCACCTGGTGGATACGCCAGGCCATTACCAGGGCCATAGCCGACCAGGCGCGTACCATACGCATTCCGGTGCACATGATAGAAACCATAAACAAGATAAGCCGCATTTCACGGCTGTTGGTGCAAGACTTGGGCCGCGAGCCCTCGGCTGAGGAAATAGCGCTACGCATGGATATGAGCCCGGACAAAGTGCGCCAAGTATTACGGGTGGCTAAAGACTCGGTGAGTTTGGAAACCCCGATAGGTGAGGATGATGACAGTTGCCTGGGCGATTTTATTGAAGACAAGCAGGAAGCCAGCCCTATGGAGGTGATGATAGGGCAGAGCTTAAGCGAGCAAACCCGCAAGGTACTGGCAACGCTTACCCCGCGCGAAGAAAAGATTTTGCGTATGCGTTTTGGCATAGGTCATAACCTTGACTACACGCTGGAGGAAGTGGGTAAAGATTTTGAGGTTACCCGCGAACGCATTCGCCAGATAGAATCTAAGGCCCTGCGCAAATTGCGCCACCCCAGCCGTGCCCGCCAGCTTAAGCCTTTTTTGGAATCATAATATAAAACATAGGGAGCTAATGTATGCGCATTTTGGTAACTGGAGGCGCGGGTTTCATCGGCAGCCATGTGGCGGAGGCCTATCTGGCCGCAGGGCATCAGGTGTGTGTTGTCGATAATTTGATTACCGGCAACGTGGCCAACCTGCCGCCGCAGGTTGATTTTGTGGAAGCCGATTTGCGTGATACGCACTTGGAGCGCGCCATCATTAGCCTTGACTTTGATGTTATCTGCCATCATGCCGCGCAGATATCAGTGCCACGTTCAGTGGAAGACCCCATTGCCGACGTTGAGACCAATGTGCTGGGTTTCATCAACCTTATGGAAATTGCCCGTAAATGGAGGGTGAAGCGTGTCATTTACATAAGCTCGGGTGGCGCGGTTTATGGAGAGCCAGATGCGTTGCCCGTGGCCGAAAATGCCCTCACCCGCCCGATGTCTCCCTATGCGGCCGCCAAACTTTCCGGCGAAATTTATTTGGAATACTACCGCCAAATGTACAGTATAAATTACGTGGTGTTGCGTTACAGCAACGTGTTCGGCCCCCGGCAGATTCCCCAGGGCGAGGCTGGGGTGGTGGCTATTTTTATGGAGCACCTGAAAAATAATAGCTCGCCCACCATATATTGCCCCGATGGCATGCCCAAAGGCGCTTTGCGAGATTACCTTTATGTTAAAGACTGCGCCCGTGCCAATGTGCTGGCTTTAGGCGCCGGCGACAATCAAACCTTCAATATTGGCAGCGGCCAGCCAACCAGCACGTACGATTTGTGGGAGCGCTTGGCCCAGGCCAGCGGCAGGCAAGCGCCCAAGGCTGTAATGGCCGGCCGCCGCGCTGGCGATGTTACCCAAATAGCCCTGGCCTGCGATAAAGCGAAAAAGGGGCTGGGCTGGCAGGCGGAGTATTCTTTGGATGCGGCTTTAGCTGAAACTTGGCAGTGGTTTGTTGCGCAATAAAGCAGGAGATGGACAATTGAAAATTTACATAAACGGTTCTTTGGCCTATGATCGCCTGATGAGCTTTAAAGGGCGTTTTAGCGAGCAAATTTTGCCCGATCAACTGCACAACATCAATATCTCTTTTACTATGGATTCCATGCAGGAATTCTTTGGCGGCACGGCCGGTAACATAGCCTATGGGCTGGCCCAGCTTAAAGAAGAGCCGGTGGTGCTGGGTAATTTGGGCCGAGACGGTGACCGCTACCTTGAATATTTGCGAGTTCTCAATATCGACGTATCCAACGTGAGCCTTTTAAGAGATGAATTTACCGCGGGTGCCTACATAACCACCGACTTGGATAATAACCAAATAACCACTTTTAACGCAGGTGCCATGCGTTACCCCAGCTTATGGCAGGTAGAGGAGATGGAACCCGCCAACAGCCTGTTTATTATCTCGCCCGGCAATTTGCATGATATGCGGATGCTGCCGGCCGCCTTGCGCGAAAAAAATATTCCCTTCATCTTCGATCCAGGGCAGTCCCTGCCTGCCTGGCAAGGGCCAGATTTGTTTGAAGCTCTGCATCAGGCCATGATGGTGATTTGTAATGCTTACGAACTGGAGTTGATGTGCCGCCTGATGAAAGTTTCGCCACAGGAACTTAGAGGCAGGGCGCGCTCTATGGTGGTTACCGATGGTCAGCATGGTTCAACTCTTTATGTTGACGATGAAGTGTGGCACATTGGCATTGCTTCGGTAAAAAAAGTTGTGGACCCCACCGGCGCTGGCGATGCCTACCGCGCTGGTTTGCTGCATGCGCTGGCAACCGGCAAAAAGATAACCGATGCCTGCCGGCAGGGTGCGGCTATGGCGGCTATAGCTATTGGCACGCAGGGCACCCAGGGCTACAAAATACCTGTGGGGGGTCTAGATATAAGCGCTGTTGCCATTGAAGCGAGATAGTGAAAATGGAAACTAGAGTAGGCGATTTACTGCTGTTGTATCATGATAGCGAGCCGTTAGGTTATGCCAGGGTGGAAGATATAACCGCGGATGTTAAGCCTGGCTGGTGGCTGCTTAGTTTATTGCTGCTTAAGCTGCCCATGCAACATGTGGCTTGGATTTTGCGTGACGAATACATAGATGGCGCGCCCTTTAGCATGGGCGGGCAGATGATGCGCTTAGAGCGGTTGCCGAGGCCCGCCGTTCCCAGATTTTTTAGCGACGAGGATGTCTCCGACCCTGCCGCCGTTAAACAAACATCAACGGAAAAAAAAGATGGCAGTCGGGAGAACAATGTTATCGTGTTGCGCCCCCGCAAGAAAAAGGCCCCACCGGAAAACGACATTGCCTGACATTTTTCCAAGTTGCTTGCGCATCAATATTTACGTTAAAAAGCTGAATTAGACAATTTTTATGATCACAGCACATTATTTGCTATAAACCGGAAAAGGATTTTAAAATGCCAGTTGCCGATAAGATAAAAAATTCGCTTGAACGCAGCAGTTGGATAAGGCAGATGTTTGAAGCCGGAGCCAGGCTGCGCGCGGAAAAGGGCGCGGAAAACGTATTCGACTTTTCTTTGGGTAACCCCAATGTGCCTCCTCCAGAAGCTTTTTATCAGGTTATGGCGCGCCTGGCGGTAGACCGTACGCCTGGCCTGCATGGCTATATGCCTAACGCCGGCATACCGGCGGTTCGCGAAAAGCTTGCTTGTTTTTTAAGCCGCGAGTTCGCGCAGAGCTTCACCCTAGATGACGTTATTATGACTGTGGGCGCGGGCGGGGCGTTAAATATAATTTTAAAAACCATCCTCAATCCTGAAGAAGAAATCATTGTGCCCATGCCTTATTTTGTGGAATATGATGTTTATCTGGATAATCACGGAGGCAAGGTGTGCCGTGTGGCCAGCAATCAGGATTTTAGCCTCAACCTTGAGAATATAGCTGGCGCAATTAATGAAAAAACTGCTGGCGTGTTGATTAATACGCCCAATAACCCCACTGGGGTGGTGTATAGCGAGGCGCAACTGCGCGCGTTAGGCGCCATGCTGGAAGAGCAGGGGCGTAAATGGGGGCGTGCGCTTTATCTTATTTCCGACGAGCCGTACCGCGATATTATTTATGGCCCCCAGGCGGTGGCTAATATTTTTTCGTGTTATCAGAATACCATTGTGGCTACCTCATTTTCCAAAAATTTGAGTTTGCCTGGCGAACGCATTGGTTATGTGGCGGTGCATCCACAAATTGCCGATAAAAAGATGTTGATTGCGGGCATGATAATGGCCAACCGGGTGTTGGGCTATGTAAATGCTCCGGCCATTATGCAATTGGCGGTGGCAGAGCTTTTGCAAGAAAAAACCGATATAGCCCAATACTCCCGCAAACGCGACCTTATGTGCGCGGTGCTGGATGAGGCGGGCTTTGCCTATACTAAGCCCGGTGGCGCTTTTTATGTGTTTCCACCTTCGCCGCTGAGTGATGATGTGGCTTTTGCCAAAGCCGCCATGGAAGAAAATATTATCCTGGTTCCCGGCTCTGGATTTATGGGGCCTGGCCATTTCCGTTTGGCATATTGTTGTTCAGATGAGACGATAATTAATTCTTTGCCGGCATTCAAGCGGCTGCGGGTCAAGTACAGCTAGGCCGTGTATTTGCAAATACAGGCTTAATAACGGCGCGCTTGGCCTTGTGCGGTAACGGTAACGGAGTTTTACGATTGGCGGCAAATGATGGACAGTGAAGCTTACACTTACTGTTTGGAAAATATCAGCATAACCAGTCTAGGCTGCAAGGTTAACCAGGCGGAATGCGCCTGGCTGGAAGAGCGGTTGCGAGGGCCGGCAAAGGCGCAACATACGCCCGGGGGCGGCGCATTGCTGCTTACCTGCGCGGTTACCGCCACCGCTTCCCGTCAGTCCAGGCAGATGGCCCGCCGTTTGCTTCGCGATAAACAAATGCTTTTGGTCAGCGGCTGCGATGCCCAGATTAATCCGGAGCTGTATCATGCTTTGGGGGCCAAGGTACTGCCGCGGGCCAACTTGGCTTACTTGCCTTCATTAGAAAAAATACATTTCTGGGACATAACCAGGCCCATGCCGCAGCCGGAAAGCGGGCCATGGCTTCCAGGGTGGCGCAAGCCCGGGCGCCATACCCGAGGCCAGCTTAAAGTGCAGGATGGCTGTAACGCCCATTGCGCTTATTGTATTGTGCCCAAGACCAGAGGCGGTTCGCGCAGCCTTGAGCTGGATAAGGCTGTAGCGTCTTTTGTGGAGCTTGCATATGCCGGGGCCAGGGAGGTTGTACTGTCTGGCATTCATTTAGGGCGCTATGATGATAATGGCCGCACTTTGCTGGAGCTAGTGTCGGCCCTTTTAGCCTCCCACCCCGGCCCGCGGATTCGTCTTTCATCTTTAGAAGCCAATGAAGTCAGCTCCCAGTTAATTCAGCTGATGGCCGGTGAGCCCAGGCTGTGCCCCCACTTGCATCTGCCCCTGCAATCTGGCAGCGATGAGGTGTTAAGGGCCATGGGGCGCACCTATAAAGCTAAAGAATACGCGGAAATAGCTTGGGCGGCCCACGCCCGGATAGAAAATCTGTGTTTAGGCGCCGATGTTATGGTTGGCCTGCCAGGGGAAGACGAGGCCGCTTTTGAGCAAACGCTAACGCTGCTGCAAGAACTTCCCATAGCTTATTTGCATGTATTCCCTTTTTCTCCCAGGCCGGGCACCAAGGCGGAGCAATTACCGGGGCGGCCACCTTCTGTTGTTGCCAGGCATCGTGCCGGAATACTGCGATCATTGGGCGATGCTAAATGGAAACAGTTTTTATTGAAACAGGTTGGCCGTAAACTGCGGGTGCTGGCGGAAGATGGCGCTAGCGGGCGCGCTGACAATTATTGCCCGGTGCATTTTGCCGGCAAGTGCGTGCGCGGCCAAATGGTGGAAGTACATATAACTAATTTATCTGGCGAATCTGCTCTTCAATTGCAAGGAGAAATAATAAGTTGACAACATTGATATGTTTTCAAGAGAAAAAAATATTATATTATCAAAAGTGAGTTTAGGCTTTAAAATATTAGTATTTAGGTACCAATTTCATTTTTATAACGGCACATATGAAAATTAAAGTTTTCTTGCCAGTTACTATTATAATTTTTAATGCAATGAAAAAATTTTTTGATTTATTGTTTTTTTTAGTACTTTTCATTTGCCATATTAAATTTTTTTGCATATAATAATTCTAAAGCCAACCATTAAGGCTTATTTTGCATGGCGCAAAACAAATAAATCCTCCCACGCTGTCTTGGCACTCGTTCCATTGCGTCATTGTGGAATTTATTTCTGCAAGCTGTGCAACTCCTATCCAAGCCGTCAAGTCCAGGTCAATAAGCTTTGAATAACAGCCTACACCAACAAAACTATAACCATCACGCATCCCCCCACCTTAAGCTTATTCCTGGACTTGGCTCTTTTAAACATTCTGCCGCGGCCGCTTGCGCCAGATAAGAAATTTCTTTATAATATTGTTAATAAAATCAGGTGCTGGGCATCAATCCGCATATATATAAGTCATTTTATAAATGGCTTCTAGCGCGGCTGCATAAGGCTTGTGCGGCGGCGTAGTCGCCGGGCGCCCGCCGGAAACCATGTTTTTCGGCGAGGCGGTTTTCATAAATTCCCAGCAAGGGGATTGATGAAATGAACTCTAGATAAATTTGCATCAGGTTATGAGGAAACTATGGGTCGCTTTCGTTTGTGTATTTTAGTGCTGGCCATGCTGGCCGTGGCCGCGCCGGTATGGTCCGCCCCTGCGGCCAACAACCGCAATCAACAGCAAGTGCGCAGCCAACAACAGGCGCGCAATCAACAGCAAGTGCGCAATCAGCAGCAGCCCAACCGCAACCAGCAACAGGCGCGTAACCAACGATCCAACCGTGGCCAGCAACCAACGGTTGGTCAGCCGGCGGCCCGCAACGCAGCTCCTGCTCAAGTGGCCGTCAAAGTTCCTCCACATATGAACGACCGGCAATTGCGCGAACAGATAGTGCACACCGCCTTTTCGCAGCTAGGTTTATCCTACCAGCGCGGTGGCACCACTCCGCGCCACGGTTTCGATTGTTCTGGATTTACCAACTGGGTTTATGCCATGGTGGATGTCAGCCTGCCCCGTACCTCGCGAGAGCAGTTTGCCATAGGCAGCGCGGTGGACAAAGCGGAATTGGCGCCGGGCGATTTGGTGTTTTTCCGTTATGGGCGCAACATAGGGCATGTGGGGTTATATGTGGATAATGGTTATTTCATTCATAGCCCCAATAAAAACAGCGAGATAATGATAAGCAGCTTAAGCGCGGCCGGCTGGGTGAGAAGCTATGCCGGCGCCAGACGCGTTGTCCCCTAGCCGGTTGGCCTATGCGGCGGTGCTGATTTTTGCGGCGCGCGGCTGGCCAGTTTTTGCTTCAATTCCTGCAGGCAGGAATAAGGTACTTTAAGTTGCCCGCGGCCGCTTCCCATCTTAAGCCCTGGTTTGGCCTGACCGTGAAAATCGCTGCCGCCGCAAGTGGCCAAGCCGAATTTACGCGCTACGTTGATTAAATATTGAGTTTGTTGCGGAGTGTATTCGCCATAATAAGTTTCCACAGCCTGCAGGCCATAGCTCTTTAGGCCGTGTAACAGCCCGTTGAAATAAACGTTGTGTTGCAGCAAGTGAGCGGGATGGGCCAGCGCGGCCACGCCGCCAGCCCGCCTGATCAAGCCAATGCCCTCTTTCTGACTTAAACGGCGTTTATGCACATAGGCGGCGGCGCCTCGAGCCAGATAGTTGCGAAATGCCTGATCTGTGTCTTTAACCCAGCCATAGCGCACCATGGCCTGGGCAAAGTGAGGGCGCCCCAAAGAGCCGTTGGATGCTTGAAACTCTTTGACCTGCTCCATGGTAAGATGAACGCCCAGCTCATTTAATTTGTGCAGCATTTGCTGATTGCGCGCCTCGCGGTCGTTCTGGCGTCTATCCAAAGCCTGCTTAAGCTCTTGATTTTCGTGATCAATAAAATAGCCCAGTAAATGCAGGGAAATCGGCAGGCCATCGGGCGAGATGGCGTCCACGCTTATTTCCACTCCGGCCACCACCTCTATGTTATATTGCTGGCCAGCGGCCAGGGCTTCCGCCGCTCCGGCCACGGTATCGTGGTCGGTAATGGCTATGGCCGCCAGGTTTTGGGCTTTGGCCATGCTAACCAACTGGCTGGGGGGTAGGGTTCCGTCTGAGGCGGTGGAATGATTATGCAAATCAATAAACTTTTCCACTAATTATATGGCCTTGGCTTTTGCCGGAGATCTGTGGCGCTCAGGCGTTTTAGCGTTTGCAAGCAAAGCATGTTCCATTATATCTTCCACATGTTCAATAAATACGATTTTCATGTCATTGCGGATATGCTTGGGTACTTCCATCAAGTCGCGTTCGTTACGTTTGGGCAGTAATACCGTTTTGATGCCAGCTTGCTGGGCGGCCAGCACTTTCTCTTTTATGCCACCCACCGGCAGCACCAGACCGCGCAAGGTAATTTCGCCGGTCATGGCCACATCTACCCTTACCGCACGGTTTAACATAAGGCTTGCAAGCGCGGTTAAAATGGTTACACCAGCGGACGGCCCGTCTTTGGGAATGGCTCCGGCCGGCACGTGGACATGCATATCGTGCGAGGAGAAAAAGCCCTCTTCAATGCCCAGGCGCTTGGCATTGGCCTTCAGGTAGCTAAGCGCTGCCTGGGCAGACTCTTTCATAACTTCTCCCAGCTTTCCGGTAAGGTTTAAGTGGCCGTGCCCCGGCATACAGGTGGCTTCTATAAACAGAATTTCGCCGCCAACCGGGGTCCAGGCCAGGCCGGTGGCCACCCCTGGCTGGGCCTTGCGTAAGGCCGCTTCCGGAACATAAGTTTCTGGCCCTAAAATAGTATACACCGCGGCGGGTTCAATGGTTATGCTGGTTTCTTCGCCTTCGGCTATTTTGCGCGCGGCATAGCGGCACAAGTTGGCCAGTTCACGCTCCAAATTGCGCAAGCCAGCTTCGCGGGTGTAGCTGTTGATAACCAAGCGTAAGGCGCTATCGGCTATTTTGAATTGGCCCGCTTTCATGCCGTGGTTTTTGCGCTGCTTCGGAACCAGATAACGCTTGGCTATTCTCATTTTTTCTTCACGGGTATAGCCAGGTATGTCCAGCACCTCCATGCGGTCGCGCAAGGGGGTTGGTATGGTGTCCAGCATATTGGCGGTGGTAATAAACATTATGCGTGATAAATCAAAAGGCAACTCCAGGTAGTGGTCGCTGAAAGCATTGTTCTGTTCCGGGTCTAAAACCTCCAGCATGGCGCTGGCCGGCGCCCCATGGATACTGTCGCCCAGTTTGTCTATCTCATCTAAAATGAATACCGGGTTTTTACTGCCAGCGCGCCTTAGCGACTGAATAATGCGACCTGGCAAAGCTCCCACGTAAGTGCGGCGGTGCCCTCTTATTTCCGCTTCGTCGCGCACTCCGCCCAGGCTCAAACGTACAAATTTGCGGCCTATGGCTTCGGCTATAGAGCGCCCCAGGGAGGTTTTGCCCACCCCCGGAGGCCCCACTAAGCATAGTATGGGACCTTTTATGGAAGGGTTAAGTTTTAGCACGGCCAGATATTCTAAAATGCGGCGCTTAACTTTTTCCAGGCCGTAGTGGCGCAGTTCCAACACCCGCCTGGCCTTTTCCAGGTCAATAATGTCTTCGGTCTCCTCAAGCCAGGGCAGGGCCAATATCCAGTTCAGGTATTCCAGCACCACATGATAGTCGGATGAGGCGGTATGAATTTGCGCTAGACGGTTGAGCTCGCGCTCCGCCTCTTGGCGCACCTCCGCGGGCAGTGCCTTTTGTGCCAGCTTTTGCTTGAGTTGCTGCACCTCCTGGCTTGCGCCTTCGCCTTCACCTAATTCATTTTGAATGGCTTTCATCTGCTGGCGCAGGTAAAAGTCGCGCTGGCTTTTATCCAGCCCTTCTTTAACCTGGCTTTGGATTTTATTGCCCAGCTCCAAAACCTGCGATTCGCGCAGAAGCAGGCCGTTTACCTGGCGCAGGCGTTCTTTTACCCTAAGTTCTTCCAAAATGGTCTGGCGCTCTTCCGGGGTTAAATTTATGGTGCCGGCAACAAGATCGGCCAGCGGGCCCGGCTCGTTTAAGCTGTTGATAAGGTAGGCCAGTTCGCGGGGTATCTGGGGCGCCAGCTCCATCAAACGGCCAAAGGTGGTTTTTATGTTAGACATCAAAGCCTGGATTTCCAGGTCTGTCTCAATAATGTCTTGCAGATGCTGTACGCGCGCTCTTAGATAGGGAGTTACTTGCACAATTTCTTGCAGGCGTATACGCCCAACCCCCTGCACCAAAAGCCTTATGCTTTCGTTGTCGCCGCGCACCATTTTAACCACCAGCGCTTCCATGGCAATGGCGTGTAAGTTTTCCAGCCCTTTTACGTCTTCGGCATTTTGCTTACCTTTTATTAGAGACAAGGCCACACGTTTGTGAGCGGAGAGGCTTTCGTTAAATAAAAGTTGATTGCCAGGATGGAAAAGTTGCATGGGCATTATCATATGCGGAAACAGGTTTAACTCGTGCACCGCGATCAGAGGAATGACCCCAGGGTGCTCTTGCACCGAAGATATGGGTTCGTCAGTCGGGGTGAGATCGATGTTTATGTCGGGGGCTTGAGTTAGCATTGTCATGTTGGGCATGGCCTGATAGCCTCCTTTAGCAAATGTTAAAATCGCGCTTGATAACTAGTTGGGTCTAACTTGGGTAAAATCAGGTAAAGCATGCCGTCGGCCATTTTGGCCTGCCCCTTTTCCGCTCGCACTTTAAGTGGCAAAGAAAAAATGCGGCTAAAGTGTCCGGTGGGAATTTCCATGCGGTGATAGAAGCCGGGGCTGTGCTGGCAGGTGGGGCCGCGATAACCAGAAAAATGTACAGTGGTCGGATTCACCATAATCTTCATGGCGTCTTCCTTAATGCCGGCAACTTCCGCCACAAAAATTATATTTTCGTGGTTTTCGTAAATATCCACTGCCAGCTTCCAGCCTTGGAAAGTGTGGGGCAGATTCAACTCGGAACTGTTTTCTAAGATACTTTGAATTTTAAGGTAAAAATCAGCGGCAAAGTCCATATGGACACAGTGGAGAGAGTTGAGCATTATGAAGTCTCCTGCAAGTAAGCTTCAAAGAGTAATGACACGAGTTGATTCTACTCATTATATCCTTAAATATAAGACCTTGATAGCTAATTTAAAGGCAGGGGGGTAAGGATAGCCCGGCTATTGGGGGAAATGTACTTTTCTGTCGAGCAGTATTATGATTTTACTATAAAAAGGCCGTCGCGGAACAATCCGTGACGGCCCTGGCTTTTGCTTTACAAATGGGCTAGCGCAACTTGCTAAGTTGTTCTTTGGCGGTTTTAGCTTCAGTGCTGTTGGGGTGGTCGGCTATTATCTTGTTGAAGATAATTTTGGCGGCTTGGGCGTCTCCCAGCTCGGCAAAGCTCATGCCCTGCTTTAGTTGGGCGGTGAGCAGGTTTTTGCTGCTGGGATAGCGCTTGATAAGCTGATTGTAAGCCAAAATAGCTTCTTCATACTTGCGGTCGGCAAACAGGGTTTCCCCCAACCAGAATTGGGCTTGTTCGGTCAGCTTGTGGTTGGGGTAGAGCTTCAGGAGTTGCTCAAAACGGTCTCTGGCCGCCTGCAGGGAATTTTGCTTGAACAGGCGCATCCCGGCATCAAAAATGGTTTGCGGGTCGGCGTTGGGGTCGCCGGGTTCCGGGGTTGCCGGGGTGGAGCTGACAACGGTGGTGCCGGAGGCGGTGCTGGCGGTGGTATTGCGCGTTTGTGGAGCGCTGGCTATACCCAGATAGCGCTCCACATAACCCAGACGGCGGTCCAGGCCCTGTATCTGAGCTTCGTCGGCGGAAGAGCTTGCCCCGGCTGGGACGGCGCCCCTTTGGGTTTCTTCCAAGCGGCCGTTTAAGCGGGCCACTTCCTGGCGCAGAGAGTTTATCTCATTGGCCAGATTGGCCTGGGGCTGGCGGCTACCACTGACCGACTGGCTTAAAAGTTCCACCCGGCGCGATAATTCCTGCACCCGTTGCGACTCCATATCCAATTGGGCCTGCATATTGCGCGTCTGGGTATTGTCGGTAATGCAGGCGGGCAACAGTAAAAGGCCTACCAGTAAAATTGAAGCGGCTAAGCGCATAGCTAGTTCCTCATAAGTTACTTAATAACAAAATGGCCGCGGCGGTTGGCAAAGTAGGCTTCTTCGCTGTGGCCGCTTACCAGTGGCATTTCCGAACCATAGCTTACAACTTCAATGCGTGAGGCCGGTATGCCCAAGGCCACCAGGTAAGCCGCGGCCGAGCGCGCTCTCTTTTCACCTAAAGCCATGTTGTAGGCATAAGAGCCGCGGGCGTCGCAATGGCCCTCAACAACAACGTTTATGCTGGGATTGGCCTGCATATAGGCCGCCTTCTGCTGCAAAATATCTTTGGCGTCCTGGCGCAGGTCATATTGGTCATAGTCAAAATGGATATCCTGGTTGATAAACGCCTCGCGCTGCTGGGCCGGGGTGCCCGACAGACCGCTCTCTTCCATCTGGCGGCGCAGACGCTCTTGTTCAGCCCGCAGCCTGGCCTGCTCTTCAGCGCTTAAATCAGTGGGGGCTACTTCTCTTTTATCGCAGCCGGTCAAACCGCCCAGCACCAGGCCCAGGCTTAAGGTCAGAGTAAGCAAAAGGATAATCTTTTTCACGCGTTTAATCTCCTAAATTTATCTAATTGCCTGCCAGGCCCCGAGGGGACCAGGAGGGGTCGCTGTTATCTCCCGACAGGTTGGTGATACGCCCAATTTCCTGTCCAGAGGCTGTTATAACATATATCTGATAAGTGCCGCTCCTGCGACTGGCATAGGCTATCAGCCTACCATCAGGAGAGAACGAGGGGTCCTCGCCGCCGCCAGTAGTCAGCACCTGCAAATCGCTGCCATCGGGTTTAATTGTGGCTATCTGGAAGCCGCCGCCGGTGTTGGCCTGGAAGACAATGCGATCGCCTTTGGGCGACCAGTTGGGTGCCGCGCAATATTTATGGCCATAGGTAAGGCGCCTTATTTCGCCACTGTCCATATTGAGGATATATACCTGCGGCGCCCCGCCCCTGTCGGAAACAAAGGCCATGTATTTGCCATCCGGGGAGAAAGTGGGGTTTACATCGATGTTGAGGCCATTGGTGAGGTTTTTAATAATCTGGCCACCCGCGTCGGTAAGGTAGATATTGGTGGGACCGGCAAAGCTTAAGGACGCCGCCACCTGGCCGTTATTGCGGAAGGTAGGGGTAATGTTAACTCCAGACTGGTTGATGATCATACGTCCGTTGCCGCCACTGGTGGCATGCACAAACACCGCGGGGTGGCGGTTGACAAAAGAGGAATAAGTTAACAAGCTGCCGTCGGCCGACCAGGCGGGGTACAGGGTGAGGCTCTGCTTTTGGGTAAAGGCGCGGGGGTTGCCGCCGTCAAAATCCATCAGCCAGACGTTTTTGTTGCCGCCCTCGGCATGGGTAAAGGCTATTAAGGTGGAGAACACCGAGCGTTCGCCGGTAATGGCCAGCATTATCTCATCGGCAAAGCGGTTCATCATGGCTGGTAAATCGGCCATGGTGCCGTCGTATTGTCTGCCCACCAGTTGCTTGCCGTCCAGTACGTCGAACAGGCGGCACTCCATGGTGAGGCGGTCGCCCTGCACCCGGTAGTTGCAACTGGCCAAGAGTTCGGCGCCTATGCGGGACCATTGGCGGGGGTTAAATTCATCACCAGCGCCGCCCAGGTAGCCAGCCTGGTTTAATACCTCAAACAAACCGGTGAAGTTCAAATTTTTGATCAAAATGTCGGTGCCCTTGGCAGCGCCCGGGCTTTGCGCACCTCCGCTTGCCGGCGTGAACTGGGGCACGGCAATGGGCATGCGCCGCACCGCCGGGTTGCTGATATCAATGTAGACCCTGGCATCAGCCGCCTGGGCGGTTGCCCCCAGGCAGAGCAATAATGCGGTTAGAGTAAAAAGCTTTTTCATTTTTATCCTAGCGTTAATATCTGGTTAGTTGTTTAATTCGTCGCCTCTGAAAATGATGCCTACTTCATACACCGGCGCGCGCACCACGGAAGGCGGGGCTGGGAAGGGGTTGGATTTTTCCGCGGCCCGGAGACCTGACTGGTCAAACTGGGAGTTGCCCGAGCTCTGCTCTATCCAAATGCGTTCGGCATATCCGTCGCGGCGTATGTTGAAATTGATGATTACGGTTAGCCCCTTGGTGTTAAGACCCTGAGGTACTATCCAGTTGCGGTAAATGGCGTCGTGCAGTTGCTGGTTATAGGCCTGTAGCCTGGGGTCTATCTGGTTGGGCGCGCCGCCGGCCGCCCCGGCATTGCCCGCCGCGGCCAAAGCCTGCTGTTGCTCCAAACGGCGGATGGCGTTGTCAACCGCCGCCTGTTGCTGGGCCTGCTGGCGGGCTTTTTCTTCCTGGGCCCGGCGCTGTTCCTGTTGCTGCTGTAGGGCGCGCATGCGCTGTTCCAACTCCTGGCTGCTGTCAGGCTTGGTCGTGGGCTTGGGCGGCTCAGGCTTGGGCTCGGGCTTAGGTGTTGGCTTGGGTGGCTCGGGCTTGGGTACCGGCTTGGGCGCAATGGGTTCGGCCGTGGGCTTGGGTGGTTCCGGCTTGGGGGCGGGCGGCTCGGGCGCTGGTGTGGGCTTGGGTGGTTCGGGCTTAGGCGCGGCCGGCGCGGGCTTGGGGGTTTGGGTAACTGGCGCCGCGCCCATCAGGCTCACGGTTTGGTAATTGGGTGAAAATACCTGGCGGGAGTGGGCAAAAAATTGCTGGTAGACAATAAAGGCCAGTATAACCAGCCCATGCAGAATAAGGCTTAAAACAATGCCCCAGCCGTCCTGCTCGGGCGCACGGTCAAATTTTAAGGTTCCGCTTTTCATCTGCGTGGCGCTGTAACTTTCTCCGGCTCGGTAACCATGCCCAGATTGCTGATGCCGGCTTCCCTGGTTTGAGCCATTACCTGCACAATAACCCCATAGGGAACGTCTTTGTCAGCCCGCAGGTAAATTTTTGTTTGCGGCTTACGCTCCACTATGTTTTTAAGCTTGGCGGCCAGGCCGTTCGCCTCCACCGCAAATTCGTCCAAATAAATTTTACCGTCTTTAGTTACGGTAAGCACCAAAAGCTCGTCAGCCTGCCGAAGCGCCTCGGAATTGGTGGTGGGCAACTCCACATCCACCCCTTGGGTCATCATAGGCGCGGCCACCATGAAAATGATGAGCAAAACCAGCATAACGTCCACCAGGGGAACAACGTTTATCTCCCCCATGACTTTGCCTTTGCCCATGTGTACGCCAGCCATGATTTTACTATTCCTCGCCAATACGGCGCATAAGATCGCGTTCCACCAGGTTCAGAAAGTCCTGCGCATAAACTTCCATTTCCGCTTCCAGCACCAACAGGCGGCGGTTAAAGTGGTTGTAAAACACTACCGCCGGTATGGCGGCAAACAGGCCGGTGGCAGTGGCCACTAAAGCCTCGGCAATACCGGGTGCCACGGTAGCCAGGTTGGCCGCTCCGGTGGAGCCAATGTTGCGGAAGGCCTCCATTATGCCCCACACCGTGCCAAACAAGCCAATAAAAGGCGCGGTATTGGCGCAGGTGGCCAGAAAGGTTACCGAGCGGCCCAGGCGGGTGGCTTCCGCCGCTTGTCCCCGGTTCAGGGCGCGTTTCAAGTTATCCATAACCCCTTGCGAAAGGCGGCCGGATTCGCCGCCCTCCGGCAGGCGCATTATCTTGCCCAGTTCGGCATAGCCCAAACGGAAGAGCTGGGCCAGGGGGCTGGCGTTAAGATGCTTGGTCTGATTAAAGGCTACGGACAGGGAGCCAGCATTCCAGAAGATTTTTTCAAACTCGGCGTTTTGTTTTTGCGCGGCGGCTATAACTTTTAGCTTGGCAATAATAAGCCCCCAGCCCACCACTGAAAAGGCTATCAATATAAGCAGCACCAACTGCACCACCCAGCCGGCATGCCAAACCAGGCTGAATACGTCAAAGCCGCCGGCGCTGGCGCCGGGCGCGGCGCCAGCCGGCGCGGCGGCGGGGGAAGCCTGAGCTTGGACGGCAAGTCCGAAGATATGAGAGCCTATGGTATCTAATAATTGTTGGAACATTTTTACCTGTTGCAGTTGGTTTACAAAGTTATCGGCGGTTCAGCCGCTTATCTACACCTAAATCTTATATATTGTATAACTTGCGCACGGATATTTCAAAATTAAAAATAAAAAGCGCGGGTTTCGCGGTGTTGGGCAGCCTGGGGTTTGCGGCTTGTAAGCTATGAAGAAAAGTTCTATAATTAAATTTTAGAGTTGGAGGGTGGTTTATTATGGCCTGGCAGAATGACAAACGGCGGACGGGCGGCGCGACAAGATATTCGTCTGACGATATGTCATCAGCCGAGTTCAGAGACATGCTGCAAGTTTTGGCCAGTGAAGCGGACAAGTGCTTGCCCGGCCCGCCGCCCAAGGTGCAGCGCTTGCATAAAAAACAGAAAAAGAGCCGCCGCCGCTTGGCCACGGTTCTTTTGGTAAGCTTGGCCCTGCTGGCCGGCATGGTGGTGTACGGGATTAAAAACGCCGACGACCTGCCTTTGGGCTTGGGTGGCATTTTGAAAGCCTATACGGTTGGCACTAAGGCGCCCATACCTGAGCCAGGCCAACCCCTAAAGCCCAGCCAGCAGCCCCGGCCGGCCGACCCGCGGGGCGTGCGTTAGCGCTGCTAGGAGTCATTTCATAAATGACTCCTAACGTTGCCTGAAAAAGCTTACGCGGCGGCGCAAGCCGCCGGCAGCCCGCCGAGAACCACGCCTTTCGGCCAGGCCATCTTTCATAAATCCCTTGCGAGGGAATTTATGAAATGAACTCTAGTTGGTTAAAATTGTTTATAACGGGCGGGCAGGTTATTGCCTGCCCCGTTTTTTGTTTATGGCAGGGGTTTTTTGAGATAACTGCAATAGCTGTGGTACATGTAAAGGGCATTCAGCGGGCTATGCCCCAAAAGGCGATCTTTCACCGCCAGCACTGTAATCGGGGCCTTAAGGTGCTTAATGGCTAAGGTGTCGTGTCCCACGCACAAGCCCAGCAAAATATTGAAGTCCACACCGGCCTGGTTGGCCAACGCGGCCTGAAAGGCAGGGTTGCATATGCTTTCCCGCGCGGCGGTCACATCCACATGCTGGCTCTGGCTTAAGCCAAAGGAGCTTTTGGGTTGTTTGCCGGCCTTGCACATGGCGGAAACCACGTTAAAGCCATTGGTCTCTAAGATTTGCTTGGCAATGTCAGCCTCGGCGCGCAGGCCGCCGCAAAAAATAAGGCCCAGCTTTTTGTAAGCCATGCGCCGGGCAAACTCCACTATTTCCACAATGCGCGGCTTAGAGGGAATGATGTCATTGTAGGGTTCGCGGCTGGCGTAGCCCTCTTTTTCCTGAATGGCGGCTGTGCGCATGAACTCCATTTCATCCGGCGGGGTGTCACAAAAAACAGCTTCTGCCAGTTCGCGGCTGTGCAGGCTGGGGCAGTCCTCAGGCGCCCGGCCTTTTGCCCGCATGCAAAAGCGTTCGTTTATATCAATGGCGCAGGCCGCGCAGTTGGGTTGGGGTTTGTTCATTTCGAGCCTCTCGTTGAGTAATGCCAGGCCAATTATATATGTCGCAGCTTTAGGGGGGCGCTAAAAGCCCTGGTTCCTGCTGCTGGCCGGTTCCGGGCTCATGGGCCATTGGCCTGTCTTAGCCTGGCGGCTTTGTGTTTGCTCAGCCAATTAGCCTGGCGCGCGATTCACAGCGTGATTTGAAGAAGTGCCAGGCGGCAAAAAACCACCCGCTTTGCTGGTTGCCGTATTTTCATAGCGGCCCGGCGCGCGGGTGGAAGGGCCTGGCCGCGCCAATTGCGCGGCCTTATGCGGTCTTAGTTGGGTTTCATTTAATCCATGTTACGCTGCTTATGGGCACGGCCCGGGGTTCGGTGCGCGGCTCTTTGTCGGTAAAGCCCAGGTTGCAGGCATCCAGGCCAAATTCGCCAGGGGTAATGCCCAGAATGGCGCAGAGCTCTGGATCGTCGCCACCGGTGACATGCACGCTGGAGATAATCTGCATGCCTAAGCCCAGGGCCGTGGCCTTCAGATACATGTTCTCCATTACATAACCCAGGGATATTTGCTCCACAGGCGGGAAGACGCCCCGGCGCTCGGCCGCCACCACAAACCAGGGCGCCGCGCCCACCTGGCTGGAGCCGCTGTTTATGATGTTGCTAAAAGCTTTGATGGGTACTTTGAGCACCGGGTGCTGTTCCAACTGCGGGGTTAGGGTGTTATCTATAACCCGCTGCAGGCCGGCCATAAGCACGCCGCGCAGTTTGGGCAGGGCCGAACTGTTGGCGGGAAAGACAAAGAATTTGCGAAAATCGGTTTGTTTAAATACCGCCAGTTCGCCGAAAGGGGCCTGTCGCCCGGCCTCGATTACAGCGTTTAAGAGCGCCGTATCAGGAGATTCCGGCAAAAAGGTGCGTGAGGTCTGGCGGCTTTGGATAATGGTATCTAACACTTTGTTGTCTTGTGCGGGAAAAGGATTCATCTTTGTTCTCCTAACATGGCGCGTGGCTTGCATGGGGTGTTATTGGATATATTCCACCTGGCCAGGGAAAAGCCCTGACGGCGGATGGTTCAAAACCCGCCTGACGTCTGCGCCAGACGGGCTGGTTGCGTTAGGGAGTAATAGTTAAAACCGGTACAGGGGAATTTTTAGTTACCTTTTCCGCCACCGAACCGTACAGCACTTTCTTTACTCCCGTAAGGGCGCGAGTGCCTATTACCACCAAATCCGCTTTTTCATCAGTAATAACATCTAAAATTTCACTGGCCGCCTTGCCCTCTTTCACAATGGCCTTGGCTTTAACATCACCAAAATAGCTGCTCATAAATTTGTCCATAGTGGCGTTGGCGGCTTCCAGCATCTGGCTGCCTACCAAGGCCAGATTGGGGGTTTCCACAGCCATATCTATTATTACCGTGTTAAGAGGAGGCACGGCGTAAAGAACCACCACTTTGCTGTCAAAGGCCTTGGCCATGGTAACCGCATATTCGGCTACTGTGGGCGCATAATCATCCACTAAATCCACGGCGCAAATTATTTTTTTAATAGCTATCATGTTAACCCCCTTGTTTTATTTGGTTATCAACCGATCTGGGATAAATAACAACGTCTACCAACCAGGACTTGCCCATGGTTTTGGGCCTAGATGAGAGAGCCAGTAATATTTGCGGTTATATTTAAAATATAGCCGGGAATTAAAGAATTCAAGCGCCCTGGAATGTATTTATTTTTTTATCTATTGGGGCGGGCGGGTGTGCTTGAAAATATCATCCCCGGCCACATTTAAGGCCGGGGATGAATAGCGGCGGAAAGTAAGTTAAACCGCGCCCAGGCGCTGGCGAATACGGCTGGCCATGGCCTGGTCTACACGCAA
Source organism: Desulfarculales bacterium (assembly GCA_031554335.1). Taxonomy (GTDB): domain Bacteria; phylum Desulfobacterota; class Desulfarculia; order Desulfarculales; family Desulfarculaceae; genus JAIRYI01. The sequence goes on from JAVBVK010000023.1 coordinate 55,553, forward strand.
GAATTTGATGACCGGCGTTTCTTTGGTCTTTTTCTTTTTCACAGCAAAGTTGGTTATGGAAAGGTAGGCGTTTTCGTCGCCCAGGCAAGAGTACATGATGACCTTGGCTCGAGACAGAGTTTTGTCGTCCGGGGAGGGCGGGGCCAGCAAAATGGAGTCAAAGTTCTGCTGTTCCAGTTGGCTGGCCACAGCTTTGGGGTCTTCCATAAAGGGCAAAGCGCTGGGCAGCGCCTGTTTGTTCATCCAGCAGCCGGCGTTATCGGAAAAGGGCAGGTCTATGTGGCGGCGCACGCTGAACATGGTGGCGGCAATGACGAGGATGGCTTCAGCCCCCCATAACCCCCACAGCTCCCAGCCGGTGGGATAATGACTGTTGTAGCTCCAGAATCCCTCGGCGTTGATGTATTCAATAAGGCCAAACATCTCCTCAGGGTGGCTCAGGGCGTAGGCGAAAGTCTCTATTTCAAAAGAGGTGGCTACCAAACTAAATGCGCTGCGGCCCGAACCCATTTGGGTGGACTGGGCGGCATGATTGAAAAGAGTGATGTAGGCGGCCCATTGCACGTAAACGCCTATGCAGGCCACAATGAGCGCCAGCAAAACCAGTACCCCGGCGGAGCGCACCTTGCCTTTAAGCGCTGCTTTACCCAGGGCTAAAGCCATTAACAGGCCAAAACCCACGGCGAAAAAAACGTTCAGATAGATAGATGGGCTGAACCAGATGGCGGCGGCATAAACCCCGCCCAAGATAAAAGCGGCTATGGCCCCCGCCGCCAACACCGTGATAATACCGCCCAAGGGGGCGCCGCCCATATTTTGATAATAACGCTGCGAAGTTCGCATTTATGCTGATCCCTCTCCCTCTTAACTCATTAGAATTAGCGGTTGGCTATGGTTTCATTACAAAATAAAACGGATGCATGTTGCATATGGCGGCCGCTTGGTGGAAAAATGCGTAATCTTGGTGTGTTAAAGCCAGTGCCCAATATGGATGATAACAGTAGACAGTGGAGATAAGTTTGTCAAGACGCGTGCTGGTTCAAGCGCATCATTGTAGCTGCTGTTATGGCGGTATATAATAATAAGCAAACAGAAGCGTAATAAGTTTTCGTAAACTGGCAACACCGGCCCCTTGTGGCGTAGGGGGTGCAATGGCTGGTTGGCCCGCCTGGCGAGCCTGCCGTCAAAAAAATGCTAAAAAGTTTGCCGGGGAAAAACGTGTTTTTTAAGCCTATTATGACTTATGTTGGTATTTGGCGGCAAAAAAATAAAAAAAAATGTTTTTGCCTGTTGACGAACGAAACGGATTTGGGTAATATCCGTCTCACACTGCGAGCCACGCAAAACGCTGCTTAAGTCAATAAGCGGCGAGGCCTTAGGGCCGAAGGATTTGGTGGCGCCCGACAGGGGCCATCCAGAAAGTTTTTTTGTGCGCGGATATTGACAGACTTCAGGTTGGTTGGTATCTTTTGGGTTCGCACTCGATCTCTGAAAAATGAATAGCGAATGAAGGCGCCGATAAACGGGTCATTAAGTTGATTTTATTATGCCAGTAAAAAACTGTGCGAATGCACGGTAAATTTTAATTGGAGAGTTTGATTCTGGCTCAGAACGAACGCTGGCGGCGGGCCTAACACATGCAAGTCGAACGAGAAATTTCCTGCTTGCAGGAGAAAGTAAAGTGGCGCACGGGTGAGTAACGCGTGGTTAATCTGCCTTTGAGTGGGGAATAACGTACCGAAAGGTGCACTAATACCGCATAAGACCACAGTGCCTGCGGGTACAGGGGTCAAAGAGGGCTTCGGCTCTCGCTTGAAGATGAGACCGCGTCCCATTAGCTTGTTGGTGAGGTAACGGCTCACCAAGGCCGCGATGGGTAGCTGATCTGAGAGGATGATCAGCCACACTGGAACTGACACACGGTCCAGACTCCTACGGGAGGCAGCAGTGAGGAATATTGCGCAATGGGGGAAACCCTGACGCAGCCACGCCGCGTGGGTGACGAAGGCCTTCGGGTCGTAAAGCCCTGTCAGATGGAAAGAAACCCCCACGGGTTAATACCCCGTGGGATTGACGGTACCATCAAAGGAAGCACCGGCTAACTCCGTGCCAGCAGCCGCGGTAATACGGGGGGTGCAAGCGTTGTTCGGAATTACTGGGCGTAAAGGGCGCGTAGGCGGTTTGGTAAGTCAGACGTGAAAGCCCCCGGCTCAACCGGGGAAGTGCGTTTGATACTGCTTGACTTGAGTCCTGGAGAGGGTTGTGGAATTCCTGGTGTAGAGGTGAAATTCGTAGATATCAGGAGGAACACCTGTGGCGAAGGCGACAACCTGGACAGTGACTGACGCTGATGCGCGAAAGCGTGGGTAGCAAACAGGATTAGATACCCTGGTAGTCCACGCTGTAAACGGTGTTCACTAGGCGTAGCGGGTATTGACCCCTGCTGTGCCGCAGCTAACGCATTAAGTGAACCGCCTGGGGACTACGGCCGCAAGGCTAAAACTCAAAGAAATTGACGGGGGCCCGCACAAGCGGTGGAGCATGTGGTTTAATTCGACGCAACGCGAAGAACCTTACCTGGGTTTGACATCCCCTGACATCCTATGAAAGTAGGCTTCCACTTCGGTGGCAGGGAGACAGGTGCTGCATGGCTGTCGTCAGCTCGTGTCGTGAGATGTTGGGTTAAGTCCCGCAACGAGCGCAACCCCTATGGTTAGTTGCCAGTATTAAGTTAGGCACTCTAACAAGACTGCCCCGGTTAACGGGGAGGAAGGTGGGGATGACGTCAAGTCCTCATGGCCCTTATGTCCAGGGCTACACACGTGCTACAATGGTCGGTACAAAGGGCTGCAATATCGCAAGATGGAGCCAACCCCAAAAAGCCGACCTCAGTTCGGATTGGAGTCTGCAACTCGACTCCATGAAGTTGGAATCGCTAGTAATCCCGGATCAGCATGCCGGGGTGAATACGTTCCCGGGCCTTGTACACACCGCCCGTCACACCACGAAAGTTTGCTGTACCAGAAATGGCTGGGCTAACCCGCAAGGGAGGCAGGTCCTTAAGGTATGGCCGATGATTGGGGTGAAGTCGTAACAAGGTAGCCGTTGGGGAACCAGCGGCTGGATCACCTCCTTTCTAAGGAGTGCAAGCTTGGCATACGGATTCCGTTATGTCCAAAGCTCACTGCCTAGGTCAATACGTTTATCGGTGTCTGACGCTATTCATTTTTCAGCGATCGAGAATTGTTCTTTTATAATTTGTTTCTGGGGTAAATTGGCCCTGTGGACAAGCGGACACAAGTCTCTGATGGGCCTATAGCTCAGCTGGTTAGAGCGCACGCCTGATAAGCGTGAGGTCGAAAGTTCAAGTCTTTCTAGGCCCACCACGTTTACAGACCCAATACGGGGGTGTAGCTCAGTTGGGAGAGCACCTGCTTTGCACGCAGGGGGTCGACGGTTCGAGTCCGTTCACCTCCACCAATTGAAGCCCTGTGGGCATAACAAGCCACAAAAGTTTTTTGTTGTTTGTTATGGGCACAGAGCAAACTGGCCCAGGAATGGGGGTTGAATTCAAACTGGTTTTGAATGCCCCGCGCTCTTTTACAATTAAATAGAGTAAGAAGTATTCTTTCCGACACTTAAGTTGAGTCTAAAGAGTTTTTTCAAGATTTTGATCAAGTTACTAAGGGCATACGGTGGATGCCTTGGCGTCGGACGGCGATGAAAGACGTGGTAGGCTGCGATATGCCTCGGGGAGCCGTCAAACAGGCTTTGATCCGGGGATTTCTGAATTGGGCAACCTGCACAAGGTAATGCTTGTGCATGGCTGGATGAATACATAGTCCAGACCAGGCGAACGGAGTGAAGTGAAACATCTCAGTAGCTCCAGGAAAAGAAAGCAAATGCGATTCCCTCAGTAGCGGCGAGCGAAAAGGGAACAGCCCAAACTTCTATGGTGTAAGCTTGCAGGCGTTGCCATGGGAGGGTCGAGGGATTTTGTCGGAGGAAACTGCAATTTCCTCGGGAAGTTACCAAGTTGATGTATAGCAGAAGGACCTGGGACGGTCCGCCATAGAGAGTGAAAGCCTCGTAAGCGAAATGCATCAGCCTTCCTGGACAGAACACCCAAGTACGGCGGGACACGTGGAACCCCGTCGGAATTCGCGAGGACCATCTCGCAAGGCTAAATACGTGCCGACGACCGATAGCGAACTAGTACCGTGAGGGAAAGGTGAAAAGCACCCCGGTGAGGGGAGTGAAATAGTACCTGAAACCGTATGCTTACAAGCGGTGGGAGGACGTTTGCGGCTTATTTGGAGCTTGCTCTTAAATAGGATCCGCATGTCTGACCGCGTGCCTTTTGCATAATGAGTCAGCGAGTTACTTTATGTGGCGAGGTTAAGCCGTTAGGTGTAGCCGTAGGGAAACCGAGTCTTAAATGGGCGAATTAGTCGCATGAAGTAGACCCGAAGCTAAGTGATCTATCCATGGGCAGGTTGAAGCTCCGGTAACACGGAATGGAGGACCGAACCAGTATGGGTTGAAAACCGTTTGGATGACCTGTGGATAGGAGTGAAAGGCTAATCAAACTTAGTGATAGCTGGTTCTCCCCGAAATATATTTAGGTATAGCCTCGGGTGATGAGTAGCGGGGGTAGAGCACTGAATGAGCTAGGGCTCCTAACAGAGTACCAAACTCAATCAAACTCCGAATACCGCTAACTTTAGCTCGGGAGTCAGTCCTTGGGAGATAAGTTCCATGGGCGAGAGGGAAACACCCCAGATCGCCAACTAAGGTCCCAAAGTGCGTGCTAAGTGGAAAAGGATGTGGGAATGCACAGACAGCCAGGAGGTTGGCTTAGAAGCAGCCATCCTTTAAAGAAAGCGTAATAGCTCACTGGTCAAGTGGTTCTGCGCCGAAAATGTAACGGGGCTAAAGCACGCCACCGAAGTTGCGGGATGTTTATACATCGGTAGGAGAGTATTCTGTCAGGGATGAAGCTGGATCGTAAGGACCAGTGGACCGATCAGAAGAGCATATGCTGACATGAGTAGCGACAAAGCGGGTGAGAAACCCGCTCGCCGGAAGCCTAAGGTTTCCTGAGTAAAGATAATCTTCTCAGGGTTAGTCGGTCCCTAAGCCAAGGCCGAAAGGCGTAGGTGATGGGAAGCAGGTTAATATTCCTGCACCACCAGTTCACCGTTATTACCAACGGGGGGACGCAGAAGGATAGGTCAGCCTGGAGAGGGCC
>JAVBVK010000011.1:0-6866 GCA_031554335.1 Desulfarculales bacterium
GCCCCTCACTCCGTCATTCAGAGCGCAGCGAAGAATCCATGCCTTTTGTTTTAAACCCAACAGCCTGGATTCCGGGTTGCGGCCTAAAGGCCGCCCCCGGAATGACGTGGTTCTTAACGGGTTGCGGCTAACGCCGCCTACACGAATGTATTGTGCATGTTAAGTCACCGTCATTCAGAGCGCGGCGCCACGGCCTCCCGCTCCGTCATTCAGAGCGAAGCGAAGAATCCACGCCTTTTGTCTTTCGCCTTTTGCCTTTTGCCTTCAGGCTTTGCTTTCGCCTTTTACAAACGAAGCACAGCCTCTCATTCCGTCATTCAGAGCGAAGCGAAGAATCCATGCCTTTTGTCTTCTGCCTTTCGCCTTTTGCCTTTCTGGGCCGCCAGCGGTTTGCCGCAAAATAGGCTCTGCCGTGCCGAGAAGGTGTTAGATACGCTAGTCCGTAGGTGAGGGCGTACCTAGGTTCAGGGGTCATTATGTTAAGAGCACCAAGACCGCGCACCCTCATTAACTAGAAGTTATTTCATAAATCCCCCTTTAGGGGGATTTATGACGGACCGCGAAGCAAAAAGTGTGATTTTTGCTTCGCTCCCGGCGGCTTGCGCCGCCGCGTAAGCCTTAACAGGCGGCGTTACAAGCCATTTATGAAATGGCTTGTACAAATAATTGCGTTATTGTCACCCCGGAAGCCGCCACAAGCGGCTATCCGGGGTCCATGCCTTTAGCTTTTAAATCCAACAGCCTGGATGCCGGATAGCCGCAAAGCGGCTTCCGGCATGACACGCCACCTTGCTATTGATTAAGCAGCCTGCTCACACAAGCAATTAATGAGTTTTGAGCCTAGTTACCCGCCGGAATTAAAAGCTTTTGATTCATGGCTTCATTCAAAAAAACCGCGCCGTCCCGCAAGGCCCGGCGCCCGCCTTGCAGCTCTTTGTGCATCATCTGGAACACATGATAATAGCCCGGCCATATACTTAAACGCACCGGCACATCGGCCAGGCCGGCATTGCGGGCAATGGTCAGGGCATCGTCCAAAAGCACTTCAAACGAGCCCACCTGAATAAAAAGGGGCGGCAGGCCGCGCAGGTCGGCAAAGGCGGGGGAAATAAGGGGCGCGGTTAAATCTTGCTTGCCCGCGTACCAGTTGGCCAGGTTTTGCACAAACTCCAAAGCCACCAGGGCGTCGTCGTCGCGTTTCAAGGTATGGCTGGGCAGGCTGGCGCTCAGGTCGGTCCAGGGAGAGAGCAGGTAAGCTCCGGCCGGCATGGGCAGCTTTTCCTCACGCAGCTTAAGCAAAAGCGCCAACGCCAGGCCGCCGCCGGCCGAATCGCCGGCCAAGGTAATATGGCCCGGCTTAAAACCTTTGGCCAGCAGCATTTTGTAAGCCAGCAGCGCATTTTCAATGGCCGCCGGGTAGGGATGCTCCGGAGCCAGGGGGTAGTCCAGGGAAAAACAGGTTATGCCCGCGCTTACGGCTAAAAAGTCGGTTATGCCGGCAGCGGTGCGCGGGCTGCCCAGCACGTAGCCGCCGCCGTGGAAATAGAGCAGCACCTTGCTTTGGTCGGCTTTGGCGGGTTTAAACCACAGGCCCTTTATATTGCCTTCAGCAAAGGCCGCGGGTTGGGTGGTTAAGGGCTTGGCCAGGGTTTCGCCAAAATGGTTAAAGCCGGTCCGCAGTATGGCCAGCATTTGCTCGGGGTCTGGCTTGGTCTGGGGCTGGCTGGCCTCGGGCGGCGGGCTGGCTATTTTTAGCAGAGCCGCCTGTTCGGAAGCGCTTAAGTATTGCTTCCACACATTGTCGTGGTTGGCGCAAAAGCCGGCATTGCAGGTAAAAAGCGCCAGCAGCAGGGCGGGCAGCAATAAGGATAGCCGTTTCATGGTGTTCTCCTTCATAAAAGAGTGGCGGGAGCGGTTGCGGGCGCGCGGCCAAGGCCTTTGCCCATAAAATAAAACTAACAGAAACTTTTGTATTTGCCTTGGCCTTGCCCCCCCCAAACCCCCGGCAAGGCCTTGCCCAAGGCAAACGGGCCGGCAAAGGCAAATAAAAAAGTTGACATTTGGCCAATAAGTGGCATAGTTATAGAAAATTACGTTATAGGGAACTAAAATGCCGAACGTGCAAGCCAGAAATTATTATTACTACTACCGGGGTTACTACTACTCCGGCGGGCTTGTTGGCGCGCGCGAAAGGGCCATGCTTTAGTTCCTTAGCACAAGCAAAAACAACAAAACCGCCAGCCACCAGGGTTAGGCGGTTTTTGTTTTCGCCTTTACCGCTGGGGCCTAAACCACTGAAAGCGAGAGTGATGAAATGGACTTATTTGACCAGGGCGAAGGATTGAACCGGCAGCGGATAGCCGCGCTGCAGCTTACGCGTCTTAAAACCACGCTGGAATGGGCCGCGCGTGCCCCCATGTACGCCAGCCGCATTAGCCAGGCGGGCTTGAACAACATACAGAGCCTGGAGGAGTTTAAGCGCCTGCCTTTTACCACCAAAGACGATTTGCGCGGCCATTATCCCTACGGCCTGGTGGTTACCGACCACAGTAAACTGGTGCGCATGCACGCCAGCAGCGGCACCACCGGCTCGCCCACAGCCATTCACTATACCCAGGCCGACATAGACAACTGGGCCGCCCTTATGGCCCGCTGCATGTACATGGTGGGTATACGCAACAGCGACGTGTTTCAGAACACCTCGGGCTACGGGCTGTTTACCGGGGGCTTGGGCATTCACTACGGGGCCGAACGCCTAGGCTGCCTTACCAGTCCCGCCGGGGCGGGCAACACCAGGCGCCAGCTTAAGCTAATTCGCGACTTCAACGTAAACGTCATCCACATTATTCCCTCTTACGCGCTGTATTTGGGCGAAACCCTGCGCCAGGAGAAAATAGACCCCAAAGAATTTCCGGTGCGCATTGCCATAATAGGCGCCGAGCCCCATACCGAAGAGGCGCGGGCGCGCATAGAGGAGCTTTTGGGCTGCCGTTGCTACAACTCTTACGGCATGTCGGAAATGAACGGGCCGGGGGTGGCCTTTGAGTGCCTGGAGCAAAACGGCCTGCACGTGTGGGAAGACGCTTACATTGTGGAGGTGGTGGACCGCCACACCCAGGCGCCCGTGCCCGACGGCGAATTTGGCGAACTGGTGATGACCACCCTAAACCGCGAGGGCATGCCTGTTTTGCGCTACCGCACCGGCGATATTACCCGCATTCTTCCCGGACCCTGCCCCTGCGGGCGTGAACACGTGCGCATAGACCGCATTACCGGCAGGGCCGACGACATGATAATCTTGAAAGGGGTCAACATCTACCCCATGCAAATAGAGCAGGTGTTGCTCTCTTTTGAGGAAATAGGCCAGAACTATCTTATTGAGATAGAGGGCAGCCAGATGGGCCAGGAAGTGCTTAGGGTAAAGGCCGAGGTGGGCGAAAACTGCGCCAGCCCGGAAGAGCGCGCCAACCTGCAAAAGGCCCTTACCCGGCGTTTGAAAGACGAAATTTTGATCACCCCGGAAGTCAAGCTCATGGACCCGGAAAGCCTGCCCAAAAAAGACGGCAAGGCGGTTAGGGTGGTGGATATGCGCAAAGACATTAAGAGCGAGGCAACGGAAAATAAAGATAAAGACGCGGTAAGGCCTTACGCCTGGTAATTTAGGCATTATCTTTAAGGGGCGCGAATTCGCGCCCCTGTTTTTAATTTTAGAGAGAGATAACCATGGCTTACAAAGAAAAGACCTGTTTAGAGCAAGAATGCCAGGAGCCCTGGGAGGGCTTACGCCAACTGGGCCTGGATAAATTTGCCAACTTCAACTACTGCCCGTTTTGCTCCAACCAGCTAATGGTGCGCTGTTCCGGCTGCAACGAATATGTCAGCGATACGGTCTTCAACTACTGCCCCTGGTGTGGCGAGCATTTTGAGCGCGAGCCCGGCGAAAACAGCTAAAGGCCGTTGCGGACGGGCAAAATAAAAAGGTGCGTTGTAACAGGGCGTGCAACATAAGCCGCGCTTTTACCTTTTCCGCAAGAAGCACCTGGGCTAAGATTCATTAACCGATATGCTTAGTTACGCTAATAAGCCAATAAGCGTGGGCGTGTTAAGAGCTATTGCCATTGCGGAAGCGGTGCCAGCCGGAATTAAGGCGCTTGGTTTTGCACGGCAATTGATGAGCCCTGGGCCGAATGCGGCTATAATTTTTTATAGCGCAAAAAATTTTTTTTGCGCAAAGTGAAAATTATAATTAGATTATTCAGCCCATGCCTCAGCTTGACAAAATTGTTTAAGGTTTGTATTGTTATACAAACAAGCCGGAGGAAACCATGTCAGCCATGAACAAAGCCAGTTTGCCAGCCGCCAGCCACGGGGCTGGTTTTTTTTGTGGAGTTTTAACCTAACATGGAAGTTTCTTTAGGCCGTCATCTCCTGGGCCTGGAAGGTTTAAGCGCCTCCCAGATAGAGCTTGTGCTGGACACCACCCTGTCCATGAAACAGATAAATGCGCGCGCCATCAAAAAAGTGCCCACCCTGCGCGGCCGCACCGTGGTTTTATTCTTTCACGAAAATTCCACCCGCACCCGCACCTCTTTCGAGCTGGCGGCCAAGCGCCTGAGCGCCGATACGGTGAGCATCTCGGCCTCGGGCAGTTCTTTGAGCAAAGGCGAAACCCTGCTGGACACGGCGCTCAACCTGCAGGCCATGGCCCCGGACGCCATTGTCATCCGCCATGGCGCTTCCGGCGCGCCCCACTTTCTGGCCCAGCACCTCAAAAATTGCTCGGTTATCAACGCTGGCGACGGCACCCACGAGCACCCCACCCAGGCGCTGTTGGATATTTTCACCATTTGGGAGCACTTTGGCCGCGTTGCCGGGCTTAAGGTTGCCATTATCGGCGATATCGCCCATTCGCGGGTGGCCCGTTCCAACATTTTGGGCCTTAGCGCCTTAGGGGCCAACGTGCATATTTACGGCCCGCCCACCATGCTGCCGCCCCAGCCGGCCAGCCTGGGCGCGGTGCTGGCCAGCAGCATGGAGGCGGCGCTTTGCGAGGCCCATGTGGTAATGATGCTGCGCGTGCAGAAAGAGCGCCTGTTCGACGTGCTGTTCCCCAGCGAGCGCGAATACGCGGCCTGTTACGCGCTTAACGAAAAGCGGCTTAAACTGGCCAGGAAAGACGCGGTGGTAATGCACCCCGGCCCCACCAACCGCGGGCTGGAGATAGCGCCGGCGGTGGCCGACGGGGTTCAGTCTTTGATTTTAACCCAGGTGAGCAATGGCGTGGCCTTGCGCATGGCCCTGCTCTATCTTTTGGTGGGCGAAGGGGAAGGTTAGCCGTGCTGTTATTCACCAATGCCAACATTTTACGCCCCGGCCGGGCGCCGGAAAAGGGGCATATCCTTATTGTGGAGGGCGGCATTGCGGCCATAGGGGCAAGCGCCCTTAACCACCCGGCCGCCAGCCAGGCCAAAACCATAGATGCCAGCGGGCTAATGGCCGCGCCCGGCCTGATTGACCTGCACGTGCATTTGCGCCAGCCCGGCCAGGAGTATAAAGAAACCATTGCCAGCGGCACCCGCGCCGCCGCGGCCGGCGGCTTTACCGCGGTGTGCCCCATGGCTAACACCAGCCCTGTTAACGACAGCCCGGAAATTACCCGCTTTATTTTGGAAACCGCCCGCAAAGAGGGCTTTTGCCAGGTATACCCGGTGGCTTCTTTAAGCCAGGGCCTGAAGGGCGAAAATTTAAGCGAAATGGCCGCCCTGAAAGAAGCCGGGGCCATGGCCTTCAGCGACGACGGCAGGCCGCTTGCCAATACCCGGCTTTTCCGCCGCGCGCTGGAATACGCGGGCGGGCTTGGCATGCCGGTTTTTTGCCACAGCGAAGACATGGCCCTCTCCGCCGGCGGGGTTATGCATGAAGGCGCGGTTTCGGCCCGCCTGGGTTTGGCCGGCATTCCCTGGGCGGCTGAGGTTCTGGGCATTAGCCGCGACATTATCTTAAGCGAGCTTACCGGCACCCCGGTGCACATTGCCCATGTTTCCTGCGCGGCTTCTTTAGATGTTATACGCCAGGCCAAAGCGCGCGGGCTTAAGGTAACCTGCGAAACCGCGCCCCATTACCTGTTGTTTTGCGACCAGGACATAGGCGCCTACAACACCAACTTTAAAATGAACCCGCCCTTGCGCGCCGAAAAAGACATGCTGGCCTTACGCCAGGCTTTGAATGACGGCACCATAGACGCCATTGCCACCGACCATGCCCCGCACAGCCAACTGGAAAAAGAGCTGGAGTTTGACGCCGCCGCCTTTGGGGTTATTGGCCTGGAAACCGCGCTGGGGGCCATGCTTAAGCTGGTGGATGAGGGCGCGCTTAGTTTAGAGCGCATGCTTATGCTTATGAGCATAAACCCGGCGCGCATTCTGGGCCTGCCGGCAAACACCCTGCAAGAGGGCGAGGCCGCGGATCTGGTGCTGTTCAGCCCCAACAGCCCCTGGCGGGTGGAAAACTTCCGTTCGCGCTCCAGCAACAGCCCCTTCTTGGGGCAAACCCTGCCCGGCCGGGCTATTTACACCGTGTGCCAGGGCCGCCTTACCCACCAGCCGGCAGCCCAGCCGGCCTGAAAACCCCGCCAGGGCGGTTTAGGCACGGCGGCCGCCATTGTCAGGTTCAGGACCCATTAAGTTAAGAGCACCAAGACAGCGCACCGTCATTAACTACAAATAATTGCGTTATTGTCACCCCGGAAGCCGCCACAAGCGGCTATCCGGGGTCCATGCCTTTAAAGCTAACAGCCTGGATTCCGGATAGCGGCTGACGCCGCTTCCGGAATGACTATAAAGCAGCATGTCACCCCGGAAGCCGCC
>JAVBVK010000010.1:0-6622 GCA_031554335.1 Desulfarculales bacterium
AGTGCCAGTTGACGGTTAGTTCAAAGTTTATTATGAATGCAGGGACGGCATGTATCGAGCGGCATTTCAACGCGAAGATGAAAAAACCGGTTTTTATTGCGTTTACCATGTCAATTACGTGTTTCATAATAAACCGCAAAATCTGGAGCTTTTCAAAGAGGTTTTGCAAAATTTCAGAGCCTTGCCTGTAAAATGAGTTCTCCCCCGCCAGTAAGTGCTGGCGGGGGTTTTCTCTGTACCCTAATTAAGCCGATACTATAAAAATTCCTATTTCCTAGGGAGTCTTACCCATTAATCGCATTATTATTGCCGTTACCCCTAATTATTGTCAGAGACAGTCCGGCAACGTCGACTTTTTGCACGACAGATACATAAAAACCTGCGGGGTAAACGGATACCAGGCGGACACGGTTAAATGCGCTGACAGCGCCTCATCCGTAAGCTTCGTAGCCACCGCCTCATACCCCTTGGCAGAGGCAACGCAAATGCGGCCAATAATAGACGGCATACTTAATTCCCTGGAGATTAAACCTGCCCAATAAGTGGCCGCTTACCGGCCAAGCCCATGTTCCTGCTTTTGGAGCAACCGCGCCTGGCCAGCCTTTTGCGCTAGCTCGTGTTTTAGGCTGGCGTTGCATACGTCATGCCTCGCCTCGCTTGCTGTGGTTTGCCGCAGTGTGCTGAGCTGTTTGCGCTGGAAAAGTAGGACAAAAGTAGGGAAAACAAAAACAGATGATGTCGTAAACAACATAACCTGCTGTTTTTACTGGCGTGCCTGGAGGGATTCGAACCCCCGACCCACGGCTTAGAAGGCCGTTGCTCTATCCAACTGAGCTACAGGCACGCGCGAGCCTATATTTTAACCCGATACGGCCAGATGTAAAGACGATTAGCCGCCGACGGCGGCATTTTTTGTGACCTGCGGCGAGCAATAGCCAGGCTTAACTGCTAAAATAGATCCGGGAGTTAAAGAATGAAATGCGTGGCTTAAGCACTTCTAACCAGCAGCTTTACATAAGCCCGGCGGCGGTGTTGCACAACCTGGCGGTTTTGCGCGCGGCCATGCCTAAAGCGGCCAAGGCCGCGGCGGTGATAAAAGCCGACGCCTATGGCCACGGGGCTCTGCACTTGGCGCCGCTGTTGCAGCAGGCCGGGGTGGAAGCCTTGGCTGTAACCAAGGTTAGCGAAGGCGCGGCATTGCGCGGCCAGGGCATTAGCGGGCCCATTTGGCTGCTTATGGGGGCAGAGGCACAGGAGGCTGCGGAGATTATTAGATACGATCTGTGGCCCATTACCAGCGAGTTAAACCTGCTAAAGGCGCTTTCCGCACGCGCGCAAAGCCTGGGAATCGCGGCCGGCTTTATGCTTAAGGTGGATACAGGCATGAACCGCTTGGGGCTAAGCCCCGACGATGTACCCGCCTTTCTGGAGGGCGTGGCTGCTTTGCCCGCATTGCAGGCAAAGGGCCTGGTAAGCCATTTGGCCCATGGCGGCAGTTTGCAGCTTAGCCAGCCCGCGCGCCAGGTGCGGTTGTTCAACCAGCTTTTGCGCGCGGCCCGCAACCAAGGGTTGCCTTTGCCTTACAGCAGCGTGCTTAACAGCGGCGGAGTAATGCGGCCGCCGGCTGGCGCCTACGACCTGGCCCAGTGGGTGCGTTTAGGGGTGGCGCTCTATGGCGGCCTGCCCGATGTATCTTTGGCGGGTGCGGCCGACTTACGCGCAGCCATGAGCCTGCACGCCCGTATAATTGCGCTGCACCAGGCACGGGCCGGCAGTCAGGTTTCTTACGGCGGCACCTATACTGTGCCGGTTGATACCCATTTGGCCATAGTGCCCATTGGCTATGCCGAAGGCTACCATCGCGCGGCCTCTAACCGGGCCCATGTGCTTATAAACGGCATGATCGCACAGCAACGCGGAATGATTTGCATGAACATGATGATGGTGGATGTGGGGCACATGAAGCCTTTACCCAAGGTGGGAGACGAGGTGGTGCTTTTGGGACGCCAGGGGGGCGCGCAAATAAGCATTGAGGACGTGGCCGCCTTTAGCGGCACCATAAGCTACGAAATTATGTGCAGCCTAGGCGCCGGCCTGCCGCACCGCTACCTGCCGCCGCCTTGCCTGGAACCGTAAGTAAAATTTTTGCGCAGGTTATGCGCGTTTTTTATTGGAGCAAGTAAACGTGAAAATTTTGTTGAGTAATTTATTGATGTCTGCTATTGGCCGCGCGCGGGCGGCGGGCAAGCTGCCCGAAGCCGCCATGCCCGCGCTGGAACTGGAAAGCCCGCGCCAGGCCGAACATGGCGACTTTGCCTGTAATGTGGCCATGAAGCTGGCTAAAGAGGCCAGGCAAAACCCGCGGGCAGTGGCGCAGCTTATTATTGAGCACATAGAAGACAAAGATGGCCTGCTGAGCAAAGTGGAGATAGCCGGGCCTGGTTTCATCAACTTTTTTGTAAACACGGCAGCCTTTATGGGTGTGCTGGAAGCGGTGTTTAAGGCGGGCGATAGCTATGGCCACAGCCAAACAGGAGCCGGGCGCAAGGTTATGGTGGAGTTCGTTTCCGCCAACCCCACCGGCCCCTTGCATGTGGGGCACGGCCGCGGCGCGGTGCTGGGTGATGTTATGGCCAAGCTGTTGCGTGCTTGCGGCTTTGATGTGCTTACCGAATACTACCTTAACGACGCCGGCAACCAGATGGCTACTTTGGGGCGTTCGGTCATATTTCGTGGGCGTGAGCTTATGGGTGATAACACCCCCTTTCCCGAAAACCATTATCGGGGAGATTATATAATAGACTTGGCCAGGCAGTATTTGGAGCTGCCTGCCATTAAAGACAAGCTTCACCAAAGCCCTGTGCAAAAATTAAACCAATGGGCGGCAGATGCGGACAGCCCAGAACTTGGCCTGGCCACGCAAATGGCGGCGGAAAGTATTTTAGACGGTATCAAAAAAGATTTAGCCGATTTCGGAGTAAGCCTGGAAAATTATTTTAGCGAAAAGTCGCTACTGACCGGCGGCGCGGTGGATGACGCCTTTAAACGTCTTGATAAAGCCGGCCTGCTTTACCATAAAGACGGCGCATTGTGGTTTGCCAGCACTAAGTTGGGCGACGACAAAGACCGGGTGGTGCGGCGCAGCAATGGCGAACTCACCTATTTTGCCAGCGATATAGCCTACCATTTGAATAAGCTAAACCGCGGCTTCAGCAGGCTGGTGGATGTGTGGGGGGCCGACCACCATGGCTATGTGCCCAGAGTAAAAGCGGCGCTTAAAGGCCTGGGGGCGGAAGAAGGCGCGCTTACCGTGCTGCTGGTGCAAATGGTGCGCCTGCTGCGCGCGGGCGAGCTGGTGGCCATGTCTACCCGCGGTGGCCAGTTTGACACGCTGGCCCAGGTGGTGGAAGAGGTGGGCAAAGACAGTGCGCGCTTTTTATTCTTAACCAGGCGTTCCGACGTGGGGCTGGATTTTGACTTGGCCGTTGCTAAACAAAAAAGCATGGATAACCCTGTATTTTATGTGCAGTATGCCCACACCAGGGTGTGCAGCCTATTGCGTAAGGCATTAGCGGAAAAACCGTGCGCACTGGAAGTTGAGCCCAACATTGATTTACTAAAAGCCAGCGACGAAGTGAACTTAGCCAAGCTTCTGCGCGAATTTCCCGGCTTGGTGGAAGAGGCGGCACTAAAACTGGAGCCGCACCGACTTACCTTTTATTTACGCGAATTGGCCAGCCTCTTTCACTCTTATTATAACGATAAGCCTATTTTGCAAACGGAAGAAAGCATGGCCGCCGCGCGTCTGGCTTTGTGCAAAGCCTGCGGCCAAGTGCTGAAAAACGGGCTTAGCCTGTTAGGTGTTAGCGCTCCGGAGTTTATGTAGGCATGACGGCGGGGAAGGACAAAAAAAAAGGCAAGCTGGTTAAGCCTGGCTCCGCCTTATTGCGCTGGGGCTTAAGTTGCCTTCTTATCATATGGGCATTTATTCTGGGGCTGCTGGTGGGGCAGGGCTCTCTGGGCAGCGACCAGCAGTTGGAAAGCCTGCGCCGGCTTTCTCTTTCTTGGTTTGGCATAAGTTTTTACAGGGAAGACGAGCAAAACTCCCAGGCGCCCTTGCGCGACCCCGATCTTTCGTTTTACCGTGATTTGTCCAGCCACCCCACCGGGCGCGGCCCTGTGCCGCCGTCTGCCCCGGCCGCGCCGCCAGCGCCCAGGCCCGAGCCAGCTCAACCGGCGGCTGCCACCCCCGCGCCGGCACCCAACCCGCAGATAAGCGAGCACCCCAGCCAGGCGCCCGCACCAGGCAGCGCTGCTGCGCCCGCGCCTAGTGCGCAGCATGCGGCCCAAGCTGGCGCGACGGTGGAGCCGTCAGCCACGCCGCCGCCAGCGCTCAATCAAATAAGGCCATATCGGCCCGACGCGCCCATAGCCGCGCCCAGCGGCCCGCGCCCGGCCGCCACCACTGGCCCCGCGCCCAGCCCGCAACCCAGCAGCACTCAGCCAACTGCGCCACGCGCCGCGCCAGCGCCCACTGGGCGTTTTACCGTGCAGGTGGGTTCTTTCAAAGATGAATACCAGGCTACGGATTTGTCTAACCGCCTGCGTCGCGCTGGCTTCCCCGCCTATGTGTCGCGCATAAGCATAGAGGGCGTGGGGGTTAGACTGAGGGTGCGAGTGGGAGGCTACGACAACCTGGACAGCGCGCAAAACGTGGCTACCAGCCTGCGCATGAAAGAAAACATAGCGGCCTACGTAACCCGCAACGACTAAATTTCGGCGTGGCCGTGAAAGGGCAACTGGCGCCACAGGGTTATGCCAGTTAAGCCAACTTTGCACTGCCACACCAGCACGTCCACTCCCGCCGCAATCGCCGTTTGCAATGTCTTAGCGTAAGCTGCGTCTATGTGGGCGGCGGGAACGAAAGATTCGGCATCCTGCCGCTGCACCAGATACAACATCAGGGCCTGGTGGCCGCTGGTTTTAAGCCGCATAAGCTCATGCAGGTGCTTTTGCCCGCGTGTGGTTACAGCGTCGGGAAACATGGCGGTGCGCCCCTGCAGCAAAGTTACGCTTTTAACCTCCACATACAGTTTGGCGTCTTTTTTACATACTAATAAATCAAGGCGGCTGCGCTCGCTTACTTTAACTTCGGGCTGCACGGTTAAGGCATCGTTAAAAAAAGGCGGGCAGTTTTGCAAGGCCGCACGCAACGCCAGTTTGTTGGCCAAGGCAGTATTTATGCACACCCAGTGGTCATCTGGCTTGCTCAACTGCCAGGTATAGGCGGTTTTGCGCTTCGCCTCCAGGTTGTGGCTCAACGCTACCGGAGTGCCGGGTTGAGCCAAACCCAGCATGGAGCCAGAGTTGGGGCAATGACAGAGGACGGTTTGCTCATTGTGGTCTAACATCACTTCCGCCAGAAAGCGTTTGTAGCGCTTTAGCAGGCGGCCGGTGAGCAAAGGCGGATCAAAAATATAATTTACAAATGAAAGTCTGTTAGGCATGGCGCTTTAAGATAGACGGTTTTTGAAATCTTCGTAGCCAAAGCTCTTAATCAGGCCGATACCGCCGCCTGCACGGGCTATGGCAATGCTCGGCAAGTTCATACCATTAAAAGTATTGTTTTTGACCATGCTGTAATGGGCCTGATCGCCAAAAATAAGGCGCATGCCTGGTTCGAGCTTTTTGGCGAAAGAGTAGTCGCCAATTATGTCGCCGGCCAGGCAGGTGGGGCCGGCCAGGCGATAGGTGTGTTCAAGCCCACCGGGGATATCGCTACCCAGCAGGGGGGGGCGGTAGGGCATTTCCAGCACATCTGGCATATGGCAGGCTGCGGAGATATCTAACACCGCTACGGGCAGGGCACTGGTGTTTATGATATCGATGACCGTGCCTACCAAAAAACCGGCATTGAGCACCACCGCCTCGCCGGGTTCCAAATAAACCGTAAGTCCGTATTTATTTTGCAGGCGGGCAATGCTTGCCAGGAGGGTTGCCACATCGTAGTCGTCGCGGGTTATGTGATGGCCGCCGCCCAAATTTATCCACCGCATGCCGTAAAGATATTGGCCAAATTTACTTTCAACCGCAAGCAAAGTGGCGGCCAGCGCGTCGGCATTTTGTTCGCACAGGGTATGAAAGTGCAGGCCGCTTATGCCGTCTAACGCGCGCCGCTCAAAATTAGACGCAGTTATGCCCAAACGCGAGCCTGGGGCGCAGGGGTCGTAAATGGGGCGCTCCTGGGTGGAGCATTCCGGATTAATGCGCAGCCCGCATAACGCGCCCGCTTTAAGGGCTGGTTCCTTAAATTTTTGCCATTGGGCAAAAGAATTGAAAATAATGTGGTCGCAGATGTCGGCAATGTCGGTAAATTCCGCCTCCGTATAAGCTGGGGAAAAAATGTGGGTTTCGCCGCCCATATGCTCGTGCCCAAGTTTGGCCTCGAAGTAACCGCTGGCAGCGGTGCCGTGCAGATAAGAGCCAATCAGCGGATAGAGGGCGAACATGGACAAGGCCTTTTGAGCAAGCAGGACTCGGCAGCCGCTTTTAACAATAAACAGCATGAGATTATGCAGGTTACTTATAATCAGAGCCTCGTCCACAATATAATATGACGTGG
>JAVBVK010000015.1:0-188920 GCA_031554335.1 Desulfarculales bacterium
CGGAAGCCGCTTTGCGGCTATCCGGCATCCAGGCTGTTAGCTTTAAAAGCATGGACCCCGGATAGCGGCTAACGCCACTTCCGGGGTGACAATAACGCAATTATTTGTAGTTAATGACGATGTGCTGTCTTGGTGCTCTTAACTTAATGAGTACTGAACCTAGTTTTGGCATACGTAATACAGCTATTTCTCCAGAAAATTTGTCGGGCAATCTGGAAAGTTGTGTATAACATTTATGGACATTTTTAATTTTTTTGCATTTTTTGTTAAACAAAAGCGACTTTTCCCAATGGGCGCAGCAGGCATCTAGAAATTAAAATTTCCCGTTCTTTTCATGACCTATTAGTCAAAAAATCGTTTCCCATTCCGTCAGTCCGGAAGACGTTATGGCATGCGGCTCTTGGGCCAAGCCCAAATATTTCCTCTGCTGACGCAATATTCGCAAAACCCAACCTCATGGCGGGTTTGGCGCTTGCGTTAGCTGAAAAATTAGTTTAAAATATATTTGTAGTTAATAAACTGGACGCAAGGCTGTTTTGCCACACTTGGTTGAGACGCGGTCTGCTATTACATCTTGAGTTTGCATCAATATATCGGGCTATTCATTCATATGCGGCTTGATGGGGCGTTAACCTTTATTATTTGGTTAAGCGATAGGAACCTATAGTGTCTGATCCCAAAAAAGCAAAAGTATATCTTTGTGATGATACACTGTCTTTTAATGTTTCCATGAAAGACATTGATAATTTTATTGACTCCTTACGCGCGCTTATGTATGTTGACAGCCGTGCAGACGACTCTCGCGTGCAATCACTGCTCAATCTCAAATCGCTATTGCGCACGGCCCAGACTGAAAAATTTTGGCCATCGCTGTTGGAAGTTTTGTCTGAGGCTAAAAAATATCATGATGAACATCAGCAAAAGACCCAAGAGGCTTTTAATGATCTTCTAAAAGAAGTTATGGCCATTGAAAAGGAAATGATGGCATCCTTCAGCTCCACCACCCAGGCTTTGTCGCAAAACACCAATCAGTATGACAAACAGTTGGTTGATTATATGGGCGGCCTGGCGCAAGAAATCAATCAGGCCAATTCGCTGACCGCCCTCAAGGCGAAAGCTGTTGAGCACCTTTCTAAAATGCGTGAGTCTATTAAAGAGCGGCGCGTGCGGGAAGAGGCTTTACTGGAAGTCAATAATAAAGAAATTGACCGGCTGAGCAAAGAACTGATGGCTGCCCGGGAAAATCTTAACTGTATCCAAGAGCAAAGCAAGCTGATAGAAGAGGCCGCCCTAACCTGCCCGCTCACCAGCGTGGCCAATAAGAGGGCTATGGACAGGCTGCTCAGCTCCGCTTTGGCTGATCCATCTTTTTGGCCATTTTGTTTAGCGGTGTTAGACGTTGACCACTTCAAGCATTTTAATGACAATTTTGGCCACCAGGCTGGCGATAAAGTGCTTATTACCATGACTCAGCAAGTTGTGGCCAACATGCGCCCCAAAGACCATCTCTTCCGCTACGCCGGAGACGAATTTGTAATTCTTTTCCGGGAATTATCTATAGAAGAAGCTGTGGCCTGCGCGGAACGTATCCGCGCCTCCATAGAGGCTATTCGTTTTAAATATAAAAATGAAGTATTGCGTATCACTATTTCTGTGGGCTTAACTCAAGCCAAAAAAGATGATACGGTAGCCAGCTTGTTTGAACGGGCAGACTTGGCCCTACTTGACTCCAAGCGCAAAAGTCGTAACTGCGTATCTATTTTTGAGCCAACCAACTAGAGTTCATTAGGTTGCAACGTGCTCCCGGTGGCTATGCCATTGCGCAAGCCTGTTCCAGGCCACCAAGCTAGTGATGAAATGACTCCGTCATTTAATGGCTGTTTTTGTGCTGTTGCGCAAAGCCTACGATGGTCATAAGAAATTTTATCGCAATTATTTGCGCCCCCCGTTTCACGAGCCAAAACAAGCGCTTTCATTACGCCACGCCGCCCAGAGTGTAGGCAAAAACTGGCCTGCAATATAACTGATTAATATTTTTACTGTTATAGCATGCAGGCGCGCATCCGCTTTCGCGCTGCTACCAGGAAAAAAATCTTGACTGAGGCCTGCAAGTAGTATAACGTGTACTAAAGTAGCCCTTGATCTACAAGAAGCAAAAACCAACTGCGTTGCACACATGTTAAAAAGTGATTATCAATATAATACATAACACTTGTAGAGGTCATTAACTTATCCAAAACTAAAATTAAAAACTTTAATTTTTTTCGCTGATTAAGTAATTAATAGCCGCTGCTAAAAATTGATGTGTTGCGAATAATCATTGTTGGTTATATAGTACGTGTTCTCATACTGGTAGAGAAAAATATTACTTATGGAAAAAGATATGGAAAATTCTAAATTGGCCTGGGGCGATTTTGATGACGTATTAAAATACCGGCCAAACACTTCATCTTCCGCCAATTCCACCAGAGAAGAACGCAATAGTGACCTAAGCCTTGATACTCCTGTAGTTTATTTTAAGGAAGTAGAAGGCCGCGATTTGCTTACTCCTGAAAGAGAACTTGCTTTGGGTAAGACCATTCGCGATGGCAGGGAGGTTATTCTTTCCCGCTCTTTGGAAATTTTAAAGGCGGTAAAAGATTCCCATGAGACCAGGCAGCGTATTGGCGGCTGGCTGGAAGACTCGCATCGTTCTCCTTTAAGCGTTGAAGATGTTATGGCTGAAGCCCAAGAGCAGGTGAGGCGCTGCGCAGCCCGCTTAAAGCCCACCAAAAAACTAAATAAACTGATGTGCGAAATTGATGATACCAGATGCAAAGTAGAAGACGCGGTTAAAGAAATGGTGGAGGCCAATCTGCGGCTAGCGGTCAGCATTGCTAAAAAGTATACATTTCGCGGCCTTAGCTTTGCCGACCTTATTCAGGAAGGCAACATTGGTTTAATGAAGGCGGTTAACCGCTACGACTACCGCACCGGATTTCGCTTCAGCACCTTTGCTTCCTGGTGGATACGCCAAACCATAAGCCGCGCCATTTACGATCAGGCCCGCACCATTCGTATTCCCATTCATTTGCTGGAGTTACGCAGCAAATATTTTAGAGTTTATTATGGGTTGCTTAAAGAATTAGGGCGCGAACCTTTGCCCAAGGAAGTGGCGGAGCGCGTAGGTATTGATGAAGATAAAATAAAAGATATTGTCAACTTAACCCTTGACTCAACCAGTTTGGAAACACCGGTGGGCGAGGATGGTGATGAACTTGGCGACTTTATTGAAAATAAAGAAGCGGAAAGCCCCTTTGAAAAGGTGGGCGAGCAGCAGATGCAGCAGCACTTGTCTTCCGCCCTGGAGGCTTTAGACCCCCGCGAGCGGCGCATTTTAGAAATGCGTTTTGGCTTAGGCTCTGAAGATGAACACACCTTGGAAGAGGTGGGGCAGGTATTTAAACTTTCCCGGGAGCGCGTGCGGCAAATTGAGAAAAAGGCCCTGCAGCGCCTACGCCATCCGCAGTGGCGCTCTTTGCTGGAAGACCACGTATACTAAAAGTTAGCGATAGCGAAATTATGTGGCCCCTGAACAGCAATCACTGTTCAGGGGTTTTGCTTGTCAGGCCAGTCGCCCTTGCTAGGCCTGACAAAAATGCTAGGGCCCTGCCAGGTTTTGAGCAAAATGTACATGGCGCCGGTGCCTCCATCTGCCTGACGCGCACTGCAAAAAGCTAACACCCAGCGAGCAAAACGCTTGTGTGAAAGGTGCTGGCTAAGAGTTTCTTTTAATATAGATTCCCCCCCTTTGGAGTTTTTACCTTTGCCATGCACCACCAAAACGTGGCGTAAGCCGCGAGCCCGGCTTTTGCCCAAAAACTCTTCCACCTTGGCCAAGGCTTCATCTGGCCCCAGGCCATGTAAATCCAAATAGTCCTGTATAGAAAAGCGCCCCGCCTCCAGCATGCTTAAAAGCTGCTGGTTAACCCCCTGGGATGTGCCGCGCACATAGTCTTTATGCCAAGAAATATTAATGGCTGTTTCTCCGGCAATAAGCTCAGCCAAATGCGCCATTACCTCCAGTTCCTCATCAATGGGCACAAACCTGACCACAGGCTGGGCTAACGCGGGCGGATGCGACCTACCTCGCCGCCGGCTTACAGGTTCCACTCCCTGCATGGCCTGGGCAAACAACCCAGATTCGTCTGTCGAGACAGGCGCACTTGTCTCGGCTTTTAGGGGCGGCGCCGCATTGTCCGCTGGCCTCTCGGCCGCGCTGGCCGCGCTGGCCGCCAGTTTATGCAAGCGCTGGCCAAGACCGGCAAAGGGGGTGTTTAGTACTTCTTTTTTATTATTTTTTGCCATGTCACACTACAACCTAACCAAGGTATATTATAATGATAGCAGACAACAGCATAGTTGCTAAACCTCTGGCAGCCTTTGTTGTAAACAGTTACACTATAAAGTGCTAATTTCAGTGTGCTGAAGGCATGGACTTTTTTGCTTGCCACTCAAATTTGCGCCCCCAGCCAAGATATAAAGTTTTTTCCATGTTTAATTTATTTTTTAAATATAAATTATCATATTTATGCCATTACTGTCGATAATCAGGAGGCCCTATGAATAAAACCTTAGCTTCTTTTATAGCTATTCTGTCTTTATGCACCATGCCCGCCCTGGTTTGGGCGGCTGAAGAAGCCCGTGTGGAAATAGAACGCCCGGACGACTGGATGATTTTGACTTTTCTGGCTGCGCTGATTGTTGGTTTGTTCATTATGCGGCGTATGACTACCGCGCAAAAAAATCAAAGAATTATGCAGCATTATCTGCGCAACCCTGAATCACCGCTACACGAAGTGGATTTTTTCCGCACGATGTCTTACCTGGCGGGCCACCCCAAAAATTTTAAATCCGTGAAAAAACAATATGAAAGCTGGCGTAATTTCAGCGAAATGCACCCTGATAAAATGCATGGCCACTATGCCAGCAGCCTCATGGCTGCCACTCTGGCCCAGCAAGGCATAAAAGAGGGCAAGCTTACCGTAGAAGAGGCGCTTGCCCTGTTAGAGCAAAGCCATGAGCAAAGCAGAAACATTGCCAAGTTAAAAACCAATCAAAATTCTTTTTTAAAAATGGTGGCGGCCCAAGGCCATATGATGCTGGCCAATAAGGCCTCTAACCCCGAACAAGCGCAAGGCTCTTTTAAAAATGCGCGCTGGAACCTGATTGCCGCCTTAAGCGGAGATCTCAAAGTTTTTCAGATGATTGGCATTTTGGAAAGCTTAGCCGGGCTGTGCCAGGATATGGCGGCAAAGGATCCTGACCCAATAGTTCACTTCAAGCAGGCGCTGGACTATTTGCAGATGGCATTGGCGCTAAACCCCAACAGCCGCACGGTCTTTCCCGCTTTGAATGCCTTGTGCACCAAATGGTCCGCTATGGAAAGCAATGCTGAAGAAAAACAACGCCTGCAAAAAATTGCCCAGGAAAGCCGTATTGGGCGCTACCAGCAAGAACCATTTGCCAAAGACGTGTGGCTGCTTTGCCTGGCCGCGGTTATGAATAACGAAAAAACCTGCCGCACCAAAATAGGCGAGATGCTGGATGTGCAGGAAGAAAAGCTGTATGACACCCTGCTCCTCAACCCCTATTTGCAAAGATTTAGGGATAAATCTTGGTTTCAACAGCTTATGGCCCAGGCCAAGCAATACCGCAGAGTGCCTTTGGCAGATTAGCTTCTGCCAATACTAGTTGGCAGCCAGCACCCGATGGTGCTTCTTTTTGCCGGCACGCAGCCAGATAGCGCCGTCAGAACCGGCCTGTTTTAGGCTAATAATCTGATCATAATCGGTAATTTTGGAATCACCAACATAAGCCCCACCCTGGCTAATTAGTCTGCGGGCATTGGACGAAGACGTTGCCAGTCCAACTTCATGCAGCAAAATGAAAGCCGGAATACCCTCTTGCAGGCGTTTAGCTGGCAGATGGGTAGTGGGCATGGAATCAGGATCACCACCCTGACCACCAAAGGCCGCCAGGGCCGCAGCTTTGGCCTCATTGGCAGCGCTTTCCCCATGCACCAGGCGGCAAACTTCCCAGGCCAGCACCTGCTTAGCCTGGCGTAAATCAGCGCCCCGCAGTTTAGCCATTTCGGCAATTTCCGCCATATCCAAAAAAGTGAACAACTGAAGAAAGCGAATAACATCTTCGTCAGCGGTATTGATCCAGAACTGGTAAAAGTCATATACTGATGTACGCTCCGCATCTAGCCAAACCGCCCCACTGGCAGTTTTACCCATTTTCTCGCCGCTGGCAGTGGTTAGCAGTGGCAGGGTGAGCCCATACACTTCTTTACCCAGCATACGCCTGGTTAAATCCACCCCAGCCACAATATTACCCCACTGATCATTACCACCCAGCTGCAACTGGCAGCCAAATTCCTTGGCCAGATACATGAAATCGTAGGCCTGCAAGAGAGAGTAATTGAACTCAATAAAACTCATACCCCGTTCCAAGCGGTTTTTGACACTCTCTTGGGCCAGCATGCGGTTTACAGAAAAATGGCGACCAATATCGCGCAAAAACTCAAGATATTTTAACGGAACCAACCAGTCAGCATTATTTACCATAGTGGCCTTATTGGGGCCAAACTCCAGAAAACGGCTGAGTTGTTTTTTGATGGCCGCCACATTCTCTGTCAAAGCTTCCATAGTGAGAAAGTTGCGCATTTCTGTACGTCCGGAGGGGTCGCCCACCAGGCCGGTACCTCCGCCCACCAGCACCAAGGGACGATGGCCGGCGCGCTGCATATGAATAAGAGAAACGATGGGCAGCAAATGCCCCACATGCAGGCTGGTGGCTGTCGGGTCATAGCCAATATAGCCAATGATGCCCTGGGCGCTCAACAGGTTGGACAAATCCTCCTCGTTGGTGCATTGGGCTACAAATCCACGCTCTTGTAAGGTTTGGTACAGCATTGCTCATCCTCTAACTAATGGTCAGCAAAATATCATCCAACCTAATAATAGCCGTAAATTGGCATCTTTCCACTTGCTTGCTCCCTTTTATCAACAAAAACCCGCCTATGGCTCGGACAAAAAATAGTTATGAAAGCCTTTATCTCACTAACTGCTGGCTTTTCTTCCAAAACTATATAAAATGAAAAAGCAGGAGATTGCAATTGGCATGAGCGATAACAAAACCGCAGACCATATTTTACAGGCCTACCAAACGTTGGGGCTACGTCCTGGGCAGGATGCCCGCCAGGTGCGGCAAGCCTATCATACGTTAGCGCGAGCCCTACACCCCGACCGCACCCCAGACGCGCAAGTGCTAATGGCGCGTATTAATCAGGCTTATAGCGTCCTTAATGCCCATTTTAAAAACCAGAAGCCAGAAGATGACAATGCCTGGTTTTTGCCCCTTAACCGCCTAACAAGCAAAATTAACTCCACATTTTCCTCATGGATCAGGTCTGGCAAGGCGCCCCCCCCCCCGGCGGAAGACAGTGCCATCCAGCTACCTGAAGCGCTTTCCGAAGAAAACCACTGGGTTTTGCTGGGCATAAATCAAGATGGCCCCAAACTAGTTTATAAAGTTGAAATTAGCGGCAACCCCAAGGCCCTGGCCTTGCCCTTGCGCCGCCGCCGCCCCTGCCGGGTTTGTCAGGGTTCGGGCAAGCTGTGGCAACGTGGTGAGAGCAGCATCTGCAATAACTGCGCGGGACGCGGCTATATTACCAAACCTGCCAGCTTAAGCGTAGTTTTGCCGGAAAAATGGCATAACGCTCAACGCTTGCCTGTTGAGTCCAGCTCGCTTTCGGTTCCGCTGGAAATCGAATTGCATCGTCCGGCCAATGCCTCGGGCGACTTTGACACCAAGGTATAGCCATGCGGATAGACCTCAATAGCACCAGCAGGCTAAACTTAGCTACCTACAACTCCTCCATACGTTTGGACAAGCCAGGTAAAATCCAAGACGAGAGCAAGGGCTCCAGCCGTTTTTACTTTACCAACATGGCCTATACCGCGCAAAGCTGTTTTGCCCGGCAAAGCGTTAACCCGGGGTTTTTGCTGGATCGCTACGTTTAATGCTACCAAGTGTCAAAATGTTTAAACGCCTTTGTCAAACTCCATCTTTCTGCGAGGAACGATGGCGCCGGCAGGTGGCTGCTCAAGACCCGGCCAGCCTCTATGCCCCTCATTATGACCAGCGTAACCGCCGTTTTTACAACCCCTGGCTGCGCCGGCAACAACACCATTGGGTTGACTACTTGCACTTTTTATTAAGCCGCGGCAGCTATCCGGCTTATATCCCCCCTCATGACACGTCAGGCCTTTGCTGGCGTTACAACCAGCAAGACCCCGATCAACTGGTTATGCTGGGGCACAGTTCACTGGCCGTACAGGCGGCGGGCCAGCTCCTATTGCTGGATCCCTTTTGCGCCAAACGGGCTTTTCATATTAAGCGCAGCCTGCCCAGCGCTCTCGATATCGCCAGCCTTCCCCATGAGTTGACCATCGTAATTAGCCACAATCATTATGATCATCTGGATAAGTCCACTATTCGCCAACTGGCGCGGGCGCGTTTTATCTGCCCTTTGGGAGTTGGCAACTTGCTTCGTGCCTGGGGGGCCACCAGGGTGCAAGAGCTCGATTGGTGGCAGGACATTATCTACGACAATTTAAAATTGACCTGCCTGCCCGCCCATCACTGGTCGCGCCGCTTAACCCAGCCTACCAACCGCAGTTTGTGGGCCTCCTGGCTGCTGGAGATAAATGGCGGCCGTCTATATTTCGGAGGAGACTCCGCCTACTTTGTGGGCTATAAAGAAATTGGACGCCGCTACCCTGGCATAGACCTGGCGTTATTGTCCTGTGGCGCCTTTGCGCCGCGCTGGTTTATGCACCAGTCACACACCGACGTACCGGAAATGTTTCTCGCTTTTGACGAATTAGGCGCCAAGCACCTGGTGCCCATCCATTGGGGTAGCATGGCCTTGGGCCATGAACCGGCCTGTGAACCTTTGCGCTTAATCCATGATCACTTGGCCCGGCATCCATTATTCAAAAGCAGGGTTCGCATCATAAATGTCGCTGAAAAATTATTATTATGGCCATAAATAAAATAAACGAGGATTTACGCAACATCATTCCTGTGTTGGTTAGCCCGCGTTTTCCTGAAAACATTGGCGCCACGGCCAGGGTTTGCGCCAATATGGGCCTGGGGCCTATGCGCCTGGTGGCGCCCGAGCGCCTTTGGCCAGAGCCCATGCAACGCCTGGCCACCCATGCCGGCCAGCCCTGGTTGGAGAGTATGACCGTTTACCCCAACTTGGCCCAGGCCCTAACTGGCTGTTTATTGGCCGCCGGCACCAGCGCCAGGGTTGGCAAGGAGCGCGGCTGGCCAATTTCTCCCCGGCAGGCGGCGGAGCAAATTTTACCATTAGCGCGCCAAGGGCTGGTAGCCCTGGTCTTTGGCCCGGAAGACAAGGGGCTTAACACCCACGATCTGGATATGTGCGCCCTTACCATTAATATACCAACGGCTGAGTCCAGTTCGCTCAATCTGGCGCAAGCGGTAATGGTGCTGGCCTATGAACTGCGCCTACATCTGCTTGAAAGCCATGCTCCCAAAGCGGTTAGCAAAATTAACCCAGCGCCCTTACAAGAACAACTGGACTTGCGCCACCACCTGCAAACGGCTTTTGCCGCCATCAAGGTAATAAATCCTGAAAATCCCGAGCATTTTATGCGCCCTTACAAAGCCAGCCTGGAGAGGGCTAAACTTAGCAGCCGCGAGGTACGCGCCTGGCGGGGATTGGCGCGCAAAATTTTATGGCTGAAAAAGCGCCTGGACAAGCAGGAGTGTTAAAGCTCTGGCGGATGATGAGCGGGCTTGATGTTGTTTTCCGCCATCCAAGCCAGTAGATCGTGCAGGGCCCGTTTGGCCAGGTTTTGCCCTTTATCCTTTTTTGGCCATTTGCGTAAGTGCGGTGGCGGTGGCGGCAAAGGCGGCAGCAAACCCCAAGTTATGTTGCTGGGCTGAAAATCTGCGGTGATTTGGTTTTGTAGATGGCTGGCCAAACCAGCAAACGCCGTGGTGGAGGGAAAGCTTAATTCCGGCAGACCATAATGGCTGCGGACGCTGTTCCAGCCCGCCCACAGCCCGCAGGCCGCGCTTTCCACATAGCCTTCCACCCCGGCCAATTGGCCGGCTACTCTAATGTGGGGAAAGGCGCGCAAACGCAAATTGGCATCCAGCATGGATGGCGCATGTAAAAAAGTGTTACGGTGAATCGACCCCAGACGGCTGAAGCTGGCCTTGGCCAAAGCGGGGATGAGCCTAAACACCTGCAATTGGGCACCATGTGTCAATTTGGTTTGGCAGCCCACCATATTAAATAGCTGCCCTCTCACATCTTCTTTGCGAAGCTGCAACACCGCATAAGGTCTGCGCCCGGTTTGCGGGTCAATAAACCCCACGGGCTTCATGGGCCCGAATAGTAAAGTGCGCGGGCCCCGGGCCGCCATTATTTCCAATGGCAGGCACCCTTCAAAATATTTTGCCTCTTCAAAATCGTGCAAAGGCACCTGCGGAGCGGCCAGCAATGCCTGGTAAAAAGTCTCCCACTCCTCTTTGTTCATGGGGCAGTTCAAATAATCGCCCTGCCCTGGCTGGCCGTAGCGCTCACCCCAAAAGGCTTTGTCCAGGTCAATAGAATCCGCGGTCACCACCGGAGCCACGGCGTCATAAAAGTGTAAGTTGCTGGTATGGCGGGCCAGGTCTTGGGCCAGGGTTTCATGGGTAAGCGGGCCGGTGGCCAAAATGGCGGGCGCATGCGGTATTTCCTGCAAGCTTTGCAACAATCTAACCTGGCGCTTTATATTGGGGTGGCTGTCCACCTTGTCTTGCATAAGCCGCGCAAAAGCCAGGCGGTCCACCGCCAGGGCCTGGCCCGCCCGCACTTGGGTGGCATACGCTGCCGCCACAACCTGCGAGCCCAGCAAGCTCATCTCCAGCTTCAATAGGCCAACCGCATTGGCCGGGTTTAAGGAGCGCAGTGAATTGGAACAAACCAACTCCCCCAAAAAGGGGCTTTGGCTGGCCGGAGTTTGCCGCAGGGGCTTCATTTCCCACAGCTCTACCTCTAATCCCTGATCGGCGGCCAACAGGGCGGCCTCGCAACCGGCCAGGCCGCCACCTATTACTAATAAATCATAACTCATGGCGCCATATTAACATGGCGACAGCCAAGTGCCCAGCAATTATGCAAGAGGCTTGACTAGATTGCCCAATTGCCATAGTATTATCAGCATAGCTTAACTATTAAAGTTAAAATTTTTGGCTGAAGCCAGGAGTTTTTTGTTGGATACGGGTTAAATTTTAGGCATACACAGTAACAGGTTAACTACAATTACGGAGTGAAGCCGCAAGATGTTCATCTTGCGGTTTTTTATTGGATATTTATGAAAAAGCTGCTTTTAATCATGATATTGTGTCTATTGGGGCCGGGCCTCAGCCAAGCCCATTTTGCTATGTTATTGCCCGACCCTCCCCAGCTTGATGGCGGGCAGCCGGCTGCGCTTAACCTTGACTTAAGTTTTTGCCATCCGCGCACCGGCCAAGGCATGGATATGGAAAAGCCCGTGTCCTTTGGCCTGTGGCACGCCGGCCGGCAGCAAAACCTGTTACCCGCGCTAGAGGCACAAACCCATAACAACGGCAAGGCCTGGCGCGCGCGCTATCAGATAACTTCCCCGGGTGACCATATATTTTATGCAACGCCCGCCCCTTATTGGGAAGAGACGGAAAAGCTTTTTATTGTGCATCACACCAAGGTGGTGTTTAACGCTTATGACAAACAAGACACCTGGGACCGGCCCATTGGCCTGCCCATGGAAATAGTGCCTTTAACCCGCCCCTATGGCTTATACCCTGGCAACAGCTTTAGCGGGGTGGTGCTATTGCAAGGCAAGCCTTTACCCAACTGTGAGGTAGAGGTGGAGTATTACGATCGCGACAGTCAATATCCCGCAGCCCATGACTCTTTAATTACCCAAGTAGTTAAAACCAATGGTTTAGGATATTTTACTTTTAGTTTTCCCTGGCCGGGATGGTGGGGCATGGCCGCCCTGCACGATAGCGCCCCTATAACCTATAACCACAAAACCGCGCCGCTGGAAATTGGCGGAGTGCTGTGGGTGTATGTAAATGAGCTTCCCTAAGGGCAAGGCTTAAAAACAATGCATCTTCCCGACGGAGTTTTGAGCATTCCCGTGCTGGCTGGAGGCGCGCTGCTAACAACGGCTGGCGTGGCCTATGGCCTGCGCCGCCTGCCCTTTACCCGGCTACCGCAGACCGCGGTTATGGCATCCGCCTTTTTTGTGGCATCACTCATCCATTTGCCCGTTCCACCTTTGCAGGCGCACTTGGTGTTAAATGGTCTTTTAGGTTTGGTGCTGGGCTGGGCGGCCTTTCCCGCCATATTTTTGGCCCTGGCCCTGCAAGCGCTTTTATTTCAATACGGTGGCATAACCACATTGGGGGTTAACACATTTAACATGGCCCTGCCCGCCCTGGTTTGCGGCTTATGTTTGCGCCCCATGCTGGGCCTTGGCCCTTGGCCACGCATTTGCGCCGGCTTTCTGGCCGGGGCCTTGGGTGTAATGGGTTCCGGCTGTTTAACGGCTGTAAGCGTGGCCTTAAGCGGAGAAGACTTTTTGAGCCTGGCCTTTTTGTTATTAACCTCTCACGCTTTTATTATGCTGTTTGAAGGTGTGGCAGTGGCGCTTATTGTAAACTTTCTCTGGAAGGTGAGGCCTCAGGTGCTGGGCCTGCCGCCCAACCTTAATTAATAATATGAAATTATTGCAATTTATCATCATAACACTATTCCTGTCGCTGCCAGTTGGCTCCTCCGCCCATGCTGTCAAACTGTTTGCTACCAGCCAGGCTGGCCATATCAGCGGCCAGGCCTACTTTAGCGGAGGCGCGCCGGCCGGCAACTGCCTGCTGGAGCTGCGCGATGCCCACAGCAATGTAGTGTTGAGCTGGAGCACCGGTGATGATGGCAGTTTTGATCAGCCCCTGCCTCCAGCCATACCCGCGGGTGAATACATGTTGCTGCTAAAAGCCGGCAGTGGGCATCAAGCGCAAATTGCACTGGCCATAGCGGCCGGCCATAGCCCCGCCATGCAACCAGCCCCATCTCCACGCAACGCTGCCAGCCCTGTCGGTTCCTCGCTTGCAGGCAGTGGCCAGCCCGAGCCTTTGGCCGCACAACAGCAACTGCAAGCTATCCAACAGCAACTTGATGCGATAAATAAGCAACTTATAACGTTGCAGGCCAAGCAAGACGATATTACCCCGGAGAAGGTAATTGCCGGGTTGGGTTATATTTTGGGCCTTTTGGGTGCTGCCACTTACTTCCACTATCGCCCGCGCTCAAGGCGCCAACAGTGAAGCCGTGTTAGCTTGCGCGGATGTTAGGGGGAAGCTGTTTTTAGTTGCTTTATTTAGTATTATCAATGTATTATCCCCAAGCGCATTAAACCAAGGAGTTTTCCTGATATGCGCGATTCTACTCTGCGCGCTGGCACGAGTGCGGCCTTTTTATGTGTTGCGCCGCCTGCTGACAATAAATATCTTTATGATATTTGTTTGGCTGGTCTTGCCCTGGCGATTTGATTTTGGTGGCGGGCCATTGCTGGCCTTTAATGCCGCCGGGGCTGGCATGGCCTTTGGCATCACCCTTAAGTCCAACTCTATTTTTCTGGCCTGGGTGGCGCTATTGTATCAAATTCCGTTCAACAATATTTTGCAGGCGTTAGGCTCTTGGCGAGTATCACCCAAATTGCTAGCCCTTTTGTTCTTTATTTATCGTTACGGACTTATTTTGCGTGGCGAATACGCGCGCATGCAGGCCGCCACCCGCACCCGCGGCTTTAGGCCCAGACTCAACTGGCACAGCCTGCGCACCATTAGCCAACTGGCGGCCTGCCTGCTGCTGCGCGGTTTTGACCGCGCGGAAAGAGTCTACCAGGCCATGTTGTGTCGCGGCTTTTCTGGCCAATTTTACTTTTTTAATAACCTTAAATGGCAAAAAAATGATACTATGCTGGCAATTACGGCCGGGGCCGGCTTAACTTTGCTCTGTGTTAGCGGGTATTTTTGAGGAGGAATGGCCTGTGCTGCGGATAAAAAACTTAACTTTTGCCTACCCTGGCCGGCCCGCGTTATGGCAAGAGCTAAACTTGAGCCTTTCCTCTGGCCAGCGAGTGGGCATAATAGGCCCCAACGGTTCGGGTAAATCCACGCTTTTCAATTTAATGCTGGGGCTTATCCGGCCCCAGGCCGGAGAAATATATTTAAACGGCAAACTATGCCAGAGTGAGGCCCAGTTTGCCGGTCAGCGCACCACATTTGGCTATGCCTTTCAAGACCCGGACGACCAGCTTTTTTGCCCTACCCTTTATGAGGATGTGGCTTTTGGCCCGCGCAACCAGGGGCACGATAAATTAGCGGTGGACTTGCTTACCCGCCAGGCCCTGGAGCTGTTTGGCCTGATGGGGCTAGCCCAACAGCCCGCCTACCATTTAAGCGGAGGGGAGAAAAAATTGGCATCTCTGGCCTGTGTGTGGTCTTTGCAACCCCAGGCGCTGCTGCTGGATGAGCCCACTCTCTCTCTGGATGAAGGCCACCAGGCCCGCTTAGAGCAAATCTTGGCAGATACCCTTCTGCCCTGGATCATGGTCTCCCATGACACCATTTTTTTAGCTAAAGTTTGTAATGAGATTTGGCAAGTTGGCGGCCGCCAATTGCATCCCGCGGCATAGTTTACGGTTTTCCGTAGCAATATTTCTATGTTTCACGTGAAACAATAGACGCTTTACAAAGACCTGGCGCTTAAAAGCAGCCTTTCGCCCAGGCCGGCAAGGCTATAGGTTTGCAGTGCAAATGCCCAACCGTGGTTGGGCCGCCGCCTTATCTGGGCACAGACCTGCCAGTCGCTAATTCCGCGTGGCAGCAAAACCAGCCCGCCCGGGCGCACGTAGTTTTGACAAAGCGCCAAGGCCTGGGGCAATGACGCCAAGGCTTTGCAAGTAACGGTAGAAAATCTTTGCCCGGCCAGAGGGTCGGTCTCCCCGCCCGCCCTGCCCCACAGCGGCCGGGCGTTGGCCAAGCCCAACATCCGGCAGGCATGCTGCTGAAAGCTAACTCTTTTACGCCTGGCCTCCAGCATGGTAACCTGCATTGCCGGGCGGGCCAGGGCAATCATTAGCCCTGGGAAACCAGCACCCGAACCAATATCCAGACACGCATCTCCCTCACAAAAAGCGGCCAGCCAAAGCGAGTCGGCCAGCAGGCCGTTGGCCACCTGGGGCCAGCTTTGATAGGCGGTGAGGTTGTGGGTTTTACTCCAGCGCAGAAGTTCCTCAGCCAAATAGCGCAGTTCATCCAGCCTTTCGTATTGGCCAATTTTTTGTAATTGTAACCTAAGAGCGTCGCACTCTGCGGATTGCATGCCGGAACACCCTTCCTTTTGCATCAAAATGATATGAATAACTGAAATACTTTCAGAAATTTTCCAGTGTTGAACGCTCATGTTTCACGTGAAACATAACTTCATTTGCCCAGGCAAAATGTGCTAAAAATTTCCTCCAGCACCTCATCCATGGCACCTTGCCCATCCAGCGCCCCCAAATAGTGTAAGGCCTGCTGCAGTTCCCAGGCTATCAGCTCCCAGGCGGGCTCTGGTTGGCTGCTAAGAGTTTCGACCTGGCTAAACGCCTGTCCCATTTGCCGCAATAACAGCGATTGGCGGGCGGAAACCACCACCTGGCCACTTTGGGGCTCGCCACCGCTTTGCAGCAACTTGTCCACAATGGCTTTACTTAAGGCTTGCAGCGACCCCTGGCGTACGCTAATTTCCAAAATATTCTCAAATTGCTGGAGCGGCCAGGCAAAGGGCAAGTCGGTCTTGGTGGCCAACAGCAAGCGCGGATATTGGCTGGTTTCGTCTAATACGTACCAGTCCTCATCAGCCAAGGGTTGAGAGCTATCCAACAAAACCAGCAGCAAATCAGCCTGCCCCAAAGCCTGTCTGGTGGCCTCTTGCCCCAGGCGGGCCAGCTCCCGGCCAGCCGCGCCCGCCTCGGCTGCCTCTTGCCCCAAGCCGGCGCTGTCTTGCAGGCAGCACACTACCCCGCCCAGCAGCACCTCGTCTTGCAGGCCATCGCGGGTAGTGCCCGGATGAGGAGAGACCAGAGCTTTATCTCTGCCCAGCAGGGCATTAAACAGGCTGGACTTACCGGCATTGGGGCGGCCGCACAGCAAAATTCTGGCCCCTTCGCGGAAAACACGCCCCCGCTCCCGCTCTTCCAGCAATGCATTCAGCGGCTGCAGCAAATTTACGCGTAAATTTTGCCTGAAGCAGCCCATATCCACCTCGTCCTGCTCTTCAGGAAAATCCAGCCAGGCCTCTACCTGGGCGGTTATGGCCAGCAAGGTCTTACGCAAAGGGCTAAGGCGCCTACTCAGCCCCCCCCGCAGGTTGGCGATGGCCAGGCGGCCTTCCTGTTGCGAACGCGCCCCTATAAGCTGCCCCACGGCTTCCGCCTGGCTTAAGTCCATCCTGCCGCCTAAAAAAGCCCGCAGGGTAAACTCGCCAGGCTGGGCCAAGCGGGCACCCAGCCCCAAACATAGCTCTTCCAACTGGCGTAAAACCGCCGGAGCCCCATGAGCATGCAGTTCCACCACATCTTCGGTGGTGTAAGAATGGGGGGCTGGAAAGTATACCGCCAGCACCTGGTCTAAGGGTTGTCCTTGTTCATTATGGGCCCAGCCTAAAGTTAGCTGGCGGGGGGTGGGCTGCCAGGGGTGCCCCTTTAAAGGTGTGAAAAGCTGCCTTGCAATGGCGAGAGATGAGGCACCGGATAGGCGCAAAATACCTATGCCGCCCACCCCGGCTGGCGTGGACAGGGCTACAATAGTGCCTGGCTCTTCAGATAATTTCTGCTTCAAAATCATAATCATGGGCTTTTAAAATACGGACCCGCACAATTGTGCCGGGTTGGGCCTGGCCATCCACCACAATAACCTCGCCATCCACTTCTGGCGCCTGGTTCCATAAACGCCCCGCTCCCAAAAAATCACTTTGTGGGTGCGGCCCCAAAAAAAGCATGGCCTGCTCGCTGCCCACCAGGGCCTTGCCATAGGCGCGACTGATCCGCTTTTGGGCGGCCATTATTTTTCTCTGCCGTTGTCGGGCTGTACGGGAATCCACCCGGGGCATATAGGCGCTTTTGGTGCCTCTTTGCGCTTCAAAAGCAAAGCAACCCAAGTGGTTGAATTTAAATTTATTTATAAATTCAAATAGTTGTTCGAAATCTTCTTGTTCCTCGCCAGGATGCCCCACAAGCAAAGTGCTACGAATTACAGCTTGCGGCATTAAATTGCGCAACAGCATAAAGCGCTCCAACAACTCTTCGTTGTGGTGCGGGCGGCCCATGGCCTTAAGCACCCGGTTGGAAACATGCTGCAAAGGAATATCAAAATAAGGCAAAACTTTTTTATATGAGGCCACAGCTTGCAAAAAGTTTTCCTGCAAAACATCGGGATACAAATACAGCATACGTATCCAGCTTATCTGCGGAATTTGCTCCAATTCCCCCAAAAGCTGCTGCAGGCCGTTGACCATACCCAAATCCTGGCCATAAGCGCTTAAATCCTGCGCCACCAGGTTTAGTTCCAACATTCCGTTTTCCGCTAACAAGCTGGCTTCACTTATTATATCTGCTAAAGGGCGAGAGCGCAGCTTGCCGCGTATATGAGGTATGGCGCAAAAAGAGCAACTGCGGGCACAGCCATCGCTAAGGCGTAAGTAAGCCCAGGCCGGCCCAGTGCTGACAGCCCGGGGAGTGCTGAACCCAAGCACGCCCCGCGCTGGAGCTAGCGCCGATTTGCAACCCTGGGCCAGCAATTCCGGCAAACGCCCCACCTGCCCCGGCGAAACAAAGAGATCCACTTCTGGTAGGTTGCGCATAAGCTTTTTGCCGAATCTACCCACCAAACAGCCCAGCACCACCAGCTTTTGCCAGGCCTGTTTGCGCGCTGCCAATTCCAAAATATGATCAATATTCTCTTCAATGGCAGAGGTAAGAAAGCCACAGGTGTTTACCACCAGCCAGCGTGCCTCATGGGGATCGGACCGCGCGGCGTAGCCTTGGCTAAGAAGCATGCCCGCCACATGCTCTCCTTCCACCAAATTCTTGGCGCAGCCCAAACTCAACAAATAAAAACTTTGTTTTTCTTCCAATTCAGCCATGAAATCTCCGTATTTTGCAGCCAATTTTGCCCAGAGAAATTTAGTATATTTTATACATAAAAATACGCTAACAGCGGCAAACAGTATGGACCTGGATAAAAAGCGTGTATTGTTTTTTTACTCCATCTCCTGTGGACAGCATTATGTCTATAATTTAACCAGTAACCCGTACCATGCCAACAGCGGCTTTTCTGTAAAAAAACCTTGCAAAAATGTGAATTTATAGCATAATTTACATTAAATCCAAGCCCTCCGGCAATTATTCCTTTTTTAATTCACGTGAGAAAGTAAAAATCGGGTTACAATGAGTGCGCAAAGCGGCAGCTATAATGCGGAAAAAATTAAAGTTTTAGAAGGGTTGGATGCGGTTCGCAAGCGTCCGGCCATGTATATAGGCTCGACCGGGCCCGAGGGTTTGCACCACCTGGTGTACGAGGTGGTGGACAACAGCGTTGACGAGGCCATGGCCGGCTATTGCACCAAAATAGACGTTACCATACACCCCGATAATTCGGTAACCGTGGTGGACAATGGCCGCGGCATACCCGTGGATATCCATCAAACCGAAGGCATACCCGCCGTACAGGTGGTTATGACCAAACTGCATGCCGGTGGCAAGTTCGACGACAAGGCCTACAAGGTGGCTGGCGGTTTGCATGGGGTTGGGGTTTCAGTGGTTAACGCGCTTTCCAGTTTTTTGGAAGTGGAGGTTTTCCGCGATGAAAAAGTCTACCAACAGTCTTATGCCAAAGGGCACCCCACTTCCCAACTAACAGTGGTTGGCAAAACCAACAAGCGCGGCACCAAGGTTACCTTTTTGCCGGACAATACTATCTTCGAGGCTCACGAGTTTTCTTTTGATGTGTTAGCCTCCCGCCTGCGCGAGCTCAGCTTTTTAAATCGCGGCCTGGAAATAAAGCTTAAGAGCGAAATTGATGACAAAGAGTCAATTTTTTATTATAAAGGCGGTATCTCAGAATTTGTTGACTACCTGTCGCGCACCTCGCAGCCTTTGCACTCTAAAGCCATCTATCTCTCCGGAGAAAAAGACCTGGTACAGTTGGAAATTGCCCTGCGCTATACTGACGCCTACAATGAACGCCTTTTCAGCTTTGCCAACAACATTAACACCCGCGAGGGCGGAACCCATCTTACCGGTTTTAAGGCCGCGCTTACCCGCACCCTTAATAATTATATAACCCAAAATATGCCCAAAATAAAAACTCTGCCCAGCGGCGACGATGTGCGCGAGGGATTGGTGGGTATTATAAGCGTACGCCTGCCCCAGCCGCAGTTCGAAGGCCAAACCAAAATGAAGCTGGGCAACTCGGAAGTAAAGGGGCTGGTAGAGCAGGTGGTAAACGACCAGCTAGCCACTTACTTGGAAGAGAACCCTTCCCTGGCCCGCAAAATTGTGGAAAAGATTACCGAAGCCGCTCGTGCCCGGGAGGCGGCGCGCAAGGCTCGCGATTTGGTACGGCGCAAGGGCGTGCTTTCAGAAAATTCACTGCCTGGCAAGCTAGCCGATTGCTCGGAACGAGACCCAGCCTCTACGGAATTATTTCTAGTTGAGGGCGACAGCGCCGGTGGCAGTGCCAAGCAGGCGCGTGACAGGCGCTTTCAGGCTATTTTACCCTTAAGAGGCAAAATTCTTAATGTGGAAAAAGCGCGTTTCCATAAAATGCTGGAAAGCACGGAAATTCGTACCCTTATAACCGCCCTTGGAACCGGCATTGGTGAAGAAGACTTTGCGGTGGATAAGTTGCGCTATCACAAAGTTGTGCTCATGACTGACGCCGACGTGGACGGCAGCCACATTCGCACCCTACTGCTAACCTTCTTTTTCCGGCAAATGCCAAGCCTGATAGAGAGAGGCTATTTATATATAGCTCAACCTCCGCTCTACCGCTTAATGGATAACAAAAAAGATTTTTATTTTAAAGATGAAGAACAGATGCGCAAACTACTGTTGGAAAGGGCATGTGCCGAGCTAACCCTGAGCATACCAGCCACAGGCCAGATATTGACTGGGCAAAAGCTGGTGCGCCACATGGAGCTTGTTTCCAACTATATTGAAGCCATAGACCGATTTAAAAAACGCGGCTATCCGTTAAGTTCCATTAACTCGCTTTTGAAAGAAAAAATAAATAGGCGTGAATTTTTTACCAGTCATGAGCAGACCAGAGCGCTGGCAAAGATACTGCAGGAAGACGGCATGATAATTGACGCCATCAATGAAGATGAAGAGCATGGCTTATGGGAAATAGCTATTACTTGTTTAAGCGAAACCAAAGAAAGCGCGGTTATTAGCTGGAAAACGGTAAGTGGCATAGACTTCAGCAACTTACTTACCTTGCATAACCAAATGCAAGGTAACGAACGCGCGCCTTTTATCATAGAGAAAAACGGCACCAAAAACGAAGTCGATAATCTTGATAATTTACTCAAAAGCCTGTTGGAGGCTGGGCAAAAGGGTATAACCCTACAGCGCTATAAAGGCCTTGGTGAAATGAACCCCGATCAACTCTGGACAACGACCATGGATCCGGAAAAGAGAACTTTACTACAGGTTAGAGTGGAAGATGCCATGCGCGCGGATGAAATGTTTCAAACTTTAATGGGTGACGAGGTGGCGCCGCGACGCGATTTCATAATAGAAAACGCCCTTGAAGTGCGCGCACTGGATATTTAGGCTTAAGGCTCATTAATTGCTAGTTACGAGTTATAATGGCCATCATCTTGCGCCTGCGTCAATTGTTTTTGTTGTCACCCCGGATAGCGGTTAACCCCGCTTCCGGTGTGACGATTATTTTAACATGCTTATGCTATTGCCTAATTAATATAACCAAGCGTATTCCTTAATTATTTCTATACCAAGCAATCATTAATATAAGTCATTTATTAAACTACTTTTAACGCTGCCCGGGCAGGCAACGCGGCGGCGCAAGCCGCCGGGAGCACGCCTAAAACCATGTTTTTCGGCCAGGCTATCTTTCAAAACCCCTGCAAAGAGATTTATGAAATTAACTCTAGTAACCTCCCTGTTGGCCGTGAAGAGCCTAAAATAAAAAAGCTTATTAAAATTCAAAGGCATCGCTGTTATTAGCGATGCCTTTTTTATAGTTAAGTAAGCCGTCAACAAACCTGGTTTTTTCCCCGCATCTTATCAAAGCGCAAATTGCGGAAATAAAGTATTAGGTCTGCAAAAATAAGAAAAAAATTAAATGTGTAAGGAATTACCAAAAAGGTAAAAAATCCGTCTTGCACAATTATTTTGGCAATACCGGACAAATAGCCAAGCAATATAAAACACAAAAATAAAAGGCTCTTACCTTTACTGGTGCGCGAAGTCCAAGATTTATAAAGAGCCGCCGGCCAGGAAACCGCAAAGCATATAAGCATTACGGTCTCTAAAATTGTTACCATTTATCACCAATTAAATACGCATTGGCATAATTACGCTTAAAAACCCTGGATCGCCCTCGCCTTTTATAACACATGGATTTTGATCGTCTATAAAAGTAACATTTAAAACATCTGAGCGCATGGCCAAACAAACATCAGTAAAATAAGTATAGTTAAATGCCACCTGGAATACGTCGCCATCATAGTCCACCGCAAAAGATTCGCTGCTGTCACCAACCTGCGGATTCTGGCTGGAAAGCTCCACCAGCCCGCCACTGAAATTAAAACGCACACCATGAAAACTGTCAGCCGCCATAATGGCCACGCGTTTCAACACATCGGTAAATTCCAACCGGCTAATGTTTATCGCTTTACCTGAAGACTTGGGGATTACCGCCTCATAGTCGGGGAAAGAACCTTCCTGTAAACGCAGTATCAATTTTACCTGGTCTTTTTCAACCAAGGCAAAAGTGGAATTAAGGCCAAAATTGATCGTTCCTCCTTCATCAGCCAAGCGGCGCATTTCCGCCACGCCTTTGCGCGGAATAAGCACGCCTTGATTGAGGGCAAAGTTATCAATGCCGTCAACCGCGCGGTCTATCAGCGATAAACGATGTCCGTCGGTTGAAACAAAACGTAAAACAAAATTATCTTCGGGCTTACGCTTTTGCACAAACAGGCCAGCCAAATTAAACCTAGTTTCTTCCTGGGAAATGGAAAAAAATGTCTTTTCTATCATTTCCTTTAATAACAATGAATCCATTGTCAAATAAGACATGCCATCTATAACCGGCGGGGTGGGAAACTCGTCGGCGGACAGGCCTAATAAATTATAATTGGCCTTACCACTGGCAATATGCAACTGCTGGTTTTCTTTTTCTTTCAAATAAATTTCGTTGGTAGGAAGCTCACGCACTATTTGATACATAGTGC
This sequence comes from Desulfarculales bacterium, assembly GCA_031554335.1. Classification (GTDB taxonomy): domain Bacteria; phylum Desulfobacterota; class Desulfarculia; order Desulfarculales; family Desulfarculaceae; genus JAIRYI01. The sequence goes on from JAVBVK010000015.1 coordinate 22,649, forward strand.
GCGCCGGCACGGTTAATTTACCAGGTTGGCTAACCCTGGCCTCATAGCGGCCTTGCAAGCTTATTTCAAGGTCGGTGGCATAAACTGTAAGGCCTTCCGCGGTAGCCTCCAACATTACATTAGATAAAATGGGCATTGAGCTTCTGCGCTCAATAACTGACTGCACTTTGGATAAAGCTTTTACTAATTCATCTTTATTAATGGTTAATTCCATTTATATACCCCCAATAATATGTCTTTCTCGCTAAAACATATCTTATTTGAGCAATCAAGGCAACATCTCTAAAATTTGTTTTTAAGTAAGATTTTTGATCATTAATTATTGGTATTAATTTAAATTTAAAATATATAATAACCATAATAAACAACCATAAAAAGTTAAAAACTATATAACTATATAAAATTTATAAAATATAAAGATTATTGTTTTTAACAAAATACTAATAAAGTAAACTAAAAATATTATATTTTTTAGTTATTAACATATTAACCTAGCTTAACTTAATAGCCTTTCCCTCAATTACTGACTGCTCCAGACGCTTTATCTGTTCGCCAGCCTCGTAGTTGGACCTCGTTAAAAATTCTATTTTTTTAACGCCCTTAACTACTGTGGAATGATCCTTATTGCCGAAAGCCCTACCTATTTCAGGAAAAGAATTTTTAGTTAGCCTGCGGGCCAAATACATGGCAACCTGACGCGGGTAACTTATTTCCCTGTTTTTACGCCCGCTTTTAATATCATCAGCCAATACACCAAAATAACCAGCGGTTATATTTATAATATCGTCGATTTTTATTTTTTGGTCGGTAACTAAAGAACCAATTATCTTGGTTGCCATTTCCATGGTTATTTCCACCCCCTGAATCTCGCTAACCGCAATAAGCCTGGTAAGGTATCCTTCCAATGAGCGGATATTGTTGTCTGAATGCTGGGCTAAAAACTGGGCTACATTAAGGCCCAATTCCATGCCTCGTTCAGAGGCTTTATTGTGCAGAATAGCCATCTTAAGCTCTTCGTCCGGCGGCTGCAGATCGGCAAGCAGGCCCCATTCAAAACGGCTTATCACTCTTTTTTCCAAGTAGACAATTTCTTTGGGCATCTTGTCGCTGGTAACCACAATTTGCTTGCCCGCGTTGTAAAGTGAATTAAAGGTGTGGAAAAATTCCTCTTGGGTTCTTTCCCTGCCCCCCAAAAACTGAATGTCATCCAGCAGCAGGCAGTCCATTTGCCGGTACTTTTCTTGGAACATGGCCACTTCATCAAAGCGAATGGCCTTAATTAGTTCATTGGTAAAGCTTTCAGCCGAGCAGTAATGGATTTTAGCCGAAGGGTTGTTTTGCAAAATGGCATTACCCACAGCGCATAAAAGATGGGTTTTGCCCAATCCCGGCCCTCCGTAAATAAAAAGAGGGTTATACTGGCGGCCTGGTTGGCTGGCCACTGCCATGCAAGCGGCATGGGCCAACTCGTTGCTGGGGCCAACCAAAAACGTGCTGAATTTATATTTTGGGTTAATAGCTCCAGGAGAAAAGGAATCATAAAGGCGGGCCGGAGCCGGGGTTGGCGGCGAAGGAGCCCCAAAATTGTGCGCAGTCATTGGCAGAATAGGAGATTGAACGCGGTCTGCTTCACTGGCAATAGCCAGGGCCAGCAGCATGGGTTTACCAGCGGCCAACAATAAAGCTTGCTCCAGCATGGAGCGATAGCGATCTTTGATCCAATTCAAAAACAGATGATTGGGCACAACCAAAGTCGCGGTATCATCATTTACTAATAGTGATACCTGGCTAAACCAAGTGTTAAATTCATGATCGCTTAAAACTGAATGCAGGCGGGCCGCCACTTCCGACCATAATATTTTACTATCCAATTTATCAAATCTCCCAACAAAAATAACACAGCCAAATATCACAGAATAATAATAGTGTTGCTAAATAGGTGTATATTACAATTTACCAATTTTATTGTTAATTTCAACAAAATTATTTACTCTGCGCTCTGCTTCTGTGGGAAAAGGAATAAACTGTGGCTAATAAGCCTAACAGTTTGTGGCTATTGCAATATAACCACAGTATAAAAAATATCAGGCCAGGCAATGTGGCGGCACTTTTGATTTTATATCTATAACCTGTAAAATAAATTGACTTTGTACAATAACCATAAGATGAACTAATAGCCTGCCGCCTTTTACTCGATAGTGGAGAGAATAGTGAATTTCAACAAGTTGGAATATAAGGGAGGCATTCTGGAAAATGCTTTGGGCATGCAGGCTGTGCCAGTGGGGGGAGATGATAGCCATGCTTTTCATTTTTTTGAAGGCTCAATAAAAAACAAGCCGCTCTTAGCGTTGGATGTGTGGGATATTTGCCCTCAGGATATGCCTGGCGTTTATCTACAGGCCTATGCCAGTAATATTTTGGCGGATCCGGTGGCCTGGGCGGTTGCGGCGCAGCGAGCAGGCGCTCAAGCTATTGCCTTGCAATTGAAGTCTATAGATCCCAACGGGCAGGATGAAGGCGCTGAGCAGGCCAGTGCTGTTGTTGCCAGGATATTGGCCAGGATAAACACGCCGTTAGTGGTGTGGGGGTGTGATAATATTGAAAAAGACGCTTTAGTGCTAGGAGGTATAGCGGAAAGGCATACCGGGCGCAGGCTGGTTCTGGGGCCCATAGAAGAAGCTAATTATCAAGCCCTGGCCCCGGCCGCCATAATCCACGGGCATACATTGGCCGCCACCTCGCCTATTGATGTTAACTTGGCCAAGCAGCTAAATATATTGCTACAGAACCAGGGTGTGCCCTTATCGCAAATTTTGATAGACCCCACTACTGGCGGGCTTGGGTATGGTTTGGAATACACCTATTCGGTTGTGGAACGCCTACGCATAGCCGCGCTGCAGCAAGATGATAAAAGCCTGGCCCTGCCTATTATCTGCAACCTGGGCCGCGAAATATGGAAAAGCAAGGAGGCCAGGTTTAGCCGGGAGCAGGAGGCGCAAACAGGTGGCCTGCCCATGCGCGGCATAATGATGGAAGTCGCGGCTGGTATAAGCCTGCTATTGGCCGGAGCCAACATTTTAATCTTGAGCCATCCGCGGAGCCTGGCGCTATTACAGCGCTTTGTGGAGGAGATGTATGCCGTAAGCGGCATGGAAGCCGGCTTGAGCCAATTTGCGAGAAGGGAGTGAAGGGTGGCTTTGACCGGAATGCAAATTTTTAAATTCTTGCCTAAAACCAACTGCAAAGACTGCGGAGTGCCCACTTGCCTGGCTTTTGCCATGAACCTGGCGGCAAACAAGGCGTGGCTTCACCAGTGTCCCCATCTGCCACCCGAGGTGCGCGCCCAACTGGGCGCGGCGGCGGCCCCCCCTATCAAAAAAGTGGAGGTGGGCAGTGGCGCCAATAGTTATAGCCTGGGTGAGGAAACAGTTTTGTTCCGCCACGAAAAAACCTTCAACCATCAGCCGTTGCTGGCGGCTAAGTTGTGTGACAACGACAAAAATTTGCAGCAAAAATTTGAAAAATGGCAAGGCCTGCAGTGGCTCCGCATTGGCCTCACTTTGCGCGCGGAAGCGGTATTTTTGGACAATTGCAGCCAGAGCGCGGAAGTTTTTTTAAAGGCCGCCCAACAAATTTCCCCCCATTTTGCGCTTATTTTGTGTGCTTCGCCCCAGGTGCTAGAGCAAACCCTGCCTAAGCTGGCACAGTTCCGCCCCATGCTCTATGCCGCCGAGGCGCACAACTATCCAAAAATGGCTGAATTGGCGCTCAATTATAAATGCCCGCTAATTATTAAAGCAAATACTTTAAATGATTTAACGACGCTTAGCCATCAACTTGGCCTGCTGGGGGTGCAAGATTTGGTGCTTGATTGCCAGGCCGCCAGCATGGCGGATGTTCTTGCTAACAACACAGCCATACGCCGGGCGGCCCTGTTGGCCAAGAATAAGGACCTGGGGTTGCCCATCATAAACTTTGCCTGCGCGCTCAGCCAGGACTTGCCAGGCCAGACCATGGCCGCCAGCCTGATGATTGCCAAATACGCCAGTATTATAGTGCTGAGCGACTTTAGAGATGAATATTTGTTCCCACTAACGCTGCTGCGGCTAAATATTTTTACCGATCCCCAGCGCCCCATGACCATGCAGCAGGGTATCTACCCTATTGCCAGCCCCGGACCAGATGCGCCAGTTATAATAACCACCAATTTCTCCCTGACTTATTTTATGGTTAATGGCGAGATCGAAAATGCGCGCAAGCCGGCCTGGCTGCTTATTATGGATACAGAAGGCCTGTCGGTGCTTACCGCCTGGGCGGCGGGCAAGTTTGTGGGTGACACCATTGCAGAATTTGTGCAACAAAGTGGAATAGCTGAAAAAATTTACCATCGGCGGCTAATCATTCCTGGCTATGTGGCCAATATAAAAAATGAATTGGAGGAATCCCTGCCGGGCTGGCAAATTTTGCCAGGCCCCCGGGAGGTGAGCGGCCTGCCTGGCCTGCTAAAGAGTTTGCCGTAAAGTTAAAGAGGTCGGCTTATGAAATGTATTGGTGAGAATCTCAATGTGATGCAGAAAGGCATGGCCCTGGCTTTCAGGGAGCGCAACCCAGAACCGGTACAGGCCATGGCCTTAGCTCAAGAGCGGGCGGGTATGTATTGGATAGACATTAACCTGGGGCCTGCCCGCAAAGATGGCGCGGAGCTTATGGCCTGGGTGGTGCAAACCGTGCAGCAGGTGGTTGATTTGCCCCTTTCCCTGGATACTTCTAATATAGAAGCCATGGAGGCCGGCTTGGCCGTGCACAATGGCCGGGCGCTCATTAATTCGATTATGGCCCGGCCCGAACGCTATAACGTCATGCTGCCCTTGGTGAGCAAATATAATGCCGAGATGGTAGCCCTGTTATGGGGTCCGGAGGGGCTGCCCCGCGACGAACACGAGCGGGCCGCCTGGGCGGTGGAGCTGATTTACGCAGCCAATGAGCAAGGCATAGCTAATGAACGCATTTACGTGGATCCTATTATCACCCCGCTCAATATTCAGCAGCCCCAGCTCACAGCCACCTTGGCTTTTATGGAAATGCTGCCGGAGATAGCGCCTGGAGCGCGTTCGGTATGCGGGCTTTCCAACTTGAGCAATGGCACCCCTTGGCGCGAACCGCTTAACCAAACTTATGCGGCCATGTTGAAAAGAGTTGGCATGTATGCGCTTATTTTGGATTATCAAGATCAGGTGCTGTTGGATATTGCCGCCGGTCGCCGGCCGGATATAGAGCAGGTAGTGGCGCGGGTTATGGACGGCAGCTTGAAGGAGGCCCAGCAGGCCCCCGCGGAACTGCAGGTGTTTGTGCGTGCCGCCAGGGTTATCCTGGGGCATGCGGTTTATTCTGATTCATGGATGAAACTTTAACATTACTGAGAGGTTATGCCAGGGGCTTTTATGGCTATGAGTAAACAGATTGTTTTGATAATGGCGGTAATAATGCTGGCCATGGGTTGCGCCGCTTCTACCCCGCAAGTGCAGATGAGCGACGAGATAAGGCTTACAGGTGGCGGGAGCAAAACCATTTTTATTGAAACCACTAATAACAGCGCGGCCCCATTGGATGATCTGGGCAGGCTTCTGAGTTCCCGCTTCGTGCAACAGGGGTTCCAAGTGGTTGGCGATGTTCAGGCGGCCCACTATTACCTGCAACTGGATGTAGTGGATTTTGGCGTCTATACCCAACAAAGCCAGCCACCGGTTGTGCCACATTTGGGCGTGGGCGTGGGAACGGGCTGGGGCTGGCCTGTGGGCATTGGCGTGGGGGTGGGCATTGGCACCATTTTAAGCCCGCTTTTCAGCAGCCAAGAAAACCAATATGTCATATCCGCTCATGTGCGCATTGAGGAGCAGGGCGCCCACGGGCCAATTTTGCATGAATCCAGCCTGGTAAGCGTGGCCAGCCAAAGCGACACCTCTTTCAGTAAAGGCCTTGCCCTAACCCGCGACGCCATGCTGGACCAGGTTATGAAGCTGTTTGATAGTGACAGTGGTAGCTGAGCGCTCCACGGGCAACAGTTGGGCCACTACCTGGCCATGCCAGTGCGGCACCCATATAAATAAGAAGCCGGGCAAAACAATGGCCTGGCTTCTTATTTAGCTTACTAATATCGCAATATTATTTTACACGGCTGCCCGCCGCCAGGGAGTCAGTTAAAGTTAATACTTTAATATTGTCCGAGTCTGAGGCGGCTAAAATCATGCCATGGCTTTCCACGCCGCGCAAAACCACGGGCTTTAAGTTGGCCACCACCACAACCTGCATGCCAATAAGGCGTTGCGGATTGTAGTGCTTGGCAATACCGCTTACCACGGTGCGCGGCTTTTCCTCGCCTAAATCCACGGTAAGTTTCAGCAGCTTATCCGCGCCTTCCACCGGGCAGGCTTCCAGCACTTTACCCAGGCGTAAATCAATGCGGGCAAACTCATCTATATCTATGACCGGAACCGGCCCCATTGGCTCTTTTTTGGCCTTCTTGTTACTCTTGGTTTCGGTTTTTTCCTCCGCCTTGGCCGCTTTGGCCTGCACCTTCTGGCTTTCAATGCGCGGGAAAATGGGATCCGGCCGTTTTAGCTGGCTGCCCGCTTTCAGCATATCCTGGCCTCTAAGGCCAAGCCCCAGGTTAATATCCAAGCTCAAAGCCTGGGCCATGCTTTGGCTTACCCCTGGCATGGCCGGGCTCAGTAAAACAGTTATCCAGGCCAAAGCCTGGGCCAGATCATAGAGCACCGCATCCAGTTGTTGGGCTTTAGCCGGGTCCTTGGCCAAACTCCAGGGTTCGTTGGCCACCACATATTTGTTACAGGCACTTATAAAAGCCCATAGGCTAGTTAGGGCCAAATGGAATTCAAAACGCTGCATGTGCTCTTGGTAGGCGGCCAGGGTTTGTTCGCGCAGGGCCAGCAGATCTTGGCTGGCTGGCGGCTTTTGGGCGGGCACGGCGGGCAACACTCCCTGGCGATATTGGGAAAGCATGTTCAATACCCGCGAAAAAAGATTGCCCAGGTCATTGGCCAGGTCGGCGTTATAGCGCTCTACCAAAAGCTCTTCACTAAAGGAGGCATCCAGGCCGAAGGCCATTTCCCGAAGCAGGAAATAGCGGAAAGGATCCACACCGTACACCTTGGATAAATCTAGCGGCTTAACCACGTTGCCCACGCTTTTGCTCATTTTGCCATCATTAATTTTCCAATAACCATGCACATTAAGGTGGCTGTATAGCGGAACGCCGGCAGCCATTAGCATGGTGGGCCAGTAGATGCCGTGGGGTTTCAGGATATCCTTGGCGATTAAATGTTGGGCATCGGCCAGGGGCCCCTGCCAGAAGCGTTGGTAAAGGTCGCCATCGGGCCAGTCCAGGCCGGATAGATAGTTCATAAGGGCGTCAAACCACACATAGGTGACAAAGCGGTTATCAAAGGGCATTTCAATGCCCCAGGTAAGCCTGGTTTTGGGGCGGCTTATGCACAGGTCTTCCAGGGGTTCGCGCAAAAAGCTAACCACTTCATTGCGATAGCGCTCGGGCCGGATAAAGCTGGGGTTGCGTGCAATATGATCCAGCAATTGCTGCTGGTAGCGCGACATTTTGAAAAAGTAGTTTTCCTCTTCTATGAAAACCGGTTTGGTTAAGTGGTCGGGGCATACGCCGTCCAGCAGCTCGCGATCCAAGTAAAAGCGCTCGCAGCCCACGCAGTAATTGCCGCCATAGCGGGAAAAGTAAATATCACCTTTGTCGTAGAGATCCTGCAACACACGCTGCACCGCAGCCACATGCTTGCTGTCGGTGGTGCGTATAAAGTTGTCGGGCGCAATATTGAGGCCAGGCCAGGTTTCCGCAAACATGTGGCTGATGCGGTCGGCATACTGGCGTGGTTCCACTCCCTGTTTGGCGGCGGCCTCCACTATTTTTTCGCCATGTTCGTCGGTGCCGGTTTGGAAGCGCACTAACCGACCGCGCAGGCGCTGAAAGCGGGTCATGGTGTCGGCCAAAATGGTGGTGTAGGCATGGCCTATATGGGGTTCGGCATTTACATAGTAAATAGGCGTAGTTAAATAAAAATTATTCATAACCTCGGGCTTTCATTGACTTTACAAAACAGCCGCGCCAAGTTGGCCGCGGGCCTAGGAGGCGGCTGGTGATTTTTTGTTTTTTCTGCGCCCCCGTGAGCGCCGTTTGCGGGATTTGGGTTTTTCACCCTCCGCCGTGGGCGCCTGGCTACTGGCCTCTTTTTCCACTACAGGCGCGGCCTGCTCTTGCGGCAGAGGCTTGGGCAACGCCACCCGGCTATTACGGCGCGGGTTTTCCACCGGCTCCAAGGCCATCATTTCTTCCATAGTGCAGGTTACGGTGCGGCCGTCGCTCAGCAGCAGGGTTAACTGGCTGGTTAAAGGCGAGTGGCGCAGTACTTTGCCTTCCAGCTCAGGGCTAATCTTGACTTTTTTGCCAACTTTGGGCATGGCCTTACATAAAGAGCGGTAGGTTTCAAATTCATAGCCCAAGCAGCACATAAGGCGGCCGCACAAGCCGCTGATTTTGGCGGGATTGAGGGAAAGGCTCTGCTCTTTGGCCATTTTCACCCCTACCTGGTTAAATTCGCGCAGCACATGGGCGCAGCACAGCTCGCGCCCGCATGAGCCCAGGCCGCCCAGCATTTTGGTTTCTTGGCGCACCCCAATCTGCCGCAGCTCCACCTTAATCTTTAGCTGGGCCGCCAGGTCATGTACCAGTTCGCGGAAGTCCAGCCTCTCCTCCGAGGTAAAGTATACGACAACCTTGGAGCGGTCAAAAAGGCATTCCGCCCGCACCAGAGCCATATTCATGTTAAGCGCGGCGACTTTTTGCCGGCAATAGGCCATGGCTCTTTTTTCCACTTCTTGGTTGCGCTCCGCCTGTTTCAGGTCGTCTGGGCTGGCTATACGCAGTATTTTTTTTAATGATAGAGGGGGGGCGGGCTCAGCGGGGTCGGTCACAAGCTCCCCGCCCGCCACCTGGTCTGGTTTTTCCTCTTCTTGGAAAGGCGGTTGCCCTTTCCCTTCCAAAGGGGTGGACTCCTCGCTCGCTTCCTCTGGCTGGCAGCAGCGCGGACAAGAAGGCAATTGAAAATCCGGGTTGGGTTGGTCGGCCAATAAACTGGGAGAGTATACAGTACGCACCACCCCCAAAGCCAGGCCCTGCTCGGTTTCCACTATTACCGCCTGCCCAAGCGTAAGGGTAAGGCTTCCCGCATCAAAATTATATGTGCGACCGCTACGATTGAAGCGAATTCCAACAATATTATCAAACATTTAAACAATCCTGGGGTGCGTTTTTCAAATAATCGAACAAAACCGTTAAAGCCAATTCTGGCTGGGCGTTAGCCAACAGCTTGTTTTGGCATACGCGCACTTGGTTAAAATTATTCAGCGCTTGGCTCATAGAGATATGGCTCGTATCCATGGCCGGCAGTAAGGCCAGCTCTGGCCGGTGGGCGTGTTGTACGGCCTGGTCACGATAGTGCTGACCCAGCAGCCCCAGCAGCCCTACCAGCCCCTGGCGGTCCAAACGCTCTTTGCCACGAAACTGCCCCACTAAATATTCGGCCAACTCCCACCAGCCGCTCAAGGTATCTATGCTGCCGAGTTGGCGCAGCAAATATTCCAGCGCCTCTTGCAATTGGCTTGGGTCCAATTCCAGGGCCTGGCCCAGCGCGCCACCGCTTAAGGCTACCCTGGCCGCTGGCTGGTTACAACCTCTTTCCTTTAACGCGGTTAACATAATATCAGCTTCAAGAGGCTGCAAATTAAAGCGTCGGCAGCGGCTTATCAGGGTGGGCAGCAAACCGGCGGTTTCCTGCACGCTTAATATTATAAGGTTGTGGGGCGGCGGCTCTTCCAGCGTTTTAAGCAGCGCGTTGGCGCTGGCCTGGTTTAGTTGTTCGGCCTCACGAATTAGAATCAGCCTTGTCCCGCCATGCAAGGGGGGGAAGGCCAGCGCGCGTAAACTCTCGCGCAAGTCCTCCACTTTTATCTGGGCCGAAGCCTGGCCGTGGGGCGGAGCCAGTATAATAAGGTTTTCATGCTGGCCTTTGCCCGCGCGCAGGCAGGAGGGGCAGCGCAGGCAGGGTGCGGGCTGTTGTGCGCGGCCCTCGCAGTTGAGGGCCATAAACAAATTCAAGGCCAAATGGCCCCGGCCCGAGCCCTTGGGGCCCACCAGCAAATAGGCATGAGCTAAACGCTGGCTTTTTACTTCCATGGCCAGGTGGTGGCAAATACGTTCCTGGCCTAAAAGTCCGGGGAAGCGTATTTGCATTAGGGCGCCTGCCATTGTTGAATTAGTGGTACAACTTGTTGCCAAACCCGCGTGCTTACTTCTTGGGGCGTACCCTGGCCATCAATAACGCTAATTCGCCGCGGTTCGCGAGCCGCCTGCTGCAAAAAGCCCTGACGCAATTTTTCATGAAAAGCCAGGTTTTCCTTTTCCAGGCGATCAGCCTGGGCGCCCCGGGCGGCCGCCCGCTGCAGCCCTTGAACCGCGGGCATATCTAATACCAGAGTAAGGCCGGGCCATATAGGAGGCAGCAGCCAATGGTGCAGTTGGCGCACAAAGTCCACGCCCAGGCCCCTGGCGAAACCTTGATAAACTTCGCTGGAATCTAAAAAACGATCGCACAGAACCACTTGTTGACTGGCCAGCCAAGGAGTGAGTTCCTGGTGCACATGTTGAGCGCGATCGGCCAGGTAGAGCAACAGTTCGGCTTTTGGAGCAATGGGGTCATTGAGGAGGATATCGCGCAGCTTCTGCCCCAGCTTGCCGGCTCCCGGCTCTCGGGTAAGCTGCACAGCAATGTTTCGCTGGCGCAGTCGGTCGGCCAACAAACTTATCTGAGTGGTTTTACCCACCCCTTCGCCCCCCTCAAAAGTTATCAACAGGCCCCGCATATCAGTTGTCCATTTTTGAAAAAAGCGAAAATTCTTGGGTGCTTAAAGCCTTCGTTTCTTCTTGGCTGTAGCCGGCATGGGGCAAACCCTGGCTGTTGAGCAGGTAAATGTGGCGTTCCAGCAAGTTATGGTAGCCGCTCCAGTTGGCATCCGGTTTGGCCTTAGCCAATATTTGCTGCACCATTTGGGTTTTGGCGTCCAGATCATCCAGGGCGTGCAGCACCATGGCCTCTGGTATTTTGGGTTTCTGCGGGCTGCCAAAGGCCTCTTGCCCATGGTGGCTGATAATAAGATGGCGCAAGGCCGCGGCCAGGGGAGGAGGAGTTTTGACCTGTTGGTCTAAAACGGCGTCCAGTTGGCGCAAGCCAATGATAATATGCCCTTCCAAACGGCCTATATCGGTATATTCTATTGGTGGACCTAACGAAAATTCCTCAACTTTTCCTATATCGTGCAAAAGTGCGCCACACAGCAGCAAATCGCGGTCTAGATGAGGGTATTGATTGCTGATGGCCACAGCCAACTGCCCCACGCTGATGGTGTGTTCCAGCAGGCCGCCCACATAGGCGTGGTGGGCAAATTTAGCGGCCGGCGCGTTGGCGAAGCGCTGGCGGAAAGCTGGTGAAAAAATGCCGCCTAAAATGCGCTTCAGATGGGGATTGCCCACCTTTTTGAGCAGCGCGTCAAACTCTGGCCACATCTGGGTGCTGTTTTTGGGGCTTTGCGGCAAGAATATGCTGGGGTCGGAATGGGGACTGGCCTCGATCTGGGTTATGACCATCTGGTTTTGGCCCTGGTAGGCTTGCACCTTGCCCCACACTTTGACCACTTGCCCCGCTTCCAAGCCTGTTAGCAGTTCTTCCGCCCGCTCCCACAGTTTAGCCTCTTTTTCGCCAGTGGCGTCGCTTAAGCGCAACGCGCCATAGCTTTTGCCCGCCCGGCTGGTTAGCACCTGTTTGTGGCTCAGTAAGTATACTTCTTCCACATTTTGGCCGCTAATCAGGGTATTTAGATTTTGTCGCTCGCTCACCAGACCTCCTTGGCCGCAGCCACCGCGTTGCGAAATATGGCCATGCCTTCGCCTGGCTGGTCAAAGCCCAAATCCTGGCCCTGGCGGCGGGCAAGCTCCCTTCTCAGGGTATAGTCTGGGTGCTGGCTTTGCCGGTAAAAGGCTTCCGGATGGGGCATCAGCCCGAAAACCCGGCCATTTTCGCTGCACAGACCGGCGATATCCAGCGCGCTGCCATTGGGGTTGTAGGGAAACTGGCCCTTAGCTGGCGTGCCATCTGGTTTGGCATAAAAAAGCGCAGCCATATTTTTTTGTACAATGTTTTGCATTACCTCTTGGCTTGCCACCAGCTTGCCCTCGCCATGGCGCACTGGCATGCTTAAGCGCTCTATGCCTTTGGTAAACAGGCAGGGAGATAAAGGGTTGGCCACGGTTTCCACCCAACGGTTTTGGAAGTTGCCGCAATCATTGTGCATAAGCGCAACCTGGCGCGATGGGGCAGGCGAGAGGCCAGGCAGCAAACCCAGGTTGACCAGGGCCTGGAAGCCGTTACATATGGCCAGAATGAGGCCGCCTTTGTCTAAAAAGGCCGATAACTGCTGCCCCAGGTGGCGTCCCAAACGGGTAGCCAAAAGCACGCCGGCGCCGTGATCATCGCCCCAGGAAAAGCCACCGTCGAAAACCATTATGTGGTAATTTAGCAAAGTACGGCTGGCCGGGCGATGCGGCGTGCCAATTAAGTCATTAATATGCACGCGCTCGGCTTTTGCACCAGCCAGTTCCAGCACATAAGCGCTCTCAAAGTCGCAATTCAAGCCAAAGCCGCTGAGTACCAGCGCTTTTACCGTTTTCATATTTTACTCCCAAAGCGCCGGTTAAAGGCCTGGTTCAGCGCCTCCCAGGTAAGGTTAAGGCAGTCGAGGTTTTTGTTTTTGACTGAAAGGTCACCATCTTTTGTCACAAAGCCAATGCAGGCGTGGGGAATGGCACCCAGCTTTTTGCTGAACTCTTTGACGTTATCCGGGTTTACCGTAACCACAAAGCGGCCGGTGGACTCACTGAACAGCTTTTGCATAGCACTGAGCTCGGTGGCAACAGGCAGCTTATCCAAATCTATTTCCAAACCAAGTTTGGCGGCCAGCACCATGCGCGCCAGCGTAAGCCCCAGGCCACCCCGGCTGACTACCGCCACCGAAGCCAGGTCGCCCAGGCTGCTATGCAGGGCCAGGCAGGTTTGGCGCGAAGCCTCCAGGTTGGTTTCCGGCACATTTAGGCCGGTGTAGCCCAACAGTTTGTAGAAGCTGCTGGCGCCCAGCTCGTTTTTGGTGAGGCCCAGCACATACACCAAATCACCCGGCAACTTGGGCTCCAGGGTCTGCGCCATATCCAGGTTGGGCACGGGCGCCGAGGCGGTAAACATCATGGTGGGCGGGCCGCTCACCCGCATAACCAGGCCATGGGGGCCTTGCAGGTTGCCATCAATATACATGGAGTCTTTGCCGGAAAGCAGGGGGATGCCCAAGGCCAGGCAGGCGTCTTTTAAGCCCCAACAGGCGCGCACCAGTTGAGCGGCCTTATATGGTGCGTCCGGGTTATCCGTGGCGTGATGCTGAATGGAAGGCCAGCAAAAGTTGTCCATACCGCCCACCTGCAAAGGGTCGGCACCCACGGCCACCATCCGGCGCAGGCCCTCTTCCACACTGGCGGTTACCATGTGATAGGTGTCAATATCGCCATAATCAGTCAAAAGCACCTCAGCCAAAGCCAAGCCCACTGGGCTCTCCAGTACCGGTTTTATAACCGCCGCTTCGGTGGGCACCTGGGCGCCTCGGCCCACAAAGGGTTTTAATACACTCAGGCTCTGCACCTCGTGATCAAACTGGCGGTTTATCCACTGGCGGCTGCACAAATTGGGCGAATCCATGAGTTCCAGCAAGAGCGAGTTGAAATCCGGCCCGGCCTGGATGACCGGCTCATTAAGCCCGCGCATGGCCGGGGGCAGCCATTTAGCGTTAAACTCCCATTGAGCAAAGTCTTTTTCCAGAAACTCCACATCCACGTAGGCACAAGTTTGCTGGTTATAAGTAAGAACAAGCTTGCCATCGCCTGTGTAGCGGCCAATAACCGTGGCCTCCACCGCATGCTTTTCCGCTAAACTCAAAAATTGCCCTTCATCTTTCGGATCAACCACCACAGTCATGCGCTCCTGGCTTTCACTCACCCAAATCTGCCAGGGATCCAGCCCCTGATATTTGAGTGGCACCTTGGCCAGATCCACCACCGCGCCCGGGCTTAGGCGGACGCTTTCGCCCACACTGCTGGAAAGTCCGCCGCCGCCGTTATCGGTTATAAAACAAATTAGGTTAAGATCGCGGGCTTCCAGTAAAAAATCGTGCATTTTTTTTTGGGTGTAGGGGTCGCCAATTTGTACATGGCCCATGGGAGTATTGGCCGAGTACTCGGCGCTGCTGGCGGTAACTCCATGGATACCGTCCGCCCCCACCCGGCCTCCGCACATAAAAATTAGCTGGCCCGGCTTGGTGGTTTTTTCATGGCTGGGCTTGCCGGCCACTTCTTTGGGCATAATGCCCACCGCGCCCACAAAGACCAAACATTTACCCAAGTAGCGCTCATCAAACTGCAGCACCCCCAAGGCGGTGGGAATGCCGGACTTATTGCCGCCGTCGCGCACGCCTTCAATAATTCCGTCCAACAGGCGGCGCGGGTGCAGCACCGCCTGCAGGGGGCCGGAGTAATCGTAGGGGCCTACGCAAAACCCCCACATGCCGGCCACCAGCTTGGCGCCCAGGCCCGTACCCAGGGGGTCGCGATAGACTCCCACAATGCCGGTAATGGCGCCGCCATAGGCCTCCATATTGCTGGGGCTGTTGTGGGTTTCAGCGGTAATGGCGTAATTGTAGTTTTCATCCAGGCGGGCCACTCCGGCGTTGTCCCAAAGCAGGCTCACCAGCCAGTCGCGGCTCTCCGCCAACTTTAGGGTAGGCTCTTTTATACATGATTTGAACAGGTTGTCTATAATAACCGTTTCCCCGCCGCGCGCGTCACAATAAGTAAAGCGGCCGTTAAAGGTGTTGTGGTTGCAGTGGTCGGAGCGGGCCTGGCTGATATATTCCAATTCCACGTCGGTGGGGTGGCTAAGCCCCACCTTGGCCCGCGCGGCCCGCACTTGCGGATTGGCAAAGTAGCTGAGGATAACCGGCAAATCGGCGGTATTTAGAAACAGGCCGCGCTCGTCGCTCAGGCGGGCCAGGTCGGCATCGCTGTCAACCCTTAAGGTTTGCACCTGGGGCGTATGGTTCAGCTCCACTTTTGGCAAGATAAGACCCAAACCGCTTTGTGGGTTCCAATTGGCTTTGGTAATAACGTTCCATTGCTGGATAATGGGGTTGGCCAATAGCTCCATGGCTACCTTTTCCACCTGTGCGGCGCTAAGCCGGGGAGCTTTTAATAAGTACAGGCGCGAGACATAGGCCGCCCAGGCGGATGGCTGCTCAATGCCCAGCACATCAGCCATGGCCTCGCAGGCGGTGGCGCCTTCATTGTCGCGCACTCCGGGCTTAAGGCCCACCCACAGGGCAAAGTCAAACTCTGGCATCACACTGTCGGCCAGAGGGGTAAAAGAGCTTTCTTCAGTTATCGGGTTGGTGAAAAGGCGCGTGCGTATGATCTCCATGTCCTGGGTGGAAAGCTCCGCATCTATGGTAAGCACTCTTACAACCCTGGCCTGTTCAATGGCAAGGCCAAAGTAATCTTTGGCCTTTTTGGCCAAACCCATACCGGCTGGATCGGTTAGTTCAGGTTTAATTCCTATTTCCAGGCGAAAAGCCATTGCTTCCCTTTCAGCGGTTGGCCGCAGCCAGCGCTTGAGTTAAATGGTTGGCCATGGTGGGGGCATCGACAAAGCCCACGATGGTATATTCGGGCATTACCCTGCCCTGGTTGTCCAAAAATATCAAGGTTGGCACGCCTTTTATCTGCAACTGTGTGACCATCTGCGCGGCGTCTGAATTGGGCGGCCCGTTAGTTACGTCAACTTTGAAACAGGTAAACAATTTAAGTTTATCCTGTACAGCGGGGTCGGGAAAGGTTTGCGCCTCCATTTGTCGGCATGGCTGGCACCAGGCAGCGGTGAAATCCAGCACAGCCGGCCTGCCTTTGGCATTTTGCAGCGCCTCAAAGGTATAGGGCAGCCAGGGAGCCAAGCTTTGCTGGCTGGAGTGCTTGTCCGCTGTATAGTGCTGGCAGGCAAAAGCCAGGGCTGCCAAAGCCATAAGCAGGCCCACAGATTTTTTGACAATCATAAATTTTCCTCTTCCGCTTTTTTCAAAGGCCAAATATAGGCCGCCGGCCAAAGCGGTTAAAGAAAGCAAAACCACAAACATGGCTTCGGACAAAAGTGGTTGGGCCACATATATGGCCATAATAATCAAGATAATGCCGAAGAACTTACGCACCCATACCATCCACTCGCCAGCGCCGGGCAGGCTGGTGATGGAGCCTGAAAAAAAGGCCAGTACCGCCAAAGGCAGGCCCAGCCCCAGAGACAGCACAAAAAACAACAGGGTACCGTAAATTACATTGCCGGAAGTGGCCACATGGGTCATTAACCCCAGCACAAACGGGCCCAGGCAGGGCGCGGCCAGCACCCCCACCGTAAGCCCCATAAGCAGCGCGCCGCTTAGGCCGTGGCGGTTAGTTGCGGCCATATTATTTAATTTACTAGGCATTTTTATCTCCCAAAATCCTAGCATGCTGGCCGCCAGGGCCAACAGAACCAGCACCAGGGCCAGCACCACCCACATATTGGTTAAAGCATGGCCTAAAATGCCGCCGCTTAAAGAGGCCAACAGACCCAGGGCGCTATACATAACCACCATGCCCAGCCAATAGGCGGTAGCACCCAAAAGGCGCGCGCGCCGGCTGGATCCGGCTTGAGCTACAAAATAACTTATGGTTATGGGTATTACCGGGTAAACGCAGGGGGTTAAGTTTAAGGCCAGCCCGCCCAGGAAGACCAGCAGCAAAATTACCGCCAGAGAATGGCCAGCCAGTATATCTTCGCCAGCCGGAGCAGCCTGCTCTGGCTCCGCGGCGTCGGTGCCTGTGGAAGATGGGTTGTCCGCGTCTTGCTTTAAGCCCAGCAGGCTGGCCGTAGCCGGCGAGTAAACAGGCCTGGCGGTGTCGCCGGCGGGCAGTATGTCAAGCTGCCAATCAAAATTGAAGGTTTGGGGATCTCCGTCTTTAAGGGCAAAGACAAAGCTGGCCGGCACGATGCGCTGGCCGGGCGCGGCGTCCGCTTCCACCCGCAGCCAGGCTTTTATAGGGAGCAAATCGTGATAAAGGCCATTTTGCGGAGCAGCCGTGATTTGAATTTGCTCTAAATGGAGCCCCGGGGCGCGATGCAGGCTAAGGGCCAAAGCCGGGCCGGCGCCACCCGCCTCTTGGGGGGCTGTAAGACCCACACCCTCCGGCGGATGGATTAGAAGGGCCACGGGCAGGCGCTGTCCCGCCGGGTAGCCGCTCATTATATCCAGCGGCTCCAATCGTGGAGAACTTTGCCCCCAGGCGGGCAACACCAGAAAAATAAACAGGAATAATAGCAGCGAGCAGATTGAATTAGCTAGAAATTTATTATACATGAAAGTGTGGTCACTTTAATTAACAAAAGGCTTTACATTCTAAAGGGTACGCCAAATTTATATAAATCTACTGGCAAGAGCTAAGCAAAGCAAGCTGGGTTTGATATGGGCAAGCCCAGCCGCGCCCTGGGTAGGTGGCACCTGGCGGCTTTCCTTGGCAATATGGCCTGGAAGCAAGTTTTTTTTATGGTTAGCCAAGTAAAATGACAAATAAATTTTAAGTTTTTATGATACAGGTCGCTACGGATGCCGCAAAAAGTTAATTTATTTCTATAATAATTTGCAGCAACTATTTACATTTTCAGTATATTTTGGTATAAAGCAATCATGTGATTAATGTGGTAATATAAATAAAATTTATTGGCTTTTTAGGCTCAAATCTCTCCCAATATAGGCGTATAAACGCACTTGCTTTAGGGTTAACAATTAACCATCAAATTTATAAAACCATAAGGTTCGGCAGTATGAATAAAAAACCGTTACTGTTCTTGGGGCTGGCTTTCGCAGCTATAGTGCTGCTGGCGGCGGGCTGCACTACCACTACTCCAGGCGGCCGTCAAGCTGGCTCCCATCAGTCGGAAGTAGTGGTGCGCCCCTCCCGCGCGGAAATTGAAAACCGCATATTACAAGAACTGGAAGACCTGGGTGAAAACGAACTGGCGGCCATTGAGCGCGGTCAAACCCAGCCGGCCACCAGCGACTTTCCCATTACTATCAACGAGCGGGTGGAATATTTTATTGACTACTATCAAACCAAAATGCCCGCCCGCTTCACCCGCTACCTGAACCGCTCTGGCCGTTACTACACCATGATGCGTGATATTTTGAAAGAATACGGCCTGCCCCAAGACTTATTTTATATCGCCTTGATTGAAAGCGGTTTTACCAACAGCGCCACTTCTCATGCCGGGGCGGGCGGGCCTTGGCAGTTCATGCCTGCCACGGCCAGGCGCTTTGGCCTGAGGGTGGACAACTGGGTAGACGAGCGACGCGACCCGGTTAAGGCCACCCATGCCGCGGCCCAATATTTAAAATTTCTGTATGGCGAGTTTGGCTCATGGTACCTGGCGGCTGCGGCCTATAATGCCGGCGAAAACAAAATCCGCAAAGCCCTCAGCATGTATGGAGTCAATGATTTTTGGAGCATAAGCCAGAGCGACCAGAGCTATTTGGCCGAAGAAACCAAGCAATATGTGCCGCGCATGATAGCCGCGGCCATTATCGCCAAAGAGCCGGCCAAATATGGGTTTACGGAGGTGGCGTACGAGCCGCCTTTCGCTTACGATGAGATGACCATTCACCCCACGACTTCACTGGCGGCCATTGCCAAGGCGGCGGATATATCGACCAGTGATCTGGCTGACCTCAACCCTGAGCTCAAGCGGGCGGCCAGCCCTCCCGGTGGCATGTATACCTTAAGGATTCCTGACGGTTCTTATGCCAAAATGACGCAAAGTTACGCCAGCTTAACGCCTGCACAGCGCACGGCCAGTGTAAGCGCGCCAGCCGCCAGCACCTATCAGGTGCGCCGGGGCGACACCCTGGCCTCGGTGGCCAGACGCTATAATTGCAGTGTGGCGCAGCTATGCTCCGCTAACCCCAGAATAAACCGTAACACCAGCTTGCGCGCGGGCCAGGTGCTCAACCTGCCCGATGGGGCGGCAAGAGGCGATGTACAGGTGGCCAGCTCCGGCCGTGGCGCGGATGCCAGCTATAAAGTGCGCCGCGGCGACACCCTGGCCGCTATTGCCCGCAACTACAATTGCACTACCAGCCAGCTTTACGCGCTTAACCCCAGCCTTAACAACAAACCCAATGTAAGGGTAGGGCAAAGCCTGCGTGTGCCCGGAGCTTCCCCGGCCGCCAGCCCAGCCTTAGCCCGGGGCGAAAGCCGGTCAGCGGCCGCTTCCCAGGTTGCAACCACTAAATACACCGTACGCGGGGGCGATACTTTGGTGGCCATAGCCCAGCGTCACAACTGCGCTATCAGCCAGCTTTACGCCTTAAACCCCAGCCTGGACGACAAGCCCAACATTCGCGAAGGGCAGACCCTGAAAGTGCCGGAAAACGTCATACCGCCCGCGGTGCTGGCTAGCGCCCAGGGCCGGTCGGCCGCCGCATCCGCTGGCGGGCGGGAGGGCAGTGCGGTTGCCAGCTACACGGTGCGTCGGGGCGATACCCTGAGTGCCATAGCCCAGCGCTATGATTGCGATGCAAGCCAGCTTTACGCGCTTAACCCCAGCCTTAACAACAAACCCAATGTAAGGGCGGGGCAAAGCCTGCGCGTGCCTGGCGGGGGTTCTGTAGCCTCCTCCGCGGCTGCCGGCAACACCGGCAGCAGGCCGGTGCTTATTGGCGGCAACACCCGCACCATAACCCATAAAGTGCAGTCTGGAGATACTATTCATTCTTTGGCCCGCAACTATAATATGAGTGCTCAAGAGGTATCCAGGCAACTGGGCAGGGAAGGCCTGTATGCTGGGGAAAAACTTACCTTAAGCGTGCCGGCCAGCCAGGCCGAAGCTCGGGCCAGTCAGCCCAGCCGGGCGGCCAGTGCGGAGGCGTCTAAATACTATGTGGTGCAAAGCGGCGATACCCTGTGGGGCTTAAGTAGCCGCTTTAACGTAAGCGTTAACGATATAAAACGCATAAACAACCTCCGCAACAACAATTTGTCGGTGGGAACCAAGCTGCAGCTTAAATAACGATATGTGAGCATAGCGTGGGCCCGGCTTAACCATAGGCCGGGCCTGGCTTATTTTAAAATTACTATATTGAACTCTGCTGCGGGCGTCATAACTATACGGAGGCAAGGCAAATTTAAATTGGCGCAGGCTGGCCGCTTGGCATAAAATTCAGGCACAGGTTTGTTCCCTTAAATTTTTTATATATACGAAGGATGGCGGTATGAGTAGTAAGGTCTTCTTTTTAGATATGCGCGCTAACAGCAGGCGTACGGTGATGCAGAAGTACCAGGATATGATCAAGCAATTGGATCCGGCTGGCCGCATTAAGCCGGGCGGCTCTGTGGCCATTAAGGTTCATTTTGGAGAAAAAGGCAACTTCAGCTATGTGCGTCCGCAGTTTGTGCGTCCGGTGGTGGATGCGGTTAAGGCGGCGGGGGGGCAGCCCTTTATAACCGATTGCAACACCCTGTATGTGGGCACGCGTTCCGACTCGGTAAACCACCTTACCACAGCCCTGCAAAACGGTTTTGCCTATGCGGTGGTGGATGCGCCGTTAATTATTGGCGATGGCCTGTACGGCGGCTGCCATAAAGAAGTTGCCATGAATTTGCCCGACTGCAAGACAGCTTACATTGGGGCGGATATTGCCGCGGCCCAGAATTTAATAACCATATCGCACTTTAAAGGGCATGAGCTCACCGGCTTTGGCGGGGTGCTCAAAAACTTGGGTATGGGCTGCGCCTCACGGGCGGGCAAACTGTTCCAGCACAGTAATGTGTCGCCCACAGTTAAAGACAGCGCCTGTGTGGGCTGCGGCATATGCGTCAAGCGCTGCCCGGCCGAAGCTATTACTTTAATTGACCGCCCAGAGGGCAAAGGCAAACTGGCCCTTAAAGACGACAAGAAATGTATTGGCTGCGGTGACTGCATTCTGGCCTGCAACTATGGCGCCATGACTCTGAACTATGATGCTCAGGTGCCGGAACTTATGCGCCGCATGGTAGCCCACGCCAAAGCCTGCTTTGCCGGCAAGGACAACAGCGGCCTGCATATCAGCTTTATTACCCAGGTTAGCCCGGCTTGCGACTGCTATCCCTTTAACGACGCCCCCATTGTGCCGGACTTGGGCATAATGGGCAGTACCGACCCGGTAGCCCTGGACGCCGCGGCGGTGGACATGGTGAATAATGCCAGCGGGCTCATGGCTTCCCGCCTGAAGCACAGCCATGCCCCGGGCGAAGACAAGTTTAAGGCTTTGTATCCCAAGTCTGATTGGGAAATACAGTTGAATTACGGCCAGGAAATCGGTTTGGGCAGCCGCGGCTATGAATTGGTGACAATAAGTTAAGGCAATGCGCATACGCCCCGCCGCACAGCGGCGGGGCGTTGCTATGTTAAATGCATGCAGTTAGGCTCAGTGCTCATTAAACGATATGCTTAGTTGCCGTAATTGGTTAATAAGCATAAGCATGTTAAGGGCATGGTCATTATAGCCCTCATTATTGTGCGCCCAATAACGCAGTTAAGCGAAGCATCCATACTTTAATTCTAGAAATTAGCAACATGGATTCTGAACGGCCAATGGCCGTTTTGCATGGCGCGGGGCAATGCATGCTGCTTCTCCCTCTGCCCAGCCAGCAACAACTTTTATGAAGCAACTTTAAGATGCCTGCTTAAGTTGCGCCTAATCTATATGCAAAGCCACGCCCGTGGCCAGATAATTAATCTGTTCGCCCAAAATGGCTCGCAGCCGTTCGTAGGCCGGCTGGCCGGTGCAATGTCCGGTAAAGTAGCGGGTTGGGTGTTGCTTTAGCCAGCCGGCAATGTCATCCACCAGGCCATCCGGCACGTTGGATGATGCCCCCGCCATCATAAGGTGAAAGCCGCCAATCACCACATCTGGCGCGCGGCCTTTAAGGGCCATGCATTTTTCCATAATATTGACAATGCCGTTATGAGCGCAGCCGGCTACAAGTACCAGCTTATTGCCAGTGGTGATAAGCAAATTCTGTTCATGGCCGAAGTCATCGGGCTTAAGTTGCCCGTTTTCTTCCATCAGTAAAATGTCATTAGCCGGGGAGCAAAATTTACGGCCCGTAACCTGGGCGAATATTTCCAGTTCATCATCCAGCCGCAGATAGTCTTCCACAAAAACCAGACGCGCCAGCCAACCGGGCTCTTGTTTCAGGCCAATAAAGTGGTTGCTGTTGGCGGTTTTTACCAAGTGGTTTTCAAAGGCGCGTTTTTGTATATAAACTGGCGCCTGTTGGTTAAGCTTACAAAAAGTGTTCAGACCTCCGCCATGGTCATAGTGGCCATGCGAGATTATAAGGCTGTCCACCTGGGCAATGGGCACTTCCAGATAGTCCGCATTTTTGGCAAACAACTCTCCCTGCCCCACGTCAAAAAGTAAGTTGTGTTTTGCGGTCTGCACATAAAGACTTAGACCGTGTTCCGTTTGCAAGCATTCATCTTGGGTTGTATTTTCCACCAGCGCTTTTATTATCATAACATTTGTCTCCGCACTATTAATTTTATTGGCCGGCACAGGTCCGTTCTATTTATTTTAACATGCCCCCATGTTATGCGCAGACGTTATAATCCATATTTATTGCCTAGATAAAACAGATGCTTACCCTTATGTGGGATTAGCCCTTTTATTTGTCGGGCCTTTACGCTAACTTTTAATCTGAAAACCATAGTTGCTTAAGGAGATTAGCCTTGATTAAAGAGATTATGCCCAACCTCTACAGTATTTATGTCACGCTGCCCAACAGCCCTCTCAAAAACTTGAATAGCTATGTATTTAAGGGTAAAAAACGCAACCTGCTTGTTGACACAGGCTTTAATCTGCCCGAATGCCTGGCTTCCCTGCAAGAGGGAATTGCCGAGCTTAAGCTTGATATGGAGCGCACGGATATATTGCTAACCCATTGCCACGCCGACCACTGCGGCTTGGTTAACCATATTGCCAGCCCCGCCAGCCAGATATACATGAACGCTATTGACCACAAAATAGCCAACGATTTTATTGAGCATGCCGAAGAGTACTGGGCCAAGTTGGAAGAGGCCTATGTGCGCGAGGGGTTTCCGGAAGAGGAAATGGCTCGTTCCCGCCTGCTCAATCCGGCGCGCAAGTTTGCCGCCGATGCGGGTTTCCGCGCCATTCCCATAGTGGATGGACAGGTGTTGCCAGCCGGCGACAGTCTGTTGCGCTGCGTCTTTACCCCTGGCCATACTCCGGGGCATATGTGTTTTTACGGCGCCAAAGAAAAGCTCATGATAACCGGAGACCATGTTCTGTTCGACATAACCCCTAACATTACAGTTTGGAAAACCTTGCCCGACGCGCTGGCCAGATACATCGACAGTTTGCATAAAATAAAAAACTATCAAGTGGAAGTGTCCCTGCCCGGCCATCGTCAGGCTGGAATGGCGTTGGCTACCCGGGTGGATGAGCTTTTGCGGCACCATGAAGAGCGCCTGCAAGATGCTTATAATATATTGGCTGCCCATGGCCCCATGCATGCTTACGCGGTGGCTTCTAAAATGACCTGGGATATCAGGGCCAAAGATTGGGACGATTTTCCATTAGGGCAAAAAAGATTTGCCGTGGGCGAAGCCATTGCCCACCTTGTCCACTTGGTGGAGCAAGGGCGTATCAAGCGCCACGAGCAAGATAATGTAGTCTATTATGCATGTTAAACGAGCAATCAACTAAACGGCGGGGAGGGAGCATGTTAGGCATAAAGTATTGGTTGGCGGTATTGGCTTTGGTTGCCGCCTGTGGGGTCATGCCCGCGCGGGCGCAAGAGTTGGGGCCCACCTTGCAGCGCATTAAAGATACTGGTGTGGTTTTGGTGGGCTTTCGCGATGCCGCCCTGCCCTTTACCTTTGCAGATGGCAACGGGCAGATGACCGGCTACGGCATGGAATATGTCTGGAAGATAATAGAGGCTGTAAAGCAGGAGCTTAAGGTGGCCAGCCTGGAAGTTAAGTTTGTGCCTCTGTCTCCGCAAAACCGCATTCCTCTTATGCTTAGAGGCATGTATGATCTTGAGTGCGCCACTACCACCAATAATCGCGAGCGACAAAGGCAGGTGGCTTTTTCTAATACTTTCTTTATCGGCAGTATAAGAATGCTGGTGGATAAAGGTTCTGACGTGAAAGACCTTGCCGACTTACATGGGGCCAATGTGGTGGTCACCGCCGGCACCACCTCTGAAAACGTGCTGCACGAACTAAACGACAGGCAGGGCCTGGGCATGCGTATTATCAGTACCAAAAGCTACAGCGATGCCCTCAAAACCGTGGAGACCGGGCGGGCTGAAGCTTTCTTCCTGGACGATATTCTGCTGGCCGGAGAAATAGCGCTCAGCCCCAACCCAGATAATTGGGCTATTGTGGGCAGCCCCTTGTCATACGAGGCCTATGGCTGCGTGCTAAAAAGGGGCGACACGCAATTTAAAGCTTTGGTCGACAAGGCAATTGCCGAAGCCCAGCTTTCCGGAGAGGCGGAGGGCTGGTTTAAATATTGGTTTCAAAAACCGGTGTTGCCGGGCGGTATCAATTTGCGTTTTGCAATTTCCAACAGTATGAAGGAGCTATTTAAAAACCCCAACGACAACCCATTTTAGCAGTTAGCAAAAACATCTTTATCATTTTTAACCCACACACGAGATAGCCATGGAAGAAAACAACGTGAACGTATTATTCGCCGGGGCGGCTGGCCAGGGCCTGGTTACCGTGGGCGCGGCGCTTGGCAAAAGCCTGGTGCGTGCTGGTTACTTTCTGCATGTAAACCAAACTTATGAATCGCGGGTGCGCGGCGGGCATAACACTTTTGCCGTGCGTGCAGGCGTGCGGGCTTGCGCCGCGCCACAAACCTCCATAGACATACTGGTTGCCTTTAATCAGCAAGCCATTGACCAACACGCCAGCCAGCTATGCTCCGCCTCCTTAATCATTAGCGACACCAAGTTGCCAGTTCATAACAGCCGTCATATACGCACTCCGGCCGATCTGGGGGCTGGATCTCAGCAAAACAGCATTATGCTGGGGGTGGTAGGCGCTCTCTTGGGGCTTAAAAAAAATATTTTAGAGCAAAGCCTGCTGGACCAACTGGGCGACCTAGGGGAGAAGGTTGTTGTCGAAAATTTGGCCAGCCTGGGCCAGGCCTATGAATGGGCATTAACGCAAGCGCCAGCCTTTAAAAGACTGGGGGCGCCGCCCTTTGCCGAACTAAGTAACATTATGCTAAACGGTAACGAGGCTATTGCGTTGGGCGCTATGGCCGCTGGTCTTAAATTTTACGCCTTCTACCCCATGTCACCCAGCACCTCTATTTCTTTAGCCGTGGCTGATGCCGCCCCGCGCATGGGCATAGTGGTGGAGCAGACGGAAGATGAAATTGCGGCCATTAATATGGCTCTTGGCGCCTCTTACGCTGGCGCGCGCGCCATGGTGGCCACCTCGGGCGGTGGATTTGATCTGATGTGCGAAGGCATAAGTCTGGCGGGCATGATAGAAGTGCCGGTGGTGGTGGCTATTGCCATGCGCCCCGGCCCTGCCACCGGCCTACCCACCCGCACCGAGCAGGCGGATCTCAACTTGGCCTTGTATGCCGGCCACGGCGAATTCCCGCGCGCTATCCTGGCTCCCGGCAATCCCGCGCAGTGCGTGCGGTTAGCTGTGCATGCCTTTGAGTTGGCCGAACGCTATCAGATATCGGCGTTCATTCTTACCGATCAGTATTTAAGCGATTGCTACAGCAATGTGAAGCCCTTTGCCTTTAAGGATGTGCCACCGCTGGCCAGCGTTTTAGGCAACCACGATCACCAGTGCGATTACGCGCGTTTTGCCTTGAGCGCCAGCGGGGTTTCCCCCAGAGCGTTGCCGGGGCTTGGCAAAACCTTGGCTATCAGCGACAGCGATGAGCATGATGCGCAGGGTTATCTAACCGAAGACCTCGAGTGGCGGGTCAAAATTCAGGACAAGCGCATGGCTAAGCTGGAGGGGTTGCGGGAAGAGGCGTTACCCCCCAGTTTCAGCGGCCCGGAAGAGCCGGATTTAATGCTGTGCTGCTGGGGCAGCGCGCTGGGCGCGGTGGCCGAGGCCGCCTCTTTGCTGGGCGAGCAAAAAGTGGGGGTTTGCCACTTCCAACAGCTTTATCCGCTTAACCCGGCCGGTTTTCTGCCGCGTCTGCAAAAAGCCAAAAAGGTGGTAATGGTGGAGAGCAATGCCAGCGGCCAGATGGCGCGCCTGCTGCATGCGGAAACCGGCTTTAGCGTGCATGGCAAAGTCTTGCGCTACGATGGCCTGGCTCTGGACGCGCGGTATATTGTAAGCCAACTGGCTAGCTGTGAGGAGTAAAGATGCTTGATGTGCAAATATATGGAGAAAAAGAAAACGCTTGGTGCCCAGGCTGCGGCAATCATGATATTTTGGCGGCGGTAAAGCAAGCTTTTGCCATTTGCGAGCTGCCTCCGGAGCGCGTGCTTATGGTCAGCGGCATTGGCCAGGCGGCTAAAGCCCCGCTGTATGTCAAAGTAAATTGCTTCAGCGGCCTGCATGGCCGCGCCCTGCCCGCGGCCACTGGCGCCAGGCTGGCCAACCCGGAGTTGGCGGTGGTGGTGGAAAGTGGTGACGGCTGCCTTTACGGAGAAGGCGGTAATCATTTTATGGCCGCTATTCGCCGCAACATAAATTTAACTGTACTGGTGCACAACAATGGCATTTATGGCCTTACCAAAGGTCAGGCCAGCCCCACCAGCACCTGCCAGCTAAGGCCCCAGTCGCACCCTTATGGCATTTTCAACCAACCCTTTCATCCATTAAGCGTAGCCCTGGTCTTAGGGGCCGGTTTTGTAGCCCGCGGGTTTTCCGGCGATAAAGAAAATTTGCCCCATTTGATGGCCGAGGCCATCAAATACCCTGGCTTTGCTTTGCTGGATATTGTGACCCCCTGCGTGTCTTTTAATAAATACAACACCTTTGCCTGGTATAAAAAACATTGCCAGCCGTTGCCGACTGGCTATAAGGCCCACGATAAGCAAGAGGCGCTTTTGATGGCGGAAAAATGGGAAGAAGGGATACCGTTGGGGGTGCTTTATAAAAGCAAAGAGCCGGCTCCTACTTTTGAAAGCCGCTTCCCAGCGCTTAAGCGCGGCCCGGTAGCCCTGCAAAATACCGACTTGGCCGCCTTGACAGATGTGCAAAACGCTTTCAGATAGAGGCGGTCATCAATTCCAGAGCGTAAGCGGCGCGGTTAACAGGGCTAATGCGCGCCACCAAATTAACTGCTAAAATCAATGAATATTGTTTGATTTTAGCAGGAGAGCTAACGCCATGGAATCTGTAATGGCTATATCTACCTTAAGTTGCTTAAGCCAGGCCGAGGTGGGGCGCAGGCTTAAAGAGCAGCTGCCCAAAGTGGTGCGAGACCTGGCTGCATCCAGCCTTGAGCATGACCAGTTTGCCCATGTTAATCCGGCCCCCATACCCACCCAGCAGGCGGCAATAAAAATTGTGGAATTGCTGCGGCGCATTATTTTCCCCGGATATTTTGACGCGGTGCGCCTGGAGCCACTTAACCTGGAATATCGCTTGGGGCAAGATGTCACCACCCTCTTTCAGCTTGTGGCCGAGCAGGTGAGCGTGGCGGTGCGGCATGACTGCATGCGTTATCAACAGGCCTGCACCAACTGCGACGAGCAGGGTTGCACTGCGGCCTTAGAAGTGGTGCGCCGCCTGCCCGCCCTGCGCCAGAAACTGGCTGGCGATGTGCGGGCCGCTTACGAAGGCGACCCGGCCACGCGCAGCTTCGACGAAATAATTTTTTGCTACCCAGGCTTATACGCGGTTTTGATTTATCGTCTGGCCCATATACTTTATCATTTGGATGTGCCGCTTTTGCCGCGCATAATGACCGAGTATGCCCATGCCCAGACCGGCATTGATATCCACCCGGGCGCCCATATTGGCAATAATTTTTTTATTGACCATGGCACCGGGGTGGTAATAGGCCAAACCAGCCGTATTGGCGATAGGGTGCGCATTTATCAGGGGGTTACCTTGGGCGCGCTTTCTCTGACTAAAGAGGAGGTGGCCAGTCTGCGTACCAGCAAGCGCCACCCCACTATTGAAGATGACGTGGTTATTTATTCCGGAGCCACCATTCTGGGCGGTGAGACAGTGGTGGGAGCCAGGTCGGTAATTGGTGGCAACACCTGGATCACCGCCTCGGTGCCGTCCGATACCAGGGTGCTGCTAAAGGCGCCTGAACAGGTTTACCTGGGCGAAATGGATTGAGAGAAGGCTGCTCGCATGCCTCGCGCTTTGTTTGCTTGCCTGGTGTTATTCGTGCTGTTGGGCTGTAACCGTCTGCCGGGCGACATCTCCGACCTGCCCGAGTTGAAGGCTTTTAACGGCAGTTGGGTGGTGGATATGGAGGCCTCTCTGGCGCAAAATCCAGGCCTAATGGAAGACCTTGAGCAGCGTCTCTACCTGCGGCAGTTGGTTATGGTAATTAATATGGAAAGCCGCGAGATTACCATGGGGCATGGCCGCCAGCAGAACCGCGACCCCTACAAATTTATTGTGCTGTCGGCAGCGCCAGGTCAGGCGCTGCTTAAACTGGAGGCTGGCCTTGAGGTTAAGCTAGTCAAGGAAAACGACAAAATTATCTATCTGAGACATGGGCATGAGCGCGAGATATTGGTGTTTAAGCCTATGAAATACCCGCCCAGCGACTTATAGCCTGGTTGGGCGGTATAGAGTTAGGTAAACAACTTGGCTTCATAAAGCAACTACATTATAAGGAGATAACAAATTGAAAAAATTAATTTCTCTGTGCGGGCTGATGCTTTGCTTACTGGCCCTGGGGTGCGCCGCCGCTGATTCCAAGCAGAACTTTAGCGGTAATTGGGTGGTGGATATAGCGGCCAGCCAGCCGATTAATTCCCATTTGCAAGAAAGTAAATCTTATCAAGATATTATGGCCATGGTTGTTATGACCATAGATCTGGATAAAATGGAAATTCGCATTACCAATCCCAAGCATGGCGACCGGGTGGTGCCCTTTACCATTGCTTCTGAAGCTCCCGAGCAGCTTATGCTGAAGGTAAATCACGAGGGTGAGCCCATGGCTTTACAGCTAGTTTTAAAAGGCGGCAAGCTGTTCTTTAATGTGGTGGGCGCCGAAGATGGCCGGGAAAATTTTGTTTTTGTGCGGGCAAAGTAGCTAGTGTTGACTAATTGGCACAAATTGCTTGGGTTGGCCTGTTTAGTTTTGGCTTTGGGGTGCGCTGCTTGCGCCACCACACCCAAGCAGCAAGACATAAGCGGGGACTGGGTGGTGGATGTGGCGGCCAGCCAGAAAATAAATTCGTTTTTGTCTAAAAGTGACCACACGCGGCAGTTTATGTCCGCTATGGTTATGGGCATAGACTTGCGGGCCCGTGAGCTTGTAATCAGCCATCCCGGCTCCCAACCAAAAGTATTGCAGTTTGATATCCTCCTGCAAGAGCCGGCTCATCTGCTTCTTAAAATAACCGATGGCGCTGAAAATATTACCATGCAGCTTACTCTACAAGGCGAACATCTGACGGTTAAGCTGCCAGATACGCCCAGCGGCCGGGAGGACTTTGTCTTTATAAGAAGGCGTTGACGGGCAACTTACTTGTATTAAAGCATGTTTTATAATCGTACGGTGTAACGGCCCGCTACCGCGGGTTTGATTGCCGGGTGGGCGGGGCTTGTGAGCCCCGCTTTTATTTTTAAATATTTACATTAGTTGGGCTCTTTATGAATAAAAAAATAAAATTTTAGTGAAAAACGCTTAAGCAAAAATTTTTATAGCCGATAAAGCCAGTGAATGTACACGGCACCGGGCTCACACCGGCTTCGTGAACAAGGGGAAAGACAAGACGCCTGCCCCGTTTTATGCGCCAAAAGGATCTTGGCGCGCAGAAGGACCAAGGAGGGTTCACCATGAGTCTCGTAATCAATCACAACATGATGGCTATGAATGCCACCCGGCACTTGAACGCCGCGTATAACCGGTTGGCTAAATCCACGGAGCGTTTGTCTTCGGGGCTCAGGGTGAACTCCGCCGCAGATGACGCCGCAGGCTTGGCGATTCGCGAGCTTATGCGCGCCGATATCGATGTCATCAACCAGGGTATCCGCAATGCCGCGGATGCCATCAGCATGATTCAAACCGCCGAAGGCGCGCTCAGCGTAATCGACGAAAAGCTGACACGTATGAAGGAGTTGGCCGAGCAGGCCTCTACCGGCACCTACACCACCGCCCAGCGCGAAATCATCAATTCCGAATATCAGGCCATGGCAGCGGAAATAAATCGTATTGCCAGCGCCACCAACTTCAACGGGGTAAAAATTCTGGATGGCTCTTTGAAGAGCCTGCATGACGGTTCTGGCATCA
Source organism: Desulfarculales bacterium (assembly GCA_031554335.1). Taxonomy (GTDB): domain Bacteria; phylum Desulfobacterota; class Desulfarculia; order Desulfarculales; family Desulfarculaceae; genus JAIRYI01. The sequence continues at coordinate 53,411 of JAVBVK010000015.1, forward strand.
AAATTCACTTTGGCACCGGCAACAACCGGGCCGAAGACTATTACTTCATCAACATGGGCGACATGCGCGCCTCTTCCAGCACCGGGCTTAGAGTTGGCAATTCCGACCCCAGGGATATCTGGCGCACCACGGCGCTGAATGCCAGTAACCCGGCCCAGCCTTTGGCCGAAACCGCTCGCGAAGGCGGCCGTACCCCTGGTGTATTTGGCCTGCAATTCAGCAAGGGCATAGATCCGGATGGCAACCCCACCAGTTGCGGCGGCCCCGGGGTGTGGCAGATGTACGGCTATGTGACCGTGGATCCGGCGTGCGAGAACATAACCGACCTGGTGCAGAAGATTAATCAGGGTTCTCAGGCGCATGGCAGCTTCAATATCTCCAGCGCCGCCACCCTGGGCGCCCTTGACGGCCAGGAAATGATAATCAACGGCCAGGTATATAAGTTCGACGTAAACGCCGCTTTCAGCACCGCCATGTACAACGGCACCCAGTCGGTAACCACCATTGGCTTGCAGGGATTGGCCAGCACCGCCACCACCACGGCCATGAAGAGCTTGGCGGTTATGTTGAACTCCCACTACAGCCAAACCGGCGTACTTGCCGCCATGAACGGCAGCACCATGGAAATGTATGCCATGGAATTTGGAGTAAAGGGCAACGACACGGCTATAAGCTCTGGCACCACCCTGATTACCCGTTCCCACGAAACCCTGCGCGGCGGCGGCGAAACAGCCATGACCGCGGAGCTGTGTTGGGATGAGGATAAGCAGGAGTATGAGCTGCAGATAAGCATGAATAAGGGGGGAGATCGCTATCAGATGCGCATCTTTACCCTCACCAGCCAGGCTACCGCCGGCCATGTCATTGGCGACCCTATGAGTTCAGTGGGTTACTTGGGCTACCTGCCCACCGATGTCACCAATAACACCGACCACATCAACAATTATGGTTCCACTAACGACGAACATGAATGGAAAGAAGCGCAAAACGGCAGCGGCCGCACCAATTGGGACGGCGCCGATATTCTCACCCAATCCGCGGCGCAACGGGCCCTGGCCTCGTTAGACGCGGCCATTGTGGGTAAAGACCAGCGCCGCGCGGAACTGGGCTCTTATGCCAACCGTTTGGAAAACACTATCACCAACCTGCAGATTCAACTGGAGAACCTGCAGTCGGCGGAAAGCCGCATAAGCGACGTTGATGTAGGCAGTGAAATGACTGAATACAGCCGTAACCAGATTCTGGCTAATGTGGCCACCTCCATGCTGGCCCAGGCCAACAGTCTGCCCCAACTGGCTTTAAAACTTCTGGGACAATGAAATTTGGCGCAAACATATTAAAGAATGATCGATAAACCATAAACTATCGTAAAAAACGATTGATAAAGAGGAAATCATCCTAAAAACCAAAAGGTATGTCAAAGGACTGGCGTGCCGCAAACCAAGGAGGGACTTATGAGTCTGGTAATTAATCACAACATGATGGCTATGAACGCCGCCCGCAACTTGGGCGACATCTATAGCAGGCTTTCAACTTCCACCCGGCGCCTGTCGTCTGGGCTTAGGGTGGGCAGCGCTGGCGATGACGCGGCTGGCTTGGCCATACGCGAACAAATGCGCGCCGATATCGCCACCATTAACCAGGGTATCCGTAACGCCTCCGATGCCATCAGCATGATCCAAACCGCTGAAGGCGCCATGAGCGTTATCGACGAAAAGCTGACCCGTATGAAAGAGTTGGCCGAACAGGCCGCCACTGGTACCTATACCACGGCTCAGCGCGAAATCATCAACTCCGAATACCAGGCCATGGCCGCGGAAATCGACCGTATCGCCAATGCCACCGACTTCAACGGGGTGAAGCTGCTGGACGGCTCGCTGTCCCAGGGCCACTCAGGTTCAGGTATGAAAATCCACTTCGGCATCGGTAACGATGCTAAGGAAGACTACTATTTCATTAACACCGGCGATGTGCGCGCCACTTACGCCAGCGGCCTGCGCGTGGGCAACTCAGACCCCCGCGATACCTTGCGCACCACCAACTTGAGCGCCACCAGCGCCATAACGCCGCTTGAAGAGGGCGCGGACAACACGGCGGACGGCTTCTTCGGTATTCGCTACAGCGAAGACATGAACTCGGAAAACCCCACCGCTGGCAAGTGGAATTTGTACGGCTATGTGGATATTGACGCCTCGCGCACCAGCATCAACGACATAGTGCAAAACATCAATAAGGGCTCCCAGGCGCAAGGTACTTTGAGCATAAACGCTGGTTCTTCCGCTCTTGTGAAAGAAGGCAGCATAACCATCAACGGCCAGATATTCACCTTTAGCACCGGCATCGCCAACAGCACCTATACCGCTGGCACCACCGGCACTATTTTACTTACCGACGAAACCGACGCCGCGGCTATCAATGCGGACATAGCCAGCTTCCTGAATGCCCATGCCGCCAGCATTGGCGTATATGGCGCGGTAAACGGCACCACCTTGCAGATGGTAGCCCACGAATTCGGGGTAAAGGGTAACAATATCGATGTGAACTCCAACACCACAGTTATCAAGTCTAACCAGAAAACATTGGAAGACGGCGGTAGGAAGGTACTTAGTGCCATGGCCTACTATGACGAGGCGAAGAATGAGTGGCAGTTGCAGATCCAGATGAACCACGGCGGCGAAAAGTACCAGGTGCAGACCTTTAGCTTTGCCTCGTCTGGCCAAAGCGCGGCCACCATTATGGGCGGCCAGATGCCCGGCGTAGCCATGACCACCAGCACTGGTGACTTGTGGATGGCTCGTTTGATCAGCGCTTCTACGATAAACGCGGTAAATGGACACCTGCGCACCTACAGTAAGCTGGATGAGCAGAACGAATGGCTGCAGCCGCAGAACGGCTCTGGCACCACCGATTGGGACGGCGCCGATGTGCTCACCCAGTCTCACGCCCAGAAGGCCTTAGACGCCCTGGATGGGGCCATAACCAAAAAGGATATTGCCCGCGCCAACCTGGGTGCCATCCAGAACCGCCTGGAAAACACCATCACCAACTTGCAGATTCAGGCGGAAAACCTGCAGGCCGCGGAAAGCCGCATAAGTGACGTGGATGTGGCCACGGAAATGACCGAGTTCACTCGTAACAACATCCTGGCGCAGGCGGCGGTGGCCATGCTGGCCCAGGCCAACAGCCTGCCGCAACTTGCTCTGCAGCTTATTAGCGGCTAGTCGGCATCAGGCTAACTAACCTTAAACCAGGGGGCTCCGCAAGGGCCCCCTGTAATTTTGCCCTGACTCAAGAGAGTGGTTTTCTGCTATAATTCAGGTAGCGTTGGCAAATGATGTAAATATTAAAGCAGAGCGGACCGTTTTGTTTATCTCACAGATTTTATTATTCATAGTCGTCCTGTCCGTGTTCGCGATGTTTGAGCCGGCCGCGCCTGCCTATACCTGGCCCCAGGCTTTGGCGGTGGAGGCAGGCCAACTGCTGGGGTTGTTTTTGCTGCTTAAACTATTAAGCAAATGGCTCTTCAGCAAAGGCGCTACCATTAAACAAGTTGCCGCACTTTCCTTCAAAGGCCAGCTGTTATCGCTGGCTTTGCTTTTATGCTTTTGCACGCTGTTCGACTTCAAGGCCCTGCTTTACCAATACCAAATAGCGCGCAACTGGGAAATAATAAGCGCGGTTTTATTGTCCATGCTTTTTTTCCTGCACCTAATAGTTGTCTGGCTGGCTCTTTACCCTCAAGAAAGGCGCATTAGCGCCAACGGCGTTGCGGTTGTAGGGCGTTTGCTGTTGATTGTGCCCATGGTTTTTCCGTGGTTATTGCTGGCCCTAACGCGCGATTTACTGTCGAGCTTATGGAACGGCGGTAAAGATTTTTTAAATAGCAATGCGGGTTATTTTACGCTGCTGGGGTTTTTAGTGATAATAATGGTAGCCGCCCTGCCGCCTTTGATGAAGGCCTGGTGGCGCTGCAAGCCTGTGGCCGAGCCGGCGCATGAGCGCATAAAGCAGGTGCTGGCCGTCTGCCGGGTTAAGGTAAACGCCATTTGCGATTGGCCGGTGTTGGGAGCTTCCGCGCTTAGCGCCGCTATTATGGGCGTTGTGCCAGGCCTGCGCTACCTGCTTATAACCCCCAAATTAATAGAGGTGCTCGATGGCAGCGAGCTTGAGGCCGTGGTTGCGCATGAAGCCGGCCATGTGCGCCATGGGCACTTACTGCTTTATCTGCTTTTATTTTTGAGCTATGTGGCGGCCATATACTGCCTTTCAGAGCCGCTGCATGTGCTGATAAACTTTATTATGTATGTTATGGCCAGCAGTAACTGGGGGGCTGAACTTTTACTTAAGTCTTATGCCAGCCAGGGGTGGTGGACGCTGCTGGCGGCATTGCCCATGCTTGCCCTGCTGGTTGTTTATTTGCGGTTTGTCTTGGGTTTTTTTATGCGCCATATGGAGCGCCAGGCGGATTTTTTCGCGTTGGATTTTATGGGCTCCGCCCAGCCGCTGGCCAGCGCGCTGGAAGTTCTCGCGGCTTTAAGCGGCAACTCGCGCGAGCAGCCTTCCTGGCATCATTTTTCCATTGCCCAGCGTACAGAGGCGCTGTACCAGGCGCCCGCGGGGCAGGCGGCCGCCAGGCAGGGGCGTTATTTGCGGCGCGCGGCACTTTTGCTTTGCGCGGCCATGCTGCTTGCCTTTGGCTTAAATATGGCGGTGCAAAAAAGTGGGGTAAGCGAGAGCCTTCACCAAGCCACGGTGGAAAAGCTGCGGCAGAACCCGCACAACCTTATGGGCCAGTACTTGTTGGCTCATCAGCGCTGGCGTTCTGGCCATGAAGAAGAAGCCATAAAAATATTGCAGGCGGTGTTAAGGGAAGAGCCGTTTAATCCAAACGTATTGAACGATCTGGCATGGTTTTTACTGCGGGTGCAAAACGATGATTACTATAATCCGGTGCAGGCGCTCAGCATGGCCAAGTTGGCGACAGAGATAAATAGCGATTCCGCCGCTATTTGGGATACGCTGGCCGAAGCCTACTTGGCCAACCAAGACTATGCGGGCGCTTTAGCCAGCTCGCAAATAGCATTGCAAAAAGTAAAAGATGACAATATCTCTTATTATCAGGACAGGCTCAAATTTTTTGAAAAGCTGATGGAATATTACCAAAAGGAACAAAGCGGGGAGCACGCTAATGACTAAGGGCCAATACATTGCCTTGCTAGCTACCGGTGGCACCATTGCCGGCTTGGGGCATGAAATTAAACCAGGCTACCAGGCCGCCCGCCTCAATATCGATTCCTTATTGGCGCGTTTGCCCAAACACAATTTTTCTGTAAATGCCCGCCAAATAATGTCGTTGGACAGTTGCGATTTTACCCCGGCGACTATGTTGCGGCTGGCGCGGGCGGTGGAGAAAAAACTTGCAAATGAAAGGGTGATGGGTGTTGTCATAACCCATGGCACAGACACTTTGGAGGAGACATCCTTTTTTTTAAGCCAGGTATTAAACGCGAAAAAACCAGTGGTGCTTACCGCGGCCATGCGCCCGGCCGACAGCATAAGTGGCGATGGCCCTATGAATTTGCATCAGGCGCTTTTGTTGACGCAAAACCCGGAAGCGCGCGGTGTGCTGGTAGTACTAAACGATGCGATTTATAGCGGCGCTGAAATCAGAAAGGTCAATGCCAGCCAGCTGGCGGCTTTCATGTCGCCCTGGGGTGAGTTGGGGCAATTGGAACAGGAGCAGGTTTATTTTTTTCGCAAACCACGGGTGAATACCGCAGCTTTTCAAATGAAAAAAATAAATACGCTGGCAGACGTACCGCTGCTTTATAGCTATGCCGGCCTGTTGCCTGGTGTTGTGCGGGCCGCCTGGCAAAATGGCGCGAAAGGCCTGGTATATGCGGCGCCCGGCAACGGCAGCATAGCTGAAGCTTTACACCCGGCCTTGCTGGAAGCCCGCCAGCAAGGGATTAGCGTGGTTATTGCCTCACGCGCCCACGGCGGCATGGTAAACGCCCACCATGAAAATTTTTTAAGCGCGGGCTGGCTTAACCCGCTGCAAGCCAGAATATTGCTGCAGCTTGGCCTAAGCTGTGGATTAAGCCAAGGGCAGTTGGCAAAATTGTTCAAACGCGCCGGAGAATATTAAAAAACAAAAGCGAGATTTTGCGAAAAACGGCAAAATCTCGCTTTTAAGTTGATTTTTACAGGCTATTTAAGCACTTCAGCGAAAATGTAGTCCAAGTTTTTGAGATGGCTCCTGGGGTCGAAAATATCGTCCAGGGCTTTCTGGTAGTCTGTGCCCAGGCCAGCTTTTATCTCCGCATCTTTAAGCAGGCGCTCTTTAAAGCCGCCGCCGTTTTGCCAGGTATCCATAGCATGCTTTTGTACCAGGCGGTAAGCGTCTTCGCGCAGCATGCCGGCCTCGGCCAAGGCCAACAGCACCTGCTGGCTGTGGATAAGCCCGCCGGTTTGGTTGAGGTTCTTTAGCATATTTTCAGGATATACCACCAGGTTTTCAATCAGCCCGGCCATGCGGTGCAGGCTGTAATGGGCCACAATGCTGGCATCCGGGCCAATGGTGCGCTCCACGCTGCTGTGGCTTATATCGCGTTCGTGCCACAAGGCCATATTTTCCAAGGCGGCCAAAGCGTAAGCGCGCAACAGGCGAGCCTGGCCGGTTATGTTTTCGCTGGCAATGGGGTTGCGCTTGTGGGGCATGGCCGAACTGCCCTTCTGGCCACTGCTGAAAGCCTCTTCCGCCTCCAGCACCTCGGTGCGTTGCAGATGGCGGATTTCCACCGCCAGCCGCTCCAAGCTGCCGCCTAGAATGGCCAGCGCAGTAAAGTATTCGGCATGGCCGTCGCGCGCTACTACCTGGGTGGAAGCCACAGCGGGAATCAGGCCCAGTTCTTTCATAACCATTTGTTCCAGCTCTGGCGGCAGGTGGGCATAAGTACCTACCGCGCCGCTTATCTTGCCCAGACTTACCGCCGCTTTGGCCTGAACAAGGCGCGTGCGGTCGCGCTTAAATTCGGCATAAAAGCCTAAAAGCTTGATGCCAAAGCTCACCGGTTCAGCGTGGATGCCGTGGCTGCGCCCCATTTGTATGGTGTGCTTGTGCTCAAGGGCCCGGCGGCTCAGCGCGGCCAACAGGCGGTCAAGCGCGGCAATGATGAGGTCGCAGGAATCGCGCAAGCTAAGGGCTAAGGCGGTATCCAGCACGTCGCTGCTGGTGAGGCCCAAATGAATGTAGCGGCTGCTGGGGCCCACGTATTCGGCCACGTTGGTTAAAAAGGCAATGATATCGTGGCGGGTTTCTCTTTCGATTTCATCCACCCTCTCGGCTTTAAAGTCGGCCTTGCTTATTATTTGCGCCAAGTCGGCATCAGGTATTTTACCAAGCTTGTTCCAGGCTTTTGCCGCGGCCAGTTCCACTTTAAGCCAGTTGGCGTATTTGGCTTCATCGGTCCATAAATTACCCATTTCCGGCAGGGTATAGCGTGCTATCATTATTTACATTTCCAATCGTTGGCCCAACGGTTAAACTTGAACAATGTGCAAAAGATACAAGGAAAAATATCATGTCATCCGCAAATAGACAACTGTCCGCCGTGGCCGCGCCAGCGCGCTTGCTAAACTTACCGGAGACGGCCGGCATATGCCGGCCGCGGGCCATGAACCGGCGCTTGCGGGCGCTTTTGCGTCTGGTAGAGCAGCAAAGCGCCTGGCTGCAAGCGGGGCGGGAAAAAAAAGATGAAGACATGGTTGCCATGCTGGGGCAAGCGCTGGTGTTCAGTTGCTATCAAACGATAAGCATGCTGGTGGCCTGGGAGTGCTGGCGCCTTTTCAGGGAAGAGTGTGTGGCTGAAGGGCATATTATTGTGGATAACTTAACCGGGGCGCTCAATCCTTTGCCCGGCAGGCAGGATTACGCCAGGGCCATTTGCCAGGCCGTGTTTACAAACGACAAAGCGCGACAGTTGGCCTGGCGCATTTATCAATTTACTTCCGCATTTTTGCATAGTTATCCACATCTTGTCTCTGCGTCCGCCACCTTGAGCACGCCTTATCGCGGCGCCGACGGCGTTTGGCATAGTTTAGGCCCCTGGCGGGTGGATGACATGTTAGACGAAGTTGCCGAGTTATTATATTTCTGGCAATAAAAAAATATTGCCCGCCACGCTTAAAAGTTGTATAAATGGCCTATGCCAAATACCATCACCATGCTCCAGATAGATGCATCCTCTAAGCCGCAAACTACAGTTTTGCAGGGCCTGGATTTAAGCCAGCTGCCCAGTTTATATCGTTGGCATCGTTTATGCTTGCGGGTTTACGGCATGCTAACCTGGGACATAGCCCAGCAGGTGGATGCCATGGTGGAGGCGGCTCAGGGAGTTATAAAACGCTCTAGCCGGGCAGCCCTCTCCGATTTATTGCGTGATGATTTACCTGTTATTCTAGCGCTTTATGCCATGGAGCATTTTGCCGAAAATTATGCCAGTCTCTCCTCGGTAGCCCAAGAAATATTGCTGCCCTGTTTCAGCTTAAGCTACAGCAAGCTGCATGCGGATAAGATGCAAGATCCGCTGAAGCATCTTCTGGCGCGTATGGACTGGTTTTTGGATGGTGAAAAAGGCGACCCGGCCGAGGCGCTGAGCCACGTATTGACCACCGCGCTTGACGGCAAGCTGAAAGACCCCGCTCCCCTGCTGGAATATTTGAGCAAAACCCTGCTGCCGGAAATGGATCGCAGGATGCTGGTGGCCTGGCGTAGCGAGTTCCATTCGGAATCAATTTCAGAATCTATTTAGGATAGCCATGAAACCGCAAATAGCGCTTACTTTGGGCGATCCGGCAGGCATTGGCCCGGAGCTGGTGGCTCGTATCTGCGCCGACCAGGAAGTGTTGGCCGCGGCTGACTTGCTGGTGGTGGGGCAAGCCGCCCTGTTGCAGGCCGGGGCACGGGCCGCGGCGCTGTGTTTGCCCCAAGTGCGGCTGATAGAGTGCGGCGCGCCAGCGCCGGTAACCCCTGGGCTGCCCAGCGCTGCCAGTGGAGCCTTGGCCGGGGCCTTTGTGGCGGCTGCCGCGCGTTTAAGCCTGGCGAAAGAAGTGGATGCCATGGTAACCGCGCCTTTAAGTAAAGAGCATCTAAATGCCGGAGGCTATCATTACAGCGGCCATACCGACATGCTGGGCGAGTTGGCGGGTGGCGTGAAGCCAGTTATGATGCTGGCCGGGCCAAAGTTGAAAGTAAGCCTGGTTACCGTGCACAGCGCTTTAAGGCAGGTACCATCCATGTTAACGCAAGAGGCGCTGGAAAGGGCAATCCTGATCACCCATCAGTGGCTTCAGCGGTATTGGGCTGTAAAAATGCCAAGGCTGGCCGTGGCCGCTCTCAACCCGCACGCCGGCGAGAACGGTTTATTGGGCAAAGAGGAGCAGTATGTCATAGCGCCTGTGGTGGAGAGGCTTAATGCCCAGGGGTTCAATTTACTTGGGCCTTCGTCCGCTGACACCCTGTTTTGGCGGGCGCTCAAATACAACGAATTTGACGCCGTGGTCTGCATGTATCACGATCAGGGCCTTATTCCTTTTAAGATGGTGCACTTTGAAGACGGGGTGAACATCAGTCTGGGCTTGCCCTTTATCCGTACCAGTCCCGATCATGGCACCGCCTTTGAGCTGGCGGGCAAAGGCGTGGCCAGCATAAGCAGCATGAAAGCCGCGGTTATGCTGGCCGCCCATTTGGCCAAAGCGTCAAGCGCTAGGCCAGCTAACTAGGCTGAAACCTCATTAATTGTTAGTTATGGGTTATAATTGTCCATCATCTCGCATCCGCGCCCATTGTTTTTGTTGTCGCCCCGGAAGCCGGCGGCGGCTATCCGGGGTCCATGTATTTAACTAATAGCCTGGCTTCCGGATAGCGGTTAACGCCGCTTGCGCAATGGCGATGGCTCTATTAACTATAAAGTTATTCATAAATCCCGCCTTGGGGTGATTTATGACGGACCGCGCAGCAAAAAGTGTGATTTTTGCTGAGCTCCCGGCGCAATGCCGCCGCGTAAGCCCGTCCCGGGCGGCGTTACAAGCCATTTGTGAAATGATTTGTAATTACGGTAACTAAGCATATCGTTTAATGAGCCCTGAGCCTGGAAGCTACTTGTGAACTGGTTTCTAGAAAATTAAAAGGGCGTCAGCATGGGGTAACATGTCGGAGCCAGTATGCCTTTAAACTGATGCTTCGCGCGTACAGGCCCGCCACCTGCGGTCTCGTTTTAACTGTTTTGCTGCCGGTCAGCCTGATTGCGCCACGAGGGAGCTTTTGCGGCAGCTTCGGCCCGGCTAATTTGCGCGCCCAGCGCATGCTGGGTGTGTGGGCCAGCCATTATCCATGTTTATTTATTTTTCTTGCTGATTCTGGGCTTATGCCTGCTTGTGGCGGTATATTTATTACTTAACTTTACTTGGTTTGAATTTTGGCCTGCCGGTGCACTGGCAGCCGTCTTCAGCTTGACGGCTGGCCTTTTTCTTTCGGCGGAAAGACTATGAAAAAGAAGGCATTAAACATGTCAAAAAATATCGTTATCCGTGGCGCTCGCCAGCACAACTTAAAAGGCGTAAACCTCACCATTCCCAGAGATAAGCTGGTGGTCATCACCGGGCTGTCTGGTTCGGGCAAGTCCAGCTTAGCCTTTGACACCATTTATGCCGAGGGCCAGCGCCGCTATGTGGAGTCTCTATCCGCCTATGCCCGCCAGTTTTTGGAGCGCATGGACAAGCCGGATGTGGAATCCATAGAGGGGCTAAGCCCGGCCATTGCCATAGAGCAGAAAAGCCTAAGCCGCAATCCCCGCTCCACCGTGGCCACGGTTACGGAAATATATGACTATCTACGCTTGCTGTATGCCAGGGCCGGCACACCCCATTGCCCCAAATGCGGCCAGGTTATTCGCGCCCGTTCGCCCCAGGAGGTGGTGGATAGCCTGCTCAATTTAGGCGAGGGCGCGCGCATAACCTTGCTGGCGCCAGTGCTCATGGCCCGCAAGGGCGAACACCGCCAGTTATTTGCCCGTCTGGCGCGCGACGGTTTTGTGCGCGCGCGGGTTAATGGCCAGTTTATAGAACTGAGCGACCCCCCTGATTTGGCTAAAACCAAAAAACACAGCATAGAGGTGGTGATAGACCGGCTTAAAATTAAAGAAGGCCTGTCTCGGCGCCTTACCGACTCGGTGGAGCTGGCCTTGCGCATGGGCCAAGGGCTGTTGCAGGTAATAATCCACGATGAAGGTGGCAATCCTGTCCAGGAAGAGCTTTTTAGCGAACACTTGGCCTGCGATCATTGCGGCATCAGCCTGCCGCCGCTTACCCCCCAGGCCTTCTCCTTCAATGCCCCTCAGGGGGCCTGCCCAGACTGCGACGGCTTGGGCGTGCGTGCCTTTTTTGATGTGGACCTGGTGGTGCCTGACACCAACCTTACTCTGGCCGAGGGCGCGTTCAAGCCCTGGGAGGGGCGCGACAGCGCCTGGACTCAAGGCATTTTGGCCTCGCTTTCCAGCCATTTTAAGTTGAGCGAAAACACGCCCTGGAAAAAATTTACGCCCAAGGTGGTGGAGGCCCTGCTGCATGGCACCAAAGAGGCGGTGGACTTTACCATTGAAGGCATAGGCAAGGGGCAAACGCACCGCTACCGCCGGCGCTGGGAGGGCTTCATGCCTTATCTGGAACGCCGTTACCGTGAAAGCACCAGCTTAACGGTGCGCGACGAATTAGAGCAGTACATGAATTCCCAGCCATGTCTAAGCTGCGGCGGGGCCAGGCTCAAGGAATCTTCTCTGGCGGTCAAGGTGGGGGGGATGAATATCTGGGAATTTACCCAACTGGCCGCGCACAGCGCTTTGGAATTTATAAAAAAGTTAAAACTGGGCGCGCGCGAACAGGTGATAGCCCGCAAGGTTTTGGAGGAAATAACCCAGCGCCTGACGTTTATGATAGACGTCGGCCTGGATTACCTTACCTTAGACCGCAGCGCGGGTACCCTGTCGGGCGGCGAGGGCCAGCGCATACGCCTGGCCACGCAAATAGGCTCAGCCCTGGTGGGGGTGCTCTACGTGCTGGATGAGCCCAGCATTGGCCTGCATCAGCGCGATAATCAGAAACTAATTGAAACGTTGAAAAAAATGCGCGACCTGGGCAACAGCGTGCTGGTGGTGGAACATGATGAGGATACCATTTTGGCTTCCGACTTTGTGGTTGATATGGGGCCCGGCGCGGGGCGCCATGGCGGCGAAGTGGTGTTTGCCGGTACGCCAAACAAGCTGCTGAAAGAAGCCGGCAGCCTTACCGGCCAATTTCTGGCGGGCGCGCGCAGCATAGAGGTGCCACACAAAAGGCGCGAAGCCCGGCGCGGACACATAAGCCTTAGGGGCTGCGGCGAGCACAATCTGCGGGAAATAGACGTGGATATCCCCCTGGGGCTGTTCACCTGCGTTACTGGGGTTTCCGGCTCTGGCAAATCGTCTTTGGTGCTGGACACGCTGTACAAGGCGCTGGCTCAGCGCCTTTATGGCTCGCGCGAGCGAGCCGGCGCGGTGCGGGAAATAAAAGGCCTGGAGCATGTGGACAAGGTTATTGACATTGATCAATCGCCCATCGGCCGCACCCCGCGCAGCAACCCGGCCACCTATACAGGCATGTTCACGCCCATCCGCGAATTGTTTGCCTTGGTGCCCGAGGCCCGGGCCAGGGGTTACAAGCCGGGGCGCTTTTCTTTTAACGTGCGCGGGGGGCGCTGCCCGGCCTGCAATGGCGATGGCATTTTGAAAATAGAGATGCATTTTTTGCCGGACGTATATGTGCGGTGCGAGGTGTGCCAGGGTTTGCGTTATAATCGCGACACCTTGGAAATTACCTATAAAGACAAAAATATCGCGGAGATACTTGATATGACCTGTCAGCAGGCGGCCGAATTTTTTGAGGCCGTGCCCGCCATTCGCGCCAAGCTGGATACCTTGGTGGAGGTGGGGCTGGGTTACCTTCGCCTGGGTCAGGCGGCCACCACGCTTTCCGGAGGTGAAGCGCAGCGCATTAAGCTATCCAAAGAGCTAAGCAAACGCGCCACCGGGCGCACTATTTATATTCTGGACGAGCCCACCACCGGCCTACATTTCGCCGACATTGAGCGCCTTTTGGGGGTGTTGAAGCGTTTGGTGACTCTGGGCAATACGGTTATTGTGATAGAGCACAATTTGGATGTTATAAAAACCGCTGATTATATTATAGATTTAGGCCCAGAGGGCGGGGCTGGCGGCGGACAGGTGATAGCCCGCGGCACTCCGGAGCAGATTGTGAAGGTTAAAGAAAGTTATACCGGCAAGTATCTGGCTCCAATCTTGAAGCGCGCTAAAGACGGGAAAGTAAAATGACATTATTTGACAATTATTCGTAAGTTTCGGTATTTTTTGTAAAAAAATTTTATTTGCACGCAATGCTTTTGTTCGTCCTGCTATGTATTATTTCAGGCTTAACACCGCATAAGACATGACAATTAAGCATAAAAAGGGTTGTGTAAAGTAAACGATGCTTTTATTTCCCCCGCTAGAACTAGCTAAGGCTATTGGGTTATTTCAACTTGGGATGAGCTCAACAAGCCCCCGTTTGTCATACCGGCGTAAGCCGGTATTCCGGCTGCTGGTTTTTGTGCATAATACATGGATAGCGGCTTTCGCCGGTATGACAAGGCCAGGGTAACTGGCGGAGATGGAGGGGCGAATGACTCCGCTGATGAACAACATTAGCACGAAATTATTTACAGACTCATAAAATACGTGAGCGTGTTCATTTTTTTCTTGTATCTGGCTCCTTAATTGTGCTAAGTTAATTTGTATTATGAAATTGATCACAACACCATGTCTTAACTGCAGGGCTGATGTAGTTAGGCGGAGTTGCAATTTCAGGGGTACTTGGTGCGACGGTGGGTATGGCTGATGCCTCCCGTTGGCTGATTGTTTGATAGCGTTTAACGTTATTTTTTGTTTACCTTAATAAAGGGGGTTATATGTCCATCACTGTTGATCCGGCTAAGGCTAAAAAGGTCTTAATTTATCGGTGGGTTTCTCTGTGCTGTCTCTGGCTGGTGTACTTCTTCGTATACTTTGACAGGGTGGCTCCGGCGGTTGTGGCGCCGGAGATGATGAAAGAATTTAGCCTGACCGCGGCTGACATGGGTCTGCTCTCGGCGGCTTACTTCTATCCCTACGCAGCCATGCAGATTCCTTCCGGCATCCTTTCCGACTTCCTCGGGCCGCGTTTGGCGGTTACCATCTTCTTCATCATCGCTGGTATAGGTACCGCTATGTTCGGTTTTGCCGGCTCTTACAATGTGGCCATCATTGGCCGCATTTGCATGGGCATTGGCGTGGCGGTGGTTTATATCCCGATCATGAAAATTCAGGCGCAGTGGTTCCGCCCGAGAGAATTCGCAACATTAACCGGTATTTTGCTTACTGTTGGTAACGTTGGCGCTTTGGGCGCCGCCGCCCCTCTGGCTGCCTTTGTGGGCATAACCGGCTGGCGCGCCGCTTTCTACTGGTTGGGTGGTATCTCTGTTGCTTTGGCTGTTCTGGTTTTCCTGTTGGTGCGCAACCGTCCCCAAGACATGGGCTTGCCCACCATTAACGAAGTTGACGGCATTTATGTAAGCCCTGAAGCTCAGGCCGCTGACGATGCCCTTACCTTCGGCAAAACCTTGAAGCTGGCCCTCACCAACTGGAACTTCTGGTGGCTGGCCATTTACGCCTTTACGGTGTACGGCCCCATGATGGGCTTCCAGGGCCTGTGGGCGGTTCCCTACATGATGCAGATCATGGATTGGACCAAGCAGGAAGCCAGTAACGTAATTTCCTTCTGGGCCATTGGTATGATCGTTGGTTGCCCGGTTTCCGGCATCATCTCCGACCGTATCATGAAAAGCCGTAAAAAAGTGGTTATCCTTGGCGCCATTATCTACACCCTGCTGTGGGTGTACATGGCCATGAACCCCACCGGCTGGAGCATGACCACTCTGTCGGTATGGTGCTTCCTGGGCGGCGGCTTCGGTGGCTGGTATATCACCAACTATCCTCAAGTTTCCGAACACCTGCCCCGCAAGGCGGTTGGTACGGCTATCGGCGTGTTCAACCTGTGGTACTTCATTGGCGGGGCCTTGTATCAGCAGTTCATGGGCAAGATCCTGGACAGCTATACCAAGGTGCAGTTGGTTGCCGCCAATGGCGCGGCCAAGGTGGATGCGGCTGGTAACGCGGTAATGGGTTTCCCGGCGGAAGCTTTTGCCAGCACCTTCTGGATGTGCGCCATCGGCATGATGGTCGGTACCGTGGCTTGCTTCTTCACCCGTGAAACCTTTGGCGCGGCCCAGGGCGGCGCTACCAACACCTTGGGTGAAAAGATAAATAAGTAGCTAGCGCTACAGTTTTCTGGCGCGGGCTTCTCCGCGCCAGAAAACTATTTTTGAAAACCAGTGGCAAGGTTGGGGATAAGTTTCTATGAGCAGAAATAAGATTATCACTGCTGATGAGGCGGCAAAACTAATCAAAAACGGCGACACTATAGCCACTGTTGGTTTCATTGGCATGGGACATGCCCGTGAGATAGACGTGGCTATAGAAAACCGTTTTTTGACCACGGGCGAACCCAAAAATTTGACTCTGGCCATAGGGGCCTCCCAGGCTCACCCTGGCGCCAACACCGGCCTTAACCGTTTGGTTAAAGAAGGTCTCTTGAGCAGGGTTATTGCCGGCCACCTCAACTTGCAGAAGGACATGGCTAGCTTTATTAACGAAAATAAAGTGAAGGCGTGGAACTTTCCGCAAGGGGTGATGATGCATCTGTTCCGGGCCATTGGTGGCAAAAAACCTGGCGTTATTACCACAGTTGGTCTCAAAACCTTTGTCGACCCCAGGGAAACCGGGGGCAAACTCAATAAAATAACCACTGAAGATTTGGTGGAAATAGTAAATCTGGGCGGGCAGGAATACATGTGGTATAAGCCCTTCCCGGTTAATGTGGGTATTATCCGCGGCACCTATGCCGATCCCAACGGTAATCTTTCTTGGGAACATGAGGCTATCAAGCTGGAGCATTTGGTCGTGGCCATGGCCGCCAAGGCTTCCGGTGGCATAGTCATCGCCCAGGTTGAAGGTATTACGGAAAAGCACAGCATTCGTCCTAAAGACGTATATGTGCCTGGTATTTTGGTGGATTATGTGGTTCCGGTTAAAGAGGCCAAACACAACGCGCAAAGCTATGCCGCGCAATATGAGCCCTGGCTGACAGGGGAAACCCGTCTGCCTCTGGGCGCGGTGGCACCCATGGAAATGTCAGACCGCAAGGCTATCTGCCGTCGCGCGGCCATGGAGTTGGTGCCCAACGCGGTCATCAACCTTGGTATTGGCATGCCCGAATTTGTGGCGTCAATATGCGCGGAAGAAAACCTGGTAAGCGAAATAACCAGTACGGTTGAGCCCGGCCCCATTGGCGGCATGCCGCAAAGTTCCTTACGTTTTGGCACTGCCATTAATCCGGATGCCTTCTTGGAGCATCCGGCCATGTTCGACTTCTATGATGGCGGCGGGTTAGACCTGGCGGTGCTGGGTTTGGCCGAGCTGGACGCCTATGGTAATGTTAATGTCAGCAAGTTTGGCCCGCGCATTGCCGGTGCCGGCGGCTTCATCAACATTACCCAGGCATCTAAAAAAGTTGTGTTTATTGGTAACTTTACCGCCTCCGGCCTGGTCTGCAAGGCTGGCGATGGCAAGCTGCTAATAGAGCAAGAAGGTAAAGTGCGCAAGATGATCAAAAAAGTCGAGCACATTACCTTTTCCGGCGAATTTGCCCGTGAGCGCAATTTGCATGTGCTGTACGTGACCGAGCGCGCGGTGTTCACCATCACCAAAGAGGGGCTCACCTTAATTGAAATCGCGCCTGGTATAGACTTAGAAAAAGACGTTCTGGCCAATATGGACTTTAAACCCCATATTGCGTCAGATCTCAAGCGCATGGATGAGCGGCTGTTCAAAGCCGCGCCCATGAACCTGCGCCCTGAAATACTAGCTAAGGCCAAATAAGTCTTGACTATCGTCGTTTTAATGCGCAGTATAAAAGAAATACAAAAGTTAGTTGATGTGGGAATATAATTCGCACTGGAAGTAAGTAAACTTAACGAAAGGGGTACCTAATTATGATGACGGGAAAAGAGTATGTTGAGTCCATTAAGAAAATGCGTCCAAACATTTACAAGTTCGGTAAATTGATTGAAGACGTAACCACCCATCCCCAGACCTCTGAGCACGTGAAGTCTGTGGCCACCTCCTATGACAGGTCGCACGATCCGGCATTGGCTCCCATTTATACCTATAAATCAGCTTTCACCGGTAAAGTAACCCACCGTTGGAACACCTTGATGGATTCTCTGGAAGCCCTTATCGGCAACTCCAACCTGAAACGCCATCAGTATCGTATGTCCGGCACCTGCCAGGGCGCTACCTGCGCTGGCTGGACTGGCATCAACACTCTGTGGGCCGCCACTTATGCCATGGATAAAGATCTGGGCACCGACTACAATGCTCGCCTGAAAAAATACTGGGTGGAACAAGTAGAAGGCCGTTGCCTGGCTCTGTCCGGCGCTATCACCGATGCCAAAGGTAATCGCTCCCTGAAACCTTCCCAGCAGCCCATTAAAAACGCCAACCTGCACCTGGTGGAAAAGAAGGCTGATGGTATTGTGGTCAGCGGCTACAAAATCCAGATTTGCGGTATCGCGGCTGCTCATGAAATCATCTGCGTGCCTGGTTCCGGCTATGGCGAAAGTGAAAAAGACTTCTGCATCGCCTTTGCCGTACCGCGTGACGCCGAAGGCCTTACCATTGTGGAATGCCGCACCGGTCAAGACCTGCGCTACAACGAAGAAGGCTGGGACATCCCCCGTGCCGGTACCATTACCCAGGCCTGGTTGTTCTTCGACAAAGTGTTCATTCCCAATGACCGCGTATTTATGTGCGGCGAGTTCAAATACTCGGGCATGATCATCGGCAACTTTGCCGCTATCTACCGTGCCGCCATTGGTGCTTGCGTGGCCGGCCAGGGCGATGTAATGTGCGGTGCCGCCATCAGCATGGCGCGCGCTAACGGCCTGTCTCAGAAAGCATTCCAGGCTACTCTGAACGAAATGGCTATCAACAACGAGCTTAACTATGGCCTGGGCATTGGCGCCATGGCGTTGGGTAAAAAAGACGCTTCCGGTCTTTATGTGCCCGCTCCCCTGCAGGCCCACGTCAACAAAGTATTGGTGGGTCGCGTACCTTACGACACCAAAGTTAAGTGCATTGATATCGCCGGCGGTATTGCGGAAACAGACTGCTTCCCCAGCTATGCTGACATCCAGAACCCGCTGTATGGCCAGAAAATCATTGAAGGCCTCACCGCAGGTGCCGATGGCGAAAGCCGCGGTAAGATATCCCGCCTGATCACCTGGCTGTGTAACGGCAGCGGCATCCCCGGTTGTATGCATGGTGGTGGCTCTCCTGACGGCGCCAAAATGGTGGTGCGCGCCATGACCAAGTGGGAAGACTTGGCCAAGGACGCCCAGAGAATCATGGGTATTCCCGAAGGCAAAATCGTGGAACCCTCCAAATAAGTTAAATTAGCTTATTAGCATATCCCCCGCCCGTTTGGGCGGGGGATTTTTTGTTCATGCTGCTACATTCGGTCATGGTTTTTAAAAAAGCCGATAATTGCTTGTAATTAAGCGCCTGTAGTGTCAATATTATAAAGTGTGAGTTTTATTAATTCTAATTTAAATCAGCAATTAGCTTAGGTTTATGGAGGTGGCCAGTGTATCCCAGCATAAGTTTTTTTGTAAAGCCCAATCTGCCAGATAACCTAAAAGCCCTGGAAGAGCTGGCGGGAAATTTGTGGTTTTGCTGGAACTATGAAGCCATAGAATTGTTCCAGCGTATAGACGACGAGCTTTGGGTGGCCGCCCAGCACAACCCTCGTGCCCTGCTAAACCAAATAAGCCAGGAACGTCTCAACCAGCTTAGCAAAGATGCCGGCTTTTTGGCCCAACTGGACCGGGTGGCATCCATGTTTCACACCTATAAGAAAGCGTTGGCTTTCCAGTTTTTGGGCGACCGCGCGCCCGACAATTTCAGCATAGCCTATTTTTCCGCTGAATATGGTCTGGCCGATTGCCTGCCTATCTACTCCGGCGGCCTGGGCATGCTAAGTGGTGACCACATGAAAAGCGCCAGCGACCTTAACCTGCCCATGGTGGGTATAGGTTTAGCCTATGGTAACGGCTACTTTACCCAAGTTCTGAATGTGGACGGCTGGCAGCAGGAAACCTACATACCCAATGACTTTTACAACATGCCCATGGAGCTGGTAAAAGATGAAAACGGGCGGGAAGTAACCATTAGTGTCGATATTGAAGGGCGCCCGCTCATGGCCCGGGTTTGGCGGGTTAACATTGGGCGTATTGCGCTTTATTTAATGGATGCCAATATAGAGGCCAACCCGCCCGACCTGCGCGCCATCACTCATCAGCTATACGGCGGTGACACGGAAATGCGCATTCGCCAGGAAATTTTGCTGGGCATTGGCGGGGTGCGCCTGTTGGATTCCCTAAAAATAGAGCCTAATGTCTTTCATATGAATGAAGGGCACAGCGCTTTTGCTTCGTTAGAGCGCATCCGCATGCTGCGCGAGCGCAAAGGTTTAAGCTTTGACGAAGCGGCGGCCATTGTTAAAGCCAGTAACTGCTTTACCACCCACACTCCGGTGCCCGCCGGCAACGACTACTTTAACGCCGATTTGGTGCGTCGTCATTTCCAGGGCTACATGGAAGGCTTGGGTATAAGCTTGCCTGTGCTTTTGGCCTATGGCCGGGTAATCCCGCAAGATCAGCAAGCCCTGTTTTGTATGACAGTATTGGCCTTGCGCTTTTCCACCTACAGTAACGGGGTCAGCCGCCTGCACGGCCATGTAAGCCGTACCATGTGGCAGGACGTATGGCCGCATTTTCCTTTGGAAGATGTGCCCATAACCCACATAACCAATGGCGTGCATATAGCTAGCTGGCTTTCCGGCGAAATGGGCTACTTGTATAACCGCTATTTGGGTGCGGGTTGGCTGGAAGATCCAGACTCAGCCAGCATCTGGCAGAAGATAGACCATATTCCCGATGCCGAACTGTGGCGCATGCGGGAAAGGCGCCGCAGCCGCTTGGTCTCTTTTGTGCGCGACCGCTTGGTGGAGCAGCTTAGGCGCCAGAGCGTGGGTGCGGCCACCTTGCGCCAGGCAGCCGAGGTGCTGGACCCCAATGCCCTAACCATAGTTTTTGCCAGGCGTTTTGCCACCTACAAGCGCGCGGTTATGGTTATGGAAGATTTAGACCGCCTGGAGCGGCTACTTATGGATCCGGATCGGCCGGTACAGATAATTTTTGCAGGCAAAGCCCATCCAGCCGACAACGCTGGCAAGGAGTTCATTAAACGCATTGTGGATGTGTGCCGCCAGCCCCGCTTCCGCGGGCGCATGGTTTTTTTAGAAAACTACGATATCAATGTGGCTCGCTACCTGGTGCAGGGAGCGGACGTATGGCTTAATAATCCGCGTCGGCCTTTGGAGGCCTGCGGCACCAGCGGCATGAAAGCCGCCGCTAATGGCGGGCTTAATTTAAGTATTTTAGATGGATGGTGGGACGAAGGCTATGAGCCGGGCCTGGGCTGGGCCATTGGCACTTCTGAAGAAAACGAAGACCACGACCTGCAGGATCGTATGGATGCCATGTCGCTCTATCGCCTGCTGGAAGAAGAGGTGGTGCCTTTGTTTTATGCCCGGCAAAAAGATAATATGCCCCGTGGCTGGATTGCCTATATTAAAAAAAGCCTGCGCAAATTGTCGCCGGTGTTCAACACCCATCGTATGCTCGAAGATTATAACGACATGTTCTATCTGGCCGCGGCCAACGGCTTGAACAGTATGGCTGCCAACGATTACGCACTTACCCGCCAGGTAGGGGCCTGGGGCCACAAGGTAATGGAAAACTGGAGCCAGGTACAGGTGCTGGAAGTGCACGGCCCAGACCAGCAGCAGTTTACCTGGGGGCAAGAGTTGGAAGTGCAGGCCAAGGTGCGCCTGGGCGCTTTGGCTCCAGAAGATATTAGTTGTGAAATCTATTTTGGCCCGCTGTCGGCCAAGGGCGAATTTATGCATCGTCAGGTGGCGCCCATGCAAGTGGTGCACCAGGAAGGCGATATCTATATGTTCAAGGGAAAATTTACCTGCGACAGCAATGGCCGGGTGGGTATAAAAGTCAGGGTAACGCCCTTCTTCCTGGCCAGCGTCTCCCAATATGCCCTGGGGTTGGTGGCTTGGAGCAATTAGTGGTTGCGGATTAGTGTACAAAGAACAGGCCGTATGGGCCTGTTCTTTGTTATTAGGTGAGGTTGGTAAATGGTTGTTTGGCAAGTGGGAGAAAAAAAGGCGCGGCAAACGCCGCCAATTGGTGTACGGCAATTAATCTCTCCCCTGCCCGCCTTGGCCAGCCTTAGCTTCAGCGATCGGCCGACAGCCTGTTTGTGTACAGACCCTGAGCTGTTAGAGCAGTTAAAAGGCCTGCCATGTCCGGTGTGGGGAGACGGGTTTAAAGGCCTGGAAGGCTGCCTGCAAGATAACTGGCCAGAATTCATGGCCGCGGCCGCGGCTCCTTTTGATCCTGGTGGCTGGTGCGGGGTAGTGTATTTGTGTCTGCCGCTCAGCCATTTATGGGCCAGCCGTTATTATCAGCAGTTGGTGGCTAACCTTAAGCTCAATTTGGAAATTGGTTTTGACTGCCAGGCGTTGGACGAACTAATTACCAACAATTTTAGCAAAGTAAGGCAAATGGTGGGCCACGGCAAGCTTACCGCGCATATGCCCTTTATGGATTTGCACCCTGGGGCCACAGACTATAAAATAGCCGCGGTGAGCGTGGAGCGTTTGCGGCAGGCGGCACATGCCGCCATTGAACTGGAAGCCCGGCGAGCGGTTTTCCACTTGGGCTATGATCCGCGCCTGAACCGGGAAAGCGAATATTTTGTACGGCAGGTCTGCACGCGCCTGGCCCCTATCATGCAACAACTGCAAAAAGCGGGTTGCCTGCCGGTAATTGAAAATGTTTTCGAGCCCACCCCCGATGTCTGCCTGGCGGCGCGCCAGAACCTGGAGCAGGCCACCGGCCACTTTGTGGGCCTGTGTCTGGATGTGGGCCATGCCCAAGCCTTTAATAATACGAGTTTAAGGCAATGGTGGGATGCCTTCAGCCCTTATTTGGCGGAAATGCATTTGCATGACAACCCCGGCTTTGATGATCTTCACCAGGCCATTGGCTCGGGGGTGGTGGATTTCAGATATTTGGGCGAAGTTGTTAAAAGCCGGGGCCAACGGCCCTTGCTCACCGCGGAATTGCGCTGCGAAGAGGCCTTCTGGGCCAGCATGCGTGCTCTTCAAGAATTATGGGGCCCAGCCAATGCGGACTGATTTAAGAAAAAAAGCCATATTTATTACCGCGTTACTCTCTTTGGCTTTATTGGCTATGGGCTTTGAGTTAGGCTTTTTACTGGCCTCGCGCCAAACCGACGAGGCCAATCAACTGGTCAGCCAGGCCACAGAAAAAGTTCTAGCCCTTACCCAGGAAAAACAGCTTTTAGAGCAGCGCCTGCAGGGCGCGGCTGATGGTTCCCCTGTGGCGGAGCGGCGGCCGGGTGAGGTGTGGCGCCATAATAATATTTATTATGGCATGTTACACCAAGGCGGATGGATAACTTTTAACGACGAGCTGAAAGTGGAATTGCTGGCCGTGCAAGCCGGCCAGGCAGAGCTTAACTTAAGCGGCACGGGCCAACAAATGCGGGCCAGCCTGCAGCCCGGTGAGAAAATAAAGCTTACAAATGGCTGGCAACTGGTGCTCAACGGTCTGGGGCCAGAGTGGGTGGTGTTGGGGTTACAGCCAGAGTAGAGATTAGCCAGATTGAGCCAGCGGTTGGCAATATGGTCTTGACGTTATGTACGGCGGCGGTTAAGCTATATCAGATTAGCTGAAATTCATCAGCGTCCGGCAGATGCGACCGTAAAACCATCACGAAGTTTAGTCGTATGCATCCATCGTTGCTTTTCTACAATTTAGCGGCAGGGGTCGGCTCTCTGGCTCTTCCCGCTTTTTTTTTGGCCAGCGGCCTGCACCCTGGCCTGGCAGCCTATCGACCGCGCTTAAGCCCGCAGGGGCATTTGCCCTTTACCCCGCAACAACAAAGAGGGGTGTGGATGCAGGCGGTAAGCATGGGGGAGGTGCGGGTGGCCAAGGCCATTGCCAACGCGCTTTGCGAGCAGGGCTATAAACGCAAGCTAACTGTTACCAGCAGTACGCCCCATGGCTTGCAAAAAGCCAGGCAAGAGCTAGGGTTAAGCGCCCAGGTGGTACCCTTCCCTATGGATTTTATCTGGGCGGCTAAAGGGGCGGCGCAGCGTATAAGGCCTAAAGTATATGTTTCGCTGGAAACTGAAATCTGGCCCAACCTGCTGTTATCGCTCTACAAGCAAAAAACCAACATTTTAATGCTTAACGGCCGCATCAGTGCGCGCAGCTTTCCCCGCTATCAAAAAATAAGGCCGCTCATTGATGCCTGTTTACGTTTTTTTACCTGTTTCAGCATGATAAGCGAGATGGATGCGGAAAGAATAATCGCCCTGGGCGCGGATCCCAAAAAGGTGCGGGTGGATGGCAACGCCAAATACACCTATTTGCACCAGCATGCCTTAACCACCGACCCTGTGTTGGAAAAACGGTTAAATTTAAATGGTCGCCCGCTGCTGGTGGCCGGCTCGGTGCGCGGCGGTGAAGAAGAGGCGGTACTGCGGGCTTTTGCCAGCGCGCGGGGGCATGGGGCGGTTTTGTTAATAGCGCCACGCCATGTGCGCAAGGCGGGCAAGTGGCTTGCGCTGGCCCGCCATAAGGGATTTACGCCCGCCTATTTTAGTGAGTTAGATAAGCGGTTGCCCGAGGTGGACGTTGTTGTGCTGGATGAAATGGGCCAACTGCTGGACTTTTATGGTCTGGCGCGGGCCGCCTTTGTGGGGGCCAGCCTGGTGGGCAAAGGCGGGCAAAACCCTTTAGAGCCGGCGGCTTGGGGAGTGCCGGTGGCCTTTGGCCCCCATATGGAAGATTTTAGTGATGCCAGCAAGGTGCTTTTGCCCGAGGCGGCGTTACAGGTTGCCGATGGCGAACAACTGGGCGCCTTTTGGCGCCAATGTCTGACAAACGAAGACTATGCGCAACACATGGGCCGGCGCGGCCAGGCCAAAGTGGCGGGGTTGGCCCGCTCCGCGGACAGCAGCGCCCGTTTGATTTTACAATATATGGAAGAAGCAGCATGAAAAAGCCGCCAGCGGTAAGCCAACAGGCGCTACAAGAGCTGGAACGAAGACTGGCGCCAGATGTTGTGGACGATTTAGGCCTGGCTGCCGAGAAATGGGTGGGGGTAAAAAAGCAGGGGGGCAAGGTGGTGGTAATTACCGGCTCTGGCCCCAACCTGCACGAAGGCGTGTGTAGCCAACTGGCCCATTTGGTGGAGCTGGGTTTGGTAGACGGCATTATTACCAGCAGCGCGGTGGTGGGACACGAACTGGCCGGCGCCTTGGAAAAGGTAAGGCGTGTGGATGGGGTTAGTTTGGGCTTTGCCCCCGAGCACCTGCCCAGCGACGGCCGCCTGGAGGCAGCCTTGCTCAGCCCACAAAAATGGCAAGATCTGGCTGGCGATACCACCCTGGATTACGACTTTTACCAGCGCATGCTGGCGCTGCCCGGGCCGGAGATAATTAAAGTGGCGGGCAACCTGGCCTATCCTACCGGCCTTTATATGGAGCGCATGGCTCTAACCTTTTTGCCCATAGCCCAGGCCTACGGCCAGCCGCTGGAGGCCATAATGGGCCCCGGCTGCGATGCCCGCACTATGTTGGGAGCCTGCGCGCGCGCCGGCGTACCTTGCGTGGTAAGCGTGCCGCAACTGGTAGGCGGCGGGCAAATAGGCCTTTGCGTGGGCGACGCCATCAGCATTAGTCGGCGTTCCACTATTATTGCCGAACTGTTAGCTAGCGCCCAGCTTATTGTGGAAAGTGGCGTGGCGCTAACCCAGGAAATACACGACGGCCCCCTGGAACTGTTTACCGGCCATGGTATTTGGGCTCGCCACGACGGGCGCGCCACCTTTAGCATGAAGGATAAAATTTTGCTGCGCATAGATTTAGACCCGCAACTTAAAAAAGTGTGGCAAATGCAGCGTCAGCACAATGCGGTGGGCAACAACATAGACCAGGGCAAGCCTAAAGCCACCACTATGAACGTTCCCTTCCGTATGGAAATGAGCGGCTTTGCCCGCATTCCCGGCTCTATGTTGCTGTTGGGCGATCTTGGCGTTATTTGGCCCCTTTTGGCCAGCCGCCTGGCGGGCGGGCTGAACAAAAAATTGAAATTTGTTTGTTATAAGCAAGGTACTGCCTTGGGAGAAGAGATAAGAAATTATATTGTAGATGAAGTTTCCGCCTTTATTAAAGCTAACGCTTTAATGGCATTGCAGGAAAGGAAGGCTTGGAATTGAAAGCCACATTAGTATTGGAAGACGGCTCGGTTTTTTACGGGCACACCTTTGCCGGCCAGGGGGAAGTGATAGCGCCTCTGGTATTTAACAGCGGCATGGTTGGCTATCAGGAAACCATAACCGACCCCGGCCACGCCGGCCGCATGCTGTGCTTCACTTACCCGCTTATAGGCAGCTACGGGGTAAATGAACATGACAACCTGAGCGACAGGGTGCAGGCCAGGGCGGTAATTGTGCGCGAATATGTGGCGCGGCCCCGCAACTACCGCGCCACCGCCTCCTTGGCCGACTTGCTGAATAAACATAATGTGATAGGTGTGCAGGGCATGGATACCCGCGCCATTACCCGCCGTATCAGCCAAAAGGGCCCCATGAAAGCTGTGCTTTCCACCTTGAGTGGCGACCCTGCCGGCCTGCTTGGCAAAATAGGCCAATGGGTGGAAGAGGACCTGGTGGCAGGGGTAACCAGCAAGCACATCCATAGCTTCAGCGCCGGCACAAACGAGTATTCTCTGCCTTTTGCCGGTCAGGGGCGCGGCCGCTGGAAGGTGGCGGTGCTGGACTTAGGCGTGCGCACCAGCCTGCTTACCCGTTTGCTTGATTTTGACCTGGAGCTTGTGGTATTGCCAGCCAGCACAGGCGCCCAGCAGATTATGGAGCTCAAGCCTCATGGGCTTATTGTCAGCGGTGGCCCGGGAGCGCCCACCGCTGTTCCTTACGTATTGGCCGCGCTAAAAGAGCTGATAGGCAAAATGCCTGTTTGGGGCATTGGCTTGGGACATTTGCTGTTAGCTGAAGCCGTGGGTGCGGAAGTGGAAAAAGCCGTACCCGGTTACTTTGCCGGCAGCCAGACCGTGCAGGAGATGCAGAGCGGCAAGGTTGGGGTAAGCGAGCAAAACATTACCCACCGCCTGCGTGCCGCAACCTTGCCCGCCGGTGTAAAGCTTACCTACAGCAACCAGGTGGATAATTCCATTGCGGGTTTTATGCATGAAAAGTTACCGCTGATGGGCGTAAGCTTTCATCCGGAAGTTTGGGGCGGCCCTTTAGGCGACAGCGCTCCCTTTGCCGACTTTACCCGTATGCTTGCTGATTGAGGAATATTAAAGTGCCAAAAATAGAAGATATTAAAAAAGTACTAATTATCGGCTCTGGGCCCATTGTCATTTCCCAGGCCTGCGAGTTCGACTATTCGGGCGTGCAGGCTATTAAAGCGCTTAAAGAAGAGGGCATTGAAGTAGTCCTCATCAACTCTAACCCGGCCACCATCATGACAGACACGGAATTGGCTCATCATACCTATGTGGAGCCTATTACCCCAGAGTTTGTTATAGAAGTGCTTTACAAAGAAAGACCCGACGCCATTTTGCCCACCATGGGCGGGCAAACCGCCCTTAACACCGCGCTTAGGGTGGCCAAAACCGGCGTGCTGGAGCAATTGGGCGTGCGCATGATTGGCGCCAGCCACCATGCTATTGAAAAAGCTGAGAGCCGCGAATTATTCCGTCAGGCCATAGAGCGTATTGGCCTGCGTGTGCCCAAAAGCTCTATTTGCCGCAATTTGGACGATGTGCGCCAGGCGGCGGTGGAAATTGGTTTTCCCCTGGTGGTGCGCCCGGCCTTTACTTTAGGCGGCACGGGCAGCGGCGTGGCCTATAATCTGGAAGACTTGCTGGAAATAGCGGCGCAGGGTTTAAGCGCCTCTTTCACCTCTGAAGTAATGGTGGAAGAGAGCGTGTTGGGCTGGAAAGAAATTGAAATAGAGGCCATGCGCGATGCCAAAGATAACGTCATCATTATCTGCTCTATTGAAAACCTGGACCCCATGGGCGTTCACACCGGCGACTCTATCACGTTAGCTCCGGCGCAAACCCTAACCGCCGACGAATACCAGAAGATACGTAAAGCCTCTGTGGCCATCATGCGCGAGGTGGGGGTGGAGGCTGGTGGCAGCAACATTCAGTTTGCCGCCAACCCCAACACTGGCGAACTGGTGGTTATAGAACTCAACCCCAGGGTAAGCCGTTCCAGCGCGCTGGCCAGCAAGGCTACCGGCGTGCCCATTGCCAAGGTTGCCACCAAGCTGGCCATTGGCTACACCTTGGACGAGCTCACCAACGACATAACTAAAAAGAGCAAAGTAAGCCAGGAACCAACCATAGACTACGTGGTGGTTAAAGTGCCGCGCTGGGCCTTTGAAAAATTCCCCGGCGCTAAAGATGAGCTAACCACAGCCATGAAGTCGGTTGGTGAGACTATGGCCATTGGTCGCACTTTCAAAGAGGCCTTGCAAAAGGCCCTGCGCGGGTTGGAGATTGGTCGGGCCGGCCTCATGGGCGATGGTAAAGATCCGGCGGATGGGGATCCGGAGTTCAGCTTAGACAGTTTGCGGGAAAAAATAAAAACGCCTACCAGCAAGCGCATTTTCCAAATAGCCCAGGCGTTGAAGCTGGGCATGAGCAAAGAGGAAATCTTTAAGCTGACCATGATCGACCACTGGTTTTTAGATCAGATGCAGGAAATAGTGCATATGTGGCAGACGCTTGAGCAAAACCCGGCCCCCGACAAGGAGCGCTGGCTGCTGGCCAAACAGTGGGGCTTTACCGACGCGCAGATTGGCCAGGCGGTTGGGCTTAGCACTGAAGAGGTGAGGCAAAAGCGGCTGGCTTTAGGCATTGCGCCTACCTATGAGCTGGTTGATACTTGTGCCGGCCAGTTGGAGCCAGTAGCCACCTACATGTATTCCAGCTACGAGCAGGAAGACGAAGCGCGCCTGAACGACAAACCCAAGGTTATGATTTTAGGCGGCGGCCCCAATCGCATTGGCCAGGGCATTGAGTTTGACTACTGCTGTGTGCATGCTTCTTTTGCCCTAAAGCAAATGGGTATTGAGTCCATTATGGTCAACTGCAACCCCGAAACTGTTTCCACCGACTATGACACCAGCGACAAACTGTATTTCGAACCGCTCACTTTTGAAGATGTGCTCAACATTGTGGAGCGGGAAAAGCCCATGGGGCTTATCGTGCAGTTTGGCGGGCAAACGCCGCTAAATCTATCTGGCCCGCTGGCGCAAGCCGGGGTGCCAATTTTGGGAACCAGTGTGGATGCCATAGATATGGCTGAGGATCGCGATCGTTTTAACGCGTTGGTTAAAAAGCTTAACCTGCGCCAGCCGGAAAGCGGCACGGCCACCAGCACGCCTAAGGCCATGGAGCTGGCGCATGGCATTGGCTACCCGGTACTGCTTAGGCCAAGTTACGTGTTGGGCGGGCGGGCCATGGAAATAGTATACGACGACGCCTCGCTGGCCCGCTATATGCAGAATGCGTTGGAGGTAAGCCCGGGCCGCCCCATCTTGATTGATAAATTTTTAGAAGATGCCATTGAAGTGGATGTGGACGCTGTGGCTGATGGTAAGGACTGTTTGCTTATAGGAATAATGGAGCATATTGAACAGGCCGGCATTCACTCGGGAGATTCGGCCTGCGTGCTGCCACCGCGCACCTTAAGCCAAAAAATTATAGGCGAAATAAGGGAGGCCACCAAAGCCTTAGCCATGGAGCTGCAGGTAAAGGGGCTTATGAATATTCAGTTTGCGGTAAAAGACGAAAATCTTTATCTGCTGGAAGTTAACCCACGAGCCAGTCGCACCGTGCCCTTTGTCAGCAAGGCCACTGGCGTGGCCTGGGCCAAGGTGGCGGCGCGGGTTATGCTGGGCCAGTCTTTGGCGGAACAAAAAGTTGAAGAAGTTGTGCCCAAGCACATCTCGGTCAAAGAGGCGGTGCTGCCCTTTGTGCGTTTTGCCGGGGTAGACCCGGTGCTTGGTCCGGAAATGCGCTCCACCGGCGAGGTCATGGGCATAGACTATAACTACGGTTTGGCCTTTGCCAAAAGCCAACTGGCGGCAGGGCAGAAACTACCTGCCAAAGGCGAGGTGTTTATCAGCGTGCGCGACAAAGATAAGCCGCTGGTGCTGCCGGCGGCGCAAACTTTGAGCAGGCTTGGCTTCAGTCTGGTGGCTACCAGCGGCACTCAGGCCTGGTTGAAACAACACGGCGTGGAAAGCAAGCTCATTCGCAAGGTAAGCGAGGGCCGGCCCAATGTGGTAGACTCCATCATCAATGGCAATATTCAATTGGTTATCAACACCACTGAAGGCAAGGGCTCGGCCAGCGACTCTTACCAGATTCGCCGCACCGCTTTAGAGCGCGGGCTGCCTTACATTACCACCGTTAGCGCGGCCTTGGCCACGGCGGCGGCCATAGAGGCTATTCATAATCAACCGCGTTTTAGTGTAACCAGCCTGCAAAACTACTATCAGGCTAAATAAGGAGAGAAGCTTTTGTTTGCAATATATGGGCACCCAGAAGCCGCACGGCTCACTTTCTACGGTCTTTACGCGCTGCAGCATCGCGGGCAGCAGTCGGCTGGCATTGTCGTAACCGACGGTGAGCACTTCATGGAAAAGAAAGCCATGGGCCTGGTGTCGGAGGCCTTTCAGGAAGAGGACTTCAGCCGGCTTAAGGGGCACATTGCCTGCGGGCATGTGCGCTACGCCACATCTAAAAATTATCAGTTCGCCGACATTCAGCCTTTTAGCGTGCGCTATGCCGACCATTCTTTCTGCCTGGCCTACACTGGCGAATTATTGAATGCCGAAAAACTGCGTGTACAACTTGAAAAAGAAGGCAGCATTTTCCAAACCGCCAGCCACGCCGAACTGATTATGCATCTTTTGGTGCGCCACCTGCACCTTGGCTTTGAAGAAGGCCTAATTGCCGCGCTTAAGCAGGTGCAGGGCGCTTACTGTATGGTGCTGATGACTGAAGATACGCTGGTGGTGGCCCGCGATCCGCGTGGCTTTCAGCCGTTGTGTCTGGGCAAGCTGGGCGACAGCTATATCGTGGCCTCTGAAACATGCGCCCTTGACTTAATGGCCGGCGTATACTTGCGCGATGTCGAACCTGGGGAAATTTTGTTTATTGGTAAAAACGGCCTGCGTAGCCTGAAGCCTTTTGCCCCGGCCCGACACGCGCATTGTATTTTTGAATTTGTATATTTCGCCAGGCCGGATTCCGACGTGTTTGGCCGCAACGTATATTTGGCCCGCAAAAGGCAGGGAGCCACACTAGCGCGGGAAAACCCAGAGGTAACAGGCGAATTTGTCATGTCCTTTCCCGATAGCGGCAACTACCCGGCCTTGGGCTTTTCCGCGCAAAGCAAAATTCCTTTTGAAATGGCCATGATCCGCAACCACTATGTGGGGCGCACTTTTATCCAGCCCACGCAAGACATGCGCGACTTCGGGGTTAAGGTAAAACTTAACCCGGTACGCAACCTGGTGCGCGGCAAAGAAGTGATTGTGGTGGACGACTCCATTGTGCGCGGCACCACCATCAGCGCGCGCGTGCAGCGCATTCGCCAGGCCGGCGCTTCTAAAATACATGCGCTCATTGCCTGCCCGCCCTGCCGGTATCCCTGCTATTACGGGGTAGACTTCTCCACCAAAGGAGAGCTTATTGCCAGCACGCACAGTGTAGAGGAAATAAGGCGCGCCCTGGATCTGGATTCACTGCACTACCTGTCGCTGGAAGGCTTGCTCAACAGCGTTGACGGCAGCACGGAGTCTGGTTATTGCACGGCCTGCTTCAGTGGCAATTATCCTTTGCTGCCTGAAGAAGAACCGGAGAAGATATAAATGGACGTATTGGAGATAGCTCGCAGGGTATTTGCCATAGAGTCTAAAGAGCTGGCTAATCTGGCCGAGCGCTTGACGGAAGACTTTGCCAAAGCGGTTGAGCTTATTACCAAGAACAAGGGCAAAGTTATAACCACCGGCATTGGCAAAAGCGGTTTAATTGCTTCCAAAATAACCGCCACCTTTAATTCCATAGGCATATACAGCACTTTTTTGCATCCGGTTGAGGCGCTGCATGGCGACTTGGGCGTGGTACACGCAGGCGACGTGGTGCTGGCCTTAAGCCATAGCGGCCGTAGTGAAGAGGTGCTGGCCTTGCTGCCCATTGTGCGCCAGCGCGGCGCCACGGTAGTGGCCTTAACCGGCGGGCTCAATTCGCCACTGGCTAACGAGGCGGATTTAGTGTTGGACTGCGGGGTGGAACATGAGGCCTGTCCGCTGGATTTGGTGCCAACCTCCAGTACCACGGCAACGTTAGCCATGGGCGACGCTTTGGCGGTAGCCTCTATGGAACTGCGCAGTTTTGCTCCGGAGGATTTCAGGCGCAGCCACCCCGGCGGCAACCTGGGGCAACGCCTGGCGCTTAAAGTAAGCCAAGTTATGCTAAGCGGCGGCAAGCTGCCTTTGGTTGCGCCTGGCAGCGGCATGCAACAGGCCATGCAAACCATGAACGCCAAAGACCTGGGCACTATTTTAATAAGCGATGAGAACCATAAGTTGCTTGGCATTTTTACCGATGGCGATTTGCGCAGGCTTATTTTGCAGCCAGATTTGGCCTGGCGCGAGCTTAGGATAGAGCAATTTATGATAAACAACCCCAGAGTCATTACGCCCGACATGCTGGCGGCCGACGCGCTGCAGATTATGGAACAAATGCAGATCATGGCGCTGGCGGTGGTGGATGAACAGGGCGCAATTGTTGGTATTGTGCATTTGCACGACCTTTTGGGCCGCGGGCAAATAAGCTTTCGCAACAACCACAGAGGTTAGTTGTGGCCTTTGTAGAAAGCAGGCTTAAAAGCCTAGTTGGCAAGGCCATGCATGGCTGGCAGATGCTGGATGAAGACGACAGCGTGCTGGTGGGCTTGAGCGGGGGTAAAGACAGTTTAAGCATGCTGTGGTTGCTAAACGAGCGCCGCCGCCGCATTCCCATAAAATTCAATATCAAAGCGCTGCATGTGGAAATGGGTTTTCATACGGTTGACCGGCAAGCCTTGGCCGATTTTTGCGCCAGTATGGACGTGGAGTTTCATTTACAAATAACCGACTACGGCCCGCGCGCCCATACCGAGGAAAACCGCGAAAAGAGCCCGTGTTTCTATTGCGCCTTTCATCGTCGGCGCGAACTGTTTTTAGCCGCCGACAGGCTGGGCTGCCGCAAGGTGGCGCTGGCCCATCAGCAAGACGACATATTTGAAACTTTTATGATGAATTTGCTTTACGCCGGCAGTGTGGCCACCATGTTGCCGGTACAGCCCTTCTTTAGCGGCAAGCTGGTGGTTATACGCCCCATGGCTTTAGTCAATGCCAGCCAAACCGACCAGTTTGCAAAACTCCATAACTTGCCGGTGCAGCCGCCGTGCTGCCCTTCGGCCGGCCAGGGCAAGCGCTCGGAGAGCAGGCAATGGCTGGAATCTCTTTACGCTAAAAATTGCAGAATACGCTCTTGTTTTTGGAATGCCATTACTTCCACCGGGCTTAAAAGCTTGCCCTCCCCGCCTTCCACCCAGCGTAAACGCCGGGGCGTGCGCAAAAAAGAAAAAGAGCGGAATTAAGCCGTTTACTTTAGCATGGATTTCAGGCTGCGGTAGTCGGTTTTGCCCGTGCCTAATACGGGCAAAAGCGGCAAATTGATAACTTGCCGTACATTGTAGAGGCCAGATAAGCCAGCTCTACGCAGTGCCTGGTTGGCCTCCTCGCGGCTGATGCCGATGGTTGTGAACAAGGTTATCTGCGGGTCAATATCGGATGTTTCCACAGCCAGGATGGGGCCGCTGTCCGCCGGCTGGGCGCCGGCAAAAGCACCTAGCAGCGTTTCTTCTATTTGGGGCAAGGAAATCATCTCTCCGCCTATTTTGGCAAAACGCTTCATTCTGCCCAGGAAGGTGAGAACGCCGTCGGCATCTTGGCTTAACACGTCGCCGGTTTTATACCAGGTTTTGCCGGCAAAACATATAAATGGCGAACTGGGCTGCGGAAAGCCTGGCGGGCCTGTTAAATAGCCGCTAAAAACACTGGGGCCGCGCACCAATAAAATGCCTGGCTCGTTTACCAAGGCCTGCCTGTCTTCGGTTAGCGCCGGGTTGGTTTCCGGACCGGCCAACAGCAGCACCCGCAGGGAATCTAGCGGCGGGCCCACCGTACCCGGATAAACATGGCCGGGGCGGTTTACGCTGATAATGGGTGAGCATTCGCTTACGCCATAGCCTTCGCACAGCACGCCAGAAGGGCACTGCTCGGCAAAGAGCCGCCATAATTTTTCCGGGCATTTTTCCGCGCCCACAAAACCAAGTTTCAGACTGGCCAGGTCTGGGCTGCCTGTGGCCCGTTCCAGCATATTTTGCAAAAAAGTAGGCGGAGAAACAATAAGCGTTGTTTTATAATTTTTTACCAGGCGGTTTAAGATATTAGCTTCGGTGGGGTTGGGGTGGCAGGCCATGGGCATGGCCGCGGCAATGGGCAGAGCCATGTTGGCCAGTAACCCCAAAGAGTGAAAGGGTGGCAACATACCCAGTAAACGGTCGCTACGGTGCAGAGCAAGTATTTTGATGGCCTCATTCAGGTTGCTGCATAAGTTGGCATGGGTAAGCGGTACGGCCTTGGGCAGCGACTCGGAACCAGATGTGAATAATATAGCCGCAATTTCAGAAATGCCGTCAGTTCCCACCAGGCAGGCCTTGCGTTGCAGGCGGCGTGAAAAAAATGAACGCCACCAGGCTTTGAGCTTGCCCGCCAGGCCGGCCTGTTTAACCAGGTCTTCCAGATATACGAAATCTATCTTACGGCCGTCTGGCCAGGTCACATCATCAATGGCAAAACCCTGGCGCTGCAGCACATTAATAAAAGCTTTAGCGGTTATTATGGTATCCACCTGGCTTAAACCCAGACAGTGACGCAGATTAGACATGCCCACCGTCCAATTAACCATTACCGGAGTTTTGCCGGCCAGCATGACAGCCAGCCAACTGAGCAGCGCCGCCGGCGATAAGGGCAGCATAACCCCCAGGCGCGCATTTGGCCTGGCGCTTAAAAACGGCAGCAACAGTTCCACTCCTGTTAACATCTGGCCAAAGGTGCGTACGCCGCTTGGCTGGTCTGCCACTAAAGGTGAGTTGTAATGTTTACGAGCGTTGGCCAAAAAAAGGCTGGGCAAAGATGGCGCGTTGTGGCCCTGCAGCGGCGGGGCGTCTGCTAAGCTTAAGCTTGGGTTGTCTCCCTGTTTTTTGTGAAACCAGTTCTTAGGAACGGGTTTTAAGCTGAAGTTCATCTGGCCGCCCAATGCGCCCATGGCCGCATCCAAGCAGTCTTGCACAGTGTTCAAGGCTTCCAGTTCGGGCACGGTAAAACCAAACTCTTCTTCCAGCCAAACGCTTATCTCAATTTGCGCCAGGCTGTCCAGCCCTAAATCCGTGGCTAAAAAGTGTTCCGGGCTTATCTGGCTTATGCCGCTTAGCCCACGCAAGTATGACAAAACCTGCTCGCGTACAATGGGCGAGGCGGCTATATGGTGAATTCGTGTAACTTCTTTGGGCTCTGGCATGGCCACTGGTTGGCTGCCTTGCCAAAAATAAAGAGGTACGCTTTGGGGGGGCGGCGTTTGCTCGTTATAGAAGTTTTCCAAATACTGGTTTAAATCTTTTTTGTATGCGGTAAGCGCCAAGCTGCGCAACTCAGGGCTTTCCAGCATTTGTACGCTTACCCGCCGCTTGGGAATGAAAAAAATTAAATTGAGCAAAAGGGCCAGCAACCCTTTAATTAAAATGGAACTTAAGCGCGGATATTGCCCGCTGGCGCAACTGAAACGGCTGCCCCACAAGCCTGTGCTGCGTATAAGCACCAAGCGCGGCATGCTGTCGCTGTCGAACTGGTTGAGTATGAAATGCAGGCCGGATTTACCCGCCAGCCGTTCACGGCCCGTGCGATATATTTCACCTGAAGGATAAAACAGCACGTTATGGCCATCTTTAAGGGCCTGGGCCACGTTAAGCAACTTGTCTTCTATGCTCAGGCGTACGCTACGCCCAGCCTTGCCGGCATCCGGGATAATGACGGCATTGAGAAACCTGACAGCTTGCTTCACCAGCGGGCGCATGGCTTGGGTTTCATCCACCAATGGCCGCGGCCGGAAAGCAGGCCCCAATACCCGCATCATAATTACCGGGTCTATAAGGGCGGGGTGGTTGGGCAAAAATAAAATGGGGCGTCCGTCCGCTGTTGGCATAGTGTTTATCTGCAGCTTATAGCGCAGGCCAAGCACCAGGCGTAATATTGTAAAAAAGAGAAAATCTTTTACTTTATGCCAAAAATTTTCGGTTTCAGCCATTGCTTCCGCCTTCGCTGGTAAAGGTTGATGCTTGCAATGAAATTGAGGCAGGGCTTATGGAAAGTATTTTGTCGCGTATGCGCAGTTTAATTATAAACCACAGTGCGGAGGCCGCCACGGAAAGCATCCCCACCAAGATAATGCCCCAGGAGGGAGGCAGTTTACCTAATCCTACAAATATTCCGCCGGCGATGGAAATACCGCTGAAGGTGGCAAAGTAGGAAATGCCCTGCACCCTGCCCTTTTCTGAGACGCGGGGGCGCACCTGAATAAAACTGGTCAAAGGAATTAAATAGATCCCTCCGGCAATGCCGGTAAGAGCATAGAGGGTCAGCAGATATGGTATTTGCCAGGCGGGGCTAAGCCATACACACAGGCCGCTTGCGCCCAAGGCCACGCCCATGGCTAAGCAGGCCGGCGCCATGCTTACGCGCCAGCTCAACGGCGAGCTTTTAGCCGCCAAGACGGCGCCTAAGCACACGCCCACCATTAGGGCCGCGGACAGCAGGCTGGTTTGGGTCATGGAAAAGCCAAGCTGGTCAATGCCCAGATTGTTGATTACCAGCATAGCCAGAGAAGACATGAAATAAAAATAAGCCTCGCCGGCCAAAGCCAGAGCCAAAGGCGCGTCAGCCAGCACCAGCCTGCAGTCTTTTAGTGAATTGAGCGGCCCGGCCCAAGGGAATGGGCTGGAAGTGGTGTTGGCCGAGGTGCCGGTTATGGTTAAAGCGGCCATAAGCCCTATAATGGCCGCGGCAATGCAAACAACGCCAACCAGGGCCCGGCCGAATACCAGCTCTTGGGGCAGCCAGGCCTGTCCCCAGGTTTGGTCCAGCGCTACCCCGGCCAAAGCAATGCCGATAAGAATGCTTATTATGGTGGCCGATTTGAGCATGGCGTTTACACCAGCCACCTGTTTGGGCTCGAACAATTCTGGAATGGAGCCATTGAGCGCGGGGCCAAATATGACCGATTGCAATCCCATAATAGCCACCATGGCGATTATAAAGCTCCAGTCCACAGCAATAATGCCGTATGCCCCCACACACATGGCAATAAGCTCCAGGCATTTGGCGCTCACTACAATACGCTCTTTGGGCAAACGGTCGGCCAGCCAGCCAGCCCAGGCGGCACATATAATAAAGGGCAGGGCAAAGGCCACGGTAGCGTAGCCCTGCATTTCGGTAAGCTGGGCGCTTACCGCCAAAAGCAGGGCCGCTTGTTTAAAAAAATTGTCGTTAAAGCTGCCCAAAGCGTAAGCCGTGGACATGGCTAGCAGGCGTTTAGTGTTGCGCGGCAGGGTGTTTAATGGCGCCATGTTTAGATTTGGCCTGGTATACGACTAGTTGTTAAACCATTTTTGCAGTTGGCCAATTAGCAGGGGAATATTTTTTTCGGTAAGGTTGATGGCGTCACGCTTGCGGAATACGCCGCCGGTTTTTTGATAACGCCTGAGCCCCGCTTTAGGCTGGCTGAAGTCTTCGGCTTTGGCGTCCCACTCACGATAGAGAAATAAAACGGTGGTCCAGGCGCCGCGGTGCAGGATAAGTTTGTCCAGCTCCTCCACCAAGACTTGGCCTTCTTCTTCATATTGGATAGTCAATTCATCTATATCGCTGGCCATTTAATACTCCTTGTGCTTGTCTGCCAATAAAGTGACCGCCCGGGTAACAGCCCGGGATCCAAAACGTTTGTACAGTTCGTCTTCTGCATTATATAGGGAATGCAGTTTTTGTGCATGGAACAAATTGGCCTGTCCAGGCTGGCTCAGACAGGATGCCGCAACCCCTAATAAACGGAGATTGCACTTTGGTGGCAGCAGGCTTTGCATGCACGTGAATATCTCCAGAGTTTGGTCGGTGGGCAGAGGCAAGGTGCGGGCATAAGTTTTTTGAGTAAAGTCAGGAAATTTAAGCTTTAAGGTGAAGGTGCCGGCGCACCGGCTGTGGCTGCGTAAGCGTCTGGCCACTTTTTGGCATAACTTCATAAGGTGCGAGCAGATAATTTCCGTATCCTGTAGATCGTGATTGAAAGTTAACTCATGACTGATGGATTTTATCTCACGTTCCGTCTCAACGCCGCGCGGATCTTGACCGTGGGCCAAGCTCCAAAGGCTTAGTCCATGCTTGCCCAGACGTTTTTGTAAAAACTGCGGGTTTAACTCTTTGATGTCGATCAGGCGCTTTAGTCCCAGTTCATGCAGGCAGGCTAAAGTGTGTTTGCCCACGCCGGATATTTCCTTGAGGTCGATGGAGGCGAGGAATTCATCCATATCATCCACCAGCAAAAGACCGTTGGGCTTGCTGCGCTCGCTGGCTATTTTGGCTAAAAAGCGCAAAGGGGCAACACCTACCGAGCAATTCAGGCCAGTCTCTTCTTTTATGGCCTGTTTAAGGGCGTTGGCGGCATTATGCGGGCTGCCATGCCACATATGGTAGGTGCCGCGCAAATCCAAAAAGGCCTCATCAATGGAAATTTGTTCCACCATGGGGGAAAAGCCGGCCAAAATGCGCATTACCTCCAGGCTTAGCTCTTTATAGCGGGCCATACGCACAGGCAAAAAAATGGCTTGGGGGCACAGTTTGCGCGCCATAAAAATGGGCATGGCCGAACGCACACCAAAAGCGCGAGCGGCATATGAGCAGGCGGAGACAACTCCGCGCCCTGCGAGGCCGCCTACAATAATGGGCCGGCCCCGCAGTTCGGGGTTGTCCAACTCTTCCACCGAAGCGTAAAAAGCATCTAAATCAACATGGGCCAGCATCTTCAGCCTTCATGTTGTCGCGCCACCAGGGAGAGGTTAGCGCGCATAGTTGATGGTGCAGCGCCGGGCCGGCTGCCAGCACGTCTCCCCGCAGAAGGAAGGCGTCTGTGCCGCTAAAGTCGCTTATCAGACCGCCCGCCTCTTGCACTAAAAGCTGGCCGGCGGCAATATCCCAGGGCTTTAATCCCACTTCCCAGTAGGCGTCT
Source organism: Desulfarculales bacterium (assembly GCA_031554335.1). GTDB lineage: Bacteria > Desulfobacterota > Desulfarculia > Desulfarculales > Desulfarculaceae > JAIRYI01. Next base: position 92,316 of record JAVBVK010000015.1, read on the forward strand.
ATCCGGCCGGCGGCCACATAGGCCAAATCTAAAGCGGCCGAGCCGCCCCGGCGTACGTCTTCCACTTGTTCAAACAGTTGTGCAAACAAGTTTAAATAAGGGGGCATAAGCTGGCGCTTGCGGAAGGGGAAGGCGGTGGCGCACAGGGCCTGGCTAAGCATGCGGCATTTGCTCGCATTCATTTTAACGCCATTAAACCAGGCGCCGCACTGGCGCACGGCCCAGAATTCTTCCGGCCAAATGCCGTGACGCACCACACCTACCAGGGGACGGCCGTTTTGCAGCAGGGCTATGCTCACCGCGCACATGGGCCAGCCGTGGATAAAATTGCTGGTGCCATCCAGAGGGTCTAACACCCATACCAGACAGTCAGACTCGCACAACAAATTCAAACTGCTGTGTTTTTCTTCAGCCACAATGGCATGTTCGGGGTGCTGGCGCTGTATAAGCTCCACAATGGCCTCTTCAATGGCTAAATCCACCTGGGTAACCTGATCGGCTCGGGCTTTTAGAGTCACATCAATGGGCTTACCCATGGCGCCTTTTATAATATCCGCGCCCAGGGCCGCGGCCTGGCGCGCGGTATGCAAATAGCCTTGCAGCATTACAACTCAAACATCATCTGGTCGTAAAAGTCACACCAGGCATCTATATCATTTTTATCAATAAGTTGGGCTTTGTTGTTGAATCGCAGCAGCAAACGGCGGTATTCGTCATCATCTTTCTGCCGCATCTGGTCCATTTTTACCGCCACCAGGCGCGCCTTTTCCTCTAACTGTTCTTGCGTGCATTTGGCCAAAACCGCGCCCGCGCTCATGGCGAAGGTAATGGTTGCGGCCAGCAATAAGATAGCTAATTTCATACATTCACCTTTAGCTTGAACTTCACACAGCTTTTTATTCTACCGGCCATAGCGCCTTAGCTCCAGCCATAGCGCGCGGGGGCAGGGCCGCGCCAAGCTTAACACGAAGAAAATCTTGACTTTTTGTCCGTTATGTTTAAATTTTAAAAAATTAGTTCAAACCTACTGGTTACATGTTATAAAAAGCGAGGAGCTTTATGCAATACGAAGGAATTGTTTACCGTCCGCCCAGCGAAGCCAACAGCCTCATTATCCAGGCCAGTATTGGCTGCGCGCACAATCGTTGCACTTTTTGCAATATGTACCGCGAAAAGCGGTTTCGGCTGCGCACGGTTGCGGAAATAAAAAAAGACATCGACTGGGTAAAGGAAAATTACCCGGTGGAAGTGGTGACTAGCATCTTTTTGGCCGATGGCAATACCATTTTAATGAGAACGCCTCAGCTGGTGGAAATTTTGCAGTATGCCCATGTCAATTTTCCCCACCTTGAACGGGTAACCTGTTACGGGGCATCGCAGTATTTGGCGCGCAAGCCGGCCGAAGACTTTAAGGCCCTACGCGCGGCCGGCCTAACCCGCATTCATTGTGGTATGGAATCCGGACACGATCCGCTGTTAAAGCTGGTAAAAAAAGGGGGATCGTTTGCCACCCATGTGGAGGGCGGTAAAAAGGTGCGCGCCGCCGGTATTGAGCTTAGCATGTATTACATGCCAGGCCTGGGCGGCCTTCACATGTGGCAAGAGCACGCCCTGGACAGCGCCCGCGTGCTTAATGAAGTGGATCCGGAATTTATTCGCCTGCGCACCTTTGTGCCCATTGCCGGCACCGAGATAGCGGACGATTATCAGGCCGGCAAGTTCACGCTTATGAAACCGTTAGAGGTAATTCGGGAAATAAGGCTGCTTATTGAAAACCTTGATGTGCACAGCATGTTTTTGAGCGACCATTGGACCAACTTCGCAAATTTGCGCGGGCAATTGCCGCAAGACAAAGCGCGGCTGCTCAAAGAGGCCGACGAGGCTTTGGCTTTGCCGCCCGAGGCCTTCCGCGACATAGGCATGACCTACGGCACACTCTAACGCGTCCATTCTATGCAACGGCATTAATATTGGCGGGGAAGGCTTTCATGGTTTTCCCCGCCGGCATAACGAGGTATATTTTATGATAATAGGCTTGGGTATAGACTTGGCCAAAATAGAACGTATAGAAAGGGTTTGGCGCCGTTTTGGTCAGCGCTTTATCGATCGCTGTTTTACGGAGTATGAATCCCGGCTGTGTTTAAGCCGGCCGCGCCCGGCATCCGCTTTGGCCATGCGTTTTGCAGCTAAAGAAGCCTGTTCCAAGGCTTTGGGGCTGGGCATGCGCGGGCTTGGCTGGCGCGAAATGGAAATGCGCCACGACGAGCGCGGCAAGCCCTGCTTGTGTTTATATGGGCGGGCGCTGGCGCGCATGAGAGAACTGGGGGCAAACTCCAGCTATGTCAGCACCACCGACGACGGCGACTATGCCGCCGCCGTAGCCATAATGGAAAGAAACTAAAAGGCATTTCATCAAAACAAGCTGGAACCATTTATGAAATGACTTTCGGGAGAAATAGATGTTAGTGGCCACTGCCCAACAAATGCGCCAGGCCGACCACAGGGCCATGAAGGAGTTTTTTCTGCCGGGGCTGCTGCTTATGGAAAACGCGGCCCAAGGCGCGGCCGCGGTGGCGCGCGCTCTGCTGAATAAAGATTCCGGCCGTAGCCTGGCTGGCGTAAAAATTTTGGCTTTGTGCGGCATGGGCAATAATGGGGGCGACGCTTGCGCCTGTGCCCGCATTTTGGCCAACCAGGGGGCCCTGGCCCATGTAGTGCTTATGGGCCAGGCGGAAAAGCTTAGTGGCGATGCCCTGTCCAACTGGCAAATGGCTAAGGCCTGCGGTCTGCGCTTGCGGGAAAAGCCCAAATCAGCCAACGATCTGCTGCCTCTACTGGAAGAGGCCCACATTATTGTGGATGGCCTTTTGGGTACGGGTTTTAAGCCCCCCCTGCGGCCAGAATATGCCGAGGTCATTGAGCTGGTGAATAAGTTTGCGGGGGTTACGCCCATTGTGGCCATGGATATCCCCAGCGGCCAAGATGCCGACAGCGGCGCCGGCGAAACCGTGCTGAAGGCCAGCGCCAGCGCCACCTTTGCCTGCCTTAAGCTGGGCATGGCGCTCAACCCCTATCCGGCCGGGCAAATTCATGTGGTGGATATTGGCATGCCGCCGGGGGCGCTAACCCACATTGGCGGCCAGGTGCGGCTTATGGAGCGTCACATGGCGGCAGGGTTGTTGCCCGCCCGCGGGGCCAGCGCGCACAAAGGTTCTTTTGGCCACGTCTTTTTGTTAGGCGGCAGCTCGGGCAAAAGCGGGGCCATGGTGCTGGCCGCCCAAGGCGCCCAGGCCAGCGGCGCGGGGCTTATAACCGCGGCCCTGCCCCATGGCTTACTTGCCGCCTTAGAGGCCAGGCTGGCCGCGCCCATGAGCCTTGGTTTGCCTGAAAACAGCCAACAAAGTTTAAGTATGAGCGGGCTGGCCGCGCTGTTGGAGGCGCCGGCCAGCAGTTGGGTGGTTGGCCCTGGTTTGGGGCAAGACGAAGAAGCACGCGCCCTGGCATGCGCCTTCTTAAATAAAAATACCCTACCTGTGGTAGTGGATGCCGATGCCCTGAATGCCCTGGCCCCGCTGGCGGGCAAGCCCATAGCTGCGGGGCAAGCCCTGTTAACCCCGCATCCGGGCGAGGCGGCCCGGCTGCTTAACTTAAGCGTGGGGCAGGTGCAAAAAAACCGCCTGTTGGCTGCTCAAGAAATTGCCAGGCAAAGCGGGGCGGTGTGCCTGCTTAAAGGGGCGGCCAGCGTGCTGGCCCACCCGGACGGGCGCGCGCTTATCAACCATACCGGCAACAACCTGCTGGCCAGCGGCGGCAGCGGCGACGTGTTGGCCGGCTTGGCCGGCGGGCTTCTGGCCCAGGGCTTAAGCGCCTGGGAGGCCGGAGCCCTGGCCGCCTATGCCCATGGCCTGGCCGCGGACTTGGCTGCCGCTGAGGGCATAACCAGGGGCTGGCCCATGGAAGAGCTGGCTGGCTACATAGTGAAAGCGTGGGGTAATCTGGAAGCATGACCGTATATAAGCTTACCGGTGAAGAAGAGATGATGGAATTTGCCGCCCGCTTAAGCCAGTTTATGCGGCCCGGCTCCATAGTGCTTTTGGAGGGGCCGCTGGGCTCGGGCAAAACCACTTTTGTGCGCGGCCTGGCCAAAGGCTTGGGCTTAAGCCAGGACTACGACATAGTGAGCCCCACTTTCACGTTATTAAATATTTATCCCGCCAGCATTCCCCTTTATCACGCCGATTGCTACCGGGCCAGTATTGACGATTTGTTTGAGATGGACCTTATCAGCCAGGCCAGCGACGGGGTGCTGGCGGTGGAATGGCCTAAGCAGGAGGATCTCTGTTCCAGCGACGCCAATTGCTGGCACGTTCATATTGAATATGAGGGCAGCGATCAGCGTTTGCTTAAGCTTAAAGCGCCGCTTGGGTTGCGCGATAAAATAAAATTTTTGCTGGGTTGATGTTTTGCCGGCCTAAAATTGCCAATCAGCTTTAAATATTACTAACATAGGGTAATATGACATAATCACAGACAGGGCATGCGGGCACTTGCCAGGCGAGAAATTCAGTTTAGGCTGCGTTGGGCCGCAAGCCCAGATTTGTCAGCTTTTTTGGCATTTTGTTTGGATTATGATATTTTTTAGCTGAAAGGACAAAAAAGCCTTCGTGGGCTGAAAAAGTGAGAGTTAGAAAGATATGGCTTTAATTGTTCAAAAATATGGTGGCACTTCGGTAGGCAGCATAGAGCGCATAAAAAATGTGGCGCGCAAGGTGAAGGAAAGGCTTTCCGAAGGGCATAAAATGGTTGTCGTACTCTCGGCCATGGCCGGGGTAACCAACTCTCTTATCGATCTGGCCCACCAAACCAGTGAGAATCCCGATCTGCGCGAGCTGGACGTGCTTATGTCCACCGGCGAGCAGCAGTCGGTGGCGCTTTTTTGCATGGCCGCCAAAGACATTGGCGTGCACGCCCATTCGCTCTTGGGCTTTCAGGCTTCCATCAAAACCGACAACATGTTTGGTCGGGCGCGCATTGCCAGCGTGGATACCAGCCGCATTATGGACATGCTGGACCGCAATGTGCTGGTGGTGGTGGCCGGCTTTCAGGGGCTTGATATGCATGGTGGCGATGTAACCACCCTGGGGCGCGGTGGCAGCGACACCACGGCGGTGGCCTTGGCCGCGGCCTTGCGGGCCGATGTGTGCGAAATATACACCGACGTGGAGGGTGTTTTCACCGCCGACCCTAACATGGTGCCCAAGGCGCGCAAGCTGGCAAAAGTTTCTTATGAGGAAATGTTGGAAATGGCTTCTCTGGGAGCCAAAGTGTTAGATATTCGCTCCGTGGCCCTGGCTGCCAAATTTGGGGTGCATGTTCATGTTCGTTCCACCTTTAGTGATCTGGAGGGCACCATGGTAGTCCCGGAAAAATTAATTGACGAAAAGCTTATGGTAAGCGGGGTAACCTACAGTAAAAATGATGCCCGCATTCGCCTTTCAGGCGTGCCCGACCAGCCGGGAACCGCCTACCGCCTGTTCAACCCCATTGCCAAGGCTGGCATAGTTGTGGACGTTATTGTGCAGAACATAAGTGAAGACGGCTATACCGATATGACCTTCACCGTACCCAGGGTGGACTTCCAGCGTACCATGGATTTGCTGCAAAATCAGGTTATGCCTGACCTGAAGGCCGGCAAGGTGGAGGGCGACCAGCATATAGCCAAGGTTTCAGTGGTGGGTATTGGCATGCGCAACCACTCCGGGGTGGCCACTAAAATGTTCAACACGTTAGCCCGGGAAAACATAAATATTCAAATGATAACTACCAGCGAAATAAAAATTTCCTGCGTTATCGACGAAAAATATGTGGAATTGGCGGTGCGCAGCCTGCATGAGGCCTTTGGCCTGGATAAGGAAAACCAACCCACCCCTGAATAATGCACTGCCTTGTGAAACCCTTGACTAAGGAGCGAGTATGAGCGTCGAAATTGGAACCACGGTAACCCAGCATCTGCTCAGCCAGCAGGCTGAACACGGCGGCGCCACGGGGGCCTTTACCCGCCTGCTCAACGAGCTTATATTGGCTGCCAAGATAATTAACCGCGAGGTTAACAAGGCGGGTCTGGTGGATATTTTGGGGCTAACCGGCGACCGTAACGTGCAGGGAGAGCAGGTGCGCAAGCTGGATGAGTTTGCCAACGATGTGGTTATCCGCCGCCTGTACCACAGCAATCATGTGTGCGTAATGGGTTCAGAGGAAAACCCTGGTCCCCTGGAGGTGCCGCCCAATTACAAGCGCGGCAACTACGTGGTGCTTTTCGACCCGTTGGACGGCTCCAGCAACATCGACGCCAATGTGCCCATTGGCACCATCTTCAGTATTTTGCGTAAGGTAAGCAGTGGGGATGGCTATACCACCGCGGACGTTCTGCAGCCCGGCTACATGCAGGTGGCGGCCGGCTATTTTCTCTATGGCTCTTCCACCATGATGGTGTATACCACAGGCTCAGGCGTAACCGGTTTTACTTTGGACCCGTCCATTGGCGAGTTTTTGCTCAGCCACCCCAGCATCAAAATGCCCTCGCCCGGCGACATATTCTCCACTAACATGAGCAATTGGGACTACTGGGACTTATCCACCAAGCGCTATATAAACTATCTGCGCACCCCCACGCCCAGCAAGCCTATCTATACCCAACGGTATGTGGGTTCTTTGGTTTCCGACTTCCACCGCACCTTGCTCTATGGCGGCGTGTTCCTCTATCCAGCCGATACCCGCGATCCTAAAAAGACTACGGGCAAGCTAAGGCTGATGTATGAATGCGCGCCTTTGGCCTTTATTGCCGAGCAGGCGGGCGGCGCGGCCTCTACCGGGCGCGAGCGCATTATGGAAGTGGCGCCGGTGGACATGCACCAGCGGGTGCCTTTAATTATTGGCAGCCGCGAAGAAGTTGCCCTGGCCGAACAGTTTTACGCCGGGCGCTTAGGATAGAAATTTTGTTTGATGTATCCCATGATCCCGGCCGTCTGGTCTTGGGGATTGAAAGTTCTTGCGACGAAACCGCGGCTAGTGTGGTGGCGGGCGGGCGGCAGGTGCTATCAAGCGTTATCGCCAGCCAAGTTAAAGACCATGCCCCCTATGGCGGGGTAGTGCCCGAATTGGCCAGCCGCCGGCACCTACAAAACCTGCTGCCCACCGTGCAGTTGGCTTTGCGGCAGGCGGCGGTTAGTTTGGAAGATTTAAGCGGTATAGCCGTTACTCAGGGGCCTGGCCTTTTGGGTGCGCTTTTGGTGGGTTTTTCCTGGGCCAAAGCGGTGGCCTGGGCCAGCGGCAAACCTATTGTTGGGGTCAGCCATTTGGAGGGGCATTTGTGCGCGCTTAACTTGGAGGATTCCCCCCCTCCCTATCCTCACCTGGCGTTGCTGGTCAGCGGCGGGCACACCAGTATTTATGTGGTTGAGAGCGCTGTTGCCTGCCGGGAGATGGGGCGCACGGTAGATGACGCGGCGGGCGAAGCCTTTGACAAGGTGGCTAAAATGCTGGGGCTGGGCTATCCGGGTGGTATTGCCATAGATAAGCTGGCCAAAAGCGGCAATAAAAGGGCTTATTCTTTCCCCCGGCCACGCCTGCGCGACGGTAGCCTGGATTTTTCTTTTTCCGGCCTGAAAACCGCGCTATGGCAGTTTTGCCAAACCACGCCAGATTATAATGTCGAAGATGTATGCGCCTCTTTTCAGGAGGCGGTGGTTGATACCTTGTGCGCCAAAATGTTTCTGGCCGCGCGAGCCACCGGCATTAAGCATCTCACCCTGGCCGGCGGGGTGGCCTGTAATTCCCGCCTGCGTGAAGCGTTTATGCAAGAAGGCTTAAAACGCGGCCTGCAGGTAACTTTGCCCGCGCCCAGCCTGTGCACCGACAACGCCGCCATGATAGCCGCCGCTGGCGCCGCGCGCCTGCGCGCGGGCCAGCGCTTAAGTTTAACCGCGGACGCCGTCAGTCGCTTAAAGCGAGGCGGCGCTTTGCCCGCATGAGCACACACCCGGCCAAGCTGCTTAAAGAATACGGCCTGTATGCCAGTAAGCGGCGTGGGCAGAATTATCTGTGCCAGCCCGCCACCGCCGAAGCCATTGTGGCCGCGGCCGCCATAGGGAAACAAGACACGGTGGTGGAGATAGGCGCCGGCCTGGGCGCTTTAACCCTGCCTTTAGCCACGCGCGCGGCCAAGGTTGTTGCCTTGGAAATAGACCGTGGCATTTTTCAGGCATTGCAAGGCATAGTGGCCCCCTTCCCCAATGTTGAAGCCAAACTGATGGACGCCATGGATTTCGACTGGAGCGCATTGAACGTTCCGGTCAGGGTGGTGGGCAATTTGCCCTATTCCATTAGTAGCCCGCTTTTGTTCAGCCTGCTGGAGAATATGGGCGCCTGGAAAAGCGCCACCTTGATGCTGCAAAGGGAATTGGCTGCGCGTTTGAATGCCGCGCCCGACACTAAGGCCTATGGCCGTTTAAGCGTGCTTTTACAAAGCATGTGCGTTATGCGGGAAAACATGGTGGTGGGGCCGGACAATTTTTTCCCCCGGCCCGGAGTGGACAGCCTGGTCTTTACCCTCACACCAAGAGAAGCCCCTGTGGTGCCTAAGGCGGAGCAAGCCTGGTTTGGCCAGGTGGTGAAGGCGGCCTTTGCCCAGCGCCGCAAAACCCTGCTCAACAGCCTGGGCTCGGTTTTGCCCATCAGCCGTGAGCTGCTGACGTGTAAATTGGAAAGCGCGGGCTTTAATCCTTCCTGCCGTGCCGAAACTTTAGGTGTGGAAAGGCTGGCCGCGCTGGCCCGCGCGCTGCAAAACCATGGCCGGCCATAAGCTTAGGCTTTACCTGCCATGCTCATTTGTGGTAACATGAAATAATTAAATTAGTAAGGGAGCGGCAAGAATGGCACAGGAAAAAACCATAAAAGAAGTGGCCGGCATTTTGCGCAACACCAAAAAAGCCGTGGCCCTCACCGGGGCCGGCATTAGCGTGGAGAGCGGCATCCCCGCCTTCCGTGGCAGCCAGGGGCTTTGGGAAAAATGGGATCCTCGCATCTTTGAAATCAGTTTTTTCCGCAAAGATCCGGTACAAGGCTGGCAGCTTTTGATGGAAATGGACAAGATGATGATGGGCGCCAAGCCCAATCAGGGGCACCTGGGCCTGGTGGAACTGGAACGCATGGGTATTTTGCAAGCGGTTATTACCCAAAATATCGACGGACTGCATCAGGAGGCGGGCAGCCGCGATGTGGTGGAATTTCATGGTTCGGCCAGGCGTCTGCGCTGCTTGAAATGCGCTAAATCCTGGACCCACGATCAAGTGTCTTTTGACACCCTGCCGCCCTATTGTTCCTGCGGCGGGGTTATTAAACCAGACATTGTGTTTTTCGGCGAAGCCATTCCCCAGGACGCTGGCATATCCGCCTACAGCGCCAGCCAGTACTGCGAGGTAATGCTGGTGGTGGGCACTTCGGCGGTAGTGGCCCCGGCCTCTCACCTGCCGGTTATGGCCAAGCAAAGCGGGGCCAAGGTTATTGAAATAAACATGGAGCCCAGCGCCTTGGGCAAAGTTTCGGACTATGTGCTGATAGGCTCGGCGGGGGAAATTCTGCCGCAGATTATAGCGGAAATAAAAGCCAACTGAGTTTTATAAATTTAAAAAGCGCGGGGCGGCCTATCTGGCCCGCCCCGCGCTTTTTTATGGCTGACCCAAAGAGTGGGGCAAGTCGACATAAATAATCCACAACGTTGCCAGAATAAGGGTGATGACAGTGGGGATGGCGCATATCTTCATATAGCCCAAAAAGCTGATGCGGTATCCGCTCTTTTCCGCCAGGCCCACGGTCACCACATTGGCGCTGGCGCCTATCATGGTGGCATTGCCGCCCAGGCAGGCGCCCAGGGCCAGGCACCACCATAATATACCTCCTTGCGCCCCTGGTATGCTTTCGGTGAGAAAGGCCACAATGGGCAGCATAGTGGCGGTAAATGGTATGTTATCCACTAAAGCCGAAGCAATGGCGGAAACCCATATGGTGAGTAGAATGGCGACAATCAGGCTCCCTTGCGACATGTTTTTAACCCATTCGGCCAGCACCTGAATAAGGCCCGTGTCCTCGGCCGCGCCCACCACCACAAATAAAAAGGCAAAGAAGATGAGCGTGGGCCACTCTATCTCGTGTTCCAGCATTTCCACAATATCCACCTTGCTTATCGCCAGCAAAATAGATGCCCCCAACAGCGCGGCAATGCTTGGCTCCATGTGCAAGGTGCCGTGGATTACAAACAAAAACACAGTAATGCCCAACATAATAAGGCTTTGGGCCAAGAGCTTTTTATTGGTTATGCGGTATTCGGCCCTTAGTTTGGCAATAGTGGTGGCTACATTGCCAACTTCGGCCTTAGCCAAATCTTTGCGGAACCACCACAGCATATAGGCAATAGACACCAGCAGGCAAATAAAGCAAATAGCGCTGAGGTTGTAGGCAAAATCCATAAAGGAAAGATTGGCGTAAGAGCCTATGAGAATGTTGGGCGGATCGCCGATTAAGGTGGCCGTGCCGCCCACGTTGCTGGCAAACACCTCGGGCAACAAGAGGGCAATGGGATTAACTTTTAGAGTGCGGGATATTTCCAGAGTAACCGGAATGATAAGGAGCATGGTGGTTACGTTGTCCAAAAAAGCTGAAACCACAGCGGTAATAACCAGTAGAATGGCGGTCAGCATAAACACGTTGCCTCGGGCCATCTGAAAGGCCTTGTAGGCCATCCACTGAAAGAGGCCGGTACGCTTGGTCACGCCCACAATAATCATCATGGCCATGAGCAGGAAGATAACGTTGAGATCAATGGAGCGCATGGCGGCATTGAAGGAAATAATGAAGTAGTTGTGGTCGAACGAACCTATGGTGTAAGAAATGCCCAGCAGAATAGCCCCGCCCAAAAGCGCGGCCAAGGTGCGATGCATAAGCTCGGCGGCAATTAAAACATAGATAAGCAACAAAACCCCGGCGGCCAGCCAGAAGGCGGCGTTTATTTCATTTTCCAGCACTATGGTTTTCTGCGCGGTATATACCGGGTGTGCGCTTACACTCGGCTGATAATTTACCTCGGCATCCAACGATATGCTTTGGTTTATAAAACCGGCGCGTTCCACCAGCATGCGCACGTCGGCGCCGGGCAGAGAGCCTGCGGGCAGAGAGGTTTTGGTGAAAAAGTGGCCCTCCTTGCCGGTGAAAACTTCCGCCATCTCCAGACCATCAACCATTATCGCCACCCTGGCATCATTCATGCCCTTGCCGTGAATATTGGTAATAGTGCCGGCCACCACCAGCTCCTCATTGGGGGGCTGGGCGGCTTGGGCAAGGCTGGAGGTTACAGTTAGCATCGCTGCCAGTATTAGTAGCGGGACAATGGTAAATAGCGGATGTGAAATTTTTTTCATAGGTTACCTTTGACCAATGTTGTTGCCCGCGGAAAAGGAGAGCGGGCAACTTCTTAAGACTGATTAACTATATCGCAGTACTTATACTAACTCAATAAAAAGCGCGGCCCCGTTTGGGCCATGGGGTTCGCTGTCTCTGTGCTCTGTGTTTTTAAATGGTATTTTTATTAGATAATGTTAATATATGAGCGTGGAATAAAAAATAATTACCGATACTTGTATTTAATTAAATTGTTGTATTAGGTAAGTCCCTGGTTGTGAACAGGAATTAAGAAGTTGCGGGAAGATTTGATCATCCAAAAGGCCAAAGCCAATTTAGATGCCATTCCCATGGTATTTGCGGCTTTGCTGGACCTGGCAGGTTTCAATCATCTAGATGAACGCATTCATCGTTTATGTGCCAGTTCCGTGCGTTTGGCCCACGCTGAAGCGGGCTTTTTTTATTTGCATAAAAATCAAAAATTGCACCTGGTGTCTGTGCAAACCAGTAAAACGCTGCGCCATATTAACAGCCATATATTCTTTTACAGCAAGCTTAGTCTGAATGTGGACAACAGTTCGCTGGCCGGGGCCTGTGCCGTCCAGGGCCGCATGGTTTTTGTGCCCAATGTTGCAAAAACACCCAAGGCTTTGCAGGCCACTTTCAATCCCGCCTCGGAGGCCATGCACAATTATAAAACCAAATCTATGCTCAATATCCCTCTTATCGATGAATATCAACGCCTGTTGGGGGTAATGCAGCTTATAAACTGTAAAAATCCGCCTTCAGCCGATGAACTGGAGGCTGGCTGGCTGGCTATGCTGCAGGCGGCGGCTACCCAGGGGGTGGCTCAGGGCATTCAAGGCCATAGTAATCTTATGCGCTCCTTGGGCATAGTACAATTGCACGACCCCAGGGAAACCCTAGGCCATGTCAACCGCATGGGCGCCTATGCCGCGGAGCTCTATCAGACCCTGCAACCAGATCTGCCCGAGGATCAACTGCTTAAATATCGCGATATGGTACGTATTGGGGCTATGATGCACGATCTGGGCAAGGTGGCGGTGCCGGTGGCGGTGCTGCAAAAGTCGGGGCCGCTTAACTTGCGAGAATTTATGCAACTGCAGAGCCACACTATAAAAGGCGCCGGCTTATTTTTGGATGGCGACAGCGAATTAGACAGGGTGTGCCTGGAAATAGTGCTGAACCACCATGAGCACTGGGATGGCTCGGGCTACCCCGGCTTTATGCAGGCGGGCAGTCCGCCATCCACAGTTTTGGGCTCAGGTAAAAGCGGGGAGGATATACCCCTGTCGGCCCGCATAACTCTTTTGCTGGATGTCTATGATACGCTAAGCTATGTGGGTAAAGACAATGCGCCCTGGCCCGAGGCCGAGGTGCTGGCTCATATCCGGGCTGGCTCCGGCCGCCAGTTTGACCCCAAAGTGGTGGAGGCGTTTTTTGCTATTTATGGCGTAATAAAAGCCATTGGCGCCCAATATCCAGATTAGCCTAATGCCACGCTCAGTTATAGCCGGCACGTGTCAATTGCGTAATAGCCAGGTGTAAGGTCTGGAGAAATCAGATGTTTGATCCAGTTTTTTTCCCCATTTCAGGCATCGAAACCTGGTGGTGGTTGCCCCTTTTAATTTCTTTTGTGGTGGCGGGTGCCTGTTCCCTGGCTGGCCTGTCCGGCGCTTTTTTACTGCTGCCTTTTCAGGTAAGCGTGCTGGGTTATACCGGTTTGGGGGTAAGCGCCACTAATCACTTATACAATGTCATAGCCACCCAAGGCGGCATATACCGTCTATGGCGGCATGGGCGGCTGCTTTGGCCGCTTGCAATTTTGCTTATTGCCGGCACCCTGCCCGGGGTTGTTTTGGGGGTTTGGGTGCGTTTGCATTTGCTGGGAGACTTGGCGACCTTCAAAGTTTTTGTAGGCTTGGTGCTGCTTTTGCTGGCACTGAATTTGGGCAAAGACAGCTTTCGTAAAATGCGCAGCCATGAAGCCTATGAAGACAGCTGTAGCGACTGGCGGGTTAAAGAGCAAAAACTCAGCTGGCGCGGCCTTTCTTTTATTTTTAATGAGCGCCTGTACCAATTCAGCGTTTGGGGTTTTATTGCGCTGGCGCTCATTGTGGGCATGGTGGGAGGCATTTACGGTATAGGCGGCGGTGCCATAATTACTCCCTTTATTATGGCCTGCTACCGCATACCAGTGCATGCGCTGGTGGCGGCCGCGCTGCTCACTACCATGGCCACTTCGGTCTTCGGGGTGCTGTTTTTTGTTATTCTGGCCTATGTAAGCCAAATGCCGGTAGGCCCAGATTGGTATTTGGGCCTCTTGCTGGGGGCCGGCGGCTTTGCCGGGCTGTATCTGGGTTCCAGGGTGCAGCATTTGGTAAAGGAAAAATGGCTGCGCCTTTTCCTGCTGGCGGTGTTGCTATACATTGCCGTTAGTTATCTCCTGCCTGGTTGAAGCCGCAAGCCCTTGGCGGCAGTTTTTAGGGTATAATAAGCGCAACTATAGCACTAGGAAAACATAATGCTGGATCCATCTGCACCTGTTACGCTAGACTTAACTAATTTTGATACCTACCTGAACAGCTGTTGCCAACTGGCCGGGCAAAAGCTCATGAACTGCCAGAGCCTGGCGCAGGCCAGCATGCGGGAGAGCGAGGTAAATTGCTACCCTGGCTTGCGAGCCTTGGAAGACCCCAGGCAGGTGCTTACCCTGGAGAGCCTGGCCAGCCTGCATGATATAACCGAGCAGGCCTGGCGCGTGCTGGAGGGAACCATACTTTGGGAGCACACTTGCGCTGGCGAGGCCACCAGGCTGGGGCTGGGAGCCAAGTACCTCATTGTTCCCTCCAAACATTTGGCCCCCTCTTCCCTGGGGCGGGACGCTGATTTAACTCAGCCGCTCACAGTTGAACCCAGCCACCTGGCCCACCTTAGCCTGGGCCAGCGCCATATGCTGCAACAGGCCTGGAACATATGGCGGCTGGCCGAAGGCCTGGGGCAGGATCCTTGCCAAGCAATGGCGCGCCAGCATTTACTTATCATTATCAATAACCACACGGCGGAACAAATTCTGGATGATTTCACTAAAGCCAATTTTTACGGCTTTAGGCGTGAGCATGTGCTGTTCATGATACAGCATAGCTTTCCCGGCTTGCATTACACCGGTGCTGGTTGGCAAATTGATTACGACTCGCCTCGGCGTTTGCATAACCACGGGCAAATGGTGATGCAAACCGTGATGGACAGCCAGTTGTTCTATATAGAGGCAAGCGGGGATAAGCACTATCTGGGCTGTAACGAATATCTGGAGATGTTAAAGAGCAAGACAGATAAAGTGTCGTTCAACATAGAAGATCTGGACTACCTTAATGAGCCCATTGACATGCTGGGCCTGGCGGCCGGCCATAATTTGGGGCAACAGGGCTATCAAATGGTTATGGAGGTGGTGGCCAACAATCCCAGCGCCCCCATCAAAGGCGGGGCCTGTTATTACGACCCCCGCCTGGAACGCGACGTGATAATTGAGTCGTTTCAGCTTCAAGGTATAACACCCGCTCAAATAACCCATTTGAACAAAAACGTCAACCACTACCCCAATCCATATAATGCTATGGTTATCTTAAAAGAACGGGGTCTGGCCATGCCCATTGCGATAAAAGAAGATCATTTGTATTTTCAGCCAGTGCAGGGCGACATAAATTTTATTGTACCCACCGCTTTTGTGCAGCGGGCCAAGCTTAAGCCAATCTGCTCCTGGAAATCGGGGCGTAACACGCCAGAGGCCCTTGTCTGCATGCAGCGGCAGGAAGAGCGGCCGGGCTTTATGGCTTGGGCGCGAGATTTGGCCGGCCTGTAAGCCATGCTTGCCTATCAGGTGGAAGTTGTGGTGGCGCCCATGGAGCAGCCTCTCAGCTACGGGGTGCCCAGCCACCTGTTGCCTATAATCCGCCCGCTCAGCAGGGTAATGGTGCCTCTGCAAAAACGCCAGGTAATGGCCTTTTGCCTGAACGCCCCCTACCCCAGCCAAACCACCAAGCTAAAACCCATTGCCGACGCGTTGGACGACATAGCCTGCCTGCCGCCCGAATTACTTGCTTTTTTTGAGAAAGCGGCCGCCTATTACCAAACCCCGCTGGGCCGTTTTTTAGAGCAGGCGTTGCCCGCCGGTCTGGGCAAGTTACAAGGCCAGGGTAGCCGTAGCCATAAGAGCCAGTCTTTGGTGGAACTGGCGGGTAATGGGGTATGGAATGAGGATTTTCCACCTCAACTATATATTATTAGGCATATTTTGGAGCAAAACGGGCCGCTTTGGCTGCCGCGTCTGAAAGAGCTTTTTCCCCGGGCCGCCTACTGGCTGCCCCGCATGGAGAAGCAGGGCTTGGTGAAAATCAGCCGCCATGTTTTACTGCGCCAGATAAGCGGAGAATTTATTCAGCCGGAAGCCGCGCCCGCCGCCTTGAGCCTTCAACAGCAAGCCGCCTTGGAAAGTATCCGTCCGGCAATTGTCGCGGCCGAATTCAAGTCTTTTTTATTGCATGGGGTTACCGGCAGCGGCAAAACCGAGGTTTACTTGGGTGCCTGCCAAGAAGCTCTGGCCTTGGGCAAAACAGCGCTCATTCTGGTGCCGGAAATCAGCTTATGCTTACGTTTGCAGGGCATTTTGCAACAACGCCTGGGGGCCGAGCAAGTGGCGGTGCTGCACTCCGGTTTAAGTGCGGCCGAGCGTTACAGCCAGTGGGTGGCGTTGGCCAGCGGCCGGGCCAAGGTGGCCTTGGGGGCGCGTTCGGCGGTGTTTGCCCCGCTGGCTAATTTGGGGGTAATTTGTGTGGATGAGGAGCAGGACGAGGCCTACAAACAGGAAGACCGGGTGCGTTATAACGGTCGCGATTTAGCCCTGCTGCGTGGGCAGGAGCAAGGCTGTCCGGTGGTGCTGGGCAGCGCCACTCCGGCGCTTGGCACTTTTTATTTGGCCTGTGAAGGCCGCCACCGGCTTTTGGCCATGCCCGGGCGCGTGTACGACTTGCCCTTGCCGCGCATGGAACTCATAGATTTACGCGCCACCCCGCGCCTGCTGGGCGGATTTTTGAGCGAGCGCTTGTTTGCCGAACTTAAGGCCGCCAAGAGCCGCGGCCGGCAATCCATTTTATTCCTCAACCGTAGGGGGTTTGCACCGGCCATAATCTGCGCCAAGTGCGGCACTAAAATATTCTGCCCGGCCTGCTCATTAAGCCTTACCTGGCATGCCCAGCGGCGGAAGTTAATATGCCATTTGTGCGGCTGCCAGCGGCCGCTGCCAGCTCATTGCCAGTCTTGCCAAAGCCCGGCGGAACACTTTAAACATCTGGGTTTGGGTACCGAGGCGGTGGAGGAAAAGCTTAAAGAACTGGCGCCGGAGTTGCGCCTGGCCCGCCTGGACCGCGATACCGCGGCCAGCCCAGAGCAGTTGGGTGGTATTCTGCGCCGGGTGCTTAATCAGGAAGTGGATGTGCTGATTGGCACTCAAATGCTGAGCAAGGGGCATCATTTCCCTAATTTAACTCTGGTGGGGGTGTTGCTGGCCGACCAGGGGCTCAACCAGCCAGACTTTCGGGCCAGCGAACGCGCCTACACCCTGTTAACCCAGGTGGCGGGCCGGGCGGGCCGCCAGTATGAACAGGGGCTGGTGCTGGTGCAAACGTTCAACCCCCAACACCATGCCATTCAGGCGGCGGTAATGCATGATGAAGCCGGCTTTTATCAGCAGGAATTGGAAGAGCGCCGCGCCCTGGGCTATCCACCCTTTGGCCGCCTTATCAGCATCAGGGTAGAGGCCGGGCAAGAGGAAGCAGCCAGACAGGCGGCGGAAAGGCTGGGTGAGCACTTGCGTCAGGCTGTCGATAAACTGCGTTTGCGCGCTCAGGTGCTGGGGCCGGCGCCGGCGCCGGTGGCCAAAGTAAAACACCGCTGGCGCTACTATTTGCTAATCAAGGCTGGCAACGCCAAACAGGCGGCCAGCGTGCTGCGCCTGGGGGCTTTTCGGTTGGGCGCGCCCGCGGGGGTGTCGCTAACCGTGGATGTTGACCCCTTGCAGTTGTTGTAAACATAAGTTTGACACCGCACAGAGCCGGGCTTATAGTAAATAAAAGCCGCGGTAACAGGCGGGGGTGCTGCCTGGAACAGCAGAGGCTTGAACATAAGGCCGCAATTGTGCTTTCCGAAAATCTAAAAATACAGATGCTGGCTCTCAACGGGGCTATTTTTGTCTCCATGCTGGGCTTTGGCATCATTTCCCCCATTTTGCCTATCTACGCCCAAGGCATGGGCGCTTCGTCTTTAATGCTGGGGGTGATGTTTGGCGCCTTCTCCTTCTCGCGCGCGCTGGTGGTACCGTGGGTGGGCATACTTAGCGACCGACTGGGCCGTAAACAGTTTTTGCTGGCCTCGCTGCTGGGCTTCGGCGTTTTGGCCCTGGCGCTAATATGGGCGGCCTCGCCCTTGGACTTAACCATCAATCGCCTTATTCAAGGGGTGTTTTCGGCCATGCTGATGCCGGTGGCTATGGCCATGGTGGCCGACCTGGCCCCCAAGGGCTTTGAGGGGCGGGCATTTGCCGGCTTTAATACGGCCTTTTTGCTGGGGTTGGGTACCGGCCCTTTTGTGGGCGGCTTTATTTACGATGTTTTCGGGGTAAACGCCAACTTCATTTTTTTAAGCGCGGTTTGCCTGGTAAGTTTTGTTATGGTGCTGCTTTTGGTGGGTAACACCGTGCCCCTCACCCCTCAGGACGAACCAGGAGGTTTCTGGCGTGATTTGCGCTTGTTGCAAGACCGCACAATGCAGGGCCTGTTCATCAATCGTGTAGCCACCAACCTGGGCACAGCTATCTATCTTTCGTTTCTGCCGGTGTTGGGGGCCAGCAAGGGGCTTTCCAGTTTTGAAATAGGTATACTGTTTGGGGTAAATACCCTGGTGATGACGGTTATTCAAAAGCCTTCGGCCTGGCTGGCCGACACTCGCTTCCGTCTGTGCCTGGGCGTGGCCGGTTCGGTGATGATTGGGGTGTGCCGCATCCTTTTGGTATGGGCGGACGGCTTTACCACCTTTTTACTTGTCATTATTTTAGACGGCCTGGCAGCCGGTCTCATTATGCCGGCCATTAATGCCCTGGGCATTGAGGCCGGGCGCGAGCGTCAGGCCGGTATGGGCGCGGTAATGGGTTTTTTTACCCTGGCCTTAAGCATAGGTTTTTTAGTGGGGCCGGTTTTGGGTGGTTTTTTGGCTGACCATACCAGCCTGCAAACCAGTTTTTACATAATCGGCATATGCGTGGCCCTAGGTTCCATGGCCCCGCTTTTTATGCATAGCGGAAATTCTAAGGAGCTGAAAGCCGGCCCAAAATAAAAATTATCGTTGACCGCAAGGCCTGCCAAGGGTAAATTTCTATAATTGCTAACTTGAAGAGGTTCCATGGAATTTGAAGTCGTTATAGGGCTGGAAGTTCACGCTCAGCTCCTGACCAAGTCTAAGATATTTTGTGGCTGTTCCACAGCGTTCGGCGCTCCGCCCAATGCCAACACCTGCCCGGTTTGTCTAGGCATGCCCGGCGCTTTGCCCGTGCTCAATGAAAAAGTAGTGGAACTGGCGGTGCGCGCGGCTTTGGCCACTGAAAGCCAGATAGCCTTGGAAAGCGTGTTCAACCGCAAACACTATTTTTATCCCGACCTGGCTAAAAACTACCAGATAAGCCAGTTGGAGCTGCCGCTGTGTAGTGGCGGCCGCATAGAGATAGAGGTGGAGGGCAAGCACAAAACCATTCGCCTGAACCGCATTCACATTGAGGAGGACGCGGGCAAGCTGGTGCACGACCCGGCCAGACCTACAAGCTATGTGGACTACAACCGCAGCAGCATGCCGCTTATTGAGATAGTGAGCGAGCCCGACTTGCGCAGTCCGGAAGAGGTGGTGGCTTATCTGCGCGCCCTGCGCGACATTCTGGTGTATATCGAAGTTTGCGATGGCAACATGGAAGAGGGATCTTTCCGTTGTGACGCCAATATCAGCCTGCGCCCTTATGGCCAGGAAAAGCTGGGCACCAAGACAGAGCTCAAAAATATGAACTCTTTCCGCTTTGTGCAAAAAGCCCTGGAATATGAAATAGCGCGGCAGCGCGCGGTGTTGGAAGAGGGCGGGCAGATAGTGCAGCAAACCAGGCTGTGGGACGCCGCGGGCAACCAAACTGTTGCCATGCGCGATAAAGAAGAGGCGCATGACTACCGCTACTACCCCGACCCCGACCTGCTGCCTATCGTGGTGGATGAAAAATTTGCGGAAAATGTGCAGGGCAACTTGCCGGAATTGCCAAAAAGCCGTAAAGTTAGATTTATGGATCAATATCGGCTCTCTGACTATGATGCCGGCGTGCTGACCGCCTCGCGTGTATGGGCCGATTACTTTGAAGAAATAGTGGGCGCCGGGCTGGAAGCCAAGCTGGTTGGCAACTGGATAATGACCGAGATGTTGGCTGTGGTGGACGCTCAGGAAAATCCGGCCCATAAAGTGCCGGCCAGCCATTTGGCCGCGTTGCTGGGCATGCTTGGCCAGGGCCAGCTTAACGGCACCATGGCAAAAAAAGTTTTTGGCTACATGTTGGAAAAAGGGGAAGATCCAGCCACGATAGTGGCCGCGCAGGGTTTGCAGCAGGTAAGCGACACTGCCGCCCTGGAAAAAGTACTGGAGGAAATTTTCGCAGCCAATCCTTCACAGGTGGAGGAGTTTAAGGCTGGCAAAGACAAGCTGCAGGGCTTCTTTGTGGGTCAGGCCATGAAAATAACCAAAGGCCAGGCCAACCCCGCGCTGCTCAACGAATTGGTTAGCAAGATGCTACGAGGCTGATTAGCTTCATTTTGGGTGGAATAGATGGCAACACGGCAACCACATTTTAATCAGTATGCCTGTTTAGCGATGGACACAGCTCCGGCCCATGGCCAGGAGTTTTTTTGTGCCCAAAACGCCGCCGCTATTATTATCGCCGACAACCTATGCGCCCCCCTAGCAGTAGTACTGGTAGGGGGGCTGCCCCCAATTTAATCCAACTTTTAGCATAACACGAATATTATTGAACATGATGAGGCGAAAAAAGCCTGGTCTGTGGTTGCCAGGATAACTATATCTAAAAATTAAGGAGCAAAGGAAAATGGAAATTAACAAACAGTTATTGCCAGAGGATAAACGCAAGAAAAAGCCCACTGATGAAAACGCGCTGGGGTTTGGCACCCTTTTTACCGACCACATACTTAAAATAAACTACAACCCCCAGCAAAAATGGCACAACGCGCGCATCGAACCTTATGGCCCGCTGGAGCTGGACCCCGCCTGCATGATGCTGCACTATGGTCAGCAGGTGTTTGAAGGCATGAAAGCCTATATCGGCCCCAAGGGCGAGGCCTGCATGTTCCGCCCCAAAACCAACTTTACCCGCATGCTGTCCTCGGCCCAGCGTTTGTGCATAGCCGATTTCCCGGTGGAAGACTTCATGGAAGCCACCTTTGAATTTATTCGCACCGAAAAAGCCTGGATTCCCAGAACCCCTGGCACCAGCCTTTATGTGCGCCCCATTATCATTGCCACCGACGTGCACATCGGAGTCAGTCCGTCCAAAACATATCTATTCTATGTTATTGCCGGCCCGGTGGGCGCTTATTACCCGGAAGGCTTCAATCCGGTTAAAATTTATGTGGAGCAGAAGTACATCCGCGCCGCGCCCGGCGGTTTGGGCGAAACCAAAACCGTGGCCAACTATGCGGCTAGTTTGCTGGCCCAGGAAGAAGCGCACCGCAAGGGTTTCACCCAGGTGCTGTGGCTGGACGTGCGCGACAAGCAGAGCATTGAAGAAGTCGGCACTATGAATATATTCTTTGTGGTGGGCGATGAAGTGGTAACCCCGGCGCTCAACAACTCCATTCTGCCCGGCGTTACCAGAGATTCCGTGCTCACCCTGTGCCGCCATTGGAACATGAAAGTTTCCGAGCGCAAGATCACCATAGACGAATTGGCCGAAGCTCATAAAAAAGGCGAACTCAAGGAAGCGTTTGGCACCGGTACCGCGGCCATCATCAGCCCGGTGGGCGAAATATCTTTTAACGGCGCTAAAATGATAGTTAACGACGGCAAAACCGGCGCGCTTTCACAAAAATTGTATGATGAAATTGTAGGCATTCAGATGGGCCAGCGCCCAGATCCCTTTAACTGGGTGGCCAAGCTGGATTAGTGATGTTGCCGGTAACTCCGGCCAGCTATAAGGAAGAGGTGAACCATGTGGCAGAACAACTTAGACGAGTCCTTGTGTGTATTAGGAAAAACCTGCAACCCTGAATTGCCAAATGTTTTACTTGTGCATGGCGCTGGTAATACCGCTGAAAGTATGCGCCCCCTGCTGGAGGCGCTTAGCCCGCACGCCAATGTGGCCGCGCTCAACTTACCCGGGCGCGCCGAAGGTGCGGCCGCGTTGGAACATATCGGTGAACTGGCCGCCTTTGTGGCCGGCTTTATTACCGCCAGTGGAGTAAAGCCCTGGGTGCTGGGCCACTCGTTGGGCGCGGCCATGGCGCTGGAGACGGCGCGGAAATGGCCTAATCTGCTCTCAGGCCTTATTTTAGTTAACGCTTCCACCAGCCTGCCCCTAAGCGAAAGCTTTATGGGGCGGCTGGAACAAGATGTCCCCGCCACTATGGATGGCTTTCTGCGCAAGGCCTTTGGCCCTAAGGCAGATGCCGCCATTGTGGATGAGGGCATTGCCATGGTGTGTTCGCTACCTGAAGAAACGGTAAAGAACGACTTCAAGGCTTGCCGCACCTATCAGGTGCTGCCATCGTATTTGCGAGATATCAAAATGCCGGTCTTGATATTAGCCGGTGAAGACGACGTTGTAACCAAGCTGGCGGAAGCGCAGGAGCTACACACCCACCTGCCCAACGCCAAGCTGGTTACCGTGCCGCAAATGGGGCACATGGGGCCAACCGAGGCGCCGGGGCAGGTGGCGCATGAAGTAAACAATTTTATGAGGTTTATTGCTTTGTAAAATGCTTAGATGTTAACTGGGAAAACACAAAATTGACATGTTTTCATTTGAATGAGATTTGCGACGATGGCCTATTGTTGTGAACATTACATGCAGGCACATACAGTTTAAGCAGCAGGGAGGGGCTAATGAGTAAACGAGTTCTTATGGAGGGCATATATTACGAGGAGAATTTTCCAGACAATAAAACCGACCCGGATCTTCTCTACTTCATTCAAATAGATGGCGACAAGTGCATTGGCTGTGAGATATGCCAGAAATACTGCCCCACCGGCACCATTTGGGGCAACCGCAAAGAAGCCCATACCATAAAATATAAAGAGACATGTATTTACTGCGGGCAGTGTTTAATACATTGCCCGGTAAATGCTATTTATGAGTGTCAATCATGGCTGCCGGCGGTAACCAGGGAGCTTAAGCAAAAAACTAAAAAGTTGATAGCCATGCCGGCGCCTTCTGTGCGTTATGCCTTGGGAGATTGCTTTGGCCTGGAGTTGGGCGCGGTAACCACCCAAAAAATGCGCGCCGCCTTAACAGCGTTAGGTTTCCACCACTGCTGGGATACCGAGTTTGGAGCCGATGTGGCGGTGTGGGAGGAAGGCGACGAATTTGTGGAGCGCCTGATGCGCCACATAGATGCGCCCTTACCCCAGCTTACATCTTGTTGTCCGGGCTGGCACCAGTATGTCGAGCTATATTTCCCGGAGCTGATCGAGCATCTTTCCACCGCCAAACCACCCATCTGCATGTTGGGCACGCTAAGCAAAACCTATGGCGCGGACAAGCTGGGCTATAATCGCGCCGAGGTGTTCACGGTATCCATTATGCCCTGCACCGCCAAAAAATACGAAGGTATGCGCGCCGACCTGTGGTCTTCAGGCTATCAAGATATAGACGCCACCATAGACACCCGCGAACTGGCTTTTTTAATTAAACAGGCGGGGCTTGATTTCAACGCGCTTGATGATGCCGAAGAAGACGGCCTGATGGGCAAAGCTAGCGCCGGCGGTAAAATATTTGGCGTTACCAGCGGGGTTATTACTTCGCTTATGCGCTATGTATATGAAGGCATAAATAAAAAACCCATGCCCGCCATTAAGTTTACGCCTGTGGAAGGCATGCCCGGGGTAAAAGAGGCCGAACTTGTGATGGGCAGCCAGCCTGTAAAAGTAGCGGTGGTAGATGGAGCCAGGCGTTTTAAGCAGATTTGCACTATGATAAAAGAAAAACGCGCTCCCTGGCAGGCTATTGAGTTTATGACCTGCCCTGGCGGCTGCATTAACGGCGGCGGCCAGCCTATTATAGGGCGCACTCCCAGTAAACAGGCCCTTTCGGTGCAGGAGCGCACCAAAGCGGTTTGCGCGGTGGATGCTGAGGAAAAACTAAAAGCTGCTCAGTTCAACCCTCAGGTGCAGGCCTTGTACCGCGATTTTTTAGGAGAGATAGGCGGCAACTTTGCTCGCCAGTTTTTGCATCGTTCTTATATCGCCCGCTCGCGCTCTATTAAGCAGCTTAAAGAGCAAGGCGATGTTAACCCCCGGGCCAAAGATTTTTCAAATCCATATTATCCCTTTGACAATAAGAAATGAGCGCCGCGCAGGCCAGCTTTGCCTGCTGTAAAAAATATTTAAACTAAAATTGGGAGAGCTTGATCGCTCTCCCAATTTTAGTTGGATTGCGGTTAAGGCAAGCCGCTATTCGCTGGCTAGCGGCACTGCTTGCGTCTTATCCAGCCTGAACTTGCGGAAGGCCTTGTAGGCCATAACCACCAAGCCTATAGCCAGGCCCAGGCACAGCACGTCCATAACCAGCAAGGTAAGCGGGCCGCTAATAGCCGCGCCGCTTTGCAGCTTGAGAATGAAGGTGCGCATAAGCAGCAACAGTGACGCTATGGTGGTTAATATCATGAAACAAGCTGGAATAATGGTAAACCAGGCCTGGCGCTTTCTCTTAAGCAGCCAGGATGAAGCGGCCAGGAGCGCCAGGGCGGCCAGCAGTTGGTTGGTGGTGGCAAACATGGGCCACAGCATGGTAAAGGCGTTATTCCAGGCCAGCCACAGCATAAGCACCACCGCCAGGCCGGAGTTGAACCAAACCGCGCGCATAATCCTTGGCACATTGCCCTTGAACAGCACATTCCACAATTCTTCGAACAGATAGCGGTTAAGGCGCACCGCCGCGTCCAGAGTGGTTACCACAAAGCCTTCCACCAGGAGGATGCCGAAAACCGTGCCGATGTGGGTGGGCAGGCCAATGGTCTGCTTGAGCATCAGCCCTATGCTGAGGGCGAAGGCCAGGATGGGGTTGGAGACGCCAGTGCCCGGCTCGGGCCAGACAATACGCAAATATTCGGTTTGCGATAAAGCCGCGCACACCACCAGAACCGTGCCCGTAGCCAGGATCCCTTCCAGAATCATGGCGTTGTAGCCTATCTTGCGGGCTTGCCCTTCTTTGGCCAACTGTTTGGATGTGGTGCCCGAGGCCACCAGTGAATGGAAGCCGGAGACCGCCCCGCAGGCCACGGTAATAAACAGAAATGGCCAGATAAAACCCAGCTTGGCCGTGCCCGCGTCTACGGCCACAGTGGGAGCCTGCACGGTTACACCCTGCAGCCCGCCCACTATAACCACTAAGAATATGGCAATAATGCCCACATATAAAATCTGCACGTTGGTAAAGTCGCGCGGCTGCAGAATAAGCCAAACCGGCAGGCCGGCGGCCAGGGTAACGTAAATAGCCAGAATGATCATCCATACTTTGGGATCCAGAGCCACCGGCGCCACCACCCCCACATAAATGGAGCCCAGGGCCACAATGGCGGCTATTACATAACCTATGCCAATGTTAAGGTTGCCTTTGTAGAGCATGTAACCCAAAATGGGGGCAAACAGGGTGATGATGATAACCGAGGTGGAGGCAATGCCGCCAATCATGCCATAAAGCACGCCGTCTTTTATGGTGGTGCGCAGAATGGTCTGGTCGGCGGGCAGGCCCATCAGATCTAAGGGGACAGAACTGGTGAGAGCAACCACCGTCATGGACAGGAAGGCCGAGGTTACCAGGGTGAGCATCAAAATGGCGAAGCAGATGAAGAGGAAAAAACCGGTGGTGCCAAGCGCGCTGCGGGTTACCTCGGCAATGGAGCGCCCTTTTTCGCGCAGGCTGACAAACAGGGCGGCAAAATCGTGTACCGCGCCAATAAATACGGAGCCGATTAAAATCCAGGCCCACACCGGCAGATAGCCGAACAGAATCGCTACCGTGGGGCCAACAATGGGGCCAGCTCCGGCTATGGCAGAGAAATGATGCCCGAACAAGATGCTGAATTTCGTGGGCACATAATCCTTGCCGTCGTTAATGGTTTCGGCCGGAGTGGGAACGCTGGTGTCCTCGCCCAGCCATTTGGCTACCGCACGGCCATAGAATTTCAGACCGATCGCAAAGATAACCACTGAGATAAGCAACATTAACAAAATGTTCATAGGCATCTCCCTTCTTTAATTTTACTGGAGCATAAAATTTTACCGTAGCATGAAATATGAAAACGGTTTTGTTCTGTAGCTAGGTAATAATTGCGCAGTTTTTTAGAGAGAAAAACCACACGGCAAATATTTTTATAATATAAAAATCAATTGCAAGTATTTTTAAAAAAGTATACCCAAACCATTTCACTGTCAACAGCAAAATGGTCAGTTTTTTTGCAATGTTATTTTGAAGACAGGTCAGAAACCCAGTGAGCCCAGCAGGTCGTTTACTGAATCCTGGTTGAGTTTGCCCATGCTGTCCTCGCCATCGCCCTCCTTGGCGCCCACGGCGGTCAGGGCCTTATCAACCTCTTCCTGGGCCATGGCCTCAGATTGAGCCGCGTCCACTTTGGCCGGAGCTTCTTCTTTGGTTTTAAGCTTTGTGCCAAAGCCCACCAGAAGGGCCAGTATCTGCACCTGGAAATCGGTCAGCATCTTAACGGTTTTGTAGATGGTTTGGCCAGCCAAATCCTGGAAGCTTAAGGTTTCCACTATTTCGTTGACATGGCCAAAAATTTCGCCCATGCTGTCATGTAGTTGGGCTAACAGGGCAGGGTTCACACAACCCCCCGCGGCACCGCCCAGTTGGCTTAAGTCCGGCACATCGGGCGGGTTAAGGGTATTGGCTTTGGCCTGCAGGGCTTGCAGTAAGGCATTGGCCAGGCTAAGCGCGGGGCCGTTGTCTTGCGCCGGCGCCGGTGCGCTAGTTGCAGCGGGCGCGGCGTCTTGGGCTTTGGGCATGGCCTCTAACGGCAAGGATGGTTCCAGAAATATCTGGTCAGCCGTGGAGGCCATTTTCTTTAATATCTGCTGAAAGTTTTCTTTGGCCGTGGCCTGGAACATGCTCTTCAGCACCTCTTTCAAGCTCAGGTTCAAGAAGTTGTCTTCATCTGGCCCTCCGCTCTGGGCGGCCACCTGGTTGAGCCCGGCCTCCAGCTTAACCGGGTCAAAGGTCTGCTCGGCTGTGTCCCACATGGCTTTAACGTGCTTCTTGACAGCCTCGTTGGTACACAATTCGTACATGGTCTGAAACACCAGATCCAGGGGAAAATCGTAGGCCGGGCCGGCCTGGGCCGCCGGGGCGGCAACGGCAGGGCCGGCGGGCGCGCTCTGCAATGCCGCCACCAGCTCTTGGGCCTTATCCAGGCACTCGGCCAGAGGATTTTGTTTAAGGCCCTGCAAAAAACTGCCAAGCTGCGATAGGTCAGGGGCCGCTTCGGTCTCTGTTGCGGCCGGGCTTGCCTCCGGCGCCACGTTGCCATCCAACTGCTGCATAACTTTTTTGGTTTTGCTTACAGCGTCCTGAATGCCTTCGGTTAAATCCATGATTTTCAAGGTGGCGCGCTCGGTCATCTTAACCGCTTTTTCCAGCTCGTCTTTGGCACTTTCCAGTTGGTCGCCGGCAGAGTGCAGGTCATCCACCTTATCAATGGTCACATCGCGAATGGACATGCTCAGACGGCGGGCCAGGCGGCCCACCTCTTTATACATGTCTTTACTCAGCTCGCGATAGTATTCTTCGTCCTCAGGGGCGCCCTGGGCCGCTTTTATCTCGCGATCCAGGTCGGACGGTGGCTCCGCCAAGGGGGCCAAAGCCGGGCGCGGCGGGGCGGGTGCTAACACTGGCGTTGCGGATACGGGCGCGGCCCCGGCGCGGCCGCCAACCACCAAGACATGGTAAATTGCTTCCGCGGTGCGGATGGTTAAAGACCCGCTATCAATTTCCAGTGTAATTTCAGGAGGATTAGACGCCATTATTTTCTCCCCTTGGCAAAGAAAGAGTTAAATCGGTTTTCATATAACGTTCGGCTTCTGAATAAATGCAGCCACAATAAGGCTGCCGGTAGAGTTCAAGCTCACGGGCCTTGCCCTGCCCTTCTCTCCAGAGAGGGCGGAAATCCATCTCCAGAAAATCAACACCGCAGGTTAACGCGGCACTATTGGCGGCGGCCAGAATGGCCGGCCGGTCTTGGTAGATTGAATACAGCAAAGTGCTGGTAAAGGCCTGGCAGCCCAACTGCCTGGCCATGCGCCCCGCTTCCAGCATACGCATTTGATAGCATATTGAGCAGCGGCGGCTTTCGTTATAAACAACCTGCCTGAGCCAGCCAAGCGGGTTGTAGGGCTTCTCCTCCAGAGGAAGAGCCTGATCCCGCGCCCATTGCCTCAGAGTGGTCAGGCGGCGTTCATGCTCTTTAAAAGGCTGAATATTGGGATTAAAAAAGTAACCTATAATTTGCGTTTCGGCAAAACCTTTTCGCAATTCCGCCAGGGGCATAATGGCGCAAGGCGCGCAGCATATATGCAGCAAAAGCTTCATGAACAACCAGCTTTAATTTTTTTGCCAACCATGGCCACAGGCCTGGCCCAATACCTAAATTTAAAATAAAGGCCCCCAAAAGAGGAACCATTGTATTAGTCTACGGTTTTTTTGCATAAAATACCACCCCTAAGCGCTTATAAAAGGTGGATTTTTTATTTTTCGGGCGCATTGCTTGCCATATTTGGCCGCAATGCGCATTTAGCCTTGACAAGTTGGCTATCTGCAGGAAAATAAAAAGATTACATAAAATTTAAAACTTTTTACGCTTGAGGAAATAAATTGGAAAGAACACTTATTTTAATAAAGCCTGATGCATTGGCCCGAGGCCTGGCTGGCACTATTTTGAACCGCTTTGAAAGCAAAGGGCTTAAAATAGCCGGCCTTAAAATGATACAGTTAACCGACAAAATGCTGGCCGAACATTACAGCCATTTGGCCGACAAGCCCTTTTTCCCCGGCATTGCCTCTTTTATGAAAAGCACGCCAGTGCTGGCCATGTGCCTGGAAGGCAAGGAGGCGGTGGATGTCTGCCGCTGCCTGTGCGGGGCCACCAATGCCCGTCAGGCGGCGCCCGGCACCATTCGTGGCGACTTAAGCATCAGCATGCAGTGCAACCTGGTGCATGCCAGCGACTCGGTGGTTAACGCCATAACCGAAGTATCCAGATTTTTTAAGCCTGAAGAGCTGTACGATTACAAGCCCGCCCTGCTTACCTACTTGCTGGCGGCGGACGAACAATAACCAACAAAGCCCTAAGCCCGGCCAGGCTTAGGGCTTGCCATTCTGCCTCCAAGTCAAAGTCAGGCGCGTTAGCTAATATACGCGCCGCCTGTCGCCTCTCTCAACTTTAAGCTCAACCCCCTAGGACGAACAAGCATGGCCTGTAGCCCCGCCTTAAACGAAGAAAAAATTGTGGCTATCATGGCCAAAATAGCTAACCCTCCAGGCGGCGGGCAGGGCCTGCGTCTGGGGCTGGGTGATGATTGCGCCATAGTTGAAAGCAATGAGCCCCTGGCCCTAACCGCGGACATGCTTTTAGAAGGGGTGCATTTCAGTACCGCCTATATGAGTTTTCGGGAAATAGGCCATCGCGCCATGGCCGCCAATTTAAGCGATCTGGCGGCCATGGGCGCCAGCCCGGCCTTTGCCCTGCTTTCGCTGGGCCTGCCGCCAGCGATGGAGGCGGGGCATATTGAGCAACTGGGACAAGGCATGATGCTTTTGGCGGCGCGTCACAATGTGGCTTTGATAGGCGGAGATACGGTGCGGGCCCCGCAGTTGACCATAAATTTGTGTTTACTGGGCAAGTTGGTCTGTGCGCCGCTTTTGCGCTCCCAGGCTAAAGTTGGCCACCACATATGGGTTACCGGCCCACTGGGGCTGTCGGCCGGTGGGCTGTTTTGCCTGCGGCACGGCTTGACTGTTAACCATGCCTTTACTTCGCTGATTAACGCGCACAGGCAGCCAACCCCCCGGGTAGAGGCGGGCCTGGTTTTGGCCCGGCATGGACTGGAGGGCGCGCTCATGGACGTGTCTGACGGATTGAGCACAGACCTGGCCCGTATGTGCCAGGCCTCTCAAGTAAAGGGCGTATTGCGGGAAGCCAGTATCCCCATAGCTCCCGAGCTTGAGTTGCTGGCCAGGGAAAATGGCCTTAACCCCTTTAGCCTGGCCTTGAACGGCGGCGAGGATTTCGAGTTGCTTTTTACCTGCCCACCCGCGGCAGAGGCGGGGCTTATTCCCCTTATGCGCCGGCAGGGCCTGGCGCCGGCGTGTCTGGGCTACATTGAAGCGGGACAAGGGGTGTGGCTGGAGCGCGAAAACGGGTTGGAAGAAATAAGCTTTAGCGGCTTTGACCATTTTAAGCAAGGCTAACAATAGGCGGCCTGGTTGGTTGGGCGGGTAACGCCGTCTTATCTCTAGGTTTAGGCCGAGGCGCGGATTATCCGGCGTAATATAAGGAAAAAGCTGCTACACCGGCCGATAAAGTTGATGTATAATAAACTAATGTAGTTTTGCGTTGGGTGCTGGCTTGGTTTGTTGCAGGCTTTGGCCAGGGCGGGTAGATGCTTAAATTAAAATTTGGAAGCTGATATGGGAAAACCTTTTAAGGCGGCGCTTTGGGCGTTGGGTTTGCTTGTAATTGTTTTACTCGGTCCGGCACAGGCAAAAGCGGGCGATGATAGTTCGCTGCTTACCATGCAAGTAATTCACAGCCGCAATGGCTACGCTGCCGGCGGCCAGTATCCATTGGCCTTGCAGGTGCAAATTGCGCGCGGTTATCACATTAATACCCATCAACCCAACAGCCCGGATTTGGTGCCCAGCAAGCTTAGCCTGGCGGCGCCCGCCGGTATAGCTATACAGCAGATTGCCTATCCCCAGGCCCGGCAGCACAAGGTACAGGGCGAAGACAAGCCTTGGCTGGTTTGGAGCGACAATATAACAATTAAGCCTGTTTTGCGCATTGACCCGCAGGTGACGCCAGGGCGCTACGACCTGGCCCTGGCCCTGTTCTATCAGGCCTGCGATGACCAAATGTGCCAGATGCCGATTAGTGAAGAGTTGAATTTTGCTATAGAAGTTATTGCGGTGGGGCAATCGTCCGCCCCTATAAATAACGATGTTTTCAAATAGCGACCAACAGATGGTAAGCTTAAGGCGGCAGCAGCGGGCCTTAACTTTTATTGCCGACCAGGTTAGCCGCCAGCCGCATATGGACCCCTTGGCCTTTTTCCCCTTGCTGCTTAACACCATTATTAAAGCTTTGGGTGTCAGCAAAACCGGCCTGCATCTTTTGGACGACGAAAAGGGGCAACTCCACTTAATTGAGCAGATGGGCGATGTTACCAAAGAAGTATGGCAGATTGTGGCCTTGCCCGATAACCCCACCCCCCTTGGCCAGTCTTTGCATATGTCCAAAGTGCAGTGCGGGGCCATGAATGGGTTGGGCAATATAATGGCGGCCCCTATCATAGGGGTAGAGCTGCCATTGGGCACGCTCAGCGTCTGCCTGCCAGACGGGTTGGACGATAACGCGGCCGCGGATTGGGAGTCTTTTTTGCTGGGCCTGGGCTATTTGGCGGGTATTGCCTTGGAACACACAGGGCTTATAAATGAATTGCTCAATAATATAGATGTATTACAGGAAATGCAGCGACGCGATGCCGAGCGGGCTCACCTGTTGGAATATCAAAACAGGTTTTTAGAATCCACCAATACCAGCTTGCAAAATCTGGCCATTACCGACCCGCTAACCGGTGTGGCCAACCGCCGCCGCATTATGGATGCCCTGCAGCAGGAGATAAACCGCAGCATGCGAACCAAACTGCCTTTTTGCCTGTGCATGGCCGATGTGGACTATTTTAAGCGGATTAACGATGAATTTGGCCATCAGACAGGCGACAAGGCCTTGATGCTGCTTGCGGGCTGGCTTAAGGAAAGCGTGCGCCAGTTGGATTTGGTGGGTCGCTACGGCGGCGAAGAATTTTTAATTATTTTAAATAATTGCCGCCTGGAAGACGGGCATTCCGTGGCTAACAAGCTACGCCAACTGGTGGAGCAAAAATCCGTTATCGAACCATTTAAGGAGCGTGGCGGTTTCCGTTTAAGCTTAGGTGTGGCCCAGCATCAACCGGGCATGGATGCCGCGGATCTTACCGCCCTGGCGGATAAGGCGCTTTACCAGGCCAAGGCTGGCGGCCGCAACCAGGTGGTGGCGGCGCCGCTTAACCCCAATTTGCCCGCGCTATAAAAATGAAGTCTGTAAATAACTTGGTGCTAATGTTGTTCACCGTTAGCCGCCCCCTCCAGTTTCATAAAACGCCGCCGCGTTTACATCAAAAATCATAAAAATTCCGTAAAAAATCTACTATTGGCTGTTAAGGCGGGGTAAAATGTATTGTATTAACCTTGGCCCCAGAGGAAGTAATGAGTGAATTAACGCTGCCCAATCGCCAGCAAGTGCCGGATCTGGCCGCCAGCTTAAGCGGGCTTACGCGGGAGATGGAGAGCCTTACCCGCCTTATACGCAAGCAGGCAGTGGTGCTGGTGGCGGATGGCCAGAAAAACCAGCGCGCTCTGCTGGCCCAGGCTGCCAGGGCGGCTGGGTTTGAGCAAATAATGCGGGTGCACCATGGCGCGGCGGCGCTGGAGTACTTGTATCATAACCAGGTTGATATGGTGCTGGCTGACTGGGACGTGCCGGTCTGGGGGGGCATACAGCTTTTAGACTGGGTGCGCTGCCAACCGGAGCTTAACCATTTGGTTTTTGTGATGGCGGCCAGTGCCGAGCAGGAACGCCTGTTGCTACAGGTGGCGGAAGAGCGTCACGACCTGTTTATCACCAAGCCCTTTGCCGTGGATATTTTGCATGAGCGCTTGCCCGCGGTCTTTGCCCGCCGCCAAGTAGTGGCGGGAGGGCGCTGGCAAGAGCTTCAAGGCAGTCTGCAGGCGGCCCGGCAGGCTTATTTGCTGGCTATTAATAACCAACCCTATCGGTTATGGCCTTATTTTACCCTGGGCGGCCTTTTGGGGCGTAACCAACGTTTTGCCGCGGCTGCCCAGTGCTTTGAACATGTACAGCAAATGGATGCCAAAGCCTATGCCGCGCCTCTCAATTTGGCGCGTTTAAAAGAAATGGCCGGCGAGGAAGAGCTCTCCCAGTCGCTATACAGCCAGCTAATCAAAAAATATCCCTGGTTTTTAAAGTCCTACGATGTCCTGGCCGAGTCTTTTTTGCGGCAAGAACAGCCCAAGCGCGCGTTGGCGGTTTTGGAGCGGGCGGTGCACTGGGGCGGCAGCCAGCATGCCCCGCGCCTGCACCGCCTGGCCGAGCTTTACTGCCGGCAAAATAAGGAAAACGCGGCCCAGCCATTATTGCAAAAGGCGCTTCATCTGCGCCCCTGGCAAGATGCGGGCAAAAAGCATGAGCTGTTGGCGGAGAGCTATGCCCGCCAGGGCGATTTAAGCCGGGCCGCGGAGCACGCCCGCCAGGGCTTGGAATTCAGCCTGGAGGTAAAACAGTCGGATCAGGCGCTTTCATGTTTGCGGTTATGGGGTGTTCTGCAATTAAAGCAGGATAATCCAGAGGCCGCCCTGCAAACCTGGTCTCTGGCCTTTGATCCAGCGATCTGGCCTCACGGTCAGCCGCCTCAGTCGCCGCGCAAACTGGCTGGCGATTTGGCCAAGCTGGCCAAGGCCCATGGCGCCAACAGTCTGGCCCACCATTATTATAACTTGGCGCAAAGTTTAATTGGTAAAGGCGATGGCCAGTGGCTTCATCAACGGGAATCCCGTCTGGCTCAGTTGGCGGCCAAGGGGGTGGAGCTGGCGCAAAACGGCTATTTGGAAGAGGCCGAGGCCTGCTACCGTCAGGGCCTGGCGCTTAGCCCAGATTCGGCCAGGCTGTGCTTTAATCTGGCTAAATTGCACTATCGCCAGGGCAAGTTGGATTCTTACCAGCGCTACCTGGAAGCCGCGCGGCGCCTGAACCCGCAGGATGAAGAGCTTCTGCAGGAGATAGAGCGTTTCTACGAGCAAATACGGGGCGCTTAAGCTTATAGCGCGGGCGCATGCCTTCCCCTAGGCATAAGAACCTTTGTTATTGGAAACGATTACGGAAAGTCTCGCGATGGGTAAGCACCTTTTCCACAAACTCCTGGGTTTCTTTTATTTCCGGCACCTGCCCCAACTCCATTACCCGGGTTGGCCCGGCGTTGTAGGCGGCCAGCATCAGGCGTATGTCATTATCAAACATGCGGCGCAAGCTGCTTAAGTACTTGATGCCAGCTTTAAGGTTGGCTTCCGGGTCGGTGGGGTCGGCCAGGCCCAAATGACGGGCAGTGGAAGGATTAATTTGCATTAGGCCCACTGCCCCGCGCTGGCTTACCACTGTGGGGTGAAAGCGGCTTTCAACGTGCACCAGGGCCATAACCAGGGCCGGATCCAGATCTTCGCGCTCGCTTAAGCGCCGTACCATGGGCCAGGCCAGTTTTTGCCTCTCGTGCAAGGAGCCAGACCACGGGCTATGCCCGCGCCGCAGGCCGGAGCGCTCGCTGGGGATAGCCAATTCCGGAGTATCATCTAAATATCCATCACTAGGAGGGGAGTAGCTGACTATTTGGAAACCAAAGGAAGAGTAGTTGACGCCGCTGCCAGAGATAAGTAAAGCCAGTGAAGCAATTACCAAAATTCCACTTAACGTTAAAGCTCCCAATACCAGCTGCGAGAGCTTTTTTCCATGTGCTGCTTTGTAATATGTCATAAAAATAAACTTTCAAGTTATGCTTATACAAAGAAGCAGATAATGTCAAGGCAATTATGAGGAGGCTGCCTGTCAAGCCAGAAAAGAACTATTGTTTCTAGCATCTTATTAACGCATTTTTTTATTTGGCAGCAACGGGACAAGAGGGTAAAAATATATAAAATTTGTTTAAACGTAGAGCCACAGCCAAGAAAGCGAGGATTGACGTGCACCCTGCCATATATTGGGAAGTTGAAGAAACAGTCAGTAAATTAAGGCAATTATCCCCTCAGGGCTTTGTCCCTCGGGTGGTGGTGACGTTGGGCACAGGTTTGGGGCAACTGGCTGAAAGCATAGATAGGCTTATAGATGTGTCCTATCAGGAGCTGGAGGGCTTTGCCCATTCCACGGTTGCCAGCCACGCGGGGCGCCTGTATCTTGGTTACTGGCATGGCCTGCCCTTGGCTCTTCTCTCAGGGCGCTGGCATTTATATGAAGGATATAATGCCCAGCAAATAACCTTTCCGGTAAGGGTGTTAGCCCAGTGGGGCGGCGAAATTTTTATATTTACCAATGCCGCCGGCGGGCTGATTGAGGACATGCAGGCCGGGCAGGTTATGCTGATAACAGACCATATCAACCTTACAGGCCATAACCCGCTTATTGGCGCCAACGTGGAGGCCTGGGGGCCGCGTTTCCCTGATATGAGCCGGGTGTATGATGCTCAGCTTTTATCTGTAGCCAGGCAAGTGGCTGAAAAAGCCGGTATTATTTACCGGCAGGGGGTGTATGCCGGCCTGGTTGGCCCCAATTTGGAAACCCCGGCGGAAACGCGCATGCTGCAAATTATGGGGGCTTCGGCGGTGGGCATGTCCACGGTGCTGGAGGTTATAGCGGCCCGTCACCACGGAGGAAGCGTACTGGGATTATCGGCTATAACCAATGTAAACAAGCCGGATAACATGCAGCCCACGTCTATGGAGCAGGTGCTGCAGGGCGCTGATTTGGCCAGGAGGGACATGCAGGCAATATTAAACGGGGTATTGGCGGAGCTGGCAGCCAATTAACATGGTGGATGTATGAGCTATTTATATGTGACAGACGGGGTTTTGCTCAATTTTGCCTCGGAGGCTTTTTTGCACGAGCCCGGGGAGTTGCATTGCCAGAACGGCCACATAATTTATTGCGGCCCCAAAAGCGGCGCGCCCGCGCCGCCGCCTGGCGCGCGTTGTCTGCGCGCCCAAGGCGGCCTGGTGCTGCCCAGCTTTGTCAACAGCCATGGCCATGCGGCCATGACCTTATTGCGCGGCGTGGCCGACGACCTTGATTTGCACACCTGGCTTAATCACCACATATTTCCGCTGGAAGGCAAGCTTACACCCGAGGCCATTTACTGGGGCAGCCTGCTGGCCTGCGCGGAAATGATAAGAAGCGGCATAACCTGCTTTGGTGACATGTATTATTATCCCCACGAAACCGTGCGCGCGGTGCGCCTGGCCGGCCTGCGCGCGGTGCTGGGGGAAACCCTGCTGGAATCGCTGATGACCACGCAAGAGCAAAAAAAGGCCGGCCAGGCCAGGCTAAAGGAGTTTGTCGCGGCTTATAAAGGCAGCGCGGACATAAAACCCATTTTGAATTTGCACGCGGTTTACACCTGTTCGCCTTCCCTGCTGCAACTGGGACAAGAACTGGCGTGCGATCTGGATGTTGGCATACACATGCATCTTTGCGAAACAAAAGAGGAAATTGAAATTTGCCAAAACACCTATGGCCGGCCCCCAGTGGCGCACCTACAGGCTTTGGGCCTATTAACCCCGCGCTTGTGGGTGGCCCATGGAGTGTGGCTGGAGCCTGAGGAGGCCACCTTGCTGGCCCGGCAAGGCGTAGGGGTGGCCCATTGCCCCAGCTCCAACATGAAGCTGGCCAGCGGCCTGGCCAATGTGCCTGGCCTGTTAAAAGCCGGAGTGGAGGTGGGGCTGGGCACGGACGGCTGTGCCAGCAATAACCGCTTGGATATGTTCAGTGAAATGGATATGTGCGCCAAAGTGCACAAACTATCGGCCCTGGACCCCACAGCCATGCCGGCGGAGCTGGCGCTGCGGATGGGTACCTGCATGTCGGCCCAGGTAATAGGCTGGCCCGAGCTTGGGCGTCTGCAGGTGGGGCATCCGGCGGATTTTATCGTCATTGACAGCAAACGCCCCCATTTAAGCCCCATGACCTCTCCCATAAGCCATTTGGTATATGCGGCCCGGGCTGCCGATGTGCGCCACACGGTTTGCCAGGGCCAGGTGCTCATGGAAAATGGAGTTATCAGCCATTTGGACGAGCAGCAGATCATGGCTAAAGCGGGCGAGCATTTGGCCAGGATTATGGGTAGTTAAATGGCGCCGCCCGGAGACCTGTGGGGCGTTGTTTATCTAGACGTTATGCCAGCCATTGACGATTTGTCTCAATTGCGAAGCTTGTTGCGGCTATTGGCAAGCCACACCAGCCAGCAGCTATTATTGGCTAATGTCCAGCATGGGTTAACCAGTTTGATGGCCTTGCCGGTTCATGTGCTGACTCCGCGCTACCCCGGCCAGGGCACGCTGTCTGCCTGGCTTAGTTTGTGGGAAGACACGCCAGCGGGCGGGGCGCTGATGCTTAGCGCCACATACAGCTCCCAGCCTAAACAAGACGTTTTGGCGCAACTGGCGGCCGCCCATGGACAAACCAGGCTGTTGGCGGCCAATCCGCGGCACCCCTTTCCCGCCTACTACAGCCGGGCCTGCCTGGGGACTGGCCTGCGCATGTGGCGGCAGGAGGTTAGGGATCTGCAACCGCTGCTAAAAGCGCTTAAAGCCCCTATGCTGGAATAATGGAATGTATGTTTTTGCGTACATTGTTTATAAATGTGTGGCAAAAAAGAAACATGATTTGGGCTGCACTTTAAGCTGAGTATAAATTCGATTGAGATGGTTTTGTAAATTATTTTTATTATTACTTAGTTACATCTAATTGTTTTTGGTTGAGGGCTTTGGCTCGATTCCTGCTTTTATAGTGGCCGGAACAAGTTAACCCTTTAATTTTTTAGGTTGGGCTATGCAGTTACACCAACATACATTGGCGCGCAGCATTAGTTGCACGGGCATTGGCTTGCACAGCGGTAAGCGGGTCAACATGGTATTACGGCCAGCCGAGCCAGATACCGGCATTGTCTTCAAACGCACTGACCTTCCCGGGTCGCCGCTTATTCCCGGCGATGCCTATAATGTGGTGGATACCAGATTCTGCACCACCCTGGGTAAGGATAGGGCTACTGTCTCCACGGTGGAGCACTTGCTTTCCGCTTTGGCGGGCATGGGCGTGGACAATGCCATTGTTGAAGTGGATGCCCCGGAGATCCCCATTATGGATGGCTCCAGCGCGTCGTTTTTATTTCTTATAAGGCATGCTGGCCTGGCCACCCAGGCTAAATTGCGGCAGTTTTATGTAGCCAAGCGCGAAGTGGTGCTGGAAGATGACGACAAGCTGGTTAAAATAATGCCCAGCAATCAACTTGCCTTAACGGTAGATTTCTCTATTGAATTTGCTCATCCCGCCATTCGTTCCCAGCAAATGAGCTTTGTCCTGAGCGAAAACAATTACGCCCGCGAAGTTAGCCGGGCCCGTACCTTTGGCTTTCTGGCTGATATGCGCAAATTGCATGAAGCTGGTCTGGCTTTGGGCGGTTCGCTGGAAAACGCGGTGGTGCTGGATGACTTTAACGTTATCAACAAAGACGGGTTGCGTTTTAAAAATGAATTTGTGCGCCACAAAATATTAGACTTTGTGGGCGACTTGGCCCTGGTGGGGCGACCGGTTCTGGGGCATTTTGTGGCTCACAAGTCTGGCCACGATCTCAATAACCGCCTGTTCCGCAAGTTTTTGGCTGATCCCCAGGCCTGGCAGTTGGTTACCGCCCAGCAGTTGGCTGAAGCTCCGGCCTTTAAAGCCCGCGCCACCAAGCTGGCGTTGGTGGCTGGCGGCCACGGCTAGCCTTAGAGGCGGCGGGCCGGGGGTTAGGCAAATGTCTAGAGGTTGCCCCCGGCTGCCTTTTACCAACCATAATTTGGCGTTCATGCCTTTACCGCTCTGCCTGCGCATCAGAAACTGCGCAGGCAGAGCCCTCTTCTCTTCGCGCCTTTCCCTGCCCTTGTTTTATGCGTTTATTGAAACCTGCGCGAGGCCTGTATTCGGTAATTTTCATTGTCGGCACGGGGTTGGCAGGGCGCCGCGCTTCCCCTTTAGCGTAAAAAAGCTCCTCATAAATTGACAATCAGAGAAATGTCGGCGATATTTCTTTCTCACGCCTAGGAGGTGAAACTTATGAAATATCCTGCCGAGCTGCCCCAGTGTTCCATTAACAGCGCTTGCAACAAGGCTGTGCTTTCCATCCGTCAAATGTTGCTTTTAGGCATTATTGCCGGGTGTTACATAAGCCTGGGTGCTTTTTTGGTAACCGTGGTTACCAGAGAACTGGCGCCTGTTATTGGTGTGGGGCTTACCAATTTTGTGGCGGGAGCAATTTTCCCGGTTGGGCTTATTTTAATTGTGCTGGGCGGCGGCGAGTTGTTTACCGGCAACTGTTTGATGATAACCGCCATGGTGGATAAACAAATAAAAGCGGGCCAGGTGTTGCGCAACTGGGCCTGGGTGTATGTGGCCAACTTTATTGGCGCGTTAATGCTTGCGGTTTTGGTTTTTGGCAGCGGATTGCTGGAAGGATCTATTGCGGTGCGCACCCTGGAGATAGCTTCGGCCAAAGTAAATCTTTCCTTTGGCGAGGTGTTTTTTCGCGGCATATTATGTAACTGGCTGGTGGGCTTAGGGGTATGGCTGGCCGCGGCCGCGCTTAGCGTGCCAGGTAAGGTTATCATGATTTGGGTGCCGGTTATGGCCTTTGTGACCGGCGGCTTTGAACACTGCATTGCTAATATGTATTTTTTCAGCGCCGGGCTTATGGCTAAAATCAATGCCGCAGCGGTGGCGGCCAGCCGCATTGCGCCAGAAAAGCTGGCCGCGCTTACCCCCATGGGCTGCGTGAACAATTTGCTGCCCGCCACCCTGGGCAATATTGTGGGGGCCGCGGTGCTTGTGGGTATGCTGTACTATGCGGCTTACCAGCGGATAAATAAAGGCTAGCCTGAAAAGGGCAGCAAAAAATTTCAGTCCGTAAGCTGCCAGAAGGCGCATTCAGGGCAGGCCAAAAATTTGTTTTTGGCCTTTACCCCGCGCATTTTACGAAATACATTATTCCACATTACCGATAACTGGCGCGGGTCGGCGCACATGCATACTTCAATAAGGCCTAGGCCCTTGCGGCTGTAATGTTCGGCCAGCACTTGGTCCAGGCCTGGCCTGTCGGTAATTACGGCGTCATGCCAGCCGCAGCGCGGGCAGGTTGCATGCCGGGCGCCTTCCAGTTCCGTGGCGTTTAAGGACATGGGTTCTCCTTGGGGTTGATCTGTTGTCCTGCTAAAATTATTACCACATAAAAAATTAAAAAACAGCCTGGCTGGCGGCGCCCTCTGTTACATCAGGGGCGAAGCCAGGCGGGCCAGGCGGGCGGCTGCTTTGGCCCAAAGGCTGCGCTCGTAAAACCAACTGCTGCTAAGCTCCAGGCTGCGTTTTTGGTCTTCCATAAACTGGGCCTGATAGTTTGTGGCAAATCCTCGGTTGTAAATAAAGGCGTTTATCTCGAAATTGAGGGCAAAGCTGCGTTCGCCTATGTTACAGGTGCCGATGCTGGCCACCTGGCCATCTACCACCACCGCTTTGGCATGCATAAAACCTTGGTATAGATAAACCTTGCCGCCATAGCGCATTACTTCGTGGGCGTAGCTAAGGCTGGCTTGCTGCACGGGCTCGTTATCGCTTACGGCGGGCAACATCAGGCGTACGTCAAGGCCGGCTAGCGCGGCTATGCGTATGCAGTCTAAAAAGCTTTCATCAGGAGTGAAGTAAGGGGTTTGGATAAAGATGTTTTGCCGGGCCATTTGCAGCATGCTCATAAGCCCGCCTTTAATGGGAAGCTGGGCGGTGTCTGGCCCGCTGCTTATAATCTGCATGGCCAATTCACCGCCAAGCGTTGGCTTGGGAAAAAATTCTTGCAGCTGCAAACGTCTGAAATCCTGGTCGGTGACATAGCTCCAATCCATTAAAAAACGTTTTTGCAAACCTCCCACAGCCGGGCCCATAAGGCGTAGCTGGGCATCGCGCCAGGGCTTCAATTTTTTGTGGCGGCCCAGGTACTCTTCACCCACATTCATGCCGCCCATATAGCCAATGTGGCCGTCAATGATGGTCATTTTGCGGTGATTGCGGAAATTAACCTTAAAGCGTGAACTTAAATTGGAGAAGAAAGGCTCAAAGGCAAAAGATTCTCCACCGGCGTCGCGCAGACGGTTAAACATGCTTCCAAACGTAAACATAGAGCCCACGCTGTCGTATATCAGGCGTACCTGCACGCCTTCTTTGGCTTTTTCTTCTAAAATGCGCAAAACCCGGGCGCCCAACTTGTCGTTGCGGAATATATAATAAAGCAGGTGGATATGTTTTTGGGCCGCGCGCAGATCATCCAGCATGTGGGTGAATAAAGACTCGCCATCAATAAACACTTTGGCCTGGTTGTGGAAATTTAAAACAGCGCCAGCCGCCTTAAGGTAATTTGCGGTTTTGCCGTAGGCATGGTTGGCCAGCACATCGTTGTCATCAATACTCAAATATTTTTTTATGTAATTGTCATTCAGGTTGTCGTTAAGCGCTTTTAACTTGTAGCGTTTTTTCTTGGTTAAATGAAACCCGCTACCCAGCGCCATATAAATAATCATTCCTACAACTGGCAACATAATCAGCAGTAAAATCCAGGCAATGCTGGAGGCGGGGTTTTTCCTTTCCAGAAAAATTATGGCTACGATGAAGGCCAGGTCTAAAAAGGCAATTAAATATATTGACAGGTTTGATATATCCATAGGAAGCGTAAGATTATCTCAGCATAATTTTTATCAGGCTCAAAAAATTTTTGCAATAAGGTGGATAGCGCAGTGGCTGATCCAACCAAGTGGGAGAACGCATCACGCCCTTGGCATTGCTGAAAAGCTCAAACCCCGCCCGCCCGTGGTAGCGGCCCATACCGCTCATGCCCACCCCGCCAAAAGGCATATAGGCGGAGGCGGCCTGAATAACCACGTCGTTAATGCAGCCACCGCCAAAGCTCAGCCGCGTGAAAATTTTTTTTTGCAGGGCCTGGTCGCTGGTAAACAAGTAAAGGGCCAGCGGTTTGCCTTGGCT
This sequence comes from Desulfarculales bacterium, assembly GCA_031554335.1. Classification (GTDB taxonomy): domain Bacteria; phylum Desulfobacterota; class Desulfarculia; order Desulfarculales; family Desulfarculaceae; genus JAIRYI01. The sequence continues at coordinate 134,252 of JAVBVK010000015.1, forward strand.
GTTAATGTGGCAGATAGCCTGTTCCACATCGTCATATGTTAATAGCGGCAGCAGCGGGCCAAAAATTTCCTCTTGCATAATGGCGTCTTGGGGCGTGGCGGCCAGCACCTGCGGGGCTATTTTAAGAGCTGGGCGGTTAAAAACCAAGGGTTGGTTGCTTAAGGCCAGCAGGCGGTCAAAGGCCTGTTCATTTATGATGCGCCCGTACTCCGGGTTGTTGATGGGGTCGTGACCCAGCATGTCACTGAAGGCATTATCAAGCGCTTGCCTCAGCGGGTGAGCAATTTTTTCGTCAGCCCATATGTAGTCTGGCGCCACGCAGGTTTGGCCAGCGTTTAATATTTTTCCCCAGGCAATGCGTTTGGCCGCCAATTCCAGGTTGGCGTCGGCCGCCACAATAACCGGAGATTTGCCGCCCAGTTCGAGGCAAAGGGGGGTTAAGTTGCGGGCCGCTGCCTGCATAACCAGCTTACCCACTCGTTGGCTGCCCGTGTAAAAGATAAAGTCAAAGCGTTTTTCGAGCAGGCCGGCGGCTGTGCCAGCGCCTCCTTGGGCTACAAATGCCAGCTCTGGCGGGCAGGAGTTTTTTACAAGCGTCTCAATTAGCGCGGCGGTGGCGGGGGCGCCGGACGAGGGCGCCAGCACCACGCAGTTGCCGGCGGCTAAGGCCGCCACTAACGGCATCAAGGCCAGTTGCAGGGGATAATTCCAGGGCGAGAGCACCAGCACTATGCCAAGCGGCTCGTGAAAGAGCCGGCTGCTGGATGGCCACAATGCCAACGGGGTGGGCAGGCGCCGCGCTTTCATTAGCTTGGGAAGCTTGTTTATAAAGTAGCTTATTTCTTTTAAAGTAAGCCCTATTTCGCTTACATAGGCCTCGGCCGGGCCTTTCCCCAAATCTTGCCTTAGCGCGCTAATTATATTATTTTCTTGATTTTTTATCTGCTCGCGCAAGGCTTTAAGCGTGCTTGTTCTAGCGGCCAGGGAAAGGGTGGCGCCACTTCGCAGGTGCTTTAGCATGGCTTTAAGGATAGAGTCGTGGGAGGTGGTTATCATGGCTTTGCCCTTTTTTGTACAATAGTCAAGCTGCGCGTTGACTCCAACCTGTATCCATAACTATACTATACCTAGTTATAGCTATTACTACAAAAGCAGTGTGAGGCGGGTGTATATGCTGGCTGGGTGGCGGGTTGTGCGGCGTGGTATTTTGCCGCTAATAATATTAGCTATTGCTTTAGGGGTGTTAGCGGCCGGAGAGGCGCCGCCTTACCATGGCAATAATGTTTCATTTATTTTTCATGGGCCGCAGTGCCGCTATTACCAGTGTAAAAACTGTGTTATAAAGTTTAATTCCCGCCAAGACGCCCTAAAGGCCGGCTATCGGCCCTGTAAAATTTGTAACCCCTGATTCGTGGGCTGGCGGCAAAAAAGTCCCGCTTAGCCCAGCTATTTTTACCTGCCGCCCGGCCTTCCAGTGGGGCGTACGCTTAGCCATATCTATTTTTATAATAATATAATCAGTCAATTACGTAAAAAAGACGTCATGGCACGGCCTTTGCTAAAAATAGAGCTACAGAATAGTTCGTATTTTTAGGAGACAATGCATGGTCGCAGTACCAGCTATAATTGCAGGCACGGGTAAAGGTCGGTTGGCCAACCATAGCAGCCAGGAAGATGGCGGCGTTTTTAATGCGCTCTTTGCCATGGCCCAGGGTGGGGGGGGCAGCCAGGGGCAGATACAGGAATTTTTTAGTGGCAAGGGCAACATAGTGCTGCCAGCCGCCAGTAAGCCCAGCGCCATGTTAAGCCAGCCCTTTAGCGCCGCCCGGCAGGACAGTGGCAAAGATGGCAAAGAAGCCGCGGACGAGGCACTGATCGTCCATAAACTGAGCGATGTCCAAGCCTCGGCGGTTACGCCCGCCACCGCCCCGTCGGCGTTGTCGTCTGCAAAGGGGCTTAACAGCGCGCTGCAAGACTTGCTGGCTTCTCAGCGGCCCAATAACGGCATGGTCAACAAAACGGCTATGTCCGCGCCCTTGGGGGGCGAGGGGCAAGGCCCGGCGGTTTTGCCAGGCGCGCCCGCGCAAGATGCGGACAAGCTGTCCGCCGAAGTGGCGGCCAAGCTTGACGCCAATAAAGCTAAAGATTTAGATTTCAAAAGCGCGCTCAGAGATGCGGACAAAGCTTGGGCGGCCAAGGCTCCGGGCTGGCAGCCGGATGCGGATTCTGAAATCATCAATTTAAAAACCTTGCAACAGTTGTCAGGTGAAAACATGGCGGCTGCCGCGGGCACCGCACAGCCCGGCCCAACTCAGGCCGAACCATCGAAAATTCTTAGCAAGGAACAGGGCAAAGTTAGCCTGGTTAACCCACTGCTGGCCTTTTTTAAAGAATTGAAAAATGAAAACCATGAAAGCGGCTCTTTGCTTTTAAATGAAGAGCATAAAGAAAAGCTGGAAGAGGTTTTGCTTAACAGCGGCTATACCACAGCGGAAATAGAAGCCTTGTTTGAGATGACCGCGCAAGCCGACGGCAAAATAGATTTACTGGCCTTGGGCCAGGTGGTGCTGCAGAACCCGCCTAGTGGCGGTCAGGCTTTTGCGCTCAAGCAGGAAGACCGCCCGCTTTTTGCCCAGGTAATGCAAGACTTGGGTATAAACGCCAGCGAAGTGGAAAAATATCTGAACAGCGCTCCGCGCCAGGACAACCAATATATCCTGCGCGATATATCCTCGCTTTTAGCGCAGGCACGCGTCAGCTCCGCGGTTGAGCGGGAGGGTGTGGCCGATAGAAGCCGGTTGCAGGATTTATTGCAGAAGCTTGGGTTGGACAAACAGGAAATACAAGCGCTGCTCAATAATGCGCCTAAGGATGGCAATGCGGTAAATGGCAAGGCCATGTTTGTAATGCTAGAGGCCGCGGCGCAAAAGCAGGACACAAAAATCGGCCAGATGCTCAAAAATATGGCCGAGCGCAGCCAGGACACCAAGGTGGATGCCGTTGAGGCGCGGTCTGAGGAACGCCTGCGCGCGCGCATGATTCAGGCTCTGCAAAACATAGAGGCTAAGGTGGCGAAGGCGGCGCCAGCGGCTGAGATGCGGGAAACCCAGGCCACCTTGGCCAAGGCGGGCGCTGAAGCCGGCCAAACCGCAACGCGGCAGCCGGAAAATGCCGGGCAGGCCGTGCCTTCGGCCGAGGCCGTCAAAGATAAGGCGGCGCAATTGATGGAAGCCGCCCCCAAAGCCGCGTCAGAGCAAGCGGCCGCTGGCGCGGAGCGTGTGCAGCAGGCTAACTCGGGGCAAGGCGCGGGCGAACAACCCAAAGAACAGGCTGGCCAGCACAACGCCCCGCCGCATGCGGCGACTGCCGCGGTTAAGCCGCAAGCCAACCAAAGTAAAGCCGGCCAGGCCAATGCCGGGCCCGCGGCTGCGGTTGAGGCCGCCGCCGTTGCTAAGGCCGGCGCGGCAAGCAGCGGGGCGGGCAACATGCTGCCGGCCTATTTAGTACGCCAGGTGGCTTTTAATATGGCGCAAATGGCTAATCGCGGCCTTAACACACTGCGCATGGAACTCAAGCCGCCCAGCATGGGCGAAATAAGCATGGAGCTTAGCGTGAAAGATGGCGCGCTAAAGGCCAGCCTGGTGGCGGATACGGTGGCGGCCAAGCAAGCTCTGGAAGCCGGCATGGAGCATCTCAAACAGCAGCTTATGCAACAAGGGCTTAAAGTGGAGCAACTCAACATCAGCGTGCAGCCCGATGCCCAGAGAAGGCACGAATCGGCCAATGCCGGGCAGAGAAATCATGAGCGCCGTCAGCGCGGCGGCAATGGCCAATCCACAGATGAAGAGCAAGGCCAAGCCGCGGCCAAGGTAAGCGGCCGGCTCAGCGTAATGGCCTGAAGGAGAAAATAATGCCAGTTGATGGAACCACCAACACTAATCACGTCCTGTATCAGGAGCCAAGCGCCAAAACCAAGGAAACCGGCACGGAAACCGGCCTGGGGCAAGACGCTTTCATGAAGATGTTTCTGGCGCAGATGACCAATCAAAACCCGCTGAATCCCATGGATAACACCGAATTTACCGCGCAGCTTGCCCAGTTCAGCAGTTTGGAAAAGCTCACACAAATTGCCTCTTCGCTGGGGGGCATTGGCCGCCTGGAAGAGTCTTATTCTAAAACCCAGGCTTTGAGCTACCTGGGTAAAGAAGTTACGGTAAGTGGCGGCACCATGCCGGTGCTCTCTGGCTACAGCAACTCGGTTGGCTTTGAAGTGGCGCAGACATCTTACGTGGTTATGCGCATCACCTCGCCCACTGGTTCGGTTATTGCCAACCGCGATCTGGGCGCCATGAGTTCCGGCATCCGTCACGAAGTAAACTGGGACGGCCTGGACGACAGCGGCAACCCGGTACCCGACGGCGCTTACAAAGTAAACCTGTACGCCTACGACTACAACGGCAACTCGGTTGCGGTAAGCAACCAGCAGGTAACCGGTATTGTAACCGGTTATGAGGTGTCGGACGGCAAAACCTACCTGCTTTTGGGCGACGCGGCCATAGCCATTGACAAAATAATTAACGTGCGCCTGCCGCGCATTGTAAGCGGCCCCAGTGATACTAACACTGATCAGGGCGCGGGTGGCGGTTGATATCTAATAAACGGAAAGCTCTTAATCAGCTAGCAAAAGCTTATGGTTTGCCAGGGATGGCATAAAGAAAGGAAAAAATTATGTTAAATAGTATGGATGCCGGGGTAGCCGGACTCAATTCGCACGGTAAGGCCCTTAGCAGCGTGGCCGACAACATCGCCAACGTCAGCACCATGGGTTTTAAGGCCACCCGCGTCAATTTTGGCGACATGATGGTGCATTCATTAACTGTGGGCGGTTCGGTGGTAGACCAGGTGGGCGTGGGCTCGCGCGTACTAAATGTGCAGCAGATGCTGCTTCAGGGTTCTTTTGAAACCACCGAAATCCCCACAGACCTGGCCATTAACGGCAGCGGTTACTTCAAAGTGCGCAACCCGCTGGTTATGGATAGTTGGGGCAGCGCCAAATACGATGTCGACGGTAAGCCCCTTAATATGAATACCGGCCCCTCTTTCTATACCCGCGCCGGCCAGTTCATTATTGATAAAGAAGGCTATATGACCAACCCCATGGGGCTGCGCCTGCAGGGTTACAATGTGGATAAGAGCGGTAATGTCACTCAGATCCCGGAGGATATCCGTTTGCTCTTGCAACAGGTGGATGCCATTCCCACCAGCGAAATACAGCTTACGCTTAACCTGAACGCGGAAGATTTGCGCTATCATGTGCCCAGCGAACCGGTGGACCCGGCCGATTCCAGCACCTATAACCATATTGTGCCGGTGCGCACCTACGACGCTCTGGGCGTGGCTCATGATGTGGTCATGTTCTACCAGCGCCTGGAACCAGACAGTTATACCGGCCCGCAGGTGGCCGGCGCGGTGCGCACCTGGAAAGTAACGGTAATGGAAAAAGTGGGCGACACCTATACCCAGCAAAATTTAACCCCCGGTTCTTCCGGCACCTTCTATTTGCACTTTGACGACGTGGGCCATTTGGTGGGCAACACCACCGGCCAGCCCGCCACTGGCGACGCCTGGCAGACGGTTAACTCCCTGCCCACCGGCGCTGGCGAAATAAGCAGCCGGGCCGGCGAAACCTTCCAGTATGTTACCGACGCCGGTACTTTCAACTTCCGCACCCAGCTTACCCTGGATATAGCCGGTAAGTGGAATACCAGCGGTGACGCCATTACGATCAACGGTACTACCTACACCTATGACCAGTACCCCAACGTACTGGGGGCGGGCGGCCTGGTGGAAGCCATTAACAAAACCGCCGGTAATAACGGTGTGTTCTGTAAAGAAGACGGCAGTGGCAATATTGTTGTTTATACTTCGGGCAATACCACCGCCGGGGTTACCTTTACCAACGCCGGCACCGGCGGCGATATGGTGGCCCACGGGGTGTCGGCCAGCGATTTTTCCAGTGCCATCAATACCGGCAGCGGCGAATTGTGTAAATCCAAGGGCGCGTTGGTGCTAACCGGCGGCAGCGTTACCGCCGCTGGCAACTTAACCTTTACCGATCCCTCCGGCGCCGTTCAGACAGTTGCCCTTGCCGCTGGTGACAACGCCGCCGCGGTGGCCGCCGCCATAAACGGGGTGGCGGGCCTTGGTCTTACCGCCACAGCTTATGGTGACACCATCTATTTTGAAGCCGCTGCCGAAGGTGAAGCTTTCAACTACAGCCTCAGCATCCCCAGCGGCCTGGGTGCGGTGGGCACCCCGCAAATGGTGGGCGGCTATACCCCTGGCAGCAATATTAACATGCAGCAAGACCCGGCCACCGGCCAGTTTACCTTTAAGCGGGTAGACCAGGGCAAAGCGGCGGTGCTTACGGTTAACCCCAGCAACACCTTAGCCAACGGCGCCTTCAACATGAAGCGCACCGCTTACGCCATGGATCAGGAAGACCCGTTCAGCACCAACTCTGACGAAACCGGCGCTCACCGTAAAGGCGTGCGCGACATCAGCTTCAGTTGGCTGGATGCCACCGGCGCCCACCAGGTTCAGGATATGCTGCTGGACTTCATTCCCAATATTACTTCGCCAACCACCCAGTCGGCCGGGGCCAGTGAAACTTTCTTCCTCAACCAGGACGGCGCTCCGCGTGGCAGCCTGGAAAGCGTGGACATTGGCCGTGACGGCCTTATCACCGGCCATTTCAGCAACGGCACGGTAAAGCTTATGGGCGCGGTCATTCTTTATGATTTCGAATGTCCTGAAGAAATGAAACGCGAGGGCGAGAACTTGTGGAGTTCCACCATGGCCGCGGGCGCGGAAATTTTTGGCCGCCCGGGCCAGGGTCGCATGGGTAAGGTGCAGTCTGGCGCGTTGGAAAAATCTAACGTGGATTTGGCTGAGGAAATGGTCAACATGATAAACTTCCAGCGTGCTTTCCAGGCCAACAGTAAGACCATACAAACCACAGACCAGCTTTTGCAGGAGCTGATTAACCTGAAACGTTAGTCAGCCCAAGGGGGGCGAGAGCATATTCCGGAGAAGGCGGAGTTATATCCGCTTTCTCCGGAAAATTTTTGTCTAAAGTGACATAACTAGCTTCAATGAAAAAACTTTGCCTTTTGCAGATAAATGGGGTTGCTTTACAGGCGAAAAATGAGATAGTCTAAAAAGAGAGGTTATAAACAACAATAAGTTTTCCGCTCAAAAGGAGTAAGATATGCGGGTTGTTGCAGTCCTGGGAAGTCCGCGTTCGCGCGCCAGTTCAAATGGTTTGGCCAAGAATTTTCTCGATGTGGCAAGCGATATGGGTGCAAATGTTCAAAGCTTTGTTTTGAATGACCTGAAGTTTATCGGCTGCCAAGGGTGTTATGGCTGTAAACGCCGGGTTGAGGTGTGTGTGATTAAAGACGACCTCACTCCCGTGTTGGAGGCGGTGGCCGAATGCGATGTGCTTTTGATGGCATCGCCGGTTTATATTCACGACGTCACCGGGCAGCTTAAATGCTTTATTGACAGAGCGTTCTCTTACCTGACTCCGGAATTCCACGACCCCGGCGCCAACCCTTCGCGTTTGGCACCGGGCAAAAAAATGTTGTTTCTGGTAACCCAGGGCAACCCCGACCCCAATGCCTTTGCCGATGTGCCGCCGCGCTATGAAAGCTTTTTCAACGTACTTGGCTTTAATACGCAAAGCATAATTGTGCCTGGGGTGGGGCTGCAGGAAAAGCTTAACGAAACCCGCCCCCAGTTGGTGCGGCAGGTGGAAGATCTGGCTCGGAAAATGTGCGCTTAGGTGTCTGTGCCGCTAACTCGCCAACAGCCCTCGCCTACCGCGGGGGCTGTTTTAAAATGCACCCATCTGGAAGGCCGCCATTTATTTACTGGTTGGCCTTTATGCCTTTTTTAACCGCCTGCAACAGTTGAGTGGCTTCAGTAAAGCCGGGATTAATTTTTAAAGCCCGACAAAGGATGTCTTCCGCGCCAGGGAAATCATCCATTTCCCACAAGCTGCGAGCCATGTTATATAGCAAGTTTTCATCTTTGGGGCTGTGCTCCAAGGCCTTGCGGTATAAATCCAAAGCCTGGTCAAATTTTTTCTGGCGGCGATAGGCAATACCTAAGCGGTTGTAGACATGCGCCAGGTTGGGGTCTTGTTCTAAAGCTTTATTGTAATAGCGTTCCGATTTTTCAAGTTCGCCTATACTAACCAAGGCGTCGGCGGCGCGTACACAAATTTGCGTGTTTTGCGGGTCGGCCTCCACGGCCTGATCAAAGCAGTCAACCGCGTTTTGCACTCGTTCCAGCATAAGCTCGGCTTCGCCCATCTGCACTAAAATATCAGAACGCGCCTCATTGCCCGCTTTTTCTTTTTCCGCCATGGCCATGGCCAATTTAAGAACTTTAAGCGCGTCTTCCGGGCGCTTATTGGCATAGTAGAGATTGGCCAGCCCTAAATAGCCGCGCAGATTGGTAGGCTGGTTACGCAATACCATCATATAGGTTTTTTCCGCTGGCAGGGCATGCCGGCCGCTTAAGCGCATGCTTTCCGCCAGGGCAAACAAGGCGCCATCATCGTGCTTTATGGCCAAAGCCGCTTGAAAAAGCTCTATAGCCTTGTCGTGGTTTTCCTTGCGCGCGGCCTGGCGGGCGTCTTGCAGATAGCCAAGGAAGGCCTCTTCATCTTCATTAATGAAAGGGGCCAGCGCGTCTTCCACTGCCTTGGTAACGCTTTTTATATCTAAAGGTTGCTGCAGCAGAGAGGTAACCCCAACTTGCCGCGCTTTTTCATCTATTACTTTATCAATGCGGTCCACAATGAGGATGACCGGAATAGCGCGAACGCGCAGGCTTTCCGCCAATTGCGGGCCGCTCATGGCTTTAAGCTTCCACATGCTGATAATGATGTCGATTTTATTTTTGGCATCACCCAGTATATGTAAGCCTTCTTCAGCGCTTTTGGCTGTGTGTATGCGGTAGAACCCCAGCGGCTGCAGGATGTTGGTGAGGGTGCTGACAACCATGCCCACCGAGTCCACTAACAGCACGCTCATATTTTGATAAGCCTGCTTCACAGTTACGTTCTCACGATAGTTAGCTCTAATTGATAAAAATAAACTTGCTGTTAGTGGTGGTACTGGCAGAACAATGCATTATGCGAGTTGCCCCACAAGTACAGTAAAAATCATGTCAATTGGCGACAAAACTAGTGTTTACGGGCTTTCTATGGTACACGGCCAAGTCGTCAATGAGCTGGATCATTTTTTCGGTTTCCGGTTTGTTGCAGTAGCCGTCCGCCCCTACGCGCTGGCATTTCAAAGCCATCTGCTCATTTATTAAAGAGGAGAACATGACCACCGGAACATTCAGGCGCATTTCCTGCTTGATTTTGCGGCACAGGGTTAGTCCGTCCATTTGCGGCATTTCAATATCGGTCAGCAGGCAGTTGAAAAAGTCGCTAAGCGGGCGTTTTTCCGCCTCCGCCCTCTCGATACAAGCCCGTACGTGGTCATAAGCCAACTGCCCGTTTTCCACCACGGTAAGGTTGGTGTAGCCCACGTGGCGTAAAATATTGCTCACCTGGGTGCGAATTAAAGTAGAGTCTTCGGCGAAAAGCAAATTGACTTTGGCGCGTTCGTCCAGCACCGGGGCTTCTTCAAAGGCGTGGCGGTCATAGTTGACGATACTTTCCGGGAAGATTTCCCCCACAATCTGCTCCAGATCCAGGATAAGCACTTCCCGGCCCTGCAAGTTGATAGAGCCCACCACAAAGGGTGAGTTAACCGCCAGGAAGTTGTTTAGCGGCTTGAAATCCGCCCAGGAAACGCGGTGGATTTGATTGATATAATCAGCCACAAAGGCTGTGGTCATGTTATTGAACTCCGTAACCACTATCACTTGTTCGGCGGCGGCATGAGGGTTTTTTATACCCAGGTGCACATCAAGCTCAATTAGCGGTATGGAGCGCCCTCTCAGCATGAATACCCCGGCCACGGAAGGCGGACGCCCGGGCAACCGGCTGATCTGAATACCCTTGCAGGGAATAAACTCACGGATTTTGGCCACGTTAACCCCGAAGTTGTTCCCGCAAAGAATAATCTCCGCGATCTCAACCTCATTGGTCCCACTTTCCAATAAAATATCATGCTGGCTAGCCACAAGCATTTCCCCTTTACGGCTAATTAATTGTAGAGAAATTTTTTAATTTTAATATTATCAGCAAATTAGTTAATAAAACAGGTAAAAAGCATTTATTTTTTTACTTTACTATAAGGCCTTGCGAAAAGCCAGGCAAGTAAAATTATGAAGATACTGCCTATGTATTGTGGGTTGTGTGGGCAACTATTGAACAATATTTGCAAAATGTGCTAAAAATTGAAGTTTGCATTGTACGCTAACTATGTTATTTTATAAAGATAGAAGGAGTTTGGTGTGCTTATATTCGAACTGAGTTGCGAGGCCGGCCATAATTTTGAAGGCTGGTTTGATGATCTAAAAGACCTGGAAATGCAAATAGGCCGGAAAAAATTGGCCTGCCCCCTATGTGGAAGCAAAAACGTACGCAAAGTGCTTTCCCCTGTGGCCATTGGAGGCAAGTCTAAAGCTGTGCCGGCACAGCCCTTGGGCGAGCCAACTCCTGAACAGACATCAAAGATTACGCAAAAGGCCCTTAACCGCTACCTGGCGGAAAATTTTGAGGATGTGGGGGCATCTTTTTTTAAGGAAGCCTTAAAAATGCACTATGGGGCTATTCCGGCGCGCAATATCCGTGGTGTGTCTTCGGCCCAGGAAGAGGAAACCCTGCGCCAAGAAGGAGTGGATTTTTTTAAATTTAACGACGATTCCCGCCCCATCCCGCCATCTCCCGCTAAAAACAATAAGCCCAGCCATTAGTTTGGGGCTGTTTGCCGCCGCGCCCGGCAGGGCTGTTTTTTATCACCAGCGTTTGAGCTTGGCGCGGTAAAGAGCGCTGAAGCCACGGCACGAGCCGGCCCCATCCGCATCTTTCTGAGAGGCAAAGCTGGCATTAGCGCAGCTTAAGCCGCACCACCTGCGAGGCAAGGCATTTTTTTGGTTTTGTTCATAACCCTACCCTTGGGCAGGACGGCTCAAAAGCACAAGCAGCATAATTTACTTGATTATTACAAAAAATTTGGCTGTTTTGCCGGTGGCTGTACGGCAATTGCTCTTGGCAGCGTGCGCAAAGCAAACTATACTTAAGCGGCAGCATACTGCAACCGCCTCACTTGTGGGAACACTGCAATTTCGATTGGAGAATACAATAAATGAAGAAGATTTTGCTCGCGTGTATTTTTTTAATAAGCAGCGTCGTAATAGGCCAGGCTGCGGAAAACGGCGTTTACATCAACGGCTACAACCGCAGCACCCAACCATTTGCCTATATGGAAAACGGCGTGGCCAAGGGGTTTGACATTGAGTGCCTGGAGTGGATAGCCAAAGACGCCGGCATTAAGGTGCGCCACGAGCCCATTATATGGTCGGAAGGGCCAAACCTCATTCGTAGCGGTAAAATAGACATGATTTATTCTTCCATGACCATTACCGTACCCCGCATGATTAAGGTGGCTTTTTCCAACCCTTATTGGAACGCCGGCCAGGCGGCCTTTGCTATGAACAGCAGCCCGGCGGATTTTAACAAAGTGCAAAGCGGGCAGGTAAAAGGTATTGGCGCCATGCGCGGCTCTACCGGCGCGGACTGGGTGCAGCGCGCGATTATTGAAAAAAATAACCTTTCTCCCGGTTTGCTGCATAATTACGATGACTACGAAGCGGTGGCGGGCGCGGTTAACAGCGGCGAAATTGAAGTGGGCATTATTGATTCACCCATAGTGAAACTCATTATTGGCGCTCGCCCCATGAAAGTGCTGGGGGTGGCGGATACTGGCGAACAATACGGGGTGGCTATGAGAAAAAGCGACTTGCGCCTGCAACGTATCATCAACATAGGCTTGTATAAGCTTATGGTGTCGCCGAATTGGGAGGCGCTAAAGGCCAAATACGGCCTGAACTGAGATGCGGCATTCCGAAGTTTGTGACCCCGCCAGCTTTCGCTGGCGGGGTTTGTTTATGTTAATTTGACTTGCCAGTTCCATAAAAAAGTTGTTTCATGGCAATTCTTGCCTAGTCTTTTCTTCGCGCACATAAATTTCACCTGTTTAACATATTAAAATAAATAGTAAAAATTCCATAAAGCGCTTTGGCATTTTTGTTGCTTTATTATAGGGCGCACAGAAATCGCAAAGGAGAGATAAATGCGCGCTTCTTCATTATTTACAGGCGCTTTAGGAGTTAAGGCCCATGACATGGCCATGAGCAGCGTGGCCGACAACATTGCCAATGTTAGCACGGTTGGCTTCAAGGGCACCAGGGCGCTTTTTAATACGCTTATCAGCCGTCAGTTGACGCAGTGCGGGCGCGATGTAAGCGACGGCACCGCAGGCTATGTGGAGAGTAATCAGGTGGGGCTGGGGGTGGTGTGCAAAGCGCAAAACCTTATGACCGCAGCGGCGCTTACCCAAACCGAACTTACTACCGACCTGGGCATTGAGGGTCAGGGCTTTTTTATAGTTAAAGCGCCCACCACCTACACTTCGCCCTTTGGCACTATTTCCTCTAACGACAAGGGCAGCAGGGCGGACAGCCCCAACTACTACACCAGGGCCGGCCAGTTTCACATAGACCGCAACGGCTACGTTGTAAACCCGCAAAATTATGTATTGCAGGGCGTACTGGCCGATGCCACCGGCAAAGTGGTAATGGGCGCGGTGGAGGATTTACGCATTCCCTCAGACCTGCTGGCGGGCAAGGCCACCAGTATGGTGGAATTGGGGGTGAACCTGGACGCCGGAGATGCCAAGGTGCATTTGGCCAGCCAGGCTATAAACCCCAACGACGGCACTACTTACAACTACAGTACCCCTGCCACTGTCTATGACAGCCAGGGCAAAGTTCACAATATGCTGTTGTTTTACCAGCGGGTAGAACCTATGGCGGCGCGCTCTTGGAAGGTGGGGGTCTATGAAAAGACCGCTTCCGGCTATGATGTGGTAAACGGCGGGCAGTTCACACTCAATTTTGATGACACCGGCCATCTGTCTTTGATAAACAACCCCACCGGCGATCGCATGCTGGCCAACCTGGGGGTGGGCGCGGGCCAACTTATAAGCAGCATGATGGGCGAAGGCCTGAGCTATGAAGGAGCCAGCGGGCCCCAGCGGTATATAAGCCCCGCCAGCCTTAACTTCACCAATGCCACCGCCGGCGGAGAAACCGTAACCGTTGGCGCCGCCACCTACACTCTTTCCGCCCACAGCAGCGCCGAAGAGGCTGCCGCCGAATTGGTGCAGCTTATCAACCGGGATACAACAACGGCAGGCTGTTTCGCCATCAATAACGGCGCTGGCAAAATAACCCTGCAACCGCTCACCAGCGGAGCCCTTAATGTGCAGGCCAGTAGCGCCGACATTGGCGTGGCCGCCGGCGCCAGCCTAAGCCAGGTGGTTGATGCGGTCAACAAAGGACAGAGCAGCGCCGGCGCCTTAGTTTTGAATAATTTGCTGGCCGCGGGCCAGGTGGTAAGCATTGGCGCGCAGAGCTACACCATACCAGGGGCGGCCAGTCTGGCCGACATGGCCGCGCAGTTGGCCGAGGCCATCAATAGCGGCAGCATCTACAATGCCACCATCCAAGGCGAAGGCCTTCACATAAGCGCCAAAGATCCGGGGGCAAGCGGCAATGTGGCTTTCAGTTGTAGCGACCTTATGGGCTATGTGAGCTTAAGCGCGGCCACTTTACTGGGAGGTTTGGATAACAGCGCCAATTCCAAAGTGCAAGCGCAAATTGATGTGAACGCCGCAACCGGCGAGCAAAAGTTGGCTTTGCAACGCGTGGATGCGGGCGCAAGCGCCACTATAAGCGGGCTTAGCTCCACGTTTACGCCCAGCGGCGGCGGCTCGCCCTTAACCTTTGCCCAAACCAGCGTGGCCGGCGACACCCTGAACATCACTGACGGCAAAATTGACTTGAACTTTGTATTTAACAGCGTAGCCCAGCCGGTTAACTTTAACTTCACCCCCGGCGGCGGTGTTGGCACCACCCAGCAGGCCACCACCTACAGCCTAAACGCGCTGGCCCAAAACGGCTACCCCGAGGGAGAGATAACAGACCTTGAGATAGACAAAGACGGCAATGTAATAGCTCTTTACAGCAATCAGCAAAGTAAGCTGGTGGGCACCATTGCCCTGGCTCATTTTAAAAACCCCTGGGACCTGGACCGCTACGGCGACAACCTGTGGCTGGGCACAACCGCCGCCGGTGATGCCATGATAGATTTCCCCAACACCTACGCCCACGGCATGGGTTCCATTCAGTCGGGGGCGTTGGAAAAGTCTAACGTGGATATGGCCCAGGAATTGGTAAACATGATAACTTACCAAAGGGCTTACCAGTTCAATACCAAGAGCATTACCACTACCGATGAAATGCTTAAAGAGGCCATAAATATGAAGCGCTAAGCTTTGGCGGCATTGGTTTAATATTGCCTTGTCGCGTGTGGCTTCATTAAAGTGCAAGCCCCTGTTAGCCGATTAAGCTAACAAGAGGATAAAAAGGAGAGAGAATTTGCCCGTATCATTTACCAGTTCCGGTTATGCCGATGATAAGGGTGGCTACATACGCCAAACCGCGCTTAACGCCAGCAGCACCAGCGGGAGAATAAACTTCACCGGCCTGGGCACTGGCACCGACATGAATGAAATAGCTAATAAACTGGTGGAAATGGAATCCATCCAGATGGTGCGGTTGAAAAACTGGAAGACCACCTGGCAGGCTAAAATAGACACCATGACAGCTCTCAACCAGCGGCTTTTGGCGGTTGAAGAAGGCGCGGATGATATGCGCACCATGAATAAGTTTCTGGTGCGGCAGGTGGCATCCAGCAACAGCACCGCGCTAAGCGCCCAGGTCAACGACACCGCCGCCTTGGGGGCTCACAAAGTGACCGTGGCCGGAGGCACCGAAAATCCCATAAAAAATATTTTCCGTTCCATTGCCTTTGCCTCGCCCACCGATACCTGCGGCGACGATGGCATTCCCCCGGGCAGCAGCACCGAGTTGGCGCTGGAAAGCGGGGGCACCATCCATAATATTACGCTACAGGCTAACGCCAGCTTGCAGGATATTGCCGATGCCATCAATGCCCAGTGTGGCGGCAACATAACCGCCACCATTGAAAACGATGGCACCGCTTCCAAACCTTATCGCCTGCAACTGGTGAGCGCCACCGGTGGGGCTAACGCTGAAATTAAAGTGGTGGACAATAAAAACCCCACCTGGCTTTCTTTCAGCAGCCAGGACATGTTGCTGCAAGACAAAAGCAACATGGGGGTGGACGTGGCCATTGGCGGTACCTTTACCGGCGACAAAGCCAATGGGCTTAGGGCCATATATGATTTTAAGGTGCTTACTGATAGCGGTACGCCGGGCAGCACCGCGGTGGTGGGCACTAATTCATTCAAATTGGAATATACTGTCACCTGGGCGGGCGGTTCGCCCAGCCCGGCCCCGGTTACCCAGACGATTACCATTCCGGCCAATTATAAACCGGGTGCCAGTATTCAGATTGAAAACGGCATGTCCATTCAGTTGCAGGGCGGCACCGTAACCCAGGACGACAATTTTTTAGTGCGGGGCTTTGCCGGCAATATTGACGACGCGGAAACCACCGCCTGGACCGGGCCAGCCATTAAAACCAGCGGCCACTATTTGGGCAGCATTAACAAAAGCTACAATTTTGTAGTGGAATCTGGCGGGGCCATTAACGGGGTAAATGTCCGCTATATAAGCTGGACAGACTCCACCGGTAAAACCGGCAGGTTTGCGGTGAAGGATGCGGATACGAAAATTGAGGTGGAACAGGGCGTGTATGTGGAGTTTGGCGCCGGCAGCCTGAAGCAGGGCGAGCGCTTCAGCCTGGACGCCTACGCCAAAGACGTGCAGGCCGCCCAGGACAAGGGCGTGGCCCAGGCGGCCAAAGTAGTGCATGCCGGCTTTGCCGATTATGATGTCACCCCGGTAACGGCCAACAACGCCACCTTCAGCTACACCTATGGCGGCAAAGTGGTGGATGTTGTAGTGCAAGGCGGCACAACGTTGAGCCAGTTGGTGGTTGCCATTAACGAGGACAAGAAAAACCCCGGGGTGAAGGCCTCCATGGTTAACGATGGCCTGGGCCTTCCCAATAGTTGGAAGTTGGTGCTGACCGGCAGCAAGACCGGGCAGGAATACCAAATTACCAATATAAAACACAGTTTTACCGGAAGCAGTTTTGCCGGCGGCGGCGAGCTTGGCGGTGGTTTCAGTACCGCCCAACGCGCTACCAACAGCATGATTAGGGTGGATGGTTACCCCAGCGGCGACGAATATATGCAACGCCCCTACAACCAGATAGGCGACGCCATTACCGGGGTCAACCTCAACATAACCGATGCGGGCAGCAGCGTTATCAGCGTGTCGGTAAATAACGAACAGGTGTACAGTAAAGTAGAGGCGTTTGTTAACGCGGTAAACTTGGTGCAAGACTATATTCGTGAGTCCACCAAATTCGAGCAGACGGAAACCGGCAACCCCAACGCTGGTATTTTGATCGGCAACTATGCTTTTTATATTATTAAGACGGAGGTGGACCAATTGCTGGCCACCAAGCCCAGCGGCCTGGTGGCGGGGCAGGATACCTATACTGTGCTGGCGCAAATAGGTATTGAGAGCGATCCGGAAACCGGGCAATGGATGATTAACAGCAGTAAGCTCAAAGCGGCTATTAGCAATGACGCTGAGGGGGTGGCCAAGTTGTTCGTCAATGTGCCCAACCCCAGTGACAACAAACAATCGCTGTCAGTGGGTGTGGCCGAAAGAGCCTACCAAAAGATAAACGAGCTTACCGCTTCACCTTCGACGGGAACAGACGTAAATACTGGCAAGCCTATTACCATTCCCGGCGGGCCGCTTAATGTGCTTATCAGCAACTACACTGATATTATAGGCAATATAGACAAAAAAGTGGCGCAAGAGGAAAAGCGTATAGCTTTGTTCAAGCAACGTACCATGCTGCGTTTCGCCCGCCTGGAGACCACCATTGCCAATTTCAACAGTTCGGCCGCCAAAGCGCAGGCGGTAATTGACAACTTGCCAAGTAACAGTAAGAAATAGCTTAATAAAAGGCGGATAAATAAAGTCCGGCGCTTCTTCCGCCTTTGCGGAGGAAGCGCTTCTATTATTGGCCGCCCACCACCATTTGCGGAATGCGCAAGGTGGGCTGGGCGTCGCCCACCGGCACGCCCTGGCCATTCTTGCCGCAGGTGCCAATGGCCAGCCCCAAATCGCTGCCCACCCGGTCTATGTCCATAAGCACCTGAGGCCCGTTGCCCACCAAGGTGGCGCCGCGTACCGCCTGCCCTACTTTGCCGTCTCGCAGTAGATAGCCCTCGGCCACCTCGAAGACAAAATCGCCGTTTACGGTGTTTACCTGGCCGCCGCCCATTTTGGTCACCAACAGCCCGTCTTTGGTTTCGGCAATAATCGCCTCTGGCAGGTGCTCGCCTGGCAATATCATAGTGTTGGTCATGCGGCAAATGGGTTGGTGGCGGTAGCTTTCGCGGCGGCCGTTGCCGCTTTGCGCAATACCCAGGCGGGTGGAGCTGAGCCAATCGGTGAGGTAGGTTTTGAGCACGCCGTTTTCAATTAGCATGGTGCGGCTTGTGGGCGCGCCCTCGTCATCAAAACTGGCCGCGCCCCGCCAGGTGGGCAGGGTGCCGTCATCGACCACGCTTATCAAAGGCGAGGCCACGGTTTGCCCCAGTTTGCCGGCATATACGCTGAGCTTTTCCCACACCAGGTCAGCCTCCAGGCCATGCCCCACAGCTTCATGAATCATGGTGCCGCCAGCCGAAGCAGCCAGCACCACCGGCATGGAGCCGCTGGGCGCTGGGCGCGCGCTAAGCATGCGCGCCGCCCGGCTGGCAGCCGCGGCCGCGGCCCGCAGAGGGTCTTGGCTGCTAAAAACCTCCCAACCCTGGCTGCCGCCAATGACTTCGTAACCGGTTTGTAAAAGTCCGTCCTTTTCCGCCACGCACTGCACTGCCATAACCAGTTGGGTGCGCTCCTCGCTGGCCAGCGTACCCAGGGAATTGGCGATGCTTATTTGGCGCACCTGTTCCATATAGCGCACTTTCACCTGGCGAATGTGCGGGCTTTCCGCGCGGGCGGCCTGATTAACCAGCCTTACCAAATTAAGTTTTTCTTCCAGCGCCTGCTGTTGCGGCGGTTGTTTAACCCAGGCGGGTTTAGCTGACCTGCTTTGCAGAGGCATAGGCTTAACTGTGGCGCCGCTGTGGTGGCGGGCCAAAGATTTGGCTAACTGCAGCAAGGCCTCCAGGCTAAGATCGTTACCATAGGTATAGGCGGTGCGCCCTCTATCCACCAGGCGTAAGCCCACGCCGGCATCCATGCCGCCCACCACTTGCTCCATACGATTGTCGTCCATGGTCAAAGCCAGCGACTGGCTGTCCTCATAAAACACCTCGCCCAGATCCGAGCCGTGTTGCATAAGTTGGTCAAGCAGAGCGTAAAAATCTATTTTCATGGGTTTAGTTCCTAAGTTAAAATGGATATATAAAGTTAGCACTTATAGTTAACTAAAGCAAGAATGCCCGGAGCATAGCCAAAGCGCGGCTTAGGCGATAAACTTAACTTAAGCCTATGTTAGAATACGAGGATAAAAAATGAAAAAAATACTGCTAGCGGCGCTGCTGCTTTTGCTTTTTGCCTGCCCAGCGCTAGCCGCGGATAAGGAAGCCAAAAACGCTACCGTGCTTTCACCGCTGGAAGCTTACGACCTTATGATGCGCGAGCCGGAGACCACCTTTTTGCTGGATGTGCGCACCCGTGAGGAATATGCTTATCAGGGGCACCCGCTAAATGCCTACAATATACCTTGGCGCTTTGCCAGCCCTAGCCTGCAAATTTCCGCTGCCCAGGGGGCCGCGCCCAGCGCGGTTTACCAGTTAAGCCCTGAGTCCAATCCGGACTTTGTGGGGGTGGTGCGCTCCTTGTTCAAAGAAACCGATCATCTGCTCGTTATATGCGATGACGGGCTGCAAAGCGCCCAGGCTAGCGATGCCCTATGGCAGGCGGGCTTCAAAAATGTGGCGCAGGTGCGGGGCGGGGTTTGGGGCGAAAGGCTGACCTCGCGCGAGACCCCGCGCCTGGCCGAGAGGTATTCTGGCAACTATGGCCGGGGGGGCCTGGTCAATGGCTGGATATATTGGGGGTTGCCCATGCGCTACCAGCTAGAACCGCGCTATTTGTACCCGCCCGATGTTAAGCGGGTTAACCCATAGGAGGCGGCGTTGGCTTTAACCTTGGCCATAACCGGGGCCACCGGGGTAGTTTACGGCGTGGAGTTGTTAAAGGCATTGCACAGTCTGGGCCAGCCGCCCTATCTCGTTGTAAGCCAGGCCGCGGAGCGTACCTTGGCCCTGGAGACCAGCTACCAACTGGCGGATTTGCAAAAACTAGCGCTGATGAGCTTTGCGGTAGACGACCTAAGCGCCAAGCTGGCTTCCGGCTCTTTCCCGGTGCAGGGCATGGTGGTGGCGCCTTGCAGCATTAAAAGCCTGTCGGCTATTGCCGCGAGCTTCAGCCACAACCTTATTGTAAGAGCGGCTGACTGTTGTTTGAAAGAAAAAAGGAAACTGGTGTTAATGGTGCGGGAAACGCCGCTGCACGAAGGTCATTTGCGCCTTATGGCCCAAGCCGCCAGCCTGGGGGCAATCATTATGCCGCCCATGCCCGCCTTTTATCACAAACCTCAAACCTTAGAAGACATTGTCAAACAAACCGTGGGCCGGGTGCTGGAGCAGTTTGGCATAATCCACGGGCTGTACCAGCCCTGGCAGGGCGCGGAATAACTTCCGCTATTCACTGGGGCGCTGGCGGCGGCGGGCGGTTATGATAAAGCCGGTGTGGCCGCGCATGCCGTGGCGGGGGCGCACCGAAGGCGGGCTTACATGCCAGTAGCGCTGCAGGGCCTCGAACCCCTCGGCCAGACTAAAACAGCGATGGCGGTTGAGCCCTTCCACCTGGTGCATAAGCTGCATAACCGTGGGCACATAGGCCACCCACACCCCGCCGTCATCCAGCATTTGCGCGGCCGCTTCCAGCAAAAGCCAGGGTTCTGGTATGTCACTAAAAAATCGTTGCACTCTGGGCAAGGGCTGGGCGGGCATAAGGCTGTGCTCTGCCGGTTCAGGCGCTTGTTGCTCTTCTGCGGGGTTGAGCAAAGTAAGGTCGGCCAGCTTGGGCTGCCAGTTTTGCAGGTATTCCTGCCCCAGGTAGAGGGCAATGTTTTTGCGGGTGCGGTTAAGATGATCCATGCGGATATCATAAGTTAAAAGTTGCCCCTGCCGGCCCAGGGCGCGCAGAAGGGTCATGGTTAAGGCTCCGTGCCCGCAACCAACCTCCACAATGGTCTGGTTGGGAGCCACGTCTCCCCAATACAGCATTAAGGCCAGGTCTTTGGGAAATATCACTTGCGCCTGGCGCGGCATATTCATGATAATTTGTTCCAAGGTGGGCACAAGCACCAGATAGCGGCGCCTGAGTTCGGTGCGCAGCACGCCGCCATTGTTTTGCATGAGCAGCATTTCCTGGGTTAGGTTCTCACCCCTTATGCGAATGGCCGGCTCACCATCCAAAGGCACGTTGAACAGATATTGGCGGTCGCGTTCATCAACCAGCAGCATAGGGGTGCCTGGGCTAAAACTCATTAAATGCAAGCTCCTTGTAAAACGTCTGGGGGCGTTTAAGTTTTTTTACACTTTGTAACAAACGGGCCGCTTATTGCGGTGAAGACAATTTGAGGATGATAACTCCACCCAGAATGAGGGCAAAGCCTAAGAATCTGCCGGTGGATGCCGGGTCGTTAAAAGCGGCTAAACCTAGAAGGAAAGTCCCGGCCGCGCCAATGCCGGTCCATATGGCATAGGCGGTGCCAATGGGTATGCTTTTTTGCGCTATCCACAAAAAAGCGCCGCTCAACGCCATGCTGAATATCGCCACCAATATCCACAGCCAGGGGCGCGGGCTCTCCTGGGAAAGTTTGAAGCCCAAAGGCCAGCCTATTTCAAAAACCCCAGCTATCAACAAATATAACCAGGCCACGCCCTATTGGCTTCCCTGCCACTGCCAGGGCGGCACCGGGTTTTCTCCCGCCCACAGACCGCGCCTAAGCTGGCGGGCACGGTTTTCCAGTTGTATCAGCCCCTGACATGCCTGGGCGCTTACGCAATTATCCGGATAAACCCAGGCCATGCCGGCTAACAGCAGGCGGTCATTCAAAGTGGTGCCGTCGTGCAAAACCACGGTGGCCAGAACCCTGCCGGTGGAGTCGCGGCGCTCCTCCAGCACAGTTATGGGCTCCGCCGGCTTCACCACCAACTCTTGCACCATGTGGGCGGCCTCAGCGCCGAAAGGCTGGCTTGGCTCCGGACAGTCTATGCCATATAACCGCAGGGTTATATTGCGGTTGTCATCTGTTTGGATGATTAAAATATCACCGCCGCCGTGTACTTCAACCACCTTGCCCTGCCAGTCGGCCCAAGACAAGGTGGCTGGGCCCAGTTGCAGTAGCAAGACCAAGGCAGCGATCGCAAACAATCTCATTTTTTCCTCTTCAATGTTGCGGCTGTTAGCAGTAAATGCGCTAATGCAGCTCAACTTCCCTCTCCGGCCGCAAGCCGTTACAACGGCATTGGGCTCACAACAAACTAAAGCGTCAACCAGGCTATTCTTTGTCAGCCCTAGGCTGGGTTAACTAATATACAGTACAACCCGCGCTTAAACAATAAAACGAGCAGGCTACGCCATAGCTTTCCCTTCTGGCTCACCCTGCGCCGGCAAGCCAGGCTACGCGCATGTGGCCGGTATTAATGGCGGTTATTTTTTTACGCCCGCCGCTTGCAGCGCCTTTTTAATTTTGTTTTTGAGCTCCGTAAGGTCAAAAGACTTAATAACGTAGTCGTTGGCGGCCATGGACTTCATGTCCTCTTTAAACGTGTCGTAGGCTGAGCATAAAATCACTGGCAAGTCGTAGTATTTGTTTCTTATGTCCTGCAGCAGATCCAGCCCGTTGTGTTCCACCATTTTAATGTCCAGCACCACCAAATCGGGTTTTTCGTTTGCTATGCGTTCCAGTAACTGGTGGCCGGAAGCGGCGGTTATTACCTCGTAACCTTCGTCGCTGAGTTCCTCTGAGTAAAGCAGGCGGATATGGTCTTCATCATCAACTATTAACAGTTTTGCCATGTTAACTCCTTTCATGCAGTAGTCTTGGCTTTTATGTGATACACGCTTTGCATTCTTCAAAAATCGAACATTGTTTTTCTATAAAATCTTCTATTTGCTGGCTGTTCAGTTGGGTAGTCTGATGAAAAAAATACAGCAAACGACCCCAAAAGAACGTTTCCAAGGCGGTTATTATTTTTTCCAGCAACTGAGGTTGCCCACGGTAGAGTTTGAAAGAAGCCAACAGCAAATTAGCCCACAACGCGTGATCGATATCATTTTGCCTGGCGTCCTTAAGTAGCCCGGCGGTTTCGGGGAAATTCAGAAAAAACTCCCAGGCCGCGGCTTTGCCGGCACTGTAGCGCTGCTGTAATGGCTTGAGATCAGTGGCGTGGTCCAATGTGTTGCTTTGGCGTCCCTGCTTCATGCCATAAACCGCGGTGGGGCGCGACCATCTTACATCTTGCCAGTTGGGGCAGGCCAGCATCAGCTGGAACAGTGTGGCCATGGTGCCGCTAAATGCGGATGAGGGGGTTGCGTCAGCGCTTTGTTTATGCACTTTGCTGTTGCCCACGTAAGACTGGCACAGCGGCAGGCCCAAGCTAATGGCGGTTATGGTGATAAAGATATCCACCCCGGCGCCCAGGGCCGCGGCGGGCCAGGGTTCTTTTTTCAGCAGCTTTTTTACCAGGCGGGCTGAGAGCGCCCGCTCACCGCCGCTTGGCTGCTGTACCCTGCGCCCCCATAAACAGCGCAGTAAAGGATAGAGAGCCAGGTTGGTTAGCAGGGCCTGATGTTTGGGGTTGGCATAGAGCGGCGTGGTTAGGTCGTGGCCATTTAATATGGGCTCCAGCAGGCTGGTAATCCAACTGGGCCTGACAGAGGTTACGTCCGCTTCCACAACAACCACGGCTTTGGCCTCAAGTTGCGCCGCTTTGGAAAAAATTTGTAATAAATTTGTGCCCTTACCTCTTATTTCGGGTGGCGTGGACAAGTATATGGCAGGTATGCCATGGGTATTTGCACCCATAAACAGAGCTTTGGTGTTATCATCGGAGTTGTTGTCGCTGTTAATGATGACACTGGTTTGGTTGTAGCGCTTAAGGCCCAAGGCGGCCTGCTCCGCCACCAGGGCGATAGTCGCCTCTTCGCGCCAGGAAGGAATGCCTACCACCAAATCGGCTTTTGTAATTTGAGCCGGATTATCTTCCAGGTAAATACTCATGGCTAACAGTCTCAAAGTTGCATTATTATATTTTTTCATTATACCTGATTAGGCTTGGCCCATAAAGTAAAGGGCGGGTGGGGCTTAAAGAGGCCTGCATTTACAGTCGATAAATTAGTCTGTGGCGTGCGGGTGGAGCAGGAGGAAGGGCTTGAACGAATTCTTGTGGTTTGGTTTTGTGGTGCTGGATATGAGCCTGGTGGTAGTTATTTTACGCTTTTTCGGCAAACCAGGCCTCTTTGCCCTGATTGTTTTCAATCTTATCTTGTGCAATATCCAGGTGCTCAAATTAGTAAGCCTGTTCGGGCTGGATACCACCTTGGGTAACGTGCTCTACGCCAGCGTGTTTTTATCAGCCAATTTGCTAACAGAGTTTTATGGTAAAAAAGTGGCCCAGCGGGCCGTTGTTCTGGGCTTTTGCACTTTACTTATGGCTACGGCTTATATGCAGATATCTTTACATTTTGTGCCGTCTGCCAATGATTTTGCCCAACCCCACTTAGAGGCCATATTTGGTTTGCTGCCCAGGCTGACCTTGGCCAGTTTGTGCGCCTATGTGGTGAGCCAGGCGGTGAATATATGGCTGTTTGCCTGGATTAAACTGTTAAGCGGCGGCCGCTGCCTGTGGCTGCGCAATCTGGTGAGCAGTTTAAGCGCGCAACTTCTGGATTCGCTGATTTTTGTAGCCATAGCCTTTATAAATGTGTTTAACAATCAGGTGCTTATTAGTATCTTTGTAACCACCTTCATCATAAAAGCCATAGTTGTTGTGCTGGATACGCCTTTTTTCTACTTGGCCCGCCTGCTGGTGCGGCGCCACCCGCCGCATGATTTACGCGCGGAGGACGCCTATTCAAAATAGCTGGCGCGGCTATCCTCAGATTCCCATACCGAAACTTTGTGGATGCGTACCGCCACTGGCAGCAACGGCCTAATTTTACTGTAGATATAGCGGGCTAAAAGCTCGCTGGAGGGGTTTTGCTGCTGAAATGCGGGCAATTCATTCAAATGGCAGTGATCCAGTTCATCCAGCACCTGGCGGGTGATAGACTTTAATTCGCCAAAATCAAAGAGAATATCCGCATGCCCCAAGGTGTCCCCCCGCACACATACCTCCACCCGCCAGTTATGGCCATGCAGGGCCTCGCAGCGGCCCTTGAAATTGCGCAGGCAATGAGCCGCGGCAAAACGGCTTATTACTTTTAATTCGTACATTTAAACGCTAAAGCGCGGGGCCGCTGTAGGGCTTGCCACAAGTTGTGCACTTGTTGCCTTCGCCAATAATGCCAATGCACATGCCATCCGAGCAGGCCAGCCTCTCCTTGGGCGCGTTGCCGCTTTCGTTCTGGGCCTGGCGCACGATTATTTTGCTGCCGCAAAAGCCGCAAAATTTGTGGTTTTCCGGGTTGGGCTTGCCGCACTGGTTGCATAGTTTATAGGGCAGCTGGAAATCACAGTTAGGACACTGCATAATAAAACCTCCTCATATTTTAAGTGCAAAGTTGCAATAACCCTGTATTGCTATAGCCATAAGCCTGTTTTGTCAAGACAGGCACATGCCAGTTTATTGCCCCGCCTGCCCGATGGCGCCTCGGCTTGACACAAAAGCAAGGGCATGGTTAGCTTGGTTAGTTAAAATATATACCAAATGCCCTGTTTTATTTCATGACGGGAGGATAATAAATGTCGAATATCCGTAAAATAAAATTGACTATGGCCATAAGCCTGGCATTTGTGCTGGCAGGGCTTTTGGTCGCGCCGCTGGCCATGGCCGCCCAAAGGGTGGCCATTTTGCCCTTTACCCCCAATGCCAAGGAAGATGTTTCTTATTTGGTGCGCGGGGTACGCGACATGCTGGCTTCGCGTTTGGCCTGGCAAGACCAGGTGGTGGTGGTGGAGCCGGACATGGTGGCCCAGGCCATGAACAGCATAAAGCCGCCCTACAACGAAGATAAAGCGCGGCAGATAGGGCGAGAGTTGCATGCCGATGTGGTGGTATTTGGCACAATCACGGTTTTGGGCCAGAGCATCAGCGTGGACGCTAAAGCCCTGAAAACCGCGGGCAGCGAGCCGGCCTTCGCCTCTTATATGCAGGCCCAGGATATAGACCAGGTAGTGCCGCGCATTAACGAATTTGCCGGCCAGATAAACCAAAAAATGTTTGGCCGCGCCGACGGCAGTGTGGCCACCGCCCAGGCACGGCCGCAGGCCCCGGCCCAGGCCAGCGACGACCCGGTGGAGAACCTGCCCGAGGGCATGAGCCCGTTGAACCCGCTTTTTTTGAAAACGCTTTCCGGCGTGGAATCCGACCGTTTCTGGCGCAGCCCGCGTATCAACCAGGCCATACAGTCTTTGGCTGTGGACGATGTGGACCATGATGGCAAGAACGAGCTGGTAGTGCTTACTAAAAACTCACTGCGCATCTACCGCCTGGTAAACGACACCTTTAGCCTGTCCCACGAGATTAAAAACGGGCCTTCGGGCGTTTACATGTTTGTGGATACCATAGACATTAAAGGCACCGGCACCCCGCAAATAGTGGTAACCAATCGCAATATTCACACCATGGCCAGCTTCCTGGTGGAGTGGGACGGTAAAAATTTCAAGGTGACAGATAAAGACCTGCCCTATTATTTCCGTGCCCAGATAGACCCGCTGAAGCCGCAGAGTAAGATTTTACTGGCACAAAAAACCGCTATCAACGAGCCGTTCTGGGGTCCGGTCTACATCATGACTTATAAGGGCAAAGATGGCATAACTCCGGAAAAGACGCTGGATCTGCCGCGCCAGGGGGGCTATATTTACGCTATCGCCTTGGTTGACCTGGAGGGCAACGGAGCGGTGAAGATAGTTATGGTGGGTTTGGATTTCACCTTGCGGGTAGTAAGCGGCAATGGACAGAACGAGCTTTGGCGCAGTGGTGAAACCTATGCCGCCACCAACAAATATATAGACTTTGCCGGCGGCATCCAAGGTACCAACGACATGGATCCCACCCGCTGGTGGATTGCCGGCCGCCTGGTGCCTTTTGTCATGGATGAATCTGGCCGGCAGGAGCTGCTGGTGGTGCGCAATGATGACCGCACTGGCGGCTTCTTGGAAAGAACTCGTGCCTTCTATCAGGGCGCGGTGCTGGCCGTTTACTGGAACGGCAGCGGCATGGTGGATCATTGGCGCACGCCCATGATGAGCGGCACGATTAATGATTACGCTATTGCCGATGTGGGCAACGTGGGGCGTCAGGCTTTGGTGCTGGGTGTGGGGCAAAGGTCTCTGCAGGGCTTTACCGATGCTGAAAGTGGCAACGTGGTGGCCTTTACGTTGAAGCCCAAAACCGCCCTGCCCAGGGAAGTGCCCAACCGCGGGCTGTAATTTCTAAGGCTTATTTGGCAACAAAACCCGCCGCACTTAAGTGCGGCGGGTTTTTTATCTGGTCGGGGCGAGAGGATTTGAACCTCCGACCCCCTGCGCCCAAGGCAGGTGCGCTGCCAAACTGCGCTACGCCCCGTTGTAAATCGTCCAATATTTACCTTTTAACCGCCATTACGGCAAGAGGCAAGAAATTTATTTTTGGTATAGCTTCTTAAGCTCCAGCAAAAAAAAACTCTTGGTCGCCAATAAAGCCAGCACTATGGCAGAGAGCAGAAGCAGGTTGTTGCCAATTTGCTTCCATGCAAAAGTTAAAATAACCAAAAGCGGCAGCAGTAAATAGCTGTAGGCGTCGGCCCGCAATAGCCGGCTGATGTTGGCCCGGCGTTCTGGGCTGGTTTTTGCGGAAGCCTTGAATTCAGGCAACCGCCACAGGCCCAAATACAAAAAAATGCTAAGTAAAAGCCCAAGTTGCACAATGGCGCTTAAAACCAGGGGCACGCTGAGGCTAAAGCCGGTTACTACCATGGGCGGCAGTTGCTGCTGCCAGCAGAATAAAAATAAAAACAAACAACCGGCCAGGCTGGTAAGCACCGCCATAATAAGTTGGCCGGTCAAGTTCGGCATTTGCTGTGGTTTTTTAGTCATGGGCTTAAATCTTTACGGTTTTCAGCTATAATTTACCATACATTAACTACTTGGCAAAAACTGAAAAATGTTATAAGCTTGACAGCCAGTTCCCATAGTGGCTGATATGGTATTCAAAGGCGCGTAGCTCAGGGGGAGAGCATTACCTTGACACGGTAAGGGTCCCGGGTTCAAATCCCGGCGTGCCTACCACACAGAGTGCAGCTTTGGTGCTGGAAGCGTTGCCGGCTGGCAGGTAATTACTTGCCACAGCTTGGCGTATGCTTATTTTTACTGTTGGTGATTATGCTAAACAGTAATTTTTAAGTAAGGATTAGAACAGTGGCCGATTTAAGCGCAGCGGAATTGTTAACTCAAAATTATCCCAAAGAGGCGAAGGTTGCTATTGCCGCCCGCTGGCAGGGACAATTGTACGATCTCGCCGCCCAGCTTTCCGCCACCGCCACCCCGGAACCGGTTTTGCCTGGCGACCGCGAGGCCTTGGATATATTGCGCCATTCCACAGCGCACATTATGGCCCAGGCAGTGCAAGAGCTGTTTCCCGGGGCCAAGATAGCCATTGGCCCGGCCATTGAAGACGGCTTTTATTACGACTTTGAGTATGAGCGGCCCTTTACTCCGGAAGATTTACCAGCTATAGAAGAGAAGATGCAGGAGATCATAAAGGCTGGCATTACCTTTAACCGCAAAGAGCTCGAGCGGGAAGAGGCCCAGGCCTGTTTTGCCGCCGAGCCCTACAAGCAGGAGCTCATCAGCGAGTTGGAAGGGCCTATCAGCCTGTACAGTCAGGGAAGGTTTGTGGATTTATGCCGGGGGCCGCACCTTCCCGACACTTCGCGGGTGGGGGCGTTTAAACTGCTGTCGGTGGCCGGCGCTTACTGGCGTGGCGATGAAAATAAGGCCAGTTTAAGCCGCATTTACGGCACCGCCTTTTTCGACCGTAAAGAACTCAAAGAACATTTAAGGCTTCTGGAAGAGGCCAAGCGCCGCGACCATCGTAAGTTGGGTCGCGACCTGGAGTTGTTTCTGTTCCACGAAGATGTGGGCGCGGGCCGGGTGGTGTGGCTGCCCAGGGGTATGCTTCTGCGCTATCTTATAGAAGAGTTTGAACGCAAGGAACATATGCGCCGCGGTTATTACATGGTGCAGGGGCCGCAGATATTAAAGCGCGAATTGTGGGAAAAGTCGGGCCATTATGAGCACTACCGGCAGAATATGTATTTTACCGAAGTGGATGAGCAGGCCTACGGCATAAAACCTATGAACTGCCTGTCGCACATGCTGGTTTACAAATCCAAGGTGCGCAGCTATCGTGATTTGCCCATGCGCATGTTTGAGCTGGGCACGGTGCATCGCCACGAGCGTTCAGGGGTGCTGCACGGCCTTACCAGGGTGCGTTCTTTTACCCAGGATGACGCGCACATACTGTGCACGCCGGAGCAGGTGGCCGACGAAATATTAGGAGTCATGAATTTTGTCACCGACGTGATGGATGTGTTCGGTTTTGACTACACCCTGGAACTTTCCACCCGTCCGGAAAAATCCATTGGTACCGACCATGATTGGGAGTTGGCTACCGAAGCTTTGCTAAACGCGCTTAGGAAAAGCGGCCGGGCCTATGAAATAAACGAAGGCGACGGCGCCTTTTACGGCCCCAAAATAGACGTCAAGATCAAAGACGCGCTCAAGCGCGAGTGGCAGTGCGCCACCATTCAATGCGACTTTACCTTGCCTGAGCGTTTTGACCTGCATTATACCGCCGCCGATGGCACCTTAAAGCGCCCGGTTATGCTGCATCGCGTAATTTTGGGCTCTATCGAGCGCTTTATTGGCGTGCTTACCGAGCATTACGCCGGGGCCTTCCCTCTGTGGCTGGCGCCAGAACAGGTGCGCATACTGACGGTTACCAACCGGGCCGATGCTTGGGCCGAGGAAATAAAGAGCGCTTTGGTGGCTGCGGAGCTCAGGGCGGAAGTTGACTTGCGCAACGAAAAGCTGGGTGCCAAGGTGCGCGATGCCCAAATGCTCAAGATACCCTATATGATAATTCTGGGAGACAAAGAGGTGGATGAAAAACTCGTCACTCCCAGGCTGCGTAACGGCGAAAATCTGCCAGCCATGGGGCTTAATCAGTTTATCAGCCGTTTGACAGAAGAGGCGCGTTTGCGCAAATAGTAAAAATTTGGTTTAAGCAGGAGGTTATGACTACAGCCCCAAACGCAAAGCAGGATAAGGTAAGGATTAATCAACAAATCAACTCTTCACGGGTGCGCGTTGTAGATGCGGCCGGTGAGCAGGTGGGCGTGATTCCTTTGGATCAGGCGTTGGACATGGCGGCCCAGGCCGGTCTGGACTTGGTGGAGGTGGCGGCCCAGGCGGATCCGCCGGTCTGCCGTATCATGGATTATGGCAAGTTCAGATACCAGCAAGCCAAAAAAGCGCATGAAGCCAAAAAAAAGCAAGTGCAGGTGATACTTAAAGAAGTTAAACTGCGCCCCAAAATCGAAGAGCATGATTTTGCCTTCAAGCTTAAAAATATTGTCAAGTTTTTGCAAGAGCGCAACCGGGTGAAGGTAACGGTACAGTTCAGGGGTAGAGAAATAGCCTATGCCGACGCCGGGCGCAAGCTTTTAGAGCGGGTGGCTAGTGAAGTGGGCGAGCTGGGTACAGTGGAAGGCGCGCCCAAGCTGGAAGGGCGTTTTATGCTCATGGTGCTGGCGCCCAAGTAAATAATAAAAATCCGTTATTGTAACGGTGAAATATATTTGATATTATTGGGCTTGCTTTAGCCCCAAGCATTTAAGGAGAAACTTGTAACATGCCTAAGATTAAAACAAATCGTGCGGCGGCCAAACGTTTTCGTGCTTCCGGCGCGGGCGGTATAAGAAGAAACAAGGCCAATGCCAGCCATATTATGACTAAAAAAAGCACCAAGCGTAAGCGCAACTTGCGCCAGGGCGCCATGGTGGATTCAGCCAACCTGAAATCCATCCGTAAACTGCTGCCTTACTTCTAGGGCTTAGCAAGGAGATATAGAAAATGGCGAGAGTTAAACGCGGGTTCAAGGCCCGCCGTCGCAGAAACAAGATTTTAAAATTAGCCAAGGGCTATGTTTCAGCCCGCCGCCGCCTGTTCCGCTCCGCGGTGGAGACAGTACAGAGGGCCTTGGTATTTGCCTATCGCGACCGCCGCGTGCGTAAGCGCGAATTTCGCAAGCTGTGGATAGTGCGCATTAATGCGGCGGCGCGTGAATGCGGCATGAGCTATTCCCGCTTTATTGACGGCCTAAATAAGGCGCAGGTGGCTATCAATCGCAAGATGCTGGCCGAATTGGCGGTAAACGACAACAAAACTTTTGCTGCCCTGGTAAAGGTTGCGCAAAACGCCTAAAAGCGAATGTCCCTAGCGTGGCTGAAGGCCGCGCCGAGTCCATTTTTTGTTGATTGAGAGAGGCTATATGGTTTCGGCTGCCCTGCCGCGCAAGCCTTATTACAGAATAGGTGAAGCTGCCAAGCTTTTGGGAGTGGAAACCCATGTAATCCGCTACTGGGAGAGTGAATTTCCCCAGTTAAGGCCGGTACGGGCGCCTTCCGGCCAACGGCTCTATCATTCCCACCATCTGGAACTTCTGGCCCTGGTTAAAGAGTTGCTCTATAACCAGGGTTACACCATTGCCGGGGCCAAAAAAGCCTTAGAGGAAAAGAGCGCTGCCCAGGCAGCGGCTCCGGCTGGGCCTGTCTCTTCTACCAGTCTGCAGCAAGAATTGAAAGACCTTTTGGAAATCCTCAAATAAAGGCTTTTCCGCCATTATTTTGACTGTATATTGTGTTTTTTGACGCTGGCGCGCCATTTGGGGGCCGGACCGCAGGCCAGCCAAGCGCGCACAGTATGGCCGCCGTATATTTAGGCGTTGCCACTGTAGTCAAAATGTTTTTATTTTTTAGCATGTTAGCCAAAACAAAAAATTGTTTTGCCCCCGCTTCTCACTTAATTTTCAAGTTATCCCTCCAAGTGGCACATCCTTTGCTTTATCATAAAATAAGGTAATAGATGCATGGGTAAACTCTCCATTATGGGCCGTTTGGCTTAAGGGAGAGGTATGTGTCCAAATAGGCAAAAAAGCAAAAAGGATAAAAAATGGCCGACGCGGAAAAGCAGCTTGTGCCTGTGGGGGATGGTGCGGACGGCGCGCCCAAGAAAAAGAGCAAACTAAAGCTCATAATCATTTTAGCCGCGGCGCTGGTGGTGCTGGGCGGCGGTGGCTTTGCCGCCTGGAAGTTTTTTTTGCATGATATTATTTTGGGCAAACCCAGCGCGCCAGTGGCCAGTTCCGCCGGCGCGGCCGCGCCCGAGGCCTCTGCCGCCAAGCCGGTGGAAGAGGGTAAGCCCGCGCCTCCCGTGTTGGCCCCAGCCCCTGCCCTGCCACTTACCCTAGACCCATTTATGGTCAACTTGGCCGACACCAATGCCCGGCGCTTTTTGCGCATAATTGTGGCCATCGATGTTGAAAGTGAGGCGATGAAAGCCGAGGTAGAGGCGCGCATGCCCCGCATTCGCGACTCCCTGCTGCTTTTGTTTGGCTCCAAAACCTCATACGATTTAAGCGGCCCGCAGGGGAAATTGCGCCTGCGCATGGAAATATTAAAAACCATCAACAACGTGCTGGGCGTTCCCAACAAAATAACCCAGGCGTTTTATATGGAATTTGTGGTTCAGTAGGAAGCTATGAACAAAGTACTTAGCCAGGACGAGGTGGATGCCCTTTTACGGGGCATGAGCGGCGGCGAAATCGAGGTGGAGACCGGGGCCGGCTCCGGGGCCGACGGGGTGGTGGTGTACGACCTCACCAACCAAGACCGCATTATTCGCGGCCGTATGCCCACCTTGGAAATTATCAACGATCGTTTTGCCAGGCTTTTCCGCACCACCATAAGCGCCTCATTGCGCAAGATAGTGGACGTTACCACCACCAGCGTGGACATGGTTAAGTTTGGCGAATTTATGCGTTCTTTGCCGGTGCCCACCAGCCTGCACATTTTCAAAATGGACCCTCTGCGCGGGCACGCGGTGTTTGTGCTGGAGAGCAAGCTGGTGTTTAACCTGGTGGAGACATTTTTTGGCGGCGACGGCACCGGCGAGGTTAAAGTTGAAGGGCGCGACTTTACCGCCATTGAGCTTCAGCTTACGCGCAAGGTGGTGCTAATGGCCCTGCGCGACTTGGAGCAGGCCTGGAAGCCCGTGCACGACCTTACCCTGGTTTATCAGCGTACGGAAAACAACCCGCAGTTTGCTTCTATTGTGCCCCCTTCCGATGTGGTTATTGTGGTGAAGTTTGAAATGGAAATGGAGCACGCGGCCGGCACCATTACGGTATGCCTGCCCTATTCCACCATTGAGCCCATCCGCGGCAAGCTGTATGCCGGCTTTCAGAGCGACCAGTTGGAAGTTGACCATGAATGGATGCGCCGCTTTCGCGCGCAGCTACGAGACGCCGAGGTGGAGATTGCCATTGAGGTTGGCCGTAGCGAGGTGCTTAGCGGCGATTTGCTGAAGCTTAAAGTGGGTGACGTCATCACCTTGGATAAAGACATAAACGAAGGCCTGGTGGCCCTGGTGCAGGGGGTGCCCAAGTTTGTGGGCCGCGCCGGCACCTTCAGGGGGAATAAAGCCTTCAAAGTGGAAGAGTATTACTAGCAATTAAGGAGAGCCAAATGGCTGATGAGTGGGATCTGGGAGGAGGAGACGCCGGCGCCTTAGACGCCTTTGACGTGCCGGTAGATGGCGGCGACAGCGAAAGTTATGGCGGGCAGAGTATAGATTTTATTCTGGACATCCCCCTGGAGGTAACGGTGGAGCTGGGGCGCACTTCCATGCTTATTAACGACCTTTTGCAACTGGGGCAGGGTTCGGTTATCGAACTCAACAAGCTGGCGGGAGAGCCTTTGGAAATTTTGGTTAACCGCAAACTCATTGCCCGCGGCGAGGTGGTGGTGGTTAACGAAAAGTTCGGGGTGCGCCTGACCGACATCGTATCGCCTATTGAGCGGGTTAAGTCGCTGGGCTAGTATGGCGCGCCTGCTCTTTTTGTTAGCCCCGCTGTGCTGGCAGCCAGCGCAAGCCTTGGCCCAAGATGGCAAGGGCCCGGTGGAAACGGTTTCCTTTGCCGGAGCCATGCTGCGGATGGTGATGGCTTTGGCCTTAGTGCTGGCCCTGATGCTGGCGCTTTACTGGCTTATGCGCCGTTTAAGCCCGCGGCAGCTTACTAGCTACGGTGCGGGCGGCCTTAAGGTGTGGGGGCGTCTTGGCCTGGGGCCCAAAAAAAGTTTAGCCCTGGTGGAAGTTGGGCGCAAAATGCTGGTACTGGGCCTGGGCACGCACGAGGTGGTGCTGTTAAGGGAAATAGACGATGCCGAGGAAATAGCTGAAATCAAAAACAGCAGCGGGGTGGGCTTTATGCGCCGGGGTAAGGGAAACAAAGGGGCGGGGTTTATAAATATTTTCAAAAGGAAGCAGGAAGATGAAGAAGGCTAGGCTGATCTTCTTCCTGTGCCTGTTTGGCATGGCTTTGCTGGTGCCGGCTATGGCCAGCGCCGCGCCGGCGGGCGGGGCGGCGGAGATAGGCGGGGTGCCTTTACGCCTGCCCACGGTAAGTTTCAGTGTGGAGGAGGCCACCAGCAATCAGCAGTTTACCTCGGTAATTCAAATAGTAATTCTGCTGACCGTTTTAACCGTGGCGCCAGCCATGCTTATTCTTATGACCAGCTTTACCAGGCTGGCGGTGGTGTTTTCCCTGTTGCGCAACGCGCTGGGCACCCAGCAGGTGCCGCCGGCTCAAATCATAATAAGCCTGGCCCTGTTCCTTACTTTTTTTATAATGGGGCCGGTGTTCGAGCAGATAAACGACAAGGCGTTGCAGCCTTTGATGAACAATCAGATAAACCAAACCCAGTTTTTAGAAGAGGCGGCCAAGCCCTTGCGTGAGTTTATGCTGCGCCAAACCCGCAAACGGGATTTGGGGCTTTTTATGCATATTGCCGGCGAGGAAAAGCCGCTAAACGCCGACGCCGTGCCGTTAACCGCGCTGGTGCCGGCCTTTGTTATAAGTGAGCTTAAAACAGCCTTTGAAATAGGGTTTTTATTATATGTGCCGTTTTTGATTATTGACATGGTGGTGGCCTCGGTGCTGCTTTCCATGGGCATGATGATGCTGCCGCCGGTTATGGTTTCGCTGCCGGTTAAATTGATGTGTTTTGTGCTGGTGGACGGCTGGTATTTGCTGGTGGGCTCTTTAACCAAAAGCTTTTTTTGACGGAGAGGCGCATGACTCCAGATTTTATCGTTGGTTTTGCCCGCGGTGCCATAGAAATTACGCTCATGTTGTCGCTGCCTATTTTGGGCGTGGGCATGTTTGTGGGTCTGGCGGTAAGCATTTTCCAGTCTATCACGCAGATTCAGGAAATGACCTTAAGCTTTGTGCCCAAAATTGTGGCGGTTTTTTTGGCGGTGCTGTTATTTGCTCCCTGGATGCTGAGCAAGGTAATAGCTTATACAGATAGTTTGATAACTAATATACCGCAGTACATTAAATAGCGGGTAAAGGGTGGGGTGGACTTTTTAACTGATTATACCTATAACCAGTGGGCGGCGTTTTTGCTTATTTTGTTACGCACCAGCGCCCTGTTCATTACCATGCCCTTTTTCAGCTCTAATAATATACCGGCGTTGGTAAAAGCCGGTTTGTGTTTGGCTTTAACATTTGTGCTGCAGCCGGTGCTGCATTTAAGCGCGGACAGCTACCCAACAGATATCATAGGCTTCGCCTTGCTGGCCGTGGGCGAACTTATGATAGGGCTTATTATGTCCATGATTTTGCGCATGTTGTTTGCGGCCATTCAGATTATGGGGCAACTGGTTGGGTTTCAGATGGGGTTTGCGGTGGCCAACGTGATAGACCCCATGGGTGGGGAGCAGGTGTCGGTGCTGGCGCAATTTTGTTATTTGCTGGCCATGCTGCTGTTTTTTACGTTAGATGGCCACTTGCTGATATTGGCGGCCTTAAAAGACAGCTTTACGCTGGTGCCGCCGGGCACCTTCAGCATAAGCCAGAATTTATTTACCACGGTCATGGCCCATGCCTCAAGCATGTTTGCCTTGTCGGTGAAAATGGGGGCGCCGGTTATAGGAGCGTTGTTGTTTACGCAGGTATCTATGGGGGTAATAGCTAAAACCGTTCCCCAAATGAATATCTTGATTGTGGGGTTCCCTATTACCATATCCGTGGGGCTAATTTTTCTTGGTTTGGCCTTAGGTACCATGGCCCCGCTTCTGATAGAAAACTTTCAGGGTTTGCAAGCAATGATGCAACACCTGCTTAGAGGCATGTAAGTGGCTGACGAGAAGAGCGCACAGGATAAATCAGAGAAACCAACCCCAAAACGGCGCAGCCAGGCGCGGGAGAAGGGGCAGGTTGCCAAAAGCCAGGAGCTGTCGGGCGTAATGGTGCTTATGGCTGGCCTGGTGGCATTTTTGCTTTTTGGCGGCTATGTCTACAATCAGGTTACCGGCTTTATGCGCCATATGCTGAGCGATGTGGGGCAAATCATGGTCAGCCGCGAAAGCGTGCTTACCATGGTTATAGACTGGTCGTATTTTTTCTTCATCACCATTGCCCCCATACTTTTATTTGTGGTGCTGGCGGCAGTGCTTTTTAATTTGATACAAGTTGGCTTTTTGTGGGCGCCTTCGCGCATAAAGCCGGATTTAAAAAAAATAAATCCCTTAAGCGGGCTGAAGCGTCTGTTCTCCAAGCAGACAGTATTTAACCTGTTTAAGAACATCATGAAGCTGGTAGTGGTGGGCGCGGTGGCCTATGCCACAGTGAGCAGTGAGTGGGAGCATCTTTCCCAATTGGGCGAACGCAGCGACCTTACCAGTATTCTGCTTTATTTAATGGACGTGTGTTTCAAGATTTTCTGGCGCGCGGTGCTGGCTATGCTGGCCCTGGCCGCCCTGGACTGGGCGTACCAGAAGTACGAGTTTGAAAAAAACTTAAAGATGTCCAAGCAGGAAGTTAAAGACGAATACAAGCAAAGCGAAGGCGACCCGCATGTTAAGGCGCGTATTAGAAGCCTGCAGCGCGAGGCCAGCCGCAAACGCATGATGAGCGCGGTGCCCGAGTCGGACGTGGTTATTACCAACCCCACCCACCTGGCGGTGGCTTTGGCTTATAAGCCGGGTGAAATGGAGGCTCCGCAGGTGGTGGCCAAAGGCGCCAACCTGGTGGCGGAAAAAATAAAGACCGCGGCCGCTGACGCCGGGGTGCCCATTATTGAAGATAAGCCTTTGGCCCGGGCATTATTTCGCATGGCCGAGGTGGGGCAGACAATTCCTTTTGAACTGTACGAGGCGGTGGCCACTATTCTGGCCCATGTTTACCGCCAGAAAAACAAACACGAAGAAGTATTGGCGGCAACCAGGAAGTCTGGTCCCAGCCCGGCTGAAAGTTAGGTTTTAGTTTATGGCCAACGCGCAACCAACGCTTAATGTGCCGCGCATAAACGCGGGCAACATATCCGAAATAGGCATAGCCATAGGCCTGGTAGCGGTCATCATTGTAATGATTATGCCCCTGCCCACCTTTGCTTTGGATATTTTGCTCTCCTTCAGCATCACCTTTGCGCTTATTATTTTGCTCACCGCGCTTTACTCGCTGCGGCCGCTGGACTTTTCCATCTTTCCTTCAGTGCTTCTGGTTACCACCCTCTTACGCCTTTCCCTCAACGTGGCCTCCAGCCGCCTTATTCTGCTTAGGGGGGAAGAAGGCCCATCGGCGGCGGGTGAGGTTATCCACGCCTTCGGCATGTTTGTGGTGGGCGGTAATTATGTGGTGGGCCTGGTGATATTTTTAATTTTGGCGTTAATCAACTTTATCGTTATCACCAAGGGCGCCGAGCGCATTGCCGAAGTTAGCGCCCGCTTTACCTTAGACGCCATGCCGGGTAAGCAAATGGCCATTGACGCTGACTTGAACGCCGGGCTTATTGACGAAGATCAGGCCCGTGCCCGCAGGGCCGAGGTGGCGCGCGAGGCCGATTTTTACGGATCTATGGACGGCGCCAGCAAGTTCGTGCGCGGCGATGCCATTGCCGGCATGTTTATCATTTTGGTTAACATCTTGGGCGGGCTGCTTATTGGGGTGGCGCAAAAAGGCATGACTTTCAGCGACGCCGCGGTTACCTATACCGTGCTTACCGTGGGCGATGGCCTGGTTACCCAGATCCCGGCGCTCATCATCAGCACCGCCGCGGGCATTCTAGTCAGCCGCGCCGCGGGCGAAGCCTCTATGGGCAAAGAATTTTTGCGCCAGTTTACTATTAAGCCCATTGCCATGCAGCTGGCGGGCGGCCTCATGATGGTGATGGGGCTGGTGCCAGGCCTGCCTCATGCTCCGTTTTTGATTTTAGGGGCCGGCGTGCTGGGGCTTTCTTTCCTGGCTAAAAAAGAGAAGGAAAAAGAAGAAGCGCGCAAAGAAAAAATTAAGCAGGAGGCTAAAGCCGAAGAGGTCGCCGCCGGCACTAAAACCATGGGGCCGGAGCAGGTTGAGGCCTTGCTGCCGTTAGATGTCATGGAGCTGGAGGTGGGCTACGGCCTTATTCCCTTGGTGGATGAGGAGCAAAATGGCGATCTGCTGGATCGCATTCGCAGCATCCGCCAGCAATTGGCTTTGGAAATGGGCATTGTGGTGCCGCCGCTGCACGTGCGTGATAATTTACAATTGAAAGCAGGGGCTTACTCTATACTGGTTAAAGGCAATGAGGTAGCCCATGGCGAATTGATGATAGATTATCTTTTAGCCATGGACCCCGGCGACGCCAAAAAAACCATAGAGGGCATTGCCACCAGAGAACCGGCTTTTAACTTGCCGGCCATCTGGATTCCGGTGAGCCGCCGCGAAGAAGCCCAGTTTGCCGGCTATTCGGTGGTGGATATTTCCACTGTTATCGCCACGCATTTAACCGAAGTAATCCGGGGGCACTCGGAAGAGCTTTTGGGGCGGCAAGAAGTGCAGAAGCTGATCGACAATCTGGCCAAAACCGCGCCCAAGCCGGTGGAGGAAATGATGCGCGCGGTAACTTTGGGCGGCGTGCAAAAAGTGCTGCAGCATTTGTTGAAAGAGCGGGTGAGCATAAGAGACTTACTCACCATTACCGAAACATTGGCCGACTACGGCCCCATGACCAAAGACATAGAATTGCTCACCGAATACTGCCGCCAGAAGCTATCACGTGGCATCTTAAAGAGCATTTTAGGCATAAACAATCGAGATCTGTATGTGCTCACCGTGGATCCCAGAGTGGAAGATGTTATCACCGGAGGCCTGCAGCAAACAGAGCAAGGCGTGTACATGTCGTTAGACCCGGAGAGAGTGCAGGCTGTCTTAAATGGCATAAGCAGCCTCTTGGAAAAATTTGCGCCGCTTTCACAGCCGCCGGTAATACTTTGTTCGCCGGTGGTGCGGCGCCATTTGCGCAAAATTATAGAGCGCTTTGTGCCCACGCTGGCGGTGCTTAGCCACAACGAGCTTGCCGGAGATATTAACGTGCATTCAGTGGGTACTGTGCAGATGCTGGATCAGACGGGGGCGCGCGTATGACAAAAAAGGATTTGTGTGGCCTGACCGGCGTGGGGGGGCAATGTATTTAACTGGCTTGGAGGCGGGCTTATGCGCGTAATAAGGGTTACGGCCAAAGATATGTCCCAGGCCATGCGCAAGGTTAGAGATACCTTGGGGGCGGACGCCATTATTTTAGCCACCGGCAAGCTGCCGGACGGCGGAGTGGAGATAACCGCGGCCATAGACCCGCCCGCGGAAGAGAAAACCGCTGCCGCCGCGCCGCCGGCAATGCCTAAGCCAGAGCACATATCAGCCGGCGGGCTTAGCGAACTGGCCAAAAAGGTGGAGGGGTTAAGCCGCATGCTGGGCCGCCACATGATAGCCAGCGAGGCGGCCGCGCAATTTGCCGCCCGGCCGGAATTGGCCCCTATTTATCATCATTTTGTCAGGCAGGAGGTAGACCCGGCTATTATCTGCCAGCTTCTGGATGACCTAAACCCCGGTAGCGGGCGCGGGATTATGTCCAGGCTTAATATACGGCTGAAAAAATTGTTAAGGGTTAGCCCGGGCCTGCACTATGGCCAGCAAAAGCCCAATGTGTGGACTTTAGTTGGCCCCACCGGCGTGGGCAAAACCACCACGGTGGCCAAGCTGGCCGCGCTGTGCGCGTTGAAATTGGGCATGAAGGTTGGTTTGATAACCTTAGACACTTTTCGCATTGCCGCCACCGAGCAAATAAAAGTGTATGGCCGCATTATGGACGTGCCCACCTGCGTGGCTTCTAATGCCGAGGAATTCAGCCAGGTGCTGGCCGCGCTTGCCGGGCAGGATATTGTGCTGGTGGATACTGTGGGGCGATCCCCCAAGGATGAAGAAAATATGGCGGACTTGCACGCCATCTTGGCCGGCGGGCCGCAGGCCAATTGCCATTTGGTAATGGCTTGCCCCACCCGCGACAGCGATCAACAGGAAGTTATGGAGAGTTTCGCCAGATTCAAACCCAAAACTTTAATATATACCAAACTGGATGAAACCAATATCTACGGCCCCATTCTCAATCAGGTGGTGCGTAGCGGCCTGCCGGTTAGCTATGTCACACTGGGACAAAAGGTGCCAGATGACATTGAAGAGGCAAACCGGGATATGTTGGCTAAGCGGCTGATGCCGCCTCGCGAGGAAGAGCAGGAAGTATTATGAACAAGGAGTATCCAAAGGATCAGGCTCAGTCGCTACGCCGTCTGGCAGCCCAAAAAAGAGCCAAGGCCAGCGGGCCTTTTGCCGCGCCGGCCGCGGAACCAGCGCTACCCATGCGCACGTTATGCGTAACCAGCGGCAAGGGCGGCGTGGGCAAAACCAACCTGGTGGTAAATTTGGCTTTAGCCTTAACCCGCCTGGGGCGCAAGGTGCTTATTATAGATGCCGACTTGGGCCTGGCCAACGTGGATGTGGTGCTGGGGCTGAACCCGGCTTATACTATTCAAGATGTCCTCTCCGGCAAAAAGGCGCTGGCCGAGGTGCTGGTGCAGGGGCCGGAAGGCATCAGAATTCTGCCCGCGGCCAGCGGGGTAACCCAGCTCAGCAACTTGAGCTCCGGTGAAAAAATAATTTTGCTGGAAGCTCTGGAAGCACTGCCTAAAGATATTGATATGGTTATTGTTGATACCGCGGCGGGTATAAGCGATACGGTCCTTTACTTTAATATTGCCGCGCAGGAGCGCCTGGTGGTGGCCACGGGCGAGCCCACCAGTTTGACCGATGCTTACGCGTTGATGAAGGTGCTGTTTTCCCAGCACCAGGAGCGCAAGTTTCAGTTGGTGGTGAATAATGTGCCCGGCCCCATAGAGGCCAAAGAGGTGTATCGCAAGCTTTCCACCGCGGTGGATCACTTTCTGGGCGGGCTGTCTTTGGATTATTTGGGCTTTATTCCAACAGACCCTCTGGTGAGTAAGTCGGTAATTATGCAGAAGCCGCTTTTGGAAGCTTATCCCGGCGCCAATGCCAGCAAGGCGGTGGCCGCTCTGGCCAAAACCATCCTTTCCCGGCCAGTGGATGACCCTTCGCGCGGGAATATCAAGTTTTTCTGGCGTCGTTTGGTAGAATTGAACTAACAGGGGGACAACGTAAGCGGTAGCAGCCTATGAGTAAGCATGTAACTCAAGCATACGACAATCAGGGTAAAATCAATAACCGGGCGGGTTTCTCGCCAGCGGAACGTGAAGCTCTTATCCTGGAATATGCGCCAGTTATACGCTATGTGGCTGGGCGTATCGCCATGCGCCTGCCCTCCCACGTGTCTTTGGACGACCTTATGAGCGCCGGCGTGCTGGGCTTAATTGACGCGGTGGATCGTTTTGACCCGGCGCAAAATGTAAAATTTAAAACCTATGCGGAATTCAGGATAAGAGGCGCCATTTTAGATGAGTTGCGCGCCATGGACTGGGTGCCGCGCAGCATACGC
Source organism: Desulfarculales bacterium (assembly GCA_031554335.1). Classification (GTDB taxonomy): domain Bacteria; phylum Desulfobacterota; class Desulfarculia; order Desulfarculales; family Desulfarculaceae; genus JAIRYI01. The sequence continues at coordinate 175,976 of JAVBVK010000015.1, forward strand.
CGTAAAAGCGGCAAGCTGGAAGATGTGTACAACCAGCTACAGGCGCAACTGGGGCGCGCGGCCACCGATGAAGAGGTGGCTGCCGAAATGGGCGTGGACCTGGAAGACTTTTACCACCTGCTGGATGAGGTTAAGGGGGTTAACCTGCTTAGCCTGGACGACCAGGGTGGTCCTTTGGGGCAGTTGGATTCCGACCGCATAATGCAGGCACTGAACAAAGAGAGTACGGAAGACCCACTGGTTATGTTGGGCTTGGCCGAATTGCGCGATCAGATGGCTAAAGCCATCGACAGCCTGCCCGAAAAGGAAAAATTAGTGGTATCATTGTACTATTATGATGAGTTGACCATGCGGGAGATAGGAGAGGTTTTAGGGTATACTGAATCCAGAATCAGCCAGATGCACACCAAGGCGATTCTACGATTAAAGGGCAGATTAAAAGCATTGGTTTTCGATTAAGATGCAATGGGAGAGTTTCAATGGCCTATGATACTAAGATGAAAGTGCTGGTGGTGGATGACTTCTCCACCATGCGAAGGATTGTAAAAAATATTTTACGCCAACTGGGCTTTGAAAATATTGTGGAAGCCGACGACGGCGAAACCGCGGTGCGTAAGCTGGAGAGCGAGCGCATAGACTTTGTGGTAAGCGACTGGAACATGCCTAAAATGAGCGGCTTGGAGCTGCTTAAATGGGTGCGCAGCCACGATGAATTCAAGGATATGCCGTTTTTGATGGTTACCGCTGAAGCGCAGAAGGAAAACGTGCTGGAAGCGGTAAAGGCCAAGGTAAGCAATTATATTGTAAAACCTTTTACCGCGGAAACGTTGGCTGAGAAAATCGATAAAATTTTTGTCGACAAATAGCTTGCCTGCCTTAGCCCAAGCAACAACTGCCTTATCAGTCTTGCCTTTTAGTTGAACAGATGGGAGGGGCTGTTAAGTTAGGGCGTCATTGTAGAGGGATTTATAACCTTGGCCCAGGGAACATCTTCAATCACTGCCATAGAAGATAACAAAGTAGCCTTAGACAAGGCGGATTTGCCGTTACCAGCCGTCGAAGACGAGCCAGAGGTTGATGTTGACGGACAGGAGGCTTCCGCCGAGCCGGAAGTGGCCTTTGCACCGGGCAGCATAGTTGAAGAGGGGCAAGAGGGTGGTAAGCGCCCCTCCAAACTTGTTATGCTAGGCGCGGCGGCCGCGGTTTTGCTTTTGTTGCTGGCCGCGGCATGGTTTTTCTTCTTACGTGGGCCAGCGGCCCCACCCGCGCCAGTAGCCACTAACGATAAGCCGGCGGCCGTGGCCTCCGCTGGCCCGCCCCGGGCTGGTTTGGCCCCTTTTGTTGTGCCCATTATGACCAACCCGCGCGGCCGTCTGCTGCAGATTTCCGTGGTTCTGGAGTTCAACTCCGATGAAGTTAAGGATATGGTTATGGCCGAACACACCGCGGCCATTCGCGACGTGATTTACCGCAACCTGCGTAACCGTTCAGCCGAAGACTTAAACAGTGCGCGTATGAATAGCCTTTTGCAGGGACAGATGAAAGAACAGATAAACAAGGCCTTGGGCGGCGAGTTTATAAAAAGCGTATATTTTCCCGATTTTTTATTCGCCGGCTAGGCTGCAGAGTAGGCATCTGCCGCTTTTTGTTGCGTTAACTGTAAATAATAATTATAGTTATAGAGTAAATGCTAATTGTTGGCCAGGTTATAACACCGCCTTATTTGTATAAAGGAGGTATATATGGGATCCGGCTCCAATTTAGTGATTCAGCAGGCTGGCGACGTGAGCCGTATGCAGGAGGCGCTGCAAAAAAATGCTGAGCTTCAACAGGCTGCCGCTGCCCAGGAAAACCAGCGTCAAGAGCAGCTCAAACGCAGCCAGGTGCAAAAGACCGAACATTCGGCCACTAACAACAGAGTGGATAAAGATGGTAAACATGGGGGACAGAAGCAGCCGCACGATAAAGAAGCCCGTCGGGAAGGTGGCGATAAACAAGTCCCTAAGTCCGGCCTGGGCGGGCTGTTGGATATAGTGGTTTAGGTGCCGGTATGAATCAACTGCAAACGCTTTTGGCTAATGAGTGGCTGTGGTGGATAGCCCAGATAGCCGTTGACGTTATTTTATTGCTGGCGGTTTTCGTGCTGCTCGCAAAATTAAAAAAGGGCAAGGGCGTGTCCGGCCAGGCGCCTTTAGCGGCTCAGGACTTTGTGGAGCAAGCGGGAAACCTGGCCAGAGAGTTTGATCGGTTGTTGGGTGAAAAGCGCGAGTTGGTGGGAACCACCTTGGCCACTCTAGACGCCCGCATAAGCGAACTTAGGGCCATGCTGGACCAGGCCCAGGCCTTAAACCAAAAAGTGAGCGCCGAGGTGGTAACTGCGACGGCGGCGAAACCTGTGGCTGCCGCCAGGCGGGTTCTGGTTGCGTCGCGCGCCCATCAGGCCGCGCCTGTGCCGGAAAATGATTCTTTCGATTTGCCTCCCGGCCATCCCCTGCATCAGGCTGGCGTTGAGGCCGTCGGTTTGTCTCCGGAACAGGACTTCCGGCAGCAGGTTATCCGGTTGCACGGCCTAGGCCGCAATTCGGCGGAAATCGCTTTGGCCACCAACCGTCCGCGGGCCGAGGTGGAGCTTTTGCTGGCGCTGATAAAATAATAAGCCGGAAAAAATGGAGAGAAATGTAACTATCATGACTGATAGTATTTTTTTATTTAAATTTATGCGGGAGCGGCAACGAGATGAGTAAGATGTTCAGCCCATGGCACATAAACAAGCTAATAGTTCCCAATCGCCTGGTGCGTAGCGCTACCTGGGAGGGATTGGCCGAAGAAGACGGGCGCGCCAGCGAACAGCTTCATGAGCTCTACCAAACCCTGGCCGCCAATAAAGTGGGCATGATTGTAACTGGCTTGTTGGCTGTAAGTAAGCGCGGCAAGGCGGCAGTTAGGCAAATGCGCATTGATGACGACAGGTTGCTGCCTTATCTGGCCCGATTGGTTCAAGAAGTGCATGGAAAAGGCGCGGTGATAGCCGCTCAGTTGGCCCATGCCGGCGGGCAGACCATGAATAAGGCTATTGACGGCCTGGCCCCGCTGGCGCCCTCCGCCGGGGTTAACCTGGCCAGCAAAGCGCAGATGGAAGAACTTAGCCTTGCCCAGATAGAAGAAATAATTGCAGATTTTGTGAGCGCTGCCCTGCGTGCGCAAAAGGCCGGGTTTGATGCGGTGCAGCTTCATATGGCCCACGCCTACCTTATCAGCCAATTTTTGAGCCCATTCACCAATCAACGTACCGACCGCTACGGCGGCAGCGCGGAAAACCGCCGCCGCTTTGCCTTGGAGGTAACGGCCGCGGTGCGTCGGGCCCTGGGGCCGGATTACCCCCTTTTAATTAAAATAAACGCGCTGGACGAGGCCGTGGCAAATGGCCTTAACTTTGAAGAGTCGCTTATGGCCATAAAGGAGTTGGTCAAACTGGGGGTTGACGCGGTTGAAATAAGCGGTGGCATTGGCGGCGGCGATCCCGAGCACTCGCCTTCACGTAAAGTAAAAAGCGCGGAAGATGAAGGCTATTTTCTGCAATACGCGCTGGAAGTAAAAAAAGCGGTAAATGTACCGGTTATTTCGGTGGGGGGCTGGCGCAGCTTGGCCGAGGTGGAAAAAGCGCTTAGCCAGGTGGATGCCGTAGCCTTGTCGCGGGCTTTGATTTGCCAGCCCAATCTGCCGCAGTTATGGTATCGGGGAGAGAGCCTGCGCGCTCAGTGCACGTCGTGCAACCGCTGCTTCATCTTAACTCCCAAAAACGGGCTTACCTGCGCTTTAACTTACAAAAAAGAAAAATAGAAATAAAGTTGGCCAGCATTAGTTTTCAGGGGCCTTGGGAAGGCCCCTGAAAATTTTTAAATTAAACCACGCCTTGCTCCAACATGGCATCGGCCACTTTTACAAAGCCGGCAATATTGGCGCCAGCCACATAGTTACCTGGCATGTTGTATTTTTCCGCCGCGGCCAGGCATGCATTGTGGATGTTTTTCATAATGTTTTTCAAATGGCTGTCCACTTCTTCCCTGGTCCAGCTCATACGCATGGAGTTCTGGGACATCTCCAGCCCCGAGGTGGCCACCCCGCCGGCATTGGCCGCCTTGGCCGGGGCGTACATGATGCCATTATCCAAAAAGATGTTAATACCTTCCAGGTTGGTGGGCATGTTGGCTCCTTCGGCCACCAGGGTAACTTTATTTTTAACCAGATTCTGTGCGTCCTTGCCATTTATTTCGTTCTGGGTGGCACAGGGGAAGGCGCAGTCGGCCTTGTGATCCCACAGGGGGTTGTGGTCGGCAATGAGGTTGACCGGGCTGTACACCGCGGTTTTGTACTTTTCGGCATATTCCTTAATGCGCCCGCGGCGGTTGTTTTTAAGATCAAGGATAAAGGCCAGTTTTTTGCGGTCAATGCCCGCCTCGTCGTAGATATAGCCGTTGGAATCAGAGCAAGTGAGCGGTTTGGCGCCCAGCTGCAAAAGCTTTTCTATACAGAACTGGGCCACGTTGCCCGAGCCGGAAACCAGGCAGGTTTTACCTTTAAGGGTTTGCTTTTTGGTGGCCAGCATTTCCGCGGTCATGTAAATAAGGCCATAACCCGTGGCCTCCGGGCGGATGAGGCTGCCACCCCATTTCAGGCCTTTACCGGTTAAAACACCGGTAAAGTGGTTGGCCAGTTTCTTATACATGCCAAACATATATCCCACTTCGCGGGCACCCACGCCAATATCGCCGGCTGGCACGTCGGTGTCGGGCCCAATGTGGCGGAACATTTCGGCCATAAAGCTTTGGCAAAAACGCATAATCTCGTGGTCAGACTTGCCCTTGGGGTCAAAGTCCGAGCCGCCTTTGCCGCCCCCCATGGGTAAGGTGGTAAGCGAGTTTTTGAATACTTGCTCAAAGGCCAAAAATTTAAGGATGCTCAAGTTGACGGAAGGATGAAAGCGTATGCCGCCTTTATAGGGGCCAATGGCGCTGTTCATCTGGATACGGTAGCCGCGGTTAACATTAACCTCGTTTTTGTCATTAAGCCAAGGCACACGGAACATGACCACCCGCTCGGGTTCGACAATGCGTTCCATTATCTTGTCTTTGCGGTATTTAGGGTTGGCATCCAAAACAACCTTCAAAGAATCCAAAACCTCAGTAACTGCCTGTAAAAATTCTTTTTCATGCGGGTTCTGGGTGGTCAAAAAACTTAATAGTTCCGACATTTTTAAATCTCCTTATAAAATAACGCGTCAAAACGACGCGGCCTGGTATTGCAAATGTGCGGCAAAAGTAATAATATCATAATGTTATGCCGTACGCAGCGGCGACATTAACTGCGCCAAACAAAGGCCCCTTTTACAATATTTGCAAGTAGGGCCAAAATTGTATTTGATACAAATCTGCGGCCTTAAATATTACAATATAATTAAGCTGTGCGTAAAGAAAAAAATAATATGAGCAAAATTTTTATGCCGCTCATGGCCAACCGCATACAGGGGGCGCGGGCGGCCAAGGCCATAGTGCTGCTGCTGGAGTTGGCGCTAAGCGGGCGAAGCATAACTTACGGGGAGCTGGCTAAGCGGCTTGGCATGAGCAACCCGCGGCATGTGGTAAAAGTGATAGGCCAAGCCGGCGAGGTGATTGATGCCTTTTTTGCGGGTAAAGCGCCTGACATTTGCGTGTTGGTGGTGGGCGCGGCCAGTCGCATACCGGGTGACGGCTTTATCAGCGCCTGCCAGGAGGAGTGTCTGCCGCTTTGCAAAGAGACGTACCTAAAGCTGCCCTTGAGAGAAAAACGCAAAATTATTAATGAATTGCAAAAACAGGTCTTTAGCTTTGACCGTTGGGAGGCTCTGCTTGCAATAGCCCGAGACTTTTACAAGTACTCGGTGTAACATAGTTTTCAAGCCTAGCAGCCAAAGATTTTGCTTGCGCGGCCGGCCAGCTTCAGTTTATGGTAGAATTTTAGTAATTGTTTAACTGGTGAACTATGCCAAATTGCTCCAAATGCGGTAAGCAGGTTAATGAGGAGGTTTGTCCTTATTGCCAAACCCCTGTGCCTGGGGTGAGCTTAGCCAAAGAGGCGGTTGAAGGCGAAAATATATATGAGGGGCTGACCGCTGAGGAAGTGGTAATTTTTAACCAGTATCTACGCCTCGTTCAAGGGGGCTGGCTGGAAGTGGCGGCAGTGGACCGCCTGAGTACGGATCATAAAATGGATCTTGAGGAAATCAAGTCCATTATTAAACGTGGCCTCAAAGCATTACAGCGGGCGCGGGAAAGGGCGCAAAAGGAAGCCCAACTCAAGGCCAAGCAACTGGCCAGAGACGCTAAAAAAAATGCACGCCAGGCGGCCAGGGATGCTAAAAAAGCGCTGAAAACCCCCGGCGGTTTACCGGCCAAGCCCTCTTGCTGGTTTGTTTTGCGGCAAAAGCTTATGGCCAGGCCGCGTTGGCTTTGGCCGCTTTTAGGTGGGTTGCTGCTGCTTGTGGCGGGGGTGGTTCTTTGGTTTTACTGGTCGGAAGAGCAGCCGCAGCTAACCGAGGTTAAGGTGAGCGCACCTTCGCCCCCAACGCCGGCGGTGATGGAAAAATACTCTTTGCGCGATGGGCGGGTGGCATGCTATCAGCAGGCTGATATTGAAGCCATTACCCAGGTTGCGGCCAGCCGGCAGCGCTTTGAGCAAATATTGGCCAGCGGGCGTTGTTTTGTTAACCGCAGCGATTTGGAGCTGGAGCAGGTGAGCGGTGCGGGTGGTAACTTGATTAAAGCGTTCAGCCCAAGCCAGGGGTGGATCTATTTCCACAGAGAAAGCTTGCAGTTGCAGATAATTAATAAACCTTAAACCAGGCCCGATTGCCAAGGTCGAGATATGCTGGCTAAAGTTAGTTCCTTTTCCATTTTAGGTATCAAAGCGCTTAAAGTGCAGGTTGAGGTGGATTTGTCCACCGGCCTGCCGGTATTTAATACCGTGGGCCTGCCCGATGGCGCGGTACGCGAATCTAAAGAACGGGTGCGTGCCGCTTTGATAAATACCGGCTACCCCATGCCGGTCAACCGCATCACTGTTAACCTGGCGCCGGCCGACATACGCAAGGAAGGTGCGGCCTTTGATCTGCCCATTGCCATGGGCATTCTGGCGGCCAGCGGGGTGGTGGATGAACGCGCCCTGCCCAGCGTGGCCATGGTGGGCGAATTGGCCTTAGATGGCACCATCAGGCCGGTGCGCGGCTGTCTGGCCATGGCTTTGGCTGCGGCCGAGCAGGGTTTTGAGGATTTAATGGTGCCTGAAGCCAACGCTAAAGAGGCCTCGGTGGCGGGCGGAGTGCGGGTGCTGGGGGCCGGCACTTTAAGCCAGGTGGTGGAACACTTAAACGGCAATGCCCCGCTTAAAGAAGTTAAGGCGGATTTCGACCAGATAATACCCAAATTAAGCCAGTATGGTTTAGATTTGGCTGAGGTGCGCGGTCAGGAGCAGGCCAAAAGGGCCCTTACCATTGCCGCGGCTGGCGGCCACAATATGCTTATGGTGGGGCCGCCGGGCAGCGGCAAAACCATGCTGGCCAAACGCCTGCCCGGTATTTTGCCGCCTCTTACTCTGGCGGAGGCCTTGCAGGTAACTCAAATAGCTAGCGTCGCTGGCAGCTTGGGCCATGATAAGGCGCTTATCACCCAGCGCCCTTTTCGCGCCCCGCACCACACCATAAGCGACGCCGGCCTGGTGGGTGGCGGCGCCATACCCCGCCCAGGGGAAGTTAGCATGGCCCACCATGGCGTGCTTTTTTTAGACGAATTGCCGGAGTTTAAGCGCATGGCCTTAGAGGTGTTGCGCCAGCCACTGGAAGGAGGCGGGGTTACGGTTACCAGGGCCGCGGCCAGCCTGGACTTTCCCGCCGATTTTATGCTGGTGGCGGCCATGAACCCCTGCCCTTGCGGCTATAATGGTTCTAACCAAAAGCCCTGCATCTGCACGCCCCAGCAAATTCGTCAATACATCAGCCGGGTATCTGGCCCGCTGCTGGACCGCATAGACCTGCAAATACAGGTGCCCGCCGTACCCTATAGCGATTTGGCGGGCAAACCCGATCCCATCGATTCATCCATGGTGCGCGAACAGGTAGTGGCGGCGCGCAAGGTGCAAGTGGAGCGGTTGCATAAATTCGGGCTCTTCTGTAATGCGCAGATGAACACTTCGCTCACCAGCCGGTTTTGCAAGCTGCCGGAAGAGGCGGCCCACATGCTGGAGCGGGCCATGCAGCGTTTTCAGCTTTCAGCCCGCGCCTATAGCCGCATCCTAAAGCTGGCGCGCACCATAGCCGATTTGGATCAGGCGCCAGCCATCGATAAAAAGCACCTATCCGAGGCTATAGCCTACCGCACCTTAGATAGAGAACTTAGCGGCTAGGCTAGCGGTTTGCCGCAAAAGCGATAGTGGGACGGCGTGGGGTGTTAATCCGGCGCACATGTTTAGCAAATAATTTTCATATGAAAATAATAGAAGTGGCCTGGTTCTCTTGCAAACCAGGCCGCATGTCAGGTTAAATGCGCGGGCCTAAGTTATGGCTATGCGCTGGGGTTTGGCCGCCGCGGCTTTGGGCAGGGTTAGAGTCAGTTCGCCGCCTTTTAGTTTGGCTTCAATGGCGGCCCGGTCTATGCTTTGTCCTAAAGTAAACTGGCGGAAATAGCGCCCGGCCTCATATTCGGCCAAAAGCGGGCTCGCCCCTTCTTCCCCGCCCTGCGGGCTCATCAACCCCTCAATAGTCAGCACATCGTTTTCGAGCTTTATGCTAAGGTCGTTTTGTTTAACCCCCGGCAGATCGGCCATCAAAACCAGAGCTTGTTCATTTTCATATATATCTACCGCTGGCGTAAGCACGGGAATGGAACTGACCTGCTCGACCGCGCTATTGCTTTCATTTGCTTGATGCAGAAGTTCGCTCATTGTAATTTCTCCGTAATTTATATTCACTATACAGTCATGTCTAAGCTTGTATACACGCGGGCCGTAACCGCTAACTCACTTTAATTTCACGCGCCAGCACAGCCTGGTCTTTGGGCAGTACTATATGCAAAATGCCATTGTCTTGGCTAGCCGTAACTTTGCCAACATCCACCTCGGCGGGCAGGGTAATAGCACGGCTGAACACGCCAAAATTGCGCTCCTGGCGATGATAACGGCTGCCTTCTTCCAGCGTTGGCTGTTTACGCGTTCCTTCCAAATAGATGGTTTTGCCTTGCACGGTTATTTTGATGTCATCGGCTGTTACACCAGGCAGGTTGGCATCTAAAATGAAACCATCTTTAGTTTCACCGAGCCTTAGAGAGGGAAACATGGACGGGTTACTTAAAAGTGAACCCAACATCTGATTAATCTCCCTTAACCCCGGGGCATGCATAAAACCACCCCTTAACCCAATGCGTGGATGCGGATATAGCGCTCTAAACATACGCGTTCCTCCCTGTTGTATTATAATTAACCTAAGAGTGAAAAGTTACTCTTTCAAATTTAAATTAAACAGCGGGAAAAAAGAGTCAAGAGCCTGAGCGAAGAGGGATGCTTTAAGCTATTGGGGAACGTGGCTGTAGAGCCACAAGCCCAGCATGGTAAAAAGGATATTGGGCAGCCAGGCCGCCAGCAGAGGAGGAATTACGCCCTGATAGCCCAGGGTGCTGGCAACAAAACCTGAACCCACCCAATATAGCAAGGCCAAAGCTGAGCCAACCACAATGGCGCGGGCAATACGGTTTTCCTTGCCTTTAGTGCGAAACAACACCAGCGGTATGCCGATGAAGGCGATGATCAGGCCGGCAAAAGGCGAACTTAGCTTGCCATACATATCAACCAAATAAGAGCGGGCATCATAGCCCTCGGCCTCGATTTTAGCAATGAGCTCTGAGAGCTCCACCATGTTCATTTCCGAGGTGGGCTTGGCCAGCCTGGTAAAGTCCGCCGGAAGCTCTGGCAGCAGCATGTCTTTGGTGCGGAATGCGGTTGCCGTATAGTTGCCGCGAGACTCCATTTGCTGATAAAGGCCCATGTAAAAACGCCAATGGCCATTCACATACTGGGCGCGTTTGGCGTCAAGGCGCATGGCCAGGTTGAAATCTTTGTCAAAGCCATAATAGGTCACGTCCCTCATTACCTGGTTTTCCGGATCGTAGGAGCCAATTTCATAAATAGAATTTTGCCCTTTGTGCCAGAATTTGTGCTGATAATAGACATTGGCCGGCCGTCGTTTAATTATTACCTCGCGTATGTATTCAGTCTGGGCTTTTATGCCGGGCAGCGCGGTTTCGTTTAAAACCATAATGCCTACGCTTACCGCAAATGCTGAGAGCAGCACCGGCACGGTAAAGCGCAGCAAGCTTATACCGCTGGATTTTATGGCCACCAGCTCGTTGCGGTTATCCATAACGCCCAGGCTGATAATGGTGGCCATAAGCACGGCCACCGGGGTAAGCAGAGAGACTATCTCAGGAATTTGCAGCAGCATGTAAGATGCGATGCCCGCCAGGGTAAGGCCCGCCTGGGCAAAGCGGTTGGCATTTTCAATGATGTCGAAAACAATATAGATAACAATAAAGCCCAGCACAAAAAAGCAGAAAAGTTTATAAAACTCCTTGAGCAGATAGCGGGTAAGAATATTCATTGCCCACCTTTTTTGTTTTTGGCGCGGGTTAGCCGCTGCATAAAATAGGAAGGCAGGCGCTCCAGGTTGGAGAGCCATTCATATGGCTTTTCTTTAAGCTCGCGCCGGAATAAACTGATGGCTAGCGCGGCAAATACCAGGTTGGGTACCCAAATGCCAATCACTGGCGGGTAAACGCCAATAGAGCCAAAAGACCAGGCAGCGGAAAGCAAAAGATAATAAATAAAAAACACTACCGCCGCCACAGCTACGCCCCAAGAGCGGCCGCCGCGGGAATGAATGCCCAGCGGTAAAGCAATGACGGCCATTACCAGGCAGCCCAGCGGCAGGGCAAACATTTTTTGCAACTCCATCTGTAGCGAATTGTACATGGGGCTGTTGGCCGGGTAGTTTTTCAGCTCGGCCAAAAGCTCGCTGAAATACATCTCCTTCTCACCCTTGCTGGTTTTCTCGCCGCTAATGGCGCTGGGGGTGGAAATAGACAGGTCATAGGTGTCGAAGGTGACGGTTTTAGCGATATTGAGCTGCTGGTTAACATTATGAATACTGCCATGGTATAAGCGCAAAGTAAGCTTGCCGTCAGTTATGGGGAACACCTGGCCAGCTTTGGCAATGATGGTGCTTTCTTTGTTGGGATCTCTCTCATCCACTATGAATATGTCTTCCAAGGCGCCGCCGCCTTGCATGCGCGCCACTTGGATGAGCAGGCCGGGAAAGGCGTTTATAAAGGTGCGCTCTTGCAAGGCCAGCTCGCTTTTGCTTTGCGCGGTTTTCAGTAAAAGGCTGCTGAACTGAAAGTTGCCCCAGGGCAAGGCCCACATGGCTAAAGCCCAGGATATCAGCCAGGCGGCAATGGCTAGCGCCGCCACTGGCGGCAGCATCTGCCACAGGCTTACCCCAGAGGCTTTCATCACGGTTATTTCGTTGTCTGAGGAAAGGCGCAGAAAAGCCAGCAAAACCCCCAGCAGGGTGGCCATGGGCACGGTAAAGACAAAGAAATAGGGCAGCGTATAGAGCAGAAGCAGGCCGACCACATCCAAGCCAACCCCGCGGTTTACCACCAAATTGGTAAGCTCGGTAATTCTGGCCATCAGCAAAACGAAAGTAAACACCCCCAGGCTGACCAGAAACGGCACCAGCATTTCTTTAAAAATATAGCGGCCTAATATGGTGGTTTTGAACATGATTGGGAGTGTATGACAATTTGCCCGCTTTGTAAAGGGCGGCACTCGCCCGCCGGCAGGCGCGCGAGGCGAAAATTTGATATACTTCCATGAAGTTATAAAGATTGCCGGGCTTAAGTTAAAAGGGCATATACTATGGCATTTCGGCCGGGTTGGCTTCCACCCGCCTTATGGCAACTAAAGGGCATATGAAGTTACGCGAGCAATTGGAACAGCACGAAGACAGCTATCTTGCGCCGCTGGCCGCCCGTTCGGCCAAAAGCCGCGGTCGGCAAATGGCGGAGATAGAGTGCAACATGCGGCCCGCTTTCCAGCGCGACCGCGACCGCATATTGTATTGCAAGGCCTTCCGCCGCTTAAAGCAGAAAACGCAGGTGTTTTTATCGCCCATGGGCGATCATTACCGTACCCGCCTTACCCACACCCTGGAGGTTGCGCAAATAGCGCGCAGCATGGCGCGCGCCCTGCGCCTTAATGAAGACCTTACCGAGGCCATTGCCCTGGGCCACGACTTGGGCCATGCCCCCTTTGGCCACGCCGGCGAGACCACCCTTAACCAACTGCTGCCTCAGGGATTTCAACACTGGCAGCAGTCTCTGCGGGTGGTGGACCACCTGGAAAGAGACGGCCAGGGGCTTAACCTCAGCTACGAGGTGCGCATGGGCATTTGGGGGCACTCCAAGGGGCGTTGCCATTTTCTGGACCTTCCCCCCCACATGGAAAGCCTAAGCCTGGAAGGGCAACTGGTGCGCGCGGCGGACATTATAGCCTATATTGCCCATGACGCTGATGACGCCCTGCGCGGCGGCGTGCTGGCCCCGCAAGATTTGCCGGAACAGGTGCGCCAGGTGCTGGGCCTTCGCCTGAGCCAGCAGATAGGGGTGATGGTGCGCGACCTGATAGAGGAGAGCCTGACCCATGGTGGGGCCAAGATAGCCATGAGCCAGGAAGTCAGCCAGGCTATTATAGTCTTTCGCGAATTCCTTTATCAGCATGTGTACGACAATCTGGAAGTGCACCATGACTTTATCAAGGCCTCGAAAATAGTGCGCGAGCTTTTCGGCGCGCTTATGGACGATAACG